>NZ_JBFAHV010000014.1:0-206229 GCF_040654375.1 Nocardia sp. NPDC050710 | reverse complement strand
TCCTCGCGGCTTGCTTGAGCCGTGTGCGGTGAACAACCGCTCGCACGGTTCTGAGGGGAGGACGGCGCAGCAATGCGCCGTCCTTACCCGACATGACCGGGAAGGATGGACCTTCCCGGATGATCTGAATGCAAGGGTCTGATCGGTCCCGGCGTTGGCGCGCCGGGCAGGAAGGTACATCCTGATGCTCAAGGTAATCGACGGCGGCGCTGGCTCCAATCAGGACAACGCGGCTGGTGGTGAGTCGTACTCGCCGATCGACGAGATCGTGCGCGAGGGCGCACGGCGGATGCTGGCCGCGGCGTTGCAGGCCGAGGTCGCGGCGTATGTGGAGCAGTTCGCCGATCGGGTAGATCACAACGGGCGGCGGTTGGTGGTGCGCAACGGCTATCACGTCGAACGGACGGTGCTGACGTCGGCGGGTGCGGTCGAGGTGCGTGCGCCACGGATCAACGACAATCGTGTCGATCCGGAAACCGGTGAGCGTAAGCGGTTCTCCTCGGCGATCCTGCCGGCCAGGTGTCGGCGTTCGCCGCAGATCAGCGAGGTGCCGCCGCTGCTGTATCTGCACGGGCTGTCCACCGGTGGCCCTGGAGCGGTTCCTCGGCACCGGGGCCGGTTGTCGGCCTCGGCGATCACCCGGCTGACAGCGCAGTGGCAGGACGTGGCGAAAGCCTTTGCGGTCCGGGATCTTTCGAATGTGGACTACGTCTACTTGTGGGTCGACGGGATCCACTTGAAGGTCCGTTTGGAGCAGGAGAAACTGTGTCTGCTGGTGATGATCGGGGTCCGCGCCGACGGACGTAAGGAGCTCATCGCGCTGACCGACGGGTTCCGGGAATCGCACGAATCCTGGGCGGATCTGCTGCGTGATTGCCGCCGTCGCGGTATGCGGGCACCGGTGCTGGCCATCGGTGACGGGGCGCTGGGGTTCTGGAAGGCGGTGCGGGAGGTATTCCCCGAGACGCGGGAACAGCGTTGCTGGTGGCACAAGCAGGCAAATGTTCTTGCCGCGCTGCCGAAATCAGCGCATCCAGGCGCGGTCGCGGCGATGAAGGAGATCTACAACGCAGCCGACATCGACAAGGCGCAGTTGGCGATAAAGGCGTTCGAGATCGATTACGGCGCAAAGTACCCCCAAAGCGGTCGCGAAGATCACCAGCGACGCCGACGTGCTGCTGGAGTTCTACCGGTATCCGGCCGAGCACTGGATCCATCTGCGGACCACGAACCCGATCGAGTCGACTTTCGCCACCGTCCGGTTGCGCACCAAGGTCACCAAAGGACCCGGCTCCCGCGCCGCCGAAATCGCTATGGCCTACAAGCTGATCGAGGCCGCGCTGAACCGGTGGCGGGCCGTCAGCGCCCCACACCTGGTCGCGCTCGTCCGCAACGGCGCCGTCTTCCACAAGGGCAAACTGCTGGAGCGGCCCATTGATATCACACCCACCAACCCGGATGAACCACACACCACGGCAGTCGCATGAAACACCATGAACAGCGATGAGGTAGTCCTCCGGCGCGCCAGCGACTCCGACGCATCGGCCGTCGCCGACGTGTGGCTGCGGTCCTTCGCTGTCGCCCTGCCGACCGTCCGCCGCGCCCACAACGACGAGCAGGTCCGCCGTTGGATCGCCGATCTCGTCGTCCCGCACCACGAGACCTGGGTCGCGGTCGCCGCGGGCTCGGTGGTCGGGTTGCTCGTGCTCGATGGCGAGGAGCTTGAACAACTCTACCTGGAACCAGCATGGCGCGGCCGCGGCCTGGGCGACCGGCTCGTGGAGCTGGCCAAGCAACGCCAACCAAATGGCTTGCGACTGTGGACTTTCCAAACCAATGCCGCAGCGCAACGGTTCTACCTACGACACGGCTTCATCGAGACCGAGCGCACCGACGGCACGCGCAACGAAGAACACGAGCCAGACATCCGCTTGATATGGCAGCCGACACGCTGATCCACAAGTCTTGACAATATCTCTCTGAAAGCGAGATACTCGCCGCCACAGCTGAACTCGGACAGGGCTCCCGAGACGGATTCCGCAGGCATCAGATCAATTGAGTCAGGACAGCTCAGTCATGAGCCCATCGTGGCAGTCCTGCTCAGGATCTGTCCCGAGCTAGGCCACCACTACACCTACACGCTGAGCAAACTTGCCGAGATCGCCAGCCGCGAGGCCGCGCTTGGCTTTGCGCATTCTCTGCCCGACCACCTCTTGCACCGTATCCATGTTCCGGACATGCTCTGGCACAATTCTTTCGGCTCGCAGCAGCGCGTCGAGCGGGTCGTGTCGAGGATTGCTTGCGTCACAGCGCAGGGTTTGACCGTGCTGAGGCTCGAACGCCAACTATTGACCGCGGTCGTCTCGACGCCCAGCAGTGGTATACCCAGGTGGAGAACCTGGTGGAGGTCCGCTTTTGTCGGATCGTGCGCCCGCCGTGCGGACGGCAGGATGTCCCCGAGGGACTCGATGACCTTGCGCCTTCAGGTCGGCGTGCGGCAGTTGCGGCAGATGCCGTAGATATCGAAACGGCAGTCGATATCGGAGAAGCCGAACTGTCGGCCGAGCCGCTCGGCGCGCTGGTCGAGCGCCTCGAGGATGAATCGTTCGGCGTGACCGCACCGGCGGCAGACCAGATTGTGGTGACCACCGTCTGCGTTGCCGAGGCGGTACATCAGTTTCCCGTCCTCGGAGCGCAAGGTCTCCACCTGGTCCAGCTCATGGAGTTTGCGCAAGATGCGGTAGACGGTGGAAGCCGAGATGGGGACGTCGCCGGTGCGCAGCTCGTCGTAGAGCTGCTGGTGTGTCCAGAAGTGATCGCCGCTGGCCAGGGCGTCCAGTACAACACGGGTCCGCTCGGCGATCCGACGGCGGATCGGCTGAAGCCGCGTGCCTTGTGTTCGTGTCGGCACTGTTTTCCCCTGTCTCGCTCTGAATGTCGGGCGCGGCGGTGGGTGGAGGTGTGTCGCGACGGTGTCCGGAGATGATCAGAGCTGCGTGCGCAAGGCTTTTCTGTCGACCTTCCCGACGGCGGTGACAGGTAGGCCGGCGACCTTGCGGATCATGTCGGGGAGTTTGAACGAGGCCAGTCCGCGATCGATGAGGAACCCTCTCAGGTCAGCGAGGGTCGGTGTCTCGCCGTCGACGACCACGACGGCGCAGACTTTCTCCCCCTGACCGTGCGGCACTCCGACCGCCGCCGCGTGCCGGATACCGGGGTAGGCGAGCAGATGCTCCTCGAGCTCCGCACAGGATATGTTCTCGCCGCCGCGACTGATGACGTCCTTGATCCGGCCGCAGACCACGAGGTGTCCACTGGGCAATTGGCGGACCAAGTCGCCGCTGCGGTAGTAGCCGTCGGGGGTAAAGGCAAGCGAATTGTGCTGCGGGGCACGATAGTAACCGCGGATTGTGTAGGGGCCGCGGGTGAGCAATTCACCCTGTTCGCCGGGTGTGACGTCCATGCCGTCTGCGTCGACCACGCGTATCTCGTCGGCCGGTGAGAGTGGGCGGCCCTGCGTGGTGCACACGATATCGTCGTCGTCATCGAGCCGGGTGAAATTGAGCAGGCCCTCGGCCATCCCGAAGACCTGCTGAAGTTGCGCACCCAGCGCGGGCCGGATCGCGCGGGCGTTCGCCTCCGCCAGTTTGGCCCCGCCTACTTGAAGCAGTCGCAGCGACGACAGATCGGCGTTTTCCCATTCGGTTGCCGCGCACCACAGCTGCGCCAGCTGCGGCACCACGGCAGTCAGGGTGGCACGGTGGCGTTCGATGGCGGGGAAGGCGGCGTCGGGACTGGCCACGGCGGTGAAGGCGATCGACCCGCCGGTGGCGATGGTGCCGAGAATGCCCGGACACGCGAGCGGGAAGTTGTGTGCGACCGGGAGAGTCGCCAGATAGACATCGTCGGGACCGCAGCCACAGACCTCGGCACTGGCCCGCGCGTTGTAGGAATAGTCTTCGTGGGTGCGGGGAATCAGTTTGGGCAATCCGGTGGTGCCGCCGGATACCAGAAGGAGCGCTACCTCGTCGGGATTCGGTTGGGGTAGCGAATTGCCTTCGCACGGAACCGAACTCAGTGCGCGGAATGGTCCGGGGTCGCCGAGGACGAAGACCTGACGCACCGAGGGCACCGCGTCGACCACCTCGCTCGCCAGCTCCCGGTAGTCGAAGTCACGGATCCGATCGGCTGTGATGTAGGCGGTGGCACCGGAAAGCTGTGCGAAATGGGTGATTTCGGTGCGGCGATGGGCGGGCAAGGTGAGCACCGGGATCGCCCCTGCGCGTAACAGTCCGAACAGCACCACCACGAATTCGGCGACATTCGGCAACTGAACCACAACGCGGTCGCCGGGCGCGACGCCCGATGCCAGCAGTCCATGGGCCATTCGGTCGGCGTGGGAATCGAGCTCACGATAGGTCCGCACCCCGTCACCGGCGTGCAGCACCGGGCGGTCCGGCCAGCGCGACACAGCGTCGCGCAGCAGTTCACCCAGTGACGTACGCGTCCAGTACCCTGCGGCTCGATAGGATTCGGCGAGGTGGTCGGGTATCCGGTCGAACCCGCCGCGAACGCCTGGCCTCGCTGTCATATTCGCTGCCTCTCTGCCGTTTCCGTGGTAGGTGGATGCGCGGCGGGCACCAGATACGGTGCGACACTGCCGAATTTCTCGCAGGTCTCCTCGTGCTCACGGGCCGGGGTGGAGGCGGAGACCACCCCGGCGCCGGCGCGCAGCCAGGCGTGTCCTGCGCGCTGGTAGACCGCGCGCAGCACCAATGCCGCGTCCAGTTCGCCGCCGTGGTCGGCCACCAGGACCGCACCGCCGTAGAGACCGCGCGGGCGGGGTTCGAGTTCGCCGATCACCTCGCAGGCCGCGGCCTTCGGTAGTCCCGATGCGGTGATCGCGGGGAAGACTGCGCCGAGGGCATCCCAGCGTGAATGTGGGGGAGCGAGCCGGGTTTCGACCCGTGATCCCAGATGCTGCACGCTGTGACGGGCCTTGACCTCGAGGAATTCGCTGATCCGGGTTGTGCCTGCACATCCGATCGTCGTCAGCTCCTCGACTGCGAGCCGCACCGAGATGGCGTGCTCGAAAACCTCTTTCGGATCGGTGAGCAGTTTCGCACGCAGTGTCCGGTCCACCTCGGCGTCGCCGGTCCGCGCCCGGGTGCCCGCCAGCGGTTGGGTCGCTGCGATTCCGTCGGTGTCCACCTCCAGCACAGTTTCCGGGCTGAATCCCGCGACCTGCCATCCACCAAGGTCGACAAGGAAAGAGCGGGCCGGTGTGTTGGCCCGCCGCCCAGCGACGTATGTAGCGGGCATATCCACCGGGAACGGGACGTCGATGACGCGCGACAGAATGACCTTCTGCAGTGCGTGCGCCCGGATGCGGTCGACCGCCGTACCTACCGCGCGAAGAAACTGTGGGTCGATCTCGGCGATGTGGACTGGTCGAGGGCTGGTGTCGGGCAGGTCCGCCGCGAGTTGCTTCAGGTCTGCCACGATGTGCGGCAGCTCGTCGGCCGACTCGCAGGTGCGGATCAGCACCGCGTCGTCGCCGATGTCGAACTCGATGCCCGGAATCATCACGTGTGCCAGCACGTCGTGCGATGCCGCGGTCGGATGCGCCAGCTCGAAACAGGCCCACCCGTATGCACGCCAGCCGGACACCGGCGCGTGCTCTAGCGCGGCCCCGACCAGCGGCCACGGGGTGCCGCTCCACGCCTGGGTGGACTCTCCGCCGAGGGTGGAACGAATATGGTTCCGATCGACGGTGACCGATCCGATCGGATTGGCGCCGACGTGGATTCGGCCCTCACGTTCGTAGGCGACGTAGCCGGACAATCGCCCCGAGGCGGCGAGTGCGGCGGTCACCGTGACCGGGTCGAACTGCCCACGCACAATGCTCTGGTGATATTCCCGGCGAAGGGCGGTCTTCTCGGACATCACCGCTCTGCCTCGGTGCCGGGATGTCCTGTGCCGAGGCGGCGGGTCAGAAACGACGAGATCGTCTGCGCGGTGGCCGCAGCGGTGTATTCGAGTGCGAGGTTGTGTCCGCTGTGGGGCACTATTTCGGCCTCGATTACTGCAGTGGGCCCGAAGACGGCGCGTCCGGACGCGGCGAGGGCAGTCGACGACGAGCAGTCCGAGGCGAGCAATCCGCAGGAGAACGGATCGTCGGCTCCGTTCACGGTGAGAACCGGGATGTCGACGGCTTGCATCGCCTCGAACACGGTCGCCGGCGTGACGGTGGTCAGCACGGGCATAGCGGTGGTGTCCTTGCTCGTCTCATCGGCGGCGATGACCTGCGGGTCGGTATCGGCCGGGTGGTAGAACATCGCGCGTGATCCGGCTCTCGTGGTCACATATCCGGGGTCGAGACCGGATCCGCTGAATCGCGGATCCAGCACGGCGGGAACGAGATTCGGCACAAGGCGAGTGAGGATGTCGTCGACGTTGAACATCGGGGTGAACGCCGTGACGACCAGGGCGTCGACGTCGTGATAGCGCGCCGCTTCGAGCAGGCCCACCAGCGAACCACTGCTGTGACCGACGATCGCGACGGTGTCGAACCGAGCTCCGTCGAAGCTGCCATCTCGCAGGGCGGACACCAGATGATGGACCGCGTCCGCCTGGTCACCGTAGCCGACGGCGGTACTCGCCGGGTGGAAGGAGGCGCCGGACCCGAGCAGATCGATCCGCAACGTCGCGAACCCGGCGGTCTGGGCGGCGTGCACATACGAATATGTCGGCCATTGGTACGGGAAGTCCCAGTAGCTGCGGTTGGTGGTAGAGCCGTGCAGCAGGATCTGCACCGCAGCAGCGCCCTGCGGAGCACACAGCGTGCCCGCGATGGTCCGGCTCGAATCGGGAAGTGTCGCAGTCACCTCATGACAAGTGCTCGGCCGGAATCCGGTGACCGGATTCGCGACCACTGCCGCGGCGGCGGCGAGCATGATCGCCACCGCCGCGGCAGTCGTGCCGAGAATCGAACGGGGGGCTGGGATCACGCGAACGACTCTCTGATGCGCTGCGGCGCTTTGGTGCGCGACCAGTGCATGATGCGCATGGCGCGATCCTGATTCATATCGAAGAACTTGGCCTCGCGATCGAGGTGCGGCATGTAGTCGGGCCAGAATCCCTCGCGGTGCACGTAGTCGATCAGCTTGTCGGCCGCGGCGGCCGGGGCAAGTTCGCCGCGCTCGACGGCCTGGCAGGTGGTGCGTGCGGTGGCCAGCAGCTCACGTAGCGCGGCAGACAGCGCCGTACCAGCGGTTTCACGTGCCCGGAACAGGTGGTCGTCGCGGGAGGTCAGGTACTTGCCCAGCGTGTGCTCTTGAGTGGCGGCGAAATAGAAGCTGAAGGTGTCCCAGACCCTGATCATCGCGTCCCACAAGGTGTAGTCGCGGAAGGCGACATACGAGGAGTAGACGAGGTCGTCGTTCATGTCGAACATGCGCTGTTGGATGTCGTCGACGTAGCCGAACCGCTCGAGCGACCAGTCGCCGTCGGATGCGGCGGCGATGAGCCGCCAGGCCAGCGCGTTGACAATTTCGAAGGTGTTCGCCAGGCCGCGAGAGAACAGTGCATCGATGGTTCCGGCGGCGGCCGCGGTGAGGCAGAAGCGGTCGCCGACGGTACGTGACACCGAGTGCTGCAGCCGACCCGTGCTGACCCAAGGGCGAACCGGACGGGCGTCGGTGAACTGTTCGGCGATGGCGGGGAAGCGGCGCAAGAAGTCGTCGAACTCCTTCTCGGGTGCGTCACGCTGGTCCGGATCACTGCCGTCGGTGAGGGTCAGCCCGACGCTGCACAGCGGATTCATGGACGCGTCGTGATTGTCGAACGGGATGACCCACAGCCAGCCGCCGTCGAAGACGTGGTGCAGTGTGCCGTCGTGCCATCGGGTCGGCTGCCCGTATCGGACCGCGCTGACCGCGTCGAAGGGCTTCACGCCGACCATGTGGGTGAACAGCGACCGCGAGTGGGTCCGCGCGCGCGTGGGCTGTTCGCGCAGCCCGTATCGTTCCGAGACCGGTGAGCGAAACCCGCTGGCGTCGATGAGATATTCGGCGCGGAACCGTTGCCGGGATGTCGACGTCAGCGTGACGCCCTGCTCCGGGTCGATGTCGATGGCGTCGATGCGAGTGTTGAGCCGGTGGTCGGCGCCGTATTTCACGGCCAGATCGAAGACATAGGCATCAATGTCCTGGCGGAACCAGTGCGCCTCCGTGCGGTACCAGATCGGTAGCACCACCTGATTCGCCTGATCCGGGTCCTGCGGCCGGTCGGGTCGGTGGTAGACGAAGCCGAAATTCTGCTTCTGGCCGCACATCACGCTGACCCGGTCGGTGGTGTCCTTGAAATTCGACAGCGGCGCCAGTTCGGGAACGTCGTAGCGCTCGGCGAGGATGTTCATGGTGTTGGTGGCGTAGGGAATGGTGGATTCCCCGACCACGAACCGGGGATGCACTCCGGCGTCGATCAGCAGCACTCTGACGTCGTGGCGGGCCAGAATAGCCCCGAGGGTGCTTCCGGCGATGCCCGCTCCGAGAATGGCGACATCGTAGGTCGGATCGGTCTGCGTCATCGGGTCAAGACTCCTGCTCTGCCATCGGTCGGGCATCGTCGGTCGATCGGGTAGTCGTATCGACTGGTGGGGGGTGGAGGGGACGGTGCCAGCCGCCGGGTCTGTGCGTGTCCGCGCGCGTGTTCGGCATCCGATCGCCACCGCGATCCGGGTGCGTCCCGGACGTAGCAGTCCCAGCATCGCGAACCTCCCACTGACACCGCGGCTACCGCCCGTCAGATCCGGTCCGGGCCAGCAACATCGGAGGCGTCGAGTCCGTCACGAGCACCCTCCCGGCAATCTTAATGAAAATCATTGCCGATTACGTTAGCCTGTCTTCGCACGACTTTCCAGAGAAGAGGACGGGCGATGCCGATAGCCGAATCCGATGTAATTGCCGCAGTCGCAGGGGTTCTCGGCGTCTCGCCGGTGACGATCGACCCGGACGAGGATCTGTTGCGCAGGGGAATCGATTCGATCTCCGCGATGGAACTGGCTGCACAATGGCGGCGGGCCGGTGCGAGCGCGGGGTTCGTCGACCTGCTCGAACGACCCCGGCTACGCGATTGGGTGGAGCTGGTCGCCGATGTGGCCCCAGATCGAGCCGATGAGTTCATCGACGGCCGAGAACGTCGCGAACCCGAAACAGCAAGTGAGAGCGACACATTCGATCTGGCCACCATGGCGCATGCCTACTGGGCCGGGCGGCAACCGGGTCAGCGACTCGGCGGGGTCGCGGCGCACTTCTACAACGAATTCGACGGCCGCGACGTCGATCCGGTCCAGCTCGAGACCGCGGTCCGAGCGCTGTTCGAACGCCACGACATGCTGCGGGCCGCATTCGACGCGCAGGGGAGACAACGTGTTCTGGCCCGCAGTCCGTGGCCCGGCCTGCGAGTGCACGATTTCCGCACCGATCCGGAGGGGCTGGACCGGCTGCGTTCGCAGCTGTCGCACCGGCAACTCGGCGTAGCGCGGGGCGAGGTGTTCGATGTGCAGCTGTCGCGCACCCCCCAAGGGACCCGTGTGCATGTCAACCTGGACATGTTGGCCGCGGACGCGCAGAGTCTGCGGGTCCTGTTCGCCGATTTGGCAGCGCTGTATCGCGATCCGCGGGCGAGGCTGCCCGAACTGCGCTACAGCTATCGCCGCTATCTCATCGACCGTGACCGGTTGCGTGACAGACCGGAATACCGCACAGCCCGCGCATATTGGGCCGACAGGCTACCGGAACTGCCTGGCGCACCCGCGATCCCGGAATCGAGAACCAGTCCGGGAACCCAGGTGGTCCGCAAACATTATTGGCTACCACCGGACGCCCGGCACACGCTCGAACAGCGAGCGCGGGGTCGTGGGCTGACTCCGGCGATGGCCGTCGCCTCGGTATTCGCCGAGGTGATCGGAAACTGGAGCGCCCAAACGGAATTCCTGCTCAATGTGCCGTTGTTCGACCGGGATCCGTTGCATCCGGTCGTGGGGGACCTGGTCGGCGATTTCACCTCCTCGGTGCTGGTCGCGGTGGACTCCGCCGAAGCGGGCACATTCACCGAACGGGCCACGGCTCTGCAAACGCGCTTTCGCCGCGACGCTGCCCACGCCTCCTATCCCGGAGTCGATGTGCTGCGTGATCTGGGACGCCACCACGCCGAGCCTCAGTTGGCGCCCGTGGTCTATACCAGCGCTCTGGGGTTGGGCGAATTGTTCGCCACAGCCGTGCGGGAATCTTTCGGCGATCCGGTGTGGATCATCTCCCAGGGCCCGCAGGTGGCGCTGGACGCCCAGGTCACCGAGTTCGACGGCGGCCTGCTGGTCAACTGGGACGCGCGGGAGCAGATCTTCGCGCCGGGCGTACTCGACGCGATGTTCACCGCCTACACTCGGCTCCTCGATTCGCTGGTAGCCGACGAAGCGGCCTGGGACGGTCCGCTGCCCGATCTGCTGCCCCAAGTGCAACGCACGGTCCGGGAATCGGTCAACGCGACCGATAAGCCCCGTGCCGTAAGGACTCTGCACGATCGCTTCTTTGCCCTCGCCGACGCGCAGCCGGACGCACCCGCAGTGCTGTGGGGTGACGATGGTTGTCTGACCTACGGTGAGCTCGCAGGGCGAGCGCGGGCGGTGGCGGCGGATCTGCCTGCGGGTCAGCTCATTCCGGTCCGCCGCCCCAAAGGACCGGATCAGATCGTCGATGTGCTCGGCATTCTGGCCGCTGGGTCGGCATACTTGCCGGTCGGCGCCGACCAACCGCAGTACCGGCGCGAGCGGATACTCGCCGCGGCAGGTTCGCTGCCCGAAGCCGCCGACTTGGCGTACGTCATCTACACCTCCGGATCCACGGGGGAGCCGAAAGGCGTGCAGATCACCCATTCGGCCGCGGCCAATACCATCGACGATCTGATCGAGCGATTCCACTTGTCGAGTCATGACCGCGCGCTCGCCATTTCGGCGCTGGACTTCGATCTGTCGGTGTTCGACATCTTCGCGCCGCTGTCGGTCGGCGGTGCGATCGTGCTCATCGGCGAAGACGAACGTCGCGACCCGGCCGCGTGGGCCCAGCTGGCCGTCACCCACGAGGTGACGGTGCTGAACTGCGTGCCCGCGATCCTGGACATGCTATTGACCGGCTGCCCGCCACTGCCATTGCGCGTGGTGCTGATCGGAGGCGATCGGGTGGGCGCCGATCTGCCCGGTCGGCTCCATCGCGTTGCACCGGATTGCGTCTTCGCCGCCCTCGGCGGCACCACCGAAACCGCCATCCATTCCACGATCCAGCTCGTGGACGAGGTCGACCGGTGGTGGACCTCGATCCCCTACGGGACACCATTGAGCAATGTGCGCTGCCGCGTGGTCGACGCGCTCGGCCGCGACCGGCCCGACTGGGTGCCGGGCGAGCTGTGGATCGGTGGCGCGGGCGTGGCAAGCGGATACCTCGGTGACCCGCAACGCACCAGGCAGAAGTTCACCGACGGCTGGTATCGCACCGGCGATCTGGCCCGCTATCTGCCCGACGGCACCCTGGAATTCCTCGGGCGCGCCGACCACCAGATCAAGATCCGGGGACACCGGATCGAACCCGGCGAGATCGATGCCGCGCTGAGCGCGCATCCGACAGTCGGCGCGGCAGTGACCGTGGCGGCCGGAAACCGGCTCGCTGCCGCCGTCACGCCCGTGATCCCGAAGGTCGAGGCGACGACCTACGACCCGGACTGCCTGCCACCCGAGGACCAGATACCGGTCGTGCGGGCCACTCTCGCCCGACTACTGATGGAAAAGCCTTGCATCCGCGAGCGTTTCGGCCCGCTCGTGCAGCGGTGGGAACGCTGGCTGGCGGAGACCGACGGATTCGACACCGCCGCGTCGCCGCTGCCGTGCGATACGTTGCTCGCGGTGCTGTCCGGAGACCGCGATCCGCTCGTCCTGCTCGATGATCCGGTTCTCGCTCCGCGTTCGTTGCTGTGGTCACTGCCCGAATCGTCGGCGGCACTTGCCGATCTCACGACGGTCGCGCGCCACCTAGTGCTCTCGCAGGGATCGGTGCACGTGGCCGAACTCGGTGATCACACCGGCGACCGGCTGGTGGCGGCATTGTGTTCGGACGCAGATCTGTCGCGAGAAGCCTTGCGCCACAGCCGGATTGCGTTAGGTGGCGAGATAACCGCGGATCTGCATGGCCGATGCGATCTGGTGGTGTGCTTCGCCACGCTGCACACGTATCGTGATCCGGCCGCAGGCGTGGCCGCCGCAGCCTATCTGCTCCGTCCCGGCGGACGGCTGTTCCTGGTCGAACAGCCGAGCCTGCCGCCACTGGGTCTGCTCACCGCGGCCGTACTCGAAAACGGCTTCCCACACGGTGATCCGATGCTGTCACCGCAGCGATGGCAGCAGCTGCTGGCCGCGGGCGGCTTCGCGGTCGAGCGTACTCTCGCGCACGGCAGCCTGTTCAGTGTCTCGGCGCGCTGGACCGGCGTCCCGGTCGACGTGGCGGACCTGTCTCGTTCGCTTGCGGATTTCCTGCCCGAGTACATGCGGCCGGACCGGATCCGGGTGCTGCCACGAATGCCGCTGTCGGCCAATGGGAAAGTGGACCGCCGCGCACTCACCGAACTGCTCGCCGACCGCGGCCCCGCGCCCGCGGTGACCGCCCCTCGGACCGACGCGCAGCGCCATGTCGCCTCCGTATGGTCACACGTACTCGGGGTCCACGACATCGGATGCGAGCACGACTTCTTCGCACTCGGCGGCGATTCGCTCCTGGCGACCCGGATGATCGCACACTTCCCCGGCGCACGACTGGCCGACCTCTACGCCCACCGCACCCTCGCCGCGTTCGCCGCGCAACTGTCCGATAGCGACGCGGGTCCCGCACAGACCATCACCGCTGACCCGGACCGCCGCCACGACCCTTTCCCCGCCTCGGAGATTCAGCGTGCCTACTGGATCGGCCGGGGCGCGGGCGCCGCGCTGGGTGGGGTCGGCACCCACTACTACAGCGAATTCCACTGTCCAGGAATCGATATCGACCGGTTCGAACAGGCCTGGCACCACCTGATCGCCCGGCACGACATGTTGCGGGCGGTATTCGACGAAGACGGTAACCAGCGGGTGCTGCGTGCCGAGGAGCTCCCGCAGTGGCGGGTGCGGCGCACCGATCGTGATGTGCGTGAGGTGATGTCGCACCAGGTTCTCGACACCAGTAGCTGGCCCCTGTTCGACGTGCGACTGGGACCCGGGAACCGGATCGGCATCAGCCTGGACAACATACTGCTCGACGGGCTGAGCATGATGATCCTGTTCTCCGAACTGGATCTGCTCTATCACGATCCCGACGCGGCGCTGCCGCAGATCGATGTCACCTTCCGCGACTACCTGACCCAGGTACGGCCGGAACGCGAGGACGAAGCGCGACAGTACTGGCGCGAGCGCATCCCCGAACTGCCGCCCGCCCCCAGCCCGCCGCTGCGGCTCGACCCGGCATCGGTCGGCACGCCGCGCTTCATGCGCCGCTCGGGCCTGCTACCGGCCGCACGGTGGCAGCGACTGCGCGAGGTGGCCCGCGAGTACGGCATCACACCGACGGTGCTGCTGCTGGCCTGTTACGGCGAGGTCCTAGCCGTGTGGTCCGGCCGCCCTGACGTCACCGTCAACGTCACGCTGTTCGACCGCCGGGCCGTCCACCCACACATCAACCGAGTGCTCGGCGACTTCACCTCCCTGCTATTCACCGAGTTCCGCAGCGGCGCAACGATTATCGACGCCGCACGAGAGCTGCACCGGCGGATGTGGGCGGACCTGGATCATCGTGATGCCGGACCGATGTGGATTCTGCGTGAACTGGCCCGTCATCACGGCGAACAGGTCGGTTTCCCGGCCGTGTTCACCAGCGCGCTCGGGGTCGCCGAGGACGGGTTGACACTGGACCCTTCCGCATTCGGCGCGAAAGTCTTCGCGATTTCGCAGACACCGCAGGTGTGGCTCGATCTCCAGGTCCACGAATCCGACGCGGGTTTGGAGTATGCGCTCGACGCGGTAGAGGAACTGTTCCAACCGGGGGTGGTCAGTGCGATGTTCACTGCCTTCGAGGATCTGGTGGGGGCGGTCGCCGATGGTAGCGCGCGGACGCTGCCCGAGATCACGTCGCCGCAGCGCGGTGTCGGCGCCGCGGGCGCCCGCAGCGGACTGCTGCACAGCGGATTCTTCGATCAGCCGTCAGGCGCTGTCGCGGTGATCCACGACGGTCGCGAGATCACCTACGGCGAACTCGCGCACCGGGCGCTCAGTATCGCCGCGACGCTGCCTGCAGGCGAGGTCATCGCCGTGTCGCTGCCGAAAGGACCCGATCAGATCGCCGCCGTTCTCGGCGTTCTCGCCGCGGGTTCGGCGTACCTGCCGATCGGGGTGGACCAGCCGCAGTCCCGGCGAGAGCGGATTCTCGCCGCGGCGGAGGTGTCCACGGTGATCGACGATCTCGATCGCCACCTCTCGCCCACGCCCCTGTCGGCGCCGGTCCCGGTGCGCCCCGACTCGCTCGCCTACGTCATCTACACCTCCGGCTCCACCGGTGCTCCCAAAGGCGTGGAGATCACCCACGCCGCGGCATACAACACCGTCACCGATATCAACGAGCGCTACGATGTGGACTCGACCGACCGGGTGCTGGCGGTATCGGCGCTGGACTTCGATCTGTCGGTCTACGACATCTTCGGAATGCTGTCGGCCGGAGCCGCGATCGTGCTCGTCGACGAGGACCAGCGACGCGACGCCCCAGCGTGGGTATGCCTGGTCGGCGAGCACGGCGTCACCGTCTGGAACACCGTGCCGACTCTGCTCGACATGCTGCTGACCGCGCACGCGGACGAGACCGCAACCCTGCCGCTGCGCGTGGTTATGGTCTCCGGTGACTGGGTGGGCCTCGATCTGCCGGATCGACTGCACACCGCGGCTCCCGGCTGCCGGTTCCTCGCTCTCGGCGGGGCCACCGAGGCCGCGATCTGGTCGAACGTGTGCGAAGTGGAGCAGGTACCGCCGCAGTGGACCTCGATCCCGTACGGCCTCGCGCTGCGTGGGCAGCGGTACCGGGTGGTCGATGAGAACGGCCGAGACTGCCCCGATTGGGTACCCGGCGAACTCTGGATCGGCGGGGCAGGCGTGGCGCGCGGATACCGGGGCGATCCAGGGCTCACCGCAGAGAAATTCGTCATCAGCGAGGGGCAGCGGTGGTACCGGACCGGTGACCGCGGCCGGTTCTGGGGCGACGGCACCTTGGAGTTCCTCGGCCGCACCGACCATCAGGTCAAGATCCGTGGTCACCGCATCGAACTGGGCGAGATCGAATCGGCGCTGGCAGCGTGTCCGGGAGTCGCCGACAGCGTCGCGGTGGCCACCGGCCCCCGCGCGCAGCGGCGGTTGATCGGATTCGTGGTACCCGCTGACGCCGGTACCGCCCTCGACATCGAAGCATTGCGCGAGCACCTGCGCGGCCAGCTGCCCACCTACGCGGTCCCACATGCCCTCGTGCCGATGGCGGCGCTGCCGCTGACCGCCAACGGAAAGGTGGATCGACGGGCGCTGGCCGATATCGAACCGGCCCCCACTGCTGCGCCACCGGAAGGCCCCACCGAAAGACTGCTCGCCGAACTGCTCGGAGAACTGCTCGACGTCAGCGTCGGCCGGGACGACAACTTCTTCGCCCTCGGCTGCGACAGCCTCGTCGTCACCCGGCTCACCGAGCGGCTGCGTCGCGAACACAGCATCCGACTAACCCTGCGCGAGGTGTTCGGCGCGCCGACCATCGCCGACCTCGCAGGGTCGATCGACAACCAGCAATTCGAGGAAGGGGAGCTGTGACCAGCCCTGCCCAAACCAACCCAGTCGACGTCACCGATCCCGCGGAGCTGGTTCGAGCCCTGCGTGCGCTGGGAATCGAGCTCTGGACCGAGAACGGCGTACTGCGCTACCGCGCCCCGCACGCGGTGTTCACCGACGAGCACAAGAGCGCGCTGAAACGCCACCGCGACGCGGTGATCGAACTTCTGTCCGCCGAACACACCCTGATTCCGCGTCCGCAGGACCGGCACGAGCCGTTCCCGCTCACCGATGTCCAGTCGTCGTACCTGCTGGGGCGCACCGACGCCTTCGACTACGGCGGCGTGCCCTGCCACGGGTACCTCGAGGTGTGGCTGGGCGACATCGTGCCGGAGGCCGTGGAAGCTGCATGGAAGACACTGATCGGACGCCACGACATGTTGCGCGCGGTCATCGATCCGGCGACCGGGACCCAGCGGGTGCTGTCCGAGGTGCCCGAATTCGCCATCCGGATCGGTGAGTCGGCCGAACAGGTCCGCGCGGAGCT
The DNA here is from genome assembly GCF_040654375.1 of Nocardia sp. NPDC050710. Classification (NCBI taxonomy): domain Bacteria; kingdom Bacillati; phylum Actinomycetota; class Actinomycetes; order Mycobacteriales; family Nocardiaceae; genus Nocardia; species Nocardia sp. NPDC050710. The sequence goes on along the minus strand of NZ_JBFAHV010000014.1, from coordinate 189,811 downwards.
GAGCCACGCGCAATACGACCCGGCCCGATGGCCACTGCATACGCTGTGCCTGTCTCCCGGCCGCTTGCTGCACGTCTCGGTCGATCTGCTCATCGCCGACTTCTCCAGCGTGCAACTGGTGATCGGGGAACTGCTGACCTTGTTGCGGGGCGGTACTTTCGCCGACATCGACATCTCCTTTCGGGACTACGTTCTGGCCCAGCGGGCGATGACCGATACCACGGAGTACGCCGAGCACCGCGAATACTGGCTCGCCCGTATCGACGATCTGCCCGGTCCGCCGGAGCTGCCGGTGGCCGGTGCGGGCACCCCGCCGCCGCGATTCCGCCGCCTGCAGCGGCGGATACCGACGCTGCGCGCCACGGCGGCCGCGCATCAGGTCACCACGTCGGCGCTGGTGCTCGCGGCCTATGCCGAGACCATCGGCCGCTGGAGTACCGGCAAGCGATTCACGCTGAACATGCCGCTGCAGAACCGTCTCGCCCTGCACGAGCAGGTGTGTGCGCTCGCGGGCGATTTCACCTCGGTGAACCTGCTCGAAGTCGATCTCACCGAGCCGCAGTCACTGGCCGAGCGCGCACACAGTCTCGGCGGACAGCTGTTGAGCGACGTGGACCACCGCCTCTACTCCGGGGTGGAGCTGCTGCGTGAACTCGGTCGCCGCGGGCGGCGCACGCTGATGCCGATCGTGTTCACCGGCGTGCTCAACGGAGGCAGCGCCGATATCCGCTACGGCATCAGCCAGACCCCGCAGGTCTGGATCGACTGCCAGGCCGTCGAACAAGCCGACTCCATGCTCGTCAGTTGGGACGTCCGCGAGGGAGTGCTGCCCGACGGGCTGGCCGAGGACGCCTTCGAGGCATTCGTCGCACTGCTGACCGGGCCGATCGACGCCGAGCCGCCGATTCCAGTGCCCGAGTCGCAGCTGCGCACTCGTCGGCAGGTGAACGACACCACGGCCGAGTTGCCGTCGGGGCTGCTGCACGAACCGTGGCTGGCCGCTGCGGCTCGCTACGGTGACCGACCCGCCGTGATCGCCGGTGGACGGGTGGTCACCCACGCCGAACTGCTCGCCCGTGCCACCGCGGTCGCCCGCACCCTGGACACCGAACCCGGTGATCTGGTGGCGGTCACCCTGGAGAAGGGAATCGACCAGATCGCCGCGGTGCTCGGTGTCCTGCTGGCGGGCTGCGCCTACGTCCCGGTCGACACCACCCAGCCCGGACCGCGCCGCGCCGCGATGCTCGACGGTGTCGACCACGTCCTCACCGACATCCCGGCGCCGTCGCCGGACGCCGTGGTGGATCGCCCGTCGTCGCTGATCGGCCCCGACGCGATCGCCTACGTGATCTATACATCCGGATCCACCGGCACCCCCAAGGGTGTGATGATCAGCCATGCCGCCGCGCGCAACACCATCGAAGACATCAACACCCGATTCGATGTCGGCGCCGACGACCGGGTGCTTGGTCTGGCCCAGCTCGGATTCGATCTGTCGGTGTACGACATCTTCGGCGTGCTGGGTGTCGGCGGCTGTCTGATCCTGCCCGATCCGGACCGGCGCGGCGACCCGTCACACTGGGCCGAGCTGGTTCTCGGTCACGGGGTCACGATCTGGAATTCCGTTCCTGCCCAAGCCCAGATGCTGGCCGACTATTTGCCCGGCGATGCGCCGTCGGTGCGAGTGGCGCTGCTATCGGGCGACTGGATTCCGGTCACTTTGCCCGCGCAGCTCCGACAGCGGTTGCCGAAGGCGCGGCTGATCTCGCTCGGCGGCGCGACCGAGGCGGCCATCTGGTCGATCAGCCATGAGATCGGTGAGCTGGCACCGGATGCGGCCAGTGTGCGCTACGGCAAGCCGCTGGCCAATCAGCGATTCCGGATCGTCGACGCGCTAGGGCACGACTGTCCGGACTGGGTCGCGGGGGAGCTGTGGATCGGCGGAGCCGGTGTCGCACTCGGCTATCGCGGCGATCCCGATCTGACGGCCCAGAAGTTCGTCGGCGGCTGGTATCGGACAGGGGACCTCGGCCGCTATCTCCCCGACGGCGATATCGAATTCCTCGGTCGCGCCGATGATCAGGTCAAGGTGCGTGGGCACCGGATCGAACCAGCGGAGATCGAAGCCGCGATGGCCGGACATCCAGATGTCGCGGCGGGGGCCGTCGTCGTGCACGGCGCGGGCACCGACCGGCGACTCGTGGCATTCGCCGAATCGCGGCTGCGACACGCCGGTGACTCGGTACCTGCCGACGCCGATCGGGTGCGCGTCTTCGCCGACGCCCTGGACGCGGCGGTACTGACCGCGGCTCACGCGGCGATGCACGCCGTCGCCGAGCACGAGGTCGCCGCCCGCCATCGCGGGCTGTATCAGCGGTGGCAGCGGGTGCTGGCCGACAACCCGGCCCCCACCACGGATTTCGATGCTGCATGGGCCAGGGTCCGCACGCTGGCAATACCCGAACTCAGCGACGCACGGTTGATCGACTACCTTTCCGGCAGCGCCGCGGCCATGGCGGGGGTGCTGCGCGGCGAAGTGGACCCGGTCGGGTTGATGTTCCCCGGCGGCGGCATGGAAGTGGCCGAGGCCGCCTACCGCACGAACATCATGACTCGCTATATGAACCGGATCGCCGCCGAGGCAGTGCGCCAGTGCCGTCCCGCGCGGATCCTCGAAGTCGGGGCCGGTGTCGGCGCGACCACCGCCGAAGTCCTCGCCGCCGGTCCGGATATCGGGTCCGCGAACTACCTCTACACCGATGTGTCGCCGTTCCTGCTCGATCACGGGCGTACCCGGTTCCCCGGGTTGACATTCGCCGTCTACGACATCGACCAGCCACCGGTAGAACAGCATCTGATACCCGGGTCGTTCGATCTCATCCTGTGCGCCGGGGTGCTCAACAACGCCCGCAACACCACCCGGACGATGGCGTGGCTGCGGGAATTGCTCGCACCCGGCGGCACGCTCGTGATCACCGAACCCACCCGCGAGCACTACGAGGTCATGGCCTCGCAGGCGTTCATGATGACCGCCCCGGAGGACCGGCGCGCCGAAACCGGCCGGACATTCCTGACCCGCGAGGAGTGGCTGGCCGAACTCGAACCGTTCGGCGAGGTCACCTGTCTACCCGAGCCCGGTCATCCCCTCGAACCGCTCGGACAGCACGTGTTCATCGCCGGGCCGTCGGTGACGGACCATCTGCGTACCGCGCTCCCGGACTATATGGTTCCGCAAATCGTCCACACCGTGTCGGCGTTGCCGTTGACCGGCAACGGCAAGGTGGATCGACGTGCACTCACCGATCTGGCGGCGACCCTGATCACCGAATCCGATCGGACGAGCGCCGAGGACGACCTGCCGCGCGACGACCTCGAACGGCAGCTGATCGAGATCACCGCGGAGCTGTTGCGCCGCAGACATATTCCTCGCTCGGCCAATCTCTTCGGCCTCGGCGCGGATTCGGTGCTGCTCAGCCAGATAGCCGGACAAGTGCAGCGGGAGATCAGCCGCGCGCACGCGTTGTACTTCGACAGCATTCTGCGGCAACTGCTGCATCAACCGACGGTGGCCCAGCTGGCGGACTTCCTGCGTGACGGTGCCGAGTCGGAATCGGCGGCCGCAGGGTCGCCGCTGGTCGATCTCGGCGGCCCGCCCAGTGATCCGAATCCGGTCATCGTCCTGGTTCACGAGGGTATGGGCACGATGGCACCGTATCAGCGCTTGGCCGCGCGATTGTCCGGTTCGCGGCGGGTTCTCGGACTAGTGGTGCCTCAGGCGCGGGAGTTCACCGCTATCCCCGACGAGGTGCTGTTCGAGCGGCTGGCCGGCGATTACGCCGAGGCGCTGCTCGCCGCCGGGCACACCACGGTTCGATTCGTCGGGTACTGCCTTGGCGGACTGCTGGCCACCGAGGTGGCGCGCACCTTCACCGAACGCGGCGGCACGGTCGCCGGTCTGACCGTGATCAGCAGCTACCCACTGGAATTCGAAGTGGAGGAGCCGATGGTGATCGAAGGCACGTTCGCGCAGGCGCTTGGTGCGGATCCCACCGTGTTCGGATACCCCGGAGACACTCGGGAGCTGGGTGCCACGCTGAGCGCCGTACTCGCCGAAACCCCGGGCCGGATCCCCGCAGGATCACTGGATTTCGGTTCCCTCGCCGAATTGTCCGCCGCCGAACGCGTCGCAAGGATCACCACCGACACCGAGCGGTTCGAGGTCTTCAGCCACAGCTTCCACGCCGCGGGCAGACACCGGCCGCAGCCGTACGCCGGCGACATCACCCTGCTGCGCCCGCGCGAGGGCATGCGACTGATCTCCGGGATGTCGACCGATCTCACCGAATACTGGTCTGCGCGGTGTCTGGGCAGGCTCGAGGTCGTCGACATCCCCGGCAACCACTTCACCTGTCTGTCCCACGACATTACTGCGGCGCTGTGAGCGAGCTTGCGAGCCAGTGCGCGTCGCGCACGGTGGTACCGAGCGTCAGCGAGGGGGCACCGTGAGCGATCAACCCGTGATCGGGGTCCTGGGTGCGGGCGGTGCGGTCGGATCGGCCGTCCTGGCCATGCTGTCCGGCGACCGCCCGCGGCCGGGATACCGCGCGGACTTCGCCGACTTGCGGGCCTGGTGCACCGGATGCCAGGTCGTGATCAATTGCACCGGCGTTCAGGTGGCATCCGAAATCCACAGCGGCGGAGCACATTACGTCGATCCGAGCGCACGTCCGGCCAGTGGTCGACGGTCGGGTGGTGAGCACGTCGCTGTCTACGACGCCGGCGCGATGCCGGGCGCGATCGGCCTATTGCCCCGGCTGCTGGCCACACAGCTGGACGAGGAACCGGCCCGGCTGTCGGTGACCGCCGGGGGACTCTACCGCTTCACACCGGCGTCGGCGCGGGACTTCCTCGACACCCCGGACGGCTGGCATGCACAGGCGACCCGCGTGAATCACGCCCTTGGACTGCGTGATTCGGAATGGACCACGCGGTTCGACGGGGAGTGCGTGCGGCGGCTGCTGAGTTCGGGCACACCGACAGCCGAACAGCTCATCGCCGCTTCACGGGCCGATACCGCCGGACGTGCCCAGTATCTGTCGATCGACGCCGAGTTGACGGGGACGGGCGGCACCGTGCGCCAGATGCGGCTGCGGACCGGTCCGGACCTCACCGCCGCGACCGCGATCCACTGCGCTCGAGCAGTGCTCGTCGGCGAAATACCCGCCGGAACACATTCCGCCGACGACGTTCTCGATCCGGTCCGGGTCGTACCGCAACTGTTCGGCGAGGAAGGAAGTCTGTGAAAGTTCTCGTCTGCGGGACCGGTTTCGGCCGGATCTACCTGCGTGCCGTGCACGAATCCCCGTTCGCCCTCGCCGGGATCCTCGCGCGCGGCAGCGAACGCTCCCGCATTAGTGCCCAGCATTACGGGGTTCCGCTGTTCACCTCGCCAGACCAGGTGCCCGGCGGCATCGACCTCGCGTGTGTCGTGGTGCCCAGCGGCGTCGGCGGGGGGCCAGGAGCGGAACTGGCGAAGACCCTGATGTCGCGCGATATTCCAGTGCTGCTGGAACATCCGGTGCGCGAGGACGAATTGGCCGACTGTCTGCGGGTCGCCGCTCGCCGCGGTGTCGGCTTCGGTGTCAACACCTTCTACGTCCACCTCGAACCGGTCCGCCGGTTCTTGGTGGCGGCGCACCGGCTGTTGCAGCGCCAGCCCGCCGTATCCGTGCACGCCGCCTGCGCGGTACAGGTTTCCTACGACATGCTCGACATCGTCGGGCAGGCCCTCGGCGGTCTGAGCCCGTGGGCACTCGGCGATCCGCTCGATGTTTCGCCGCGGCTGCGCGGCCTGGCCCGGGCCGAATTCACCGAACGCAGCATCGACGCGGTGATCTCAGGGGTGCCGGTCACCGTGCGGGTGAACAACCAGTTCGTACCCGACGATCTGGACCACCCGACACACCTGCAACACCACATCGCACTCGTCACCGAGGCAGGCACACTCGAACTGGCGGGCACACACGGTCCCGTGCTGTGGAAACCGGCGGTGTACGTCCCCAAGGAGAACGGCACCTTCTCCCTCGACGGTGTCGGCGATTCGCCCACAGTGTCGTGTCTGGGACCGTCCAGTGCGCCCGGCGTGCGGGAGGTGTTCGACTCCGTGTGGCCGGAGGGCGTGCGGCACTCGCTGTTTGCTATGCGGCAGGCGATCGCCGACGGCGCCGATCCGTTCACCGCGGGCCAGTACCACCTGACGCTGTCGCGGCTGTGGTCGGAGCTGACCCGGCGGCTCGGCTATCCGCAACCGGTGCGGCGGACGCCCGCCTCGCCGATCGGCGTCGAGGAATTGTGCTGAGCGAGTACGACATGCCCACCGCAGACCCCCCGTTCAATCCGCTCGACCCCGGTCATATCCGCGACCCGTATCCGCGATTGCACGATATTGCGGCGGTGACCACACCGATGCCGGGGTTTCGTGTCGTCTCCTCCGATGCCGGTGCGCGGGCCGTGCTGCGCGACACGGCCACCTTCTCCAGCCGTGCCAACAACACTGCGGCGGAGAACGAATCGGAGAAGACCCCGGCGCTGTCGCAGCTCGATCCGCCCGACCACACCCGGATCCGCAGCCTCATCCAGGCACAGTTCGCTCCCCGCGCCTTGGCCGGTCTCGAACCGGCGTTGCGCGCCCATGCCCACGCTCACATCAACGGGTTGCGGGATCTGGTGTCCGACTTCGCCGAACCGCTGCCCGCCTTGGCGCTCGCGGAGTTCCTGGAGTTACCGGCGGAGTTGATCCGGCTGTGGGTGTCGCGGTTCGCCACCTTGGTCGGCTACGAGACCTCGCCGGGCTGGCGGGAATTCTGCGAGGTGATCGACGCCGTGACGTTGCGCAGATTCCCGGAGCTGCCGGTTCCCGACAAGCGCATGCTCGTGCATTTCCTCGTCGTCGCCGGGGTGCGCAACGTCACCCACCTGCTGGGAAATCTGCTGCATCGTCTGCTGATAACGCAGATGTGGCCGCTTCCTGCGGATCGCGTCGCCGCCGCGGTCGAGGAATCCCTGCGGCACGAACCGCCCGCGCTGTGGAGTATGCGCACCGCGATCCGGCCGTGCGCGGTGGACGGTGTGCCGATCGCGGCGGGGGAGCGAGTCTTCGTGCTCACCGCCGCGGCCAACCGGGATCGGGCACGCTGGCCCGACCCCAGCGAGTTCCGGCTGGACCGCCCCGCGTCCGCCGCGCATCTGAGTTTCGGCGCCGGTCCGCACGCCTGCCTCGGCGCCGCGTTCACCAGGCTGCAGGCAGGCATCTATGTCGAGGTTCTCGCCGACCGCGCACCCGAGTTGCGGTTGGCCGAGGGCACCACCTATCGACCGACCGGCGACCTGATGAGCCGGGGTCCCGCAACGCTACCGGTACGGAGATCGCCATGTCCCTGACACCACAGTCCCTGATGTCTCGCGCCGATCTGGCTACGCCGTGGGCCATCCGTGTGGCCGCCACCCTGCGGATCGCCGACCTCATCGCCGCCGGTATCCGCACGGTGCCGGATCTCGCCGCGAAATCCGGCGCCGACACCGACGCCCTGCACCGGCTGCTGCGCTACCTCGCCTGCCGGGATGTGTTCACCGAATCCGAACCCGGGCGCTTCGGGCTGACCGAGTCGGCGGAGTTGCTGCGCTCGGACCACCCATTGGCCATGCGGGACTGGTTCGATCTCGAGGGTGCGGGCGGGCGCATGGACCGCGCGTTCACGGCGTTGCTGGAGGTGGTGCGCACCGGAAACCCCGGCTATCCCGTCGTGCACGGCCGCTCGCTGTGGGAGGACACCGACGATTCCTACAACGAACTGATGGGCAAGCACACCCGGTTCGCCGTCCCCAGCCTGGTCGAGGGCTACGGCTGGAATGAGGTGCGCACCGTGGTCGACGTCGGTGGCGGATCGGGAACCGTGCTGCAAGCCCTCGCCCTCGCGCATCCGCAACTGTCGGGCACCGTGGTCGATTTGCCCGACGCCGCGCGCGCGGCCGGGGAGTCGTTCGCAGCCGCGGGGCTCGCGTCCCGCTGCACCGCCGTCGCGGGCGACTTCTTCCAACCGCTTCCCGCCGGTGCCGACGTCTATCTGCTGACTTGGGTGCTCCACGATTGGCCGGACGTCGATGCCGAGCGGATTCTGGCGCGATGCGCGGAGGCCGCCGGATCGCAGGGCCGGGTCGTCGTCGTGGAGAACCTCGACAGCGGGACGCGCCCCGAGGTCGCGACCGCGATGGACCTGCGCCTGCTGGTGCTGTTCGGCGGTCGCGAACGAACCCCCGCCCAACTCGACGACTGCGCGGCAACTGCCGGACTGCGACGACTGTCGGCACGCCAGCTGCCGGGCGCGAGCCCGGTGTGGTTGGTCGAATACGCCGCCCGATGACCGACATCTACGCCGACGCCGCGGAATTCTACGACCTGGTGGCGCGGCCGCTGTGGGCGCGCAAAGGGCCGATCCTCGCCGCCGCTCTACACACGGCCCGAACCGATCTCGGCCCGATCATCGATATCGGTGCCGGCACCGGATGCTCCACCGAAGTGATCGCCGATGCGTTACCCGGTGCCGCGATCGTTGCCGTCGAGCCGTCCCCGTGCATGCGCATCGCGTTATCCGCACGGGTAGCCCTGCGCGGTCTCGCCGACCGGGTCACCATAGCCGCGGCCACAGCCGACGAGTTCACCCTGCCGCAGCGCATCGGCGGTGCGGTGGTCTACGGGGTGCTCGGTCACCTCGAGCCGCCGCAACGAACGCGGCTGCTGGCCGATCTCGCCGAGCGGCTGCCGCCGGAGGCACCGGTGGTCGTGGAACTGATGGACGAGACCGCACCGCCGAGCCGCGCACCACTGCGGATCGCACGGACACCGGTCGGAGACCACATCTACGAGGTGTGGAGCCGCGGCACAGGCTCCGAGAGCACGACCATGTGGACGCTGACCTATCGAGTCCTGCACGACCACAGTGTGATACGTGAGGTCGAGGTGCCGATGCCGTGGGCCGAGTACGGATTGCCGGATCTCCGTGGCGAAGCCGAGCGATCGAATATGCGGTGTCTCCGAATCGCGCCCGATACAGCGGTTCTCACACGCAAGAGTTAGGAGGGCCGTCGATGTCCAGCCATGTCATCAGTATGCTCCTGATAGATCTTGCCCTCGTCCTGGTCGCCGCGCGGATATTGGGCTGGTTGGCGGAACGGGTAGGGCAGCCACCAGTGGTCGGCGAGATCGCCGCGGGTGTCCTCGCCGGTCCGACCATACTCGGCTCACATCTGTCGAACATCATCTTCCCCACGGATACACGACCGGCACTCACCGCTCTCGCCAACATCGGCATCGCGCTGTTCATGTTCGTCGCGGGAATGGAAACCGACCTCGGCAGGCTCACCCGAAAACGCAGCGCCGTACCGCTTGTGTCGCTGTCGGCCTATCTCACCCCGTTCGTGCTGGGATGCGTTGTGGCGCTGACGATCCTGTCTCGTCATCACACCGGCGGCCGGATCGGTTTCATGCTGTTCATCGGTTGTTCGCTGGCGGTGACCGCCTTTCCGGTGCTGGCCCGGATCCTGCACGACCGGAAGATGTTCGCCACACCGGTCGGGCAGCTGGCGCTCGGCTGTGCGGCGGTCGGCGACGTCCTCGCGTGGGTTGTGCTCGCGGGTATCGTCGGCTCCACCCGCACCGGTGCCGACCACATCTGGCGGCTGTTGCTGCTGCTTCCGATCGCTGTCGGGACCTGGTGGGTGGTGCGCCCCATCCTCGGCCGGGCCGCCGCCGCTGCCGATTCGACTCTCACCCTGATCGCGATCTGCGGCGCCCTGTTGTGGGGCGCGGCGACCGAATGGGCAGGGCTGCATCTGATCTTCGGCGCCTTCTTGTTCGGGGCAGCGTTTCCGCGGGCTGCCAGAGAAAAGGTCCAGGCGGCGGTCCGGCCGCTCGGCATGCTGCTGATGCCCTGCTTCTTTGTTGTCGCCGGTCTTCGAGTCGACCTCTCCGCCACCGATCGTGCGGGCGTCGCCGAACTCGTGGTGGTGATCGTCGCCGCGGTGGCCGGAAAGTTGGGCGGCGCTTACCTGTCCGCTCGTGTGACGGGAAGCGAGAAGCATTCGGCCTCGGTACTCGCCGTGCTGATGAACACCCGGGGGCTGACGGAGCTGATCCTGCTGGATGTCGGACTGTCCGCCGGAATCATCGGACCGCAACTGTATTCGCTACTGGTCGTGATGGCCCTCGTCACCACGGCTCTCACCGCACCGCTGCTGACGCTGCTGAGGGCCGATACGACGGCCGATGATGCGATTCACGTGACACCGCAACGCCTCAGGGCTTCGTCTCGGGCAGCAGACCGTTGATCATGTGCCGTGCGGCGGTGGCGGTGTCGTACCGCGCGGTGTTGTGCAACCAGCGCGGGAGAAGCCGGACAACGGCGGGGAATTCGGCGAGGGCTTCCGGGGTGGCGGCGTCGGTCCAGTGCGGTGGTGGGTTACCGGCGGCAGTGGCCTGTTCGCGTTGATCTGCGGCGCGGCGGGTCATGAGCTCGCCGAGGGCGAACCGCCACATCACGGTGTACATGTACACCGCCTCGTCGTCACTGGCGCCGAGTTCATTTGCCGCACGGACGAATTCGTCGAGAATCCACATCGCAGCGCGGCCGAATGTTTCACCGGTGACGAGGATGTCGAGCACCCACGGCAGCTGGTGGAGGGTGTCGATGAGGTAGACCACGATCGTGACCAGGCGGTCGCGTGGATCGTCGGGCAGCGACGGCCGGTCCAGCTCGTCGGCGCGAGCGCTCAGGACTGCGAAGAACAGCGCGTTCTTGGTGGGGAAGTGGTGATAGATCGCGGCGGTGCTGACGCCGAGCTCACAAGCGAGTCGCCGCATGCTGAAACCCTCGACACCTTCGGTGGCGAGTAGCTGCGTCGTAGCGGCAACGACTGTGTCGCGGCCGACCTTGATCGGGCGGCCACGCTTTCGGGCTGCGTTGAGTGACAAGGGATTTCCTTCTTCGTACCGAAGCTCTCGACAGGCGGTTTAGGGTGTGCTAACTATATTAAAACACGCGTTCGTAAATCATTGGAGGTCGCTGTGCCCGCGCGCGAATCCGAGCATCCGAAGGCGGTCCTCGCGGTCGTCTTCCTCGTGATGTTCCTGGTGTCCCTGGATCTATCGATCGTCAACGTCGCGTTGCCGGATATCGATGCCGCTCTGGATTTCAGTCCCTCGGCGCTGAGCTGGGTGATCAACGCGTTCCTGCTGCCCTACGCGGGCCTGATGCTGCTCGGGGGCAGGCTGGCGGACCTGACCGGTCGACGCCGATTGCTGCTCGCGGGTCTTGTCGTATTCGCGGTAGCGAGTGCATGGGGCGGCGCCGCGCAGCAGGGTTGGGAGCTGCTCGCGGCCAGGGCGGTACAGGGCATCGCGGCGGCGGTGCTGTCGCCGATGTCGCTGGCGTTGGTGACCTCGGAATTCCCGGAGGGGCCCGCCCGCTCGAAAGCGATGGCCGTCTGGGGAGGTGCCGGTGCTGCGGGCGGGGCGTTCGGTGTCGTCATGAGCGGCCTGCTGACCGACCACCTCAGCTGGCGATGGGTGATGTGGGTGAATCTGGTGTTCGTCGCCGCCGCGATCGCCACCGTTGTCCGGGGAGTGCGTGATGTGACGGTGACGCGACGTGGACCGGCCGACGTGCTCGGCGCGGTGTCGGTCACGTTCGGGATGACAGCGTTGGTCGCGGCGGTGATCTCCACCGAGCATCATTCGTGGGGTTCGCCGACGGTGCTCGGCTGGTTCGCGGGCGGGATCGTGGCGCTCGCCGTGTTCGTATGGGCCGAACTGCGCGCGGCCGATCCGCTGGTTCCGCTCGGCTTCCTGCGGCGGCGGTCCCTGATCGGCGCGACCGTTTTCGGATTCATGCTGGTGTCCGGGCAGATCGCCAGTTTCTACTTCGTCTCGCAGTTCCTCCAGCGAGTGCTCGGCTACAGTTCGACCGCCACGGGGTTGGCGTTCCTGCCGTTCTGCGTGGGAGTGGTCGTCGGCCTCCGGGTGGCGCAGGGCGCGATCGGCCGAGCCGGGGCACGGCAGGTGATGGTCGCGGGCGGACTGCTGGGGGCGCTTGGACTGGTGTGGTTCGGGCGGGCGACGGAGTCGAGCGGGTTCCTCACCGCCGTGCTCGGCCCCTCGCTGGTCTGCAGCGTCGGCATCGGTGCGGCGATGGTGGCCATGGGCGTCGCCGCCGTCTCCGGCGTAGCGGCCGAACAAGCGGGCCTGGCGTCCGGAATCCTCAACAGTTCACGGCAACTCGGCGGGTCGCTCGGGCTCGCGGTACTGGTGACGATCGCCGGCGGCATCATCGGCGATTCGTACGCACCGGCCGATCTCGCACACGGCTACACCACCGCACTCACCATCGCCGCAGGGCTGTTGGCCATCGGCTCCGCGGCCGCCGCGGTGATCCTTCCCAGCCGCAAGGCAGCGCCTGCCGATACCACGACGGCACCCACCGCAACACCGGTGCCCGATCTCACCGACTAGGGCATGTCATCGCGTGCCTGATGGGCATAGTGTGAACGATATTCATTACCAAGTACTTCAACCTGTTCTGCCGGCTCCGGCGTGAAAGACGCCGGGATGTCTGATCCAGGAGTGTCATGACTACAGCGTCTCCCTCGGTCGCCGCATCCGAGACCCGCTCGGCTCCGCCGCGGGACACCGACGACACCGAGAAGGAGGACAAGAAGAAACAGCAGAAGGCCGGTGCGCGGGCGCTCGAGGGTTTGATGAAACCGGTCTCGGCGCAGTTGACCGCGGGCAGGCTTCTCGCGGTGGTCTCCGGGGCGCTCGCTGTGGTTCCGTATATCGCGCTGGTGCGTATCGGTGAGTTGCTGCTCGACGCCCACGCAGGGGGCGTGGATGTCGATGGCGACGAAGTGCGTCGCTGGCTGTTCATTCTGATCGGCGCGTTCTCGCTGCGGCTGCTGATCTATTTCGTCGCGTTGTTCGTCACTCATATGGCCGATGCCCGGTTGGGGCATCTGATCCGGCTGCGGATGGTGCGGCGGTTTTCCCGGGTTCCGTTGGCGTGGTTCACCTCCACGAATTCCGGTCGGGTGCGCAAGGCGTTGCAGGACGAGATCGGGACGGTTCATCAGCTGATCGCGCATCAGCCGGTCGATGGCACCAATGCGGTGGTGATGCCGCTGGCGCTGATGGTGTACGCATTCGTGATCGACTGGAGATTGGGGCTTTTGGCGATCGCGACGCTGCCGCTGTATGTGGCGGCGATGTCGTTGGCGATGGTCGGTATGGGGGAGAAGACCGTGGAGATGGATCGGCGGCTGTCAACGGTATCGGCCAGGATGGTCGAATTCGTCACCGGAATTTCGGTGGTCAAGGCGTTCGGCCGGGTGGGGCGGGCGCACCGGAGTTATCAGGAGGCCGCCGACGACTTCTACGATTTCTATCTCGCCTGGGTGAAACCGCTGATCCGGGTCTCCGCACTCGGAACATCATTTCTCGCGGTTCCGCTGGTGTTGTTGATCAATATCGGTGTCGGTTCCTGGTTGGTGCATCGTGGTTCGGTATCCACGGCCGATGTGCTCGCGACAGCGCTGATCGCCTTGCTGATCCCGTACGCGATCGAGGTGTTGATGAACTCCATGTGGGCCAGGCAACTCGCCGGTGGTGCGGCCCTGCGGCTTGCCGACCTCTTGGAAACCCCGGTGCTGTCGGACCAGGGCGAGGAAGACATTGTGGAACCGGAGTCCCATGAGGTCACCTTCGACCACGTCAGCTACTCCTATGGGTCCGGTGAGGATTCCGTACTCGCCGTCGAGGAGGTGAGTTTCACGCTCCGCGAGGGCACGGTGACCGCGCTGGTCGGACCCTCCGGGTCGGGTAAGTCGACGATCGCTACTCTTCTGGCCCGGTTCGACGACCCGCGTTCGGGCACCATCAGCATCGGCGGAGTGCCGGTGGCGAAGATCGCGAATCTCTACTCGCACGTGGGATTCGTCCTGCAGGATCCGCAACTGCTGGGGATCAGCCTCCGGGACAACATCGCCTTGGGCCGTGTCGACGCCACCGACGAGCAGATCCGGCAGGCCGCTCGCGCCGCCCAGGTTCTCGATGAGATCGAGTCGCTCCCACAAGGTTTCGACACCGTCTACGGGAAGGACACCGGGCTGTCGGGTGGGCAGGCCCAGCGAATTTCGATCGCCAGGGCGCTTCTCGTCGACGCGCCCGTCCTCGTTCTGGACGAGGCCACCGCGCTGACCGACCCGGAGTCCCAGCACGAGATCCAGCAGGCCCTGTCCGAACTCGCCCGCGGGCGGACCATTCTGCTCATCGCGCACCGGCCCGAGGTCATCAAAGGCGTCGACCAGATCATCCTCATCGACTCCGGGCGAATCACCGCGACCGGAACACACGACGAACTGCTCACCGAACCCGGATACGCGCGGCTGTGGGAATCCACGGGGGCCGAGCGGCACGCGAACGATGCCGTCACGGCCGGCGCCACCGAAGGAGACCGGCGATGAGCCTTCCCTTGATCGATATCGTGCCGCGGATGGGCCGGATGGTCTCGCATCCGGAGGCGATGAAACCCGCGATCGCCATCAGTGTCGCGGCAGGACTGGTCGAAGGTCTGGCGCTGGCCGCGCTGCTGCCGACCATCAGCTCACTCGCCGAGGATGCCCCGGTGTGGGGAATGGGCCTGGCGGGGTGGCTGTGGTTGCTGGCCGGGTTGTCGGTGGCCAGTTTCGCCGTGAACTATGCGCAGAGCAGGAAGAATTACAGCGTCGCGCTCGACTTTCTGCGTAGTATCCACCGGTTGATGGGCGACCAGGTGGCGAAGCAACCACTGGGCTGGTTCGCCCGGCCGCTGGCCGGAAAACTGTCTCGGATGGTCTCCACGGAGCTGATGTCGGCGGGGGAGATCTTCGCGCACATGTTCGGCCCGTTGGTCGCACGCAGTGCCGCGGTCTTGGTGATCCTCGTCGCCGCCTGGTTCTGGAACCCGCTGCTCGGCCTGATCCTCACCGCGGCAGTGCCGGTTTTCGCCGTGATCACGTTGCTCTCGACCGGACTCATGCGCAAAGGCAGAACGATCCACGAGCCGGAGGAGGTTGTGCTGGCCGATCGGATCGTGGAGTACGCCCAGTGCCAGGGGGCGCTGCGCTCCTGCGGACGCAGCGACGACTTCGACCCGCTGGCGCAGGCACTGGAGAACGCCTATTCCACCAAGCGGCGTGGTCTCTGGCTCGAGTCCGCGGGCATGCTGCTCAGCGGCATGGTCACCCAAGGTGTGGTCGTTGCCCTGATCAGTGTGACCGGATCCTTGGCGGTCACCGGCACGCTGGAACCGATTCCCGCACTGGCCTTCATCGGCTTGGCACTGCGATTCTCCTCGACGGTGTCGGCCATCACCGAGAGCGCGGTGGCATTGGAGTCGCGCCGTCCGCTGCTCGACGCGCTGGACGAGGTGCTCACCGCTCAACCGCTCGCGGAACCGGCCACCCCCGCCACGCTGACCGCGCCCGGCACCGTCGAGCTGGACGGCGTCACCTTCCGCTACGCTCCCACAGCCGAACCGGTCCTGCGGGAGGTGTCGCTAACGGTGCCCGCGCGGTCCATGGTCGCGCTGGTCGGTCCCTCGGGTAGCGGGAAAACGACCATCGCGCGCGTCATCAGCAGGTTCTACGACGTCGACGAGGGAAGGGTTCTGGTCGGCGGGGCCGCGGTCACCGAACAGACCGGCGAGCAGTTGATGGCCCAGCTGTCGATGGTCTTCCAGGACGTCTACCTGTTCGACGACACCCTCGCGGCCAACATTGCGGTGGGCCGCGAAGGCGCCACCGACGAGGAGATCCGGCAGGCCGCAGACCTCGCCGGTGTCACCGAAATCGCCGACCGGCTGCCCGACGGCTGGGAATCCCGGGTCGGTGAGGGCGGCCGAGCGCTGTCCGGCGGCGAACGCCAGCGGGTGGCGATCGCGCGGGCACTGCTCAAGAAGGCGCCCATCGTCCTGCTCGACGAGGCGACCTCCGCCCTCGACGTGGAGAACGAGGCCCACGTGGTCGCGGCGATCGAGACATTGCGTGAGCAGGCGACGATCCTCGTCATCGCCCACCGGCTCGACACCATCGCCCGAGCCGACCGCATCATCCAACTCGATGACGACGGAAGGGTGGTGACTCAGGGCACTCACGACCAGCTCCTGACCGAGGGCGGCACCTACGCGCGCTTCTGGCACCACCTGCACAATGCACAAGGGTGGCAACTGACTAACCATTAGCCCATGCGCATGAGCGGTTCCGGAGAGGTTGACTCGGCGCATGACATGCAGGGCGCGCGATGAGCGTCGAGACCCTCGATCCGGTTTTCGCCATGAGGTGCGGCGGGCGCTGTTCGCCGATATTGTGCCGCGGCTGGCGCCCCGCGCTGTTCGAACTGCAGCCGCCGCACACGGACGAAGGATCGCACCGCCAGCCCAACCCGCAGTTCGACATTGCGTAGGCGAGCTATCGTCCGGTCGCTGCCGTTCGAAGACAAGGCGCCGCGGAAGACCGCAGTCCGTCTTGCAGGACCACTCCCGAACTGTGAACTGTGGACTGTTTCGTTCTTGCCGTACCGCTTGACAGGTCGTGCGAGTGGTGGTCGACAAGATCGTTCGGGGTCGGCAGTGATGGTCATCTGTTCTCGTTTGCGCGGGGCGGTTCCTGCGCGTCGGCATCACCGGGTCCGCACTACACGCTGTCGAGTTCCGGTTCGTGATTGCCGTGGGCCGGGCCGGAATTCGTACAGCGCGAGCAGGATCACGGCGGCAACCGCGATCAGAGACCCGAACACCGCGATCATGACCGATCCGCGGGCCGAATCGGACGAGTCCGCCCCGGACAGGGCCGCAACGCTCACCGCCGCGACGGCGGCAGCCAGAATTCCGGCAACGCACCACATCGGTGTGCCGCCCGCCAACCCGAGTTGCCGTCGCGGCAGGTCGATGAGCGCGTCGATGCCGGTCGTCAGGGTCCCCGCCGTCAACAGCGCAAGAGGTCGGGCGAACTGGTCGAGGGCAAGCATGGGCAGTCCTTTCCGGATGGGGGTGGCCGGTCTGTCGCCGCCATTAGATGGAAGCGACTACCATTTCCAATAACTGCTGTGGCACGATCGATAGATGATCGAGTCTCGTCAGCAACGTCGTGCCCGTGAGCGTGCCGAGCGGAAGGCGGCGAGCCGGTCCGGCCCGAATCTTCGACTTGTCTCTGACGAAGCGGACCCGAAAGGATCGGTGCGGGAATCGGCGGAGTGCGGATGCTGCGGCCCCGGCGAGCGCTGAACCATACTGCCGATCGGGCGAAATTGCCCGGGTAACAGCTTTCGTCGACGAACATCGAATGGATGTGCCGCCGCCTGGCGAGGCGGAGGCCGAGTCGGACCGCGGTTGTTTCCCGTCTCGCGCCCGAGTCTGATGCGGGCGCGGATGACCAGGAGTTGTACGGGGCGACGGTGCGGGCGCTGGGGGCGACGAAGCAGGTGCTGGATCGTTGGTGAGCCTGGGTCGTGGCCGCCGAGGCCGCGTTCGCGAGTCTGGCCGCGCTCACCGCTTCCCAGCCGTGCCACACCGCCGATGCCGGAGTTCCTCCACCGCACCCGCCGTCGCATCGTCGAGCACCTGATGATGGGTGATGCCACAGATGAACTCGAGACGCCGTTAGGGGTTGGATGGTTCTGATTCGTGGCGGGGTATGACCCGTACCCACTGACGTCGGACTCCTTCGGGTTCGGGTGCTACTTGACCGGGGCGGGTGGCGTGGGTGGTCGTGGAGGCGACCGTCGCGCCTGCGATACCACCGAGGATGCAGCCCACGGCGGCGCCGCCGAGTCCGCCGACCAGAGTGCCGATGCTGGCTCCCATGCCGATGACGCTGGTCATCCGGCTCCACGCCGCCTGTTCACGTTCGTATTCGGTCTTCCAGGGAGCCTGGTTCTCGAACGGCAGGGCGACGGACTGATACTTTGCCTTGGCGATGTCGAGCTGCGGGGTCAAGGTGGCGGTGCGATCCATGATCTCGGCCGCGATCGGGAAGACGAAATCGTCGACCCGGAACGACAATTCGGTCCCCGCGAGAGTGGATCCGTCCTTCGCCTCGATCTTGAACACACCGTCCTCGACGGCCATCGAACCGCTGTCGGTGACGATGGTGGTAGCGCTCGGCGTGGTCTCGGCCCGGTACTGGACTCCTTCGGCCGGGGCGGCGTACACGGTGCCCTGGCCGAGGGTTGCAGCGGCGACCAGTAGGCCGGCTCCCATGGTGCTCGCTGCGGTTTTCCTCATCGACATGTAGTGATTCCTCATCCTTGTTCGAGCTGTGACCGAGTGCCGCGATGCATATTAATAACAATGATTTTCATTTACATAGTGGGTGACGCAGTTGGCCCTCGAAGTATGGAAGCGCCGGTCATGACATCGGGGTGCGCTGGGCGGATTCGGCGGTGCCGCAGGTCATCTCGGGCGCCCTCGGGTGGCGTCGGGCCTCACTCCGTGCACACTTGCGTTCGGAGGACATGCCGGACATGATGAGTCTTATCGAAAATGATTTTCATTAGCGTCGAAGCCTGGACAGTGGACGACGCCTGACGCAACCGCGGAAAACTTCGCCTGGACGGGTCGCAGCACAGCTGTGACCCGTTGCGGTGCGAGGTCTGGTGAGGATATCGAATGAGTTTGTTCCTGAGCCCGCTTCTGAGCGGCTCGGTCAGGGAAGTACTCGCTGAGCCGGATCGCCTGGCCGGCATGGTCGAGGCGCTCGGTTCGCCGTTGAACATCGTTCTGCCACAGCAGATGACGGCGAACGCGCACGACTTCCTCGCCGTCTACGCCGAACATCACCTCACCGGAAAGGTCTACTTCGCGCACAAGGCGAACAAGTCCAGCGCCCTGATCCGGGAGCTGGCGGTCAGTGAGGTGGGAGTCGATGTCGCCTCGCTGGGTGAACTGCGGCACGCTCTCGCGGCCGGCATTACCGGCGACAAGATCATGGCGACCGGGCCGAAGGACCTCGAATTCCTTTATCTGGCAGCCAAAGTGGGTGCGGTGGTCAATGCCGACTCCGGGGTGGAACTCGAGCGCCTCGCCGATATCGTGGCACGGCACCAACTGCCTCGGGTACGTGTGATGATCCGGCTCTCGGCCTTCGATTCGCCTGGCGTCAAGGTACTCAGCCGCCCCAGTCGCTTCGGCGTGCACCAGCGCGAAATGGGCGAACTACTGGGCGTTTTGGCACGTCACCGAGATATGCTTGATCTCCTCGGGATGGCCTACCACCTCGACACCAACGGCTTGGACGAGAAGGCCCTGGCTCTCGAAGGGTGCCTGCTGGCGATGCGTGAGGCGACCGTTGCCGGATTCGCCCCGACCGCCATCGATATCGGCGGCGGATTCGGGGTGAACTACCTGCGCGATCGCGAGGAATGGGAAAGCTACACCACCGAACTCGGCCATGCCGTCCTCGGAACTCGACCGGCGATGACCTGGCAGAACCACGGCTACGGCCTGCGCGCCGAGGCCGGGACGCTGCGTGGCACGCTCGGGGTGTATCCAGGGTATCGACCGGTCGCTGGCGCAGGCTATCTCGACGAATTGCTGCGCCGTACCGCGCCGTCTCTGGGGCGCTCGTTCGCGACCCTGCTGCTGGAGAACATGTACGACCTGTACATCGAGCCCGGACGCGCCCTGGCCGACCAGTGCGGAATCACCCTCGCCCGGGTCGAGGAGGTCCGTACCACCCATGGCGGAGACCACATGGTGCGGCTGGCCGCGAATTCCCGCGACATCAGCGCTGAGGAACACGCTGTGCTGATGGACCCGCTGCTGGTCCCCGCCGAACCCATGGTCGATCGACCCGCGGAAGTCTTCCTCACCGGAAACCTCTGTCTCGAGGACGATCTCATCACCCGCAGGAAGGTGAGCCTGCCGCGCCTGCCCGCGGTCGGCGAGTTGCTCGCCTTCGCGAATACGGCGGGCTACTTCATGGATTTCGCGGCCGACGACGCGCTGATGCAGCCCGTTGCCCGCAAGGCCGCGATCTATCCCGCGCTCAGCGGTGGATGGTCGTGGTGCCTGGATACCGAGTACTGGCCCGTGAAAGGTGGTCGCTCATGAAGTACGACAGCATCCTCGACGTCATCGGGGATACTCCGTTGGTCCGGATCGCTCCGGAAGTACACGGGCTGAACAACATCGACCTCTACGCCAAGCTCGAGATGCTCAACCCGTTCGGGTCGGTGAAGGACCGCCCGGCGTGGAATATGGCGAGGGCCGAGCTCGATCGCGCGGTCGCCAACGGGGACACCATCGTCGAGTTGTCCAGCGGCAACACCGCGAAGGCCCTGGCGGTGGTGGCGGCCATGCACGGTTTGCCGTTCAAGAGCGTCACCAACCGCATGAAGGTGCCCGAGATCAAGGATCTGCTGCTGTTGCTCGGCGCGCGGATCGAAGAACTGCCAGGGCAGACCGAATGTCTGGACCCCACCGATACCGAGGATCCGCTCACCCGGATGTATCGGAGCCTCACCGAGGAGGGCACCGGACACCTGCACACCGATCAGTACTTCAATCCGCGCAATCCCGAGGCACATCGGGTCGGGACCGCGCCGGAGATCATCAAGGATCTCGGTGGGCAAGCTCCAGATATCTTCATCGCCTGCGTGGGCACCTCCGGATCCTCCAGCGGCGTGGCGAGCGTGCTGCGCGAACACGATCCGAACGTGTCGGTGGTAGGCCTGGTGTCGACGAAGTCGGACTTCGTGCCCGGTATCCGCAATATCGACGAGGTCAACGAGGTCGGATTGTTCAACCCCGCGCACTACGACACGATCGAGCCCGTCTCGGCGCAGCAGGCGATCGACGGCATGTTGATCCTCAACCGCCGCTGCGGAATTCTCGGCGGACCGACAGCGGGTGCGGCCTATTTCGGCGCACTGCGGCACCTGAGCGCGCTCGACGCCGGCCTCACCGAACGCAAGACCGCCGTCTTCATCGTCTGCGATCGTGTCGAAAGCTACATGAGCTACGTCCGCCGACTGCGGCCGGAACTGCTCGAACAACCGGCCCGACCCAACTCCGTCGGCACCGTGACCGACGCCGAACTCGCCGCAGTGCGGGCAATGGATGTCGCCGAGACACGCGCCTGGCTCGACGAGGCCCGACCCTTGGTCGTGGATCTGCGCGGTTCCTTCGCCTATTCGGCACTGCATATCGAGAATTCGGTCAATATCGTCGACGAGTTGTTCGACGAACTCGTCCACGGCGGGCTGCCGTTCGGTGCGGGTTCACCAGTGCTGCTGGTCTGTCCGGTGGGGGAGAAGTCCGCGCGATACGCCGCGCTGCTGACCCGGATGGGTCATCGCGATGTGCGCAGCCTGCGCGGTGGCCTGGTGGCGTGGCGAGACGCGGGCGCACCGTTGGTGCGGGACTGAGTCATGTCGACACCAACCGAAACCGATGTACTGGGCCGGCTCGCGAGCTGGCAGCGCGCATTGCGGGACCAGTTCCCCATTCTCGCTCGCCACCCGGAGATGGCGTATCTGGACAGTGCGGCCACCGCGCAGAAACCGGCGGCGGTACTCAAGGCCGTCACCGAGTTCCTCACCACGATCAACGCCAATGTCGGTCGCGGCTCCTACCCGTGGGCGACGGCCACCACCAGCAGAGTCGAGGCCGCCCGCGAACGGATCAAAGCCGGTCTCGGTGACACCGGCTCCGACTCGACCGTCGAATTCGTCAGCGGAACCAGTCACGGCTTGCGCGTGGTGGCCCAGGACTGGCTGGCGCCGCAGCTCGGCGACGGTGACGAGATCATCGTTCCGTTCGGCGATCATCAAGCCAATCTGCGTCCCTGGCAGGACCTACGAGACACACTCGCCCAGCGGGGTATTCGCATCCAGGTCGTGCCGATGCCGGTGGACATCGCCTCCGGCGACTACGACCACCGCGCGCTGCCTTCGGTGGTGACCGCGCGCACCCGATTCGTGGCCGTCACCCACGTGCACCACGTCTTCGGCGCGAATATGAACGTGCACCGGGTCCGTGAAGTCGTGGGCCCGGACGTGCCGATCTGCCTGGATGCCGCGCAGAGTGTGGGACACGGCCCACTGTCGGTGGCCGAACTCGATGTGGATTTCGTGGTGTTCTCCGGGCACAAGATGATGGCGGCGCCGGGGGTGGGCGCGGTGTGGGCGCGCAACCGCCGCGGCCCGCGCTTCGCGATGCGCGGATGGTCCGGAACGCCGAATACCGCCGGAATCGTGAGTCTGGCGGCGGCATGGGATTGGCTCGACCGTGCCGGACTCGCCGACATCCGCGCCTGGAACACTGCCCTGTGCGCTCGGCTCACCGACGGGCTCAGCCGTTGTCACGACGTACGGGTGCTCGGATGTCAGGACAGTCTCGCCCTCGACTCCCAGGTGCAGCGCCGCGAAAGCATCGTGACATTCCGCCATGAACACGTGCGCGCCGACGATCTCGGCTTCGTGCTCGCAGACGAGGGAATCATGGTGCGCGCCGACAGCCACTGCCAGGCCGGACGTGCTTCCGAGGATCTCGCCGTCCGGGTCAGCGTGCACGTCTACAACACCCCGGAGGAAATAGACCGGCTGCTCGAAGTGGTCCGTCGTTGCGAGGGAATGAGAAGTTGAGCAAAACCGTTGTGATGGTGGATGTCTACGCGCCCACCGTGCCGCTGGCGCAGGCATACCGTGATGCGGGCGCACAGGTGGTGCGGGTCCAGAGCACCGTCGACCCGCCGCCGGTGTATCGCGCCCATCCCGATCTCGCCCTGTTCGCCGACAACATCGTGCACGCCGGCGACCTCGCCGAAACGCTGATCGCGGTCGCGCGCCACCGCCCCGATGTCGTCATCACCGGCGGGGAGACCGGTGTGGAGCTCGCCGACCAGCTGAGCGACACCCTGGGTGTGGCGAGCAACGGGATCGAGCTCAGCGCCGCGCGCCGCAACAAATACCTGCAGAACGAAACCCTGCATGCCGCCGGGGTCCGATCCACACGACAGATGACAGTCGACGACGAACAGAAGCTGCGGGCCTGGCACGAGGAGATCGGCGGCCGGGTCGTGGTCAAGCCGGTGCGCAGCGCAGGCAACGACGGCGTCACGTTCTGCGCGACCCCCGAGGAGTCCACCGCCGCCTATCGCGCGCTGCTGGGCAGTACCAATGTCTTCGCCGAACGCAACGACGCGGTGGTGGCCCAGGAATATCTGGTGGGCACCGAATACGCGGTGAACACCGTCAGTTCCGGCGGCAAGCATCGGGTGACCGACATCTGGCAATACGCCAAGATGACGGTCAACGGGGTAATCGACCGGCACGCCGGGGTGTTCTCCACCCCGGTGGCCGAACACGCCGAGCTGGTCGAGTACGCGTGCACCGTGCTCGACGCACTCGGGGTGCGCCACGGGCCCGCGCATCTCGAGATCATGGCCACCGCGGACGGCCCCTGCCTGGTCGAGGCGGGTAGCCGGATCTGCGGCGGCGGCGCCGCCTACTACGCGAGACTCGCAGGCGGTGAATCCCAGCTGGAATGGACGGTTCTCGCCTATCTGGAACCCGCGCGGTTCGCCGAGACCTATCAGCGACCCCACCGGGTCGACCAGCATGTGGTCATGGCATATCTCACCTCCCCGGTCGAAGGAGTGCTGGAGGACTACCCGCTGCTGGACCAGGTGCGTGCGCTACCCAGCTTTCACAAGGAACACCTCGGGGTACGACCCGGCGACCCGTTGCCGCGTACCGTGGACGACTCCACCGAACCGCTGATGGTCGGTCTCGCGCATCCGATCGCGCAGGTGGTGGCCGACGACTTCCGCGCGGTCAACTACCTGGATGGTCACGGCTTCTATCGGCTACGGCCATGACCGAGAGCGGGCGGGGCCGAGATCCCTTTCCTGTGGCGGGAACTGCACGGCTACGACCTGAAAGAAGCCGGTTTCGCGATCGCGCTCGGCCATCGGCCGCCCGCCGTCGCTTCCACCGGTCGTGGCGGTCCGGTGTGTGGTTTGCTGTTGATGCCCGCGCCAGCGGTGCGCCCGTGCCGCATCGAATACGCGACCTCGATGCTGGGAACCGCGGCATCGCTGTATGCGGAGGTCGTCCTGGAACCGGGGCAGATATTGCCCGACGCCGACGCCTACTACGAACACGTGGGTGGACGGTTCCGTTTCGGGGGGGGGGGGGGCGAGCACCACCGAGGTGTCGGCCGATATCGCCACGGTGGCCGACGGCTTCCGGATCGGCGGACAGACCGTCGATGCGCTGGAATGCTCCAGCTATCCGCGAACTGCCGCCGTGGTCGACTCGACCGCATGATGACATGCCACTGTGCGCGAGCCGATGTCCCGTGACCGGGGCAGGGTGCTCGCGCACAGTGCGCGTTCGGTGACGCTCAGCTGCGCGAACAGCGCGCACCGGGAGCGGAAGGCGCATCCGGTGAGCTGGGCGGGGGCGTCCTCGGCGTCGACTTCGCCGTGGATCGGCACCGCACGAGGCGCTCGCACCGCGTCCACCTGTGGGACCGGTGTCGCCGCGACAAGAGCGCGAGTATACGGATGTAGTGGGTGCTCGAGGACCTCGTCGGCTCGCCCGGCTTCGACGACGCGGCCAAGGTACATGACTGCCACCCGTTCGGCCGTACCGCGGGTGAGCGAGATGTCGTGGGAGACGATCAGATACGCCAATCCGTACTGTTCGCGTAGTCCGGTGAGCAGATCCATGATCCCCGCCCGCAACGGCATATCCAGCGCCGACACCGGTTCGTCCAACAGGACGAGGTCGGGACGCGGCGCGAGTGCGCGGGCGATGGCTACTCGTTGACGTTGCCCGCCGGACAACTGGCCCGGACGCCGGTCGGCAGATGCGGGGTCGAGTCCCACCCGTGCGAGCAGTTCGACAGCCCGCTCGCGGCTGCCGCGTCGGGCATGTCCCTGGATGCGCAGCGGTTCGGCGATCAGTTCGGCGACGGTCATGGTCGGGTTCAGCGAATTCGTCGGATCCTGCATCACCATCTGCAGGCGCGTACGCAGAGCGTGGCGGTCGCGCCTGTTCAGATCCGCCACGTCGCGGCCGAACACCTCGATCGCACCTGCTTGCGGCGCACGCAACGCCATGATCTCGCGCAACACAGTGGATTTGCCGCAGCCGGATTCGCCGATGAGCGCGAGCGCCTGTCCTGCTGCCAGTTCCAGATCCACCGCCTGCACGGCGGGTACCGTCACAGATCGCTGCTGCCGGAAATGTCTGCGCAGGCCGCTCACACGAAGGACCTGTGCCCCGGCCGGGCGCGATGCGGCGGCCCGTGGGGAGCCCGCGGCCAACATCGCACCCACCCGGGTTCCGGCGGGTTCGCCGAACAGCGTCCGCACCTCGCCCTGTTCGACCAGCTCCCCGCGATCCAATACCGCGACGCGCGTACAGGTCCGGGCAACCACGCCCAAGTCGTGGGTGATGAGCAGCAGCGCGGCCCCGGTTCGCGCCCGGACGGTGTCGAGCAGGTCCAGGATCTGCGCGGCCACGGTGACATCCAGGGCGCTGGTCGGTTCGTCGGCGATCAGCAGATCGGGCTCGTTCGCGATCGCCATCGCGATGCCGACCCGTTGGCGCATGCCGCCGGAGAACTCGTGCGGCAGATCCGCCATTCGTTGCCGCGGGTTGTCGAGACCCACCGAATCGAGCAGGGCGACAGCATATTCCGTGACCGCAGCACGTCCGAGCCGGGGCTGGTGGATGGTGATGGCCTCGGCCAGTTGCTTCCCCACCGGAATCACGGGGGTGAGGGCGGCGAGGGAGTCCTGATGCACCATCGCGATACGGCGTCCGCGTAGCAGTGACAGTTCACGATCGCGGCGGCCCACCAGTTCGGTGCCGTCGAATCGGATCGACCCGCTCACCTGCGCCGAGGGCGGTAGCAGGCCCATCGTCGCGAACGCCGTCGCCGATTTCCCCGAACCGGAGGCGCCGATCAGCGCGAGCGATTCGCCCGCCGCGATCGTCAGCGACAGGTTCCGCACGGCATGCACCCGGGCACCGGGCAGCCCGAAACTCACGTTCAGGCCACCGATTTCGAGCAGGGGAGTCATCCGGTCCTCTCGTCGTTGCGCAAACCTTCGCCCAGTACGGCGGTGGCCAGTACGGCGGCACCGAGAAAGCCCACCGGGGCGAGGAAAACCCACGGGAACGTCAGGGCGGAACCGGTGCCCGCGGCGACCAGGGTGCCGAGGGAGACGTCGGGATGTTGCACACCGAAACCGAAGTAGCTCAGTCCTGCCTCGGCCAGCACGGCGGTCGCGACGTTCATGGTGGCGTCGATGACCAGGAGCGGCGTCATCTGCGGCAGGAGATGACGGACGACGATCCGGGCGGTGGAGGCGCCCATCTGCTCGGCGGCGGTCACATACCCAGCGGCGCGCAGACTGCAGGCGCGAGCACGCACCACACGCGCGGTGAGCATCCATTGGAAACCCGCGATGGCCAGTACAAGCAGCAACCAGGATTGTTCGCGCAGCGTGGGGGACAATACCGCCACCACCAGGATCGGCGGTAGCACCAGCAGCACATCGACCACCGCCATCAGGACGCGGTCGGTGGTGCCACCCAGATATCCGGCGACCGTGCCGACGATGGCCGCCACGGCGGTGGTGAGCAGAGCGGCGAGCACCCCGATCACCAGCGATTTCTGTAATCCGCGCAGACACAGCGCGAGCACGTCCTCGCCCAGTCGGGCGGTTCCCAGGGGATGGGAGGGCGAAGGGGGTTGCAGGATGGCCGTGAGATTCTGCTGGTCGTGGCTGTAGGGCAATACCAGCGGGCCGACGAAGGCGGCGAGCGCCAACAGGGCCAGCGAACCCGCACCGAGCAGGACACGAATCCGGTTGCGTGAGAGTGTTTGCGACAGTGAGCTCATGAGCGAGTTCTCGGATCAAGGAATGCCAGCGCGAGATCGGCCACCCAACCGACCACGACGACCAGCACCGCCATCAACAACGTCGCGGTGGCCACCACGCGGGCGTCCTGATTCTCGATGGCCGACATCAGCCAGTCACCGAGTCCGTGCCAGCCGAAGATCCGTTCGGTGAACACCCCACCCACCAGATGCAGCCCGAATCCGAACGCCACCAGCGCGGTCATCGGAACGAGTGCCATGCGCAGGCCGTGGCCGGTGATGGCTTGCCGATAGGTGAGCCCACGGGTGCGGGCGCCGCGCAGGAATTCGCTGTGCAGGACCTCGAGCATCGCCGCCCGCTGGAATCGGCTGTAGAAGGCGATCTGCGGCAGGGCGATGGTGATGGTCGGCAACACCAGATGTCTGATCCGATCCCCGAATTCGGCCCAGCCGGTGGCCTCGCTGCCCGGTGTGGTCTCGCCGCTGAAGGGCAATAGATCGGTGCCGGCGGCATTGTTGATCGGCAGCCACAGAATCTTGAGAACCGTTCCGAGGACGAAGACCGGCACGGCCAGCAGCAGCAGGGCGGTCGCCATCGAGATCCGGTCGGATGTCCGTCCGGCGCGCACCGCACCCCACACACCCACGGCGATACCCCCCAGCACGGCGAGCACACTGCCGGGCAGGAACAGCCGAAGGCTGGTTCCGGCACGCTCCCACAGCTGCGCTCCGATCGGATGGCCGTCCACGGTGACGCCCAAATCGCCTGTGCACGCGCCCGTGAACCATTCCAGCATCCGTGGCAGCAGGGGGCGATCCAGACCGAGTGCGACCGCTCGCGCGTCGATCACCTCCTGCGGTGTCGGCGGCTGGGTGGAGCGCAGATCTGCCAGCGGGTCGAAACTCAGCGACGCGAGGGTGTAGGTGAGCGTGACCGCCGCCAGGCACACCGCGAGTCGGCCCGCCGACCGGGTGAGCAGCCTGATGACGGCGCGCCCGCCGGGCCCGGACAGCGCCGGGAGGCGCGGGCGCTGTCCAAGCCTCCCGGTCACTTCATGAAGCCGGCTGCGGCGAAGCCGTAACCGCCCAGTCCGCGAGCGCCGT
Source organism: Nocardia sp. NPDC050710 (assembly GCF_040654375.1). Taxonomy (NCBI): domain Bacteria; kingdom Bacillati; phylum Actinomycetota; class Actinomycetes; order Mycobacteriales; family Nocardiaceae; genus Nocardia; species Nocardia sp. NPDC050710. Next base: position 161,726 of record NZ_JBFAHV010000014.1, on the reverse strand, counting down.
AGTTGGCGAGTTCCGTCCGCACCGCATACGCCCCGGATTCGGGGTAGAGCGGCAGGTGGTGGGCGTATTTCCAGGCCAGGATGTCGATCTCGTCGACCAGCGCGTCACGCTTGGTGACATCGAACTCCGCGATGGCGCGGTCGTAGAGTTCCTGAATGCCGGGAACGACCACGCGGCCGAAGTTGTTGCCCGCCTTGCCGTCTACCGGAGTCTGGAAGACCGGACGGTCGTGCGAGATCGGGTACGGCGACTTGGTCCATTCGAAGGCGATGAGGTCGAAGTTGCCCGGCTGCAGGTAGGTGTCCTGGAAGCGTTCGGTCGGAACCGACTCGATCTTCGCCTCGACACCGACGGCGGCCAGCTGCTCGGCGATGACGCCGGAAACGGTGCGTCCGGTCGGGGTGGCCTGCACGACGAAACGCAGGCTCAGCGGCTTGCCGTCCTTGGTGCGGACCTTGCCGTCGAGCTTCCAGCCCTGGGCGTCGAGGGCGGCGCGGGCAGCGGCCGGATCGAAGGGAAGAGCCGACGAATTATCCCGGTAGCCAGCGTATCCCGGCGGCACGATGTGGTTGCCCACGGCCTTCGTCCCCGGCGCGACCGGGCCCACGATGACATCGGTGACCTGCTGCGGGTCGATCGCCTGGGCGATCGCGATGCGCAGCCGCTCGTCGGACAGCAACGCGCCTGCGGCACCGTTGAAGGTGAGCTGTCCGGCGCGCCGCTCGGTGGCCTGGCGGATCTCCACTCCGGGAATGGACTGCGCGCGCGTGAACAGGTCCACGTCACCGCCGATCGGGTACAGATCGATCCCGCCGTTGGCCAGTTCGTCAGCGCGTGCCGCGGGGGCGAGGACCCGGAAGATCACCCGGTCGAGTGCGGGCCGCTGCCCCCACCAGGATTCGTTTCGCTTCAATGTCACCACCTTGGCGGTGGTGTCGACCGAAGCCACCTCGAAAGCGCCCGAGGTCACCGCGGGGCCGTTGAGCCAGGATTTGTTGAACGCCTCAGACGTCTCTGTCAGTTCGGCGGGCACCAGCGGGCGGAACAGACCCTGCCAGTCGGCGAAGGGACGGGAGAAAGTGAGAACGGCTTCCTTGTCCGAGGCGCCGCGCTCGACTGATGCCACATCCTGGTAGCCGATGTGGTTGCTGACCTCGAAGCGCTTGTCGGTGCCATTGACCGCCGCCCAGTGTCCACGCAGATCCTGCCAGGTGAGCGAACGGCCGTTGCTCCACTTCGCGTTCGCGGCGATCGAGTAGCGCACCTTCTGAGGGGTGGACGAGATGAGCTCGATGGCGTCGAAGTAGTTCTTGTTGACCGCGGGGACGCCGTCGGCGGTGTCGAGGAACGCGCTGGGCAGGATGGCGTCGGCGAGTTGGTAGGTCACCACGCGAGCGCCGTTCACCTGCTTCGGGTTGAAGTTCGACGGCAACGCATCGATCGGGACCCGCAGGTCACCGCCTTCCTGCAGCTGGTCGCGATCCTGGGCGTTGATGTCGGGTCCGGCGATGCTGCGATCGCTTGCCGTGGGCGCCGACTCGCCCGTGCAACTGGTCACGCTCATGGCAACGGCGAGCATCAGCCCACCCAGCATGGTCGTCTTGGTTCTCAACCGCATGTGTGTCCTCAATCTGATCGCCCCACCGAGGGGCGAGTACTCATCGGTGCCGGAGGCAACCTATCCTAATTGAAAACCATTTTCAATTAGGGTTCGAACGGCGGCGCTACCGGCTGATGATATTGGTTTTCATTGTTGGGCAAGGCGTTTCATTTCGGGTTCGGAGGGCAGCATGGGCGATGTCGAGAAGAAGCCGTTGGGGCGCAACCGGGATTTCACGCGGTTCTGGTTCGGGGAGACGGTCTCCCTGTTCGGTGTGCAGGTCACCAACCTCGCGCTGCCGCTGACCGCGGTGCTGGTCTTGCAGGTCACCCCGGAGGAGTTGGGACTGCTGCGTTCGCTGGCGTTCCTGCCGTTCCTGTTCCTCGCGCTGCCGTTCGGAGTGCTCGCTGACCGCGGAGCCAAACGGCCGCTGATGATCACGGCGAATCTGACACGCGCCGCGCTGGTCGCGTTGGTGCCGATCATGGCGGCGACCGACACGCTGACACTGCCCGTGCTGGCCGTCGTGGTGCTGGCGGTCGGTGTCTGCACAGTGCTGTTCGAGGTCTGTTGGCTGTCCTATGTCCCGGTCATCGTCGACCGTGACCATCTGGTCGCCGCCAACGGCAGGGTCGGCGCCAGCGCCTCGGCCGCGGAGTTCGCCGGACCCGGTCTCGGTGGTGTGCTGGTCCAATTGTGCACGGCGCCATACGCGCTCGCGGTGAACGCGGGATCGTTTCTAGCGTCGGTGATCTCGCTGTGGACCATCCGAACCCCCGAGCCGCCGCGCGCACCGGCGCCGCGGCATCTCGGCAAGGAGATCGCCGAAGGGGTGCGCTTCATCCTCGGACAGCCCTACCTGCGGGTGCTCGCCGTCGCGGGCGCGGCGTTCAACTTCTGCTACATGTTCGTCGAGGCGCTGTTCGTCATCTACGCGGTCCGCGAACTCGAATTCGGTCCCGGCCTGATCGGTCTGGTGGTGGCGCTGAGCGCCCTGGGCGGAGTGCTGGGCGCCGCGCTCGCCGAACGCGTGGTGCGTCGCTACCCCTTCGGCAAGGTCTATCTCGGGGCCGTGATCGTCGGATACGCCGGGCCGCTGCTGATTCCGCTGTGCACCGGCCCCGCGGTGATGGCGGCGACCGGAGTCACCGCGGGTTTCTTCCTGATGCGCGCGGGTCTGGCTCTGTCCAACGTCGCGGGGACCAGTCTGCGCCAGGCCGTCACTCCGCCGGAGTTGATGGGACGTATGACAGCAGGCATGCGCACATTGATGTGGGGCATCGGGACGACCGGAGCATTGGTCGGCGGATTCGTCGGAGGGTGGCTTGGGCTGCGTGCCGGCCTGTGGGTTGCGGCGATCGGCTTCCTCGTCGCCGCCCTGCCGATCGTGCTGTCCGGCATTCCCCGGATGCGCGAACTGCCCGCGCCGCAGCCGGAGCGGGTGGTGGACGCTCTCGACTGAGGAGCGCCTACCGCGGGCCGGTCATGCGACTGGCCCGCGGTAGGCCCCTGCGGTTTCGCGGTGGTCACATGGCGGGGCGACGGCCACGGAAGCCGGTGCGGGCGGTGAGCAGGGCGAGGTCGCGGCGGTGACCAAGCCATGCCTCCGAGTCCGGATCGAGCAGGCGCGACCACGCGGCCAGGTCGTCCTCGGTGAGAAAGGGGCGCGCACGTCGAACCCGCGCCGCCAATTCGGCCAGCACCACGGCGCGAACTCGATCGGACAGCGGAGCGGGGATGTCGACGAGTGCGGTGAACGCCCCGACGTCTGTCAGCCCGGCCGACTCGAGGATCTCGTCCCAACCGCGGTTCGGCCGCGTGGCGCCGGGGCGTCCGTAGAACCACTGGGTGAAGTGACGGTCATGGGCTTCGTCCAGGCGAATTTCCAGACCCGGCCGCCCGATTCCGGTATCCCACGGTAGGCACCGGGCAGGCAGTCCGCCCTCGGCCAGGCACAGTGCCCCGCCGGGGCGCAGCATGGCGACCAAGGTGCGGGCCGCGGCGTCCCAGTCACGGGCGTGGTGTACGCACCACGACGACCACACCGCGTCGGCGGGCTCCAGCAGCGGCGGTACCCCGTCCTCCACGTTGTGCAGGACCGGCCGCACGCGGTCGGCCACACCCGCCATACGCGCGGCGGCCACGGTGGCGTCGAGCATCGCCGGGTCCACGTCGATGGCGTAGACCCGGCCATCCGCACCCACCGCGTTCGCCAAGGCGACGGTCGCGGAGCCGGCTCCCGGCCCCACGTCGACGACGATGTCGCCCGGTGCGACACCCAACGGTTCCAGTAATCGCAGGGTCGCGTCGAGAAACACAGCTTCGGCTGCGGCAGGGTCGTTCGTGGACGTCCCGGCGCCCGGAATGCCCGTTCCGGCTGGGTGGCTGATGATCACGCTGCGATCTTACTGAACATCATTTTCAATGGACGATCGGGCGCGCGGGCGATCATCCGCAGATCTGGGCTACCCTTCCGTCCACACGTTCCGCCCATCGGCGGCTGTGCGCCACACCGAATTCGGCTGCCGCCGAGCGCGGTAGTCAGGGCCGAGCACCTCGTCATAGCGCGCGCCCGGACCCTGAGCTACACGACCGCCGAACCGGTCCGCTTCGCCCGAAAGACGCCGGTTGCGGACCGCCCACGCTCCGTTGTGCTCGGATACCGGATGGGGCTCGGGATCACGCGGTTCGGTTCGGTCGGTCGGTGCAACCGATCAAGTCCTCTACACGGTCGGCGACGCCGATCGCTGCTCCATCGCTCGATCAAGAACACACCAAATGGCAGGCCGCACCATAGGATTCCGGCTCATACGTTCGTCCAGCCCAACGGTGCCAACGTATTCGGCCGACTCTCGATCCGATCGAACCTTCGCCCAACGCCTTTCGATCGCATCGGTCGTCGCATTCGTCGCGATCGACCCCGGCGCGGAGCATGCCGGGGTTCATCGAATCGCATGCGTGCCAGGAACTTTCCATCCCGGTTGCCGCCCAGGACCCCATTCTTATTGAAAAGGATTACCATCTCAGTTTGGGACTCGTAGACGCCCAGATGAATAGGGCCGGTGTGCCTGTGCGACAACCGGAGGTTGCGATGGAAATGACGCGTCGGGATGTGCTGCGGCTCATCGGTGTGAGTGCCGGGGTCGCCGCCGGGCTGACGGCACTCGGGGCGTGTTCGCAAGAACCGTCCGCCGGGCTGGTGTCCGGGGCCGGGGAGGGTACAGCCCGGACCGGCGGCACCGTCCGGCTCGCCTTCGTCGGCAGCGGGGCGATGGAGTCGTTGAACCCGTTCGCCGCTTACAGCCCAGCCGATCTGGCGCGCAGCCTCGTGCTCTTCGACCGATTGTTCGTCATGCAGGACGGCAAACCCACCGGCTCGCTTGCGGTTTCGGCGAAGCCCGCACCGGACGCGATGTCGTTCGAGCTCACCCTCCGCGAGGGAGTGCGATGGCATGACGGTACCCCGCTCACCGCCGCGGATGTCGTCTACAGCTTCCGGCAGCTGCCCGCGAACCCGCTGTTCGCCAGCGAGCTGGCGCCGCAACTCGACATCGCGGGCATCTCGGCGACAGCTGAACGTACGGTGCGGGTGCCGACTCTTCGGCCCCTCGGTTTTCCGGCCGAGGTGCTGGCCTCGGCGGCGATGACCGTGGTCAAGGACGGCGCGACAGCGTTCGGACCGGGGTCTCTGGTCGGCACGGGCGCCTATCGGCTCGCCGGATTCGAGCCAGGCAAGCAGGCTCGGCTGACCCGCAACGACGAGTACTGGGGCGGCCCGCCGAAGGCCGACGAGCTCGTCGTCCTCAGCATCGATGACCCGCAGACCCGCGCCAACGCGGTCGAGGGCGGTCAGGCCGACTACGCCTCCGACATCCCGTTCGTCCTCGCACGCGCGGGGGCCCGCGGCGACAATGTGGAGATCCGGACCGCGGGTGACGGCCAGCGCACCGGATACGGCTTCATCCTCAACACCACCAAGCCGCTGCTCGCCGATGCACGGGTCCGGAAGGCCCTGCGGCTCACCGTGGACCGCAAGTCGCTGGTCGACCGGGTGTTCCTCGGCTACGGCACGCCCGGTAACGACTTGTTCGGACGAGGTACCCAGTACTACGCGGACGATATCGCCGCCCCGAATCGCGATATCGACCGAGCGCGCGCGCTGCTGAGCGAGGCCGGTGCGGCCGGTGCGCCTCTGGTGGTGCGTAGCGGCGAATACGAGACCGGTCTGAACTCCTCGACCGAACTCTTCGTCGAGCAGCTGCGTGCGATCGGGCTCGATGCCAAGGCCGAGATCGTGCCGCCCACAGCATATTTCGACCCCGCCGGGATCACCGCGGCGGATGCGCTCGCCTTTCCGCTCGGACCGTTTCCGCTGAGTCTGATCTACAACCGGGCAAGCGCGTTTCCATCGCTGGCATTCCGCGACCCCGAACTGGAGGCCGCGATGGCAACGGCGGCGTCGACGGTCGAGGAGACCGAGCGTGCGCGAGCGTGGCGCACCGCGCAGCAGGTCATGGCCGACCGGGGCAACTGGATCGTGTGGGGATTCGGCGACGTGTTGTCGTTGGTGCGTAAGGATCTCGTCGGTTTCCAGGTTCGTGAATCCGCCAAGTATCCCTACCTCGGTACCGTGGGCTTCCGCGAGTGAACGCGATCGGCACCCGGCTGGCGATCCGGGGTGCGGTCACAGTGGGCCTGCTCGTGCTGCTCTCGGCGGTGGTATTCGTCGGAGTCGATCTGTTGCCGGGTGATCCGGTGACCGCGCGGCTGGGAGCGCAGGGCCCGGAGGTGGTCGCCGCGGCGCGATCGCGACTCGGGCTGGATCGTCCCGTCACCGAGCGATACCTGGACTGGGTTGTCGCGCTCGCCCAGGGAGACCTGGGGACATCGGCGAGCGGGCGGCCGGTGGCGGAGATGCTGTCGGGTCGGCTCGGCAATTCGGTGCTGTTGGCTCTGCTCACGGTCGCGGTCCTGGTCCCGCTGTCCCTGGTGCTCGGTGTATGGGCGGGTCTGCGGCGTGGCAGCGTGAGCGATCGGGTGATCTCTGTGGTTCTGCTGGCCGTGGTATCGATACCGGAGTTCGTGCTGGCGGGTGGGCTGATCCTGATCGTCGCGGTCGGCCTGGGATGGTTGCCCGCCGTCTCGCTGGTGCCACCGGATTCGAGCCCGCTGGCCGCTCCCGAGATCCTGGTGTTGCCGGTCGTAAGCCTGGTCCTGCTCGGCGTCGGGTACACCGGCCGGATCATCCGTGCCACGACAGCGGCCGCGGTACGCGCGCCTCACGTGGAGTTTCTCCGGTTGAACGGCGTGCCGCGGGCAACCGTGGTGCGGACCGCGGTGCTGCCCGCGGTGTGGCCGATCGCGGTGCAGGTGTGGCTGGTCACCGCTGTCGGCCTCATCGGCGGCGCGGTGCTGGTCGAGCGGGTGTTCGGATACCCCGGAATCGGGGAGGTACTGGTGACGGCGGTGCGTACGGGTGATCTACCGGTCGTGCAGGCGCTGGCGATGATCTTGGGAGGCGCCACCTTGATCGCGCTGTTCGTCGCCGATCTGGGAACAGAGTTGCTGACACCGGTGCTGCGGACGGCCGCGCGGTGAGCAACCGCTTCGGGTCGATGCTGTTGGCCGCTGTGGTGATCGGGGTGTTCATCGTCGCGGTGGCCGGGCCCGCGATAGCGCCGCACTCACCCACCGCGCCGGTCGGCGTGCCCTACGCGCTGCCGGGCGAATTCCCGCCGTTCGGCACCGACCATCTGGGGCGCGACGTCCTGTCGCGGGTTCTCGCCGGCGCCCGGCCGGTGTTCATCACCAGTGCGCTGGCCGCCGTGGTGGGGACAGGGCTCGGCGCGGTCATCGGGCTCGGCGCGGCGGTGCTCGGTGCGCGCAAGCGATGGCAAGAGGGAGCACTACTGCGTCCCCTCGACGCGATCGCGGCGCTACCGCCCCTGCTGGTGCTGCTGTTGATTCAAACCGCACAGCCCAGCCGGTTCGGCATTATCGTCGCGGTCGCCGTCGCGGGCGCACCGCTGTCGGCGAGAGTGATCCGGGCAGCGGCCGCCCCCCTGGTCACCCGCGGCCATGTCGAGACCGCCGTCGCGCGAGGAGAGAACATGAGCTGGATACTCGGCCGCGAGTTGTTGCCGCTGGTCGCGGGACCGGTGGCCGCCGATCTCGGCCTCCGGTTCGTCATGGCCGTCTATCTGGTCACCGCGGCGGGCTTCCTGGGAGTGAGTGCGGGGGAGACCGATTGGGGGATCCTCATCGCCGAGGCACTGCCAGGTGCGGCACTACAGCCTGCGGCGTTGGCGGTGCCGGTGGCGCTGGTCGCGGTCGTCGCCGTGAGCGTCAACCTTCTCGCGGACCGCGCGCTGGCGAAGTCGCGGGCGTTGATCGCGTGACCGGAGCTACCGAGCCGTTGATCGAGGTCGTCGATCTGCGTATCCGAGCGGGTACGGCGCCGATTCTGAACGGCGTCACTTTCACCGTCGCCGCCGGGGAGTCGGTGAGCTTGGTGGGTGTCTCCGGCTCCGGCAAGACCACCACCGCGCTCGCGGTACTCGGACACCTGCGCGCGGGAAGCGAATTCGTGGGCGGTTCGGTTCGGGTGGCCGGTCGCGATGTCCTGCCAGGAGGTATCCGACAAGGGCTGGCTGGGTATCTTGGCCAAGATCCCTCCGTCGCGCTGAATCCGCACCGGAGGGTGTCGACGACGCTGCGATCGGTGATGGGGCGGAGTACCGGCGCGCGACGGGGGACCGCAGTCGCCGACCTGCTCGACCGGGTGGGTCTCGATCCGGGGCTGTCCGAGCGCTATCCCCATCAGCTCTCCGGCGGACAGCAGCAGCGGGTCGCGTTGGCCTTGGCGCTCGCGAGGAATCCGCGGCTGTTGGTGCTCGATGAACCGACCAGCGCACTCGATGTGGTGTCGGCCGCCGAGGTGCGCCGGGAGCTGCTAGCTCTCCGTGATTCGGGGGTTTCGCTGCTGTGGATCACCCACGATCTTGGGTCGGTGGCCGGTGCGGCGGTGGACCGCGTGCTCGTGGTCGATGACGGGCGGATCGTCGAGTCCGCACCGCACACCCAGCTGATGAGGAACCCGCGATCAGAGGCCGCCGCGGCCTTGGTCGCCGCGGTACGGCCGCTTCCGGCTGTCGCGGGCCCCGCGACGGAGCAGGAACCGCGACTCTTGGTCGAGAATCTCGTCGCGGGTCACCGGCATCGTGGCACTGTCCTCGACGGTGTGTCCTTCGATCTGTTCGCCGGACGATGCACCGCCGTTCTGGGGGTGTCGGGAGCGGGCAAGACCACTCTCGCGCGGTGCCTGGCGGGATTGCACGTCCCGACCGCGGGAGCTGTCCACCTGGGCGGGCGCCCCTTAGCCGCCGATGTACGCCGTCGGACGCCCGCCGACCGGGCCGCGATTCAGTACATCGCGCAGGACCCAGTCGGCGCGCTGCACCCTACCCAGAACGTGCGCAAGGCGCTGATCCGGCCATTGCGGGTGCTGCGGGGAATGCGTGACCGCCGCGGGCTGGACGCGCAGGCACTACGCCTCCTCGCGATGGTGGGCCTGCCGGGCGACTACCTGTCGCGATTGCCGAGTGAGCTGTCCGGAGGGGAACGGCAGCGCGTGGCTCTGGCGCGGGCGCTCGCCGCCGATCCCGACGTGCTGGTCTGTGACGAGATCACCGCAGCGCTGGATGTGGTCACTCAGAACGGAATCATCGAGCTCCTCGCCGAGTTGCGCCGGGACAGCGGGCTGTGTCTGGTGTTCATCACCCACAATCCGGACCTCGCCCGTCGAATGGCGGACGACGTTCTCTACCTCGCCGATGGCCGTCTCGGTCCCGCACCGGAAGGACTTCTCGACCTCGATCCGGGTCTCGGCGCCGCGCCGGACGACACCGCCGCGTTGAAAGCGTGAATCCGGTCGACTCCCCGCAGCTCAGTAGAGCGTGGCTCGAATTGGCCACGCGCGCATCAGACTTGTTGCGGCGATCCTGTCGGCCTTCGAGATGCACCCGACGCCGACGCCTCGACGGGATCGGTGGCGCATCCGGGTCGGCTAACCGGTGCGTGACTTCGCGACACTGCCCAGATCGACTACACAGCGGGAAGAGAAAGGCGTAGTCGGCCACCTGCCGTAGTTGATCGAGCAATGGTAATCAGCCGGGGTTCGGATGCACTGCCCGTGTCCCGCCAGGCATCCGACTAGCCAACCTGTTATGTTATGCGCATCTGGCAATGTAAGAGCGTCTGCTGAATCGGCGCTCCCGACTTTTCGGAGGTTCGATGACCGCGACTCTGCATCAGGAACACACCGATCACGGCCATGTCCACGGGGAAGGCTGTGGTCACGTCGCTTTCCCGCACGGCGACCATGTGGACTACGTCCACGACGGGCACATTCATCGCGCCCACGACGGTCATTTCGATGAATGCGAACCGGCGACGCACCACGCACACGACGGCCACGATCATGTGCACGGGGAGGGTTGCGGGCATGTCGCCGTACCGCACGGTGATCATGTCGACTACATACACGACGGCTGTCGCCACGCGGCCCACCAGGGGCACTACGACGAACACTGAACGACCACCGCGCCCGACATCGACGTCCCGGATCCGACCCCAGCGGTTCTCCAGTGCGAGACTCGTAGGAATGCCACGGTTGCCGAGGCGTCAGGACGTTGCGAGAGCAGCCCTGCCCTTTAACAGGGTCGTTGCCTGCGCGCGATGTCAGCCCAGCTGATCCGTTCGGTGGCCGAATAGCCCGCAGGTGGCTACGCGGTTTCGGTCGTCCTTCTCAGATAGGAATCGAGAAGGACGACCATTTCGTTCTCCAGCGCCTCGGGCCGTACCGGAGCGGGGGAGGTGATCAGTCGATGGACCAGGGACTCGACCGTCGCGACCACGATCCGTGCGCTGAGTGCGCTGTCGGGGACGCTGACCTCCGGGTGCTCGTCCAGCAGTCTCGTGACCAGTGCGACAGCGAGGCCCTCCGCCTCGTGCAGTCGTGTCAGTAGCTGTGGCGCGCGGGGCGCCTCCTCGAACAGCACGCGATGCAGTCGAGGGTCGTCGCGATGATTGTCGATGGTCGCGCGGATGAACAGGCGCAGGATCTCATCGAGTCGCTCTGGCAGGCCGTCGGACAGCCGTTTCCCGAGCAGGTCGGCGCCGGCATCTACATGGGCATCCATCAAGGCGCGCAGGACAGCGTCCTTGTTCGGAAAGTACTGGTACAGCGAACCGATGGATATCTCGGCGCGCTCGGCGATCCGGTTGGTCGTCCCGGCCGCGTAGCCTACGCCTGCACCCACTGACCGATTCGAACAGCTTCCCACCCTTCCGAGTCGGCCATCGGATGCACGAATCCGCACATCACGTAGTCCAGACTTCCAGTGCTGCAACGGGAATCAGTTTCCCCAACCAGGACTCTGCTTCACACGGCCACGACTCGCACCGTCCGCGACTTTCGCTGCTATCGGCGAGTCGGCGGCGCAGCAGTACGCCGAGGCACCGCGGCGCCCCAGCCGACGCTGGATCGGCTCGATGATCTGATCTGGATCCTCCTCGACTCGATCACCGGCTGACCGGAATCGAATTCGGCTGACGGTTCAGGGGAAGAACCGGGCGATGGCCGGTCGCAGGTGAGTGGTCTCGAAGCCGTCGGCCGGCAGCGCGAGTTGCTCGAGGATCAGGCCGTTGACGAGGGTGAGCAGGTCCGCAGCCTCGGCTTCGGGATTCGGGGATCCGGCGCCGCGGAGCTCGACGGCGAAGGCCGCCCGCTGCGTGGCTCCCCATTCGTCGAGGCTGGCCCGCAGGTGGGGACGGCGCGCGACTTCGAGGAAGAATTCGTAGCGAGCGACGCCGGACTCGCGGTCGCTGGCAAGAGTGCCGGTGACGTACCCGGCGAGCCGAGTAATCCGTTGCGGGACAGCAACATCGGGCAGCTGATCGAACAGTGCTCGACTTGCCGGGCGGCCAATTGCCGCAACGCCTCGTCGAGTTTCTTTGTTCAAGGCTTGACCTTGCCCCAAGGGGAAGGTTCGACGAGCGTTCGCATGAACGACAACACACTGCACACCGTCGAAGTCCAGCTCCGCGAGCAGGTTTCCGCCTACTGCGAGTCCAACAATGTCCCCGGGTTCGTCGCCGGCGTCTACCACCGCGGCGAGCAGGCCTGAACCGCGGCCCGCTGTCACAGTTTCCCGCCCGGCGTCGTCATAGCGGTACCGGGCGGCCACCCACCGAAACACGATCCGAAAGGGACACCGATCATGAACACAACCGTCGCGACTCCGGCACACCGCGTGCGGAGCCTGATCGACTCCGTGGCGGGCCGCACCGCGGCCTCGCGGACCAAGTTCGCCGTCTTCGCCGCGACCACCGGCATTGTGCTGACCGAGTCGGTGTGGGCGCGTACTGGGATCTGGCCCGTATCCCGTACGTCGAGGAGACCTTCGCCGGGCTGCGCTACCCGATGTACTTCGCGACGATCCTCGGCGTGGCCAAGGTGGCCGCGGTCGCCGCCCTGGTGGTGCCGGGATTCTCGCGACTGAAGGAATGGGCTTACGCCGGACTGTTCTTCGTCTATGCCGGCGCGGCCGCCTCCCATCTCGCGGTCGACGATCCGACCGCCAACACGGTGTCCCCGCTGGTCTTCGCGGGGCTGACGCTGGCCTCCTGGGCGCTGCGCGCCCCGGCCCAGCGCGACCCGAAGCCGTTGCCACTCGCGCTGAAGTTCCGTCGCGCGTAATTCCGTCGCGCGTAGTTCAGGTGGGCCCGGACGAACGTGACCGCGCCCTACATTTTGTGCACGACTGAAAGTTAGGAAGCAACAATGTCTTTCGATGCTCTGCGCAACGCGGTCCGTGGCCGGGTGCTGCTGCCCGGCGACGAGGGCTTCGACGGCGCCGCGCGGCCGTGGAACATCACGGTGAGCCAGCCGGTGGCCGCGGTGGTGGAGGCCGCCGACGCCGCCGACGTGGCCGCCGTCGTCACCCACGCGGCGCGAGCGGGCGTCCCCGTGGTGGCGCAGCCGACCGGACACGGTGCGGCGGGCGGGATCTCGGAGGCGATCCTGCTGCGCACCGGGCGCCTCGACAGCGTCGAGATCGACGCCGAACGGCGGATCGCCAAGGTCGGCGCGGGCGCGAACTGGGGTGCGGTGCAGGCCGCGGCCGGTGCGCACGGGCTCACGGGACTGGCGGGCAGCAACCCGGTGGTCGGGGTGACCGGCTACACGCTCGGCGGTGGCCTGAGCTGGTTCGGGCGCAAGTACGGCTGGGCCTCGGATGCGGTGCGCGCCTTCGACATCGTCGACGCGACCGGTGCTCCGGCGCGGGTGACGGCCGACGACGATCCCGAGCTGTTCTGGGCGCTGCGCGGCGGCGGCGGAGACTTCGCCATCGTGACCGGGCTAGAGTTCGACCTGTTCCCGGCGCCCGGACTCTACGGCGGCCGGGTGATGTGGCCCGGCACCCGCACCGCGGCGGTCTTCGAGCTGTTCCAGCAGCTCACCTCGGACGCGCCCGCGGAACTGTCGGTGTGGTTGCACCGTTTCCAGTTCCCGGACGCGCCGCCGATGGTCGCGCTGGACGCCGCCTACCTGGGCGACCCGGAAGCAGGCCGGGCCTTGCTCGCCGCGCTGGACGCGATCGGCGGCGCCGTCACCGATACCCGCGGTGCGCTGGCGGTGGCCGACCTCGGCGCCATCACCGCCGAACCCACCGACCCGAGCCCGTCGCTGTCTCGCGGCGAACTGCTGACCGCCCTCGACGACGCGGTCGTCAAGACCGTGCTGGAAGGCCCCGTCGCCCCGCTGGTCGACATCCAGATCCGCCACCTAGGCGGCGCACTGGCCCAAACCCATCCCGGCGGCGGTGCGTGCGGTCCCGTCACCGAGCCCTACCTGCTGTATCTGCTCGGCCTCGGCCTCCCGCACCTGGCCGACGCGGTCAAGGGCCGCCGCCGTGAGATCGTCGACGCGCTCGGCGGCAGCATCACCGGCCGCAAGCCCTACACCTTCCTCACCCCGGAAGAGACCGCGGCGAGCGCGTTCGACGCCGGGACGCTAGCAGGGCTAGGCGAGATCAAGCGGGCGCGAGATCCGCAAGGGGTGATCCGGTCGAACTACCCTGTGCTCGGATAGGAATCGGCCGCCCCACCGAGCCGGACGTCCACAGGCCGCGGGCACTCGTTGTCCCGCGACCTGTGGACGTCCGGCCGCTCGGTCTCGAGGTGAATCGCATGCTCAACCCGACCTCCGGCGATGTCCAAGCCGCCGCGGATCGCGTCACCGGGGTCGTCCGGCCGCTCACTGTCATCGCCGCCGCCGCACTCCGGGCCTGCGGCACGGCGTTGGCGTGGGCCCGAGCCGCCGACGTGCGTTCGATCGTCGTCGACGACCCCGCCATCATCGCCACCCGCCGCCTGCTCTGGGACCGCCACCGCATCGCCGTCGAACACGGCGCGGCCACTGGTCTGGCGGCCGTGCGTGCGGGCGGCTACCGCCCGCACCGTGGCGAACGCATCGCCTTCGTACTCTGCGGCGCGAACACCGACCCGGCCGACCTCATGTCAGCGGTGTAGCCGCCGTGGTCGTCGCCCGCCTCGGGCGAACGCGACCACGGTTGAAGCCACCGCCTCACATGCCACCGCGGTCTCGCGTCCGGCAGACGTGGCCGAACTCGTCATGCGAGCCGCAGCTCGGCACTGAACTCCGTCCGCGGCTGCCCCAGGCGCACGGGCATCAGCGGGCGCGCGACTCGACGGCGGGGTGGGGAAGCGGTCAGCGAGTGCTCATCTGGTTGACGTAGAGCTCATACCGGTGGCCCCACACCACGATCCGCGCGGCGTCGACGCGGGTGGTGACCCCGGGGTAGGAACTGACGTCATCGCGACCGAGAACTGGATCTCGGGAAGGAGTGAGGTCAGGCGACGCGGGGCGCGTACATGATGACGGCGACGCCGATCAGGCAGATGGCGCCGCCGATCACGTCCCAACGGTCGGGGCGGAACCCGTCCAGCGCCGTCGGGCACCCACCCCTCGATTCCAGGAGAAATCGTCATATATCGACGGTAAGTCCGTACCCCGGTACAGGATGCAACACCGAATCACGATCCAATATTTTCTGAATACAGATTCTGATGTACTGTTGCCTCATGGAGACACTGTCAGCGCTGCACACCGACGCTCTCGCCCGGTTCGGGCATGCGCTGTCGGATCCGACCCGCACCCGGATCCTGCTGAACCTACGCCTCGAGCCGGGATATCCGTCGGATCTGGCCGAGCGGATCGGAGTCACCCGCCAGATCCTGTCCAACCATCTCGCGTGCCTGCGCGGGTGCGGGCTGGTGGTCGCGGTCTCGGAAGGCCGCCGCAGCCGCTACGAACTCGCCGACGCCCGCATCGCGGCCACCCTCGACGACCTGCTCGGCCTGGTGCTGGCGGTCGACCCGGCCTGCTGCCCGGACTCCGACACCGAAGGTTGCTGCTGATGGCCTCCCTGGGGATGCCCTCGCGACCGTCCGCGGTCTCGGTCGGGCCGAGCCCGGACCGCAAGGCGGTGCTGGCTCGGCGGATCCGATGGCTCGTCGCCGCGACCATCTCTTACAACGTCATCGAGGCGGTCATCGCGCTCACCGAGGGCGCGCGGGTGTCCTCGACCGCACTGATCGGGTTCGGCCTCGATTCGGTGATCGAGGTGTCCTCGGCCGCCGCGGTGGCCTGGCAGTTCGCCGGCCGAGATCCGGAGAGACGAGAGAAGATCGCGCTGCGGATCATCGCGTTCTCGTTCTTCGCCCTCGCCACCTACGTCACCGTCGAGTCGGTGCGCGGCCTGCTCGGTATCGGCGACGCGCGGCACTCGCCGATCGGGATCACCCTGGCCGCGGTCAGCCTGGTCGTCATGCCGGTGCTGTCGTGGGCGCAGCGCCGGGCCGGACGCGAACTCGGATCCGCCTCCGCGGTAGCCGATTCCAAGCAGACCCTGCTGTGCACCTACCTCTCGGCGGTCCTGTTGATCGGGCTGCTGCTCAACAGCCTCTTCGGCTGGTCCTGGGCCGACCCGATCGCCGCACTCGTCATCGCCGCGATCGCGGTGAAGGAGGGCCGCAACGCCTGGAAGGGCGACACCTGCTGCCCCACACCGACCGCACTTCTCGGCGGCGCGGGAACGGACGAGCACGCCTGCGACTGCTGCGAAGACTCCGGCGGAAAGGACCGCTGATGCCCGGCCTCCCCGCCGCCGCATCGTCGCCGTGCGAATTCGGTGAGCAGTAGGCGATCCGAGGAAGCGCAACGGATCGCGATCAGCACGGGATGGGTATGGGCGATCGGCTTTCGACGGTGCGGCCGGAGCGGATCGCGAACGGTGACATGGAGGTTCAGCCTCTCAGGTCGCGGCGGTTGTAGCCGTACAGTCCGATCGTCGCGGCCACGATCGCGACAGCGGCGAGGGTGAGGCTCGCTCCCCAGTCGGGCGCGGTGTCGGGCACGGCGGCGAGGTGCGCGAAGGGGGAGATTTCGCGGACCCAGCCGGGCGCACCGATGCTCTGGGCGACGACGTCGAGGAGAAACCCGCCGACGACGGGCACGGCGCCGATCAGACCGACTGCCTCGGGGAACCAGCCCAGTGCCAGTGCCGCGGCGCCGAGCGCGAGCAAAGCGACCGGGGCGGCGTTGGCGGCGCCTGCGATGGCCTCGGGCAGGCTCAGCGGCGCACCGGTCAGGACCGCGCCGACCCACATCGCGACCGCCGCGGTGAGCAACAGCGCTGCGAGACCCCCTGCGGTGACAGCGATTTCGGTTCCCGCCGACTGGACGCGGGGCAGCGGGAGCGCGTGCAGGGCGGTCCAGCGGCGCGCCTTCTCGTCGGCGGCCATGGTGGTGATACGCGTGGCGGCGTAGAGCCCGGCCGGGATGGAGAGCAGGGCGAACATCGCGGCGGCGAATCCGGTGGCCGAATCGAGGCCGCCGAACCCGGCCGCCGCGGCGAGTTCGGCGAAACGCGGGTTCTCGGCGAAGAATTCGAGGATCGAGGAGATCAACGCGCCGATGAGCAGGAAGTAGGCGGCGATGGCCACGCCCCAACCCGTGGTGGGTGCCAGGGCACGCCGAACGGCGAAGCCGTGCACCGATCCGAGCAGCCGAGTGCGGGCGGGTCTGGTGCCGGACAGCGTGATCAGGGCGCCGCCGAGGTCGCGTCCGCGGGCGGCGACCAGCGCCGCCGCAGTGGGCACGATGGCGAGTACCGCCAAGACGAACAGCGGTTCGATTCGGTTGTCGGCGTACGGGGCGACGCGAGCGGCGAGCCCGAAGGGGGTGAGCCAGGCGGTCCACGCGAGCGCGGGGACACCGTCGGCGAGCATCCGCAGCAGCAGGCTTGTCCCGAGCACGGCCGAGGCGAGCCCGGCGGCCGCCGCCCGGGAGGGCAGCAGCTGCGCGGCCAGCAGTCCGATGCTTGCGAAGGTCACGGTCGATCCGAACGCGCACAGTGCGTGCAGGACCGCTCCGGTGGAGTCCGTGCCGGTCACGACCAGACCGGCTCCGACTGCCGTCGCGATCACGGCGGCGGCCAAGCACAGTGTGCCCGCGCAGCGCACGACCAGATCTATCGCGCGCAACCTGCCGCCGAGCAGCAGGTCCCAGTGCCCGGCGTCCTCCTCGCCGCGAGTGAGGCGTGTGGCTGCCAGCAGTGCCCACATACCGCACAGCACCAGCACCGGGGTACCGGTGCGCCAGACGGTGAACCCGCCGGGATCATCGAGGGCGAGCGGTGCTCCGAACAGGATTCGCACAGAGGGGTTCTCGGCCAGCGCGCGCAGCGCGCCCGCGTCGATGCTGTCGGCGAAGGTCGTGCGGTACTGAGCCGCGACCAGAGCCGACATACCCGAGGCAGTGAGCGCCACCATCGCCGCGCCGCGCCGTGCCTGTCGCCGAATGAGCCGGGCCGCCGCCCGCCCGGGTGCGGAAACACTCACCGGATGCGGCCGGACCGTCATGGTGGTCATCGCGGCTCCTGCCCGTAGTAGTCGAGGAAGATCTCCTCGAGCGTGGGTTCCCGAGACGACAGCGCCGTCACTTGCGCCGCGGCCAGCGTGCGCAACGCGGCCGCGGGCGGCCCGGACAGAGTGAACCGTGTCCGGCCCTCGCCGAGCACCTCGACGGCCTCGACACCGTCCACCCGGTCCAGCGCCGGCGCCGCGCCCTGGTAGGCGACCTCGACAATCGTGCGGTGCAGTCGGCGCAGCTCGGCCAGTGTCGCGATCTCCACGAGTTTGCCCGCGCGCAGGATCCCGACCCTGTCGCACAGCGCCTCGACCTCGCCGAGCTGGTGCGAACTCAAGAACACCGTCTGCCCGCGCTCGCGTGCTTCGGCGATGCACCGGCGGAACTCTCGTTCCATCAGCGGGTCCAGCCCGGCGGTCGGTTCGTCGAGGACGAGCAGCGAAGCCCGGCAGGCGAAAGCGGCGACCAGGGCGACCTTCTGCCTGTTCCCGGTGGAATAGGCCTTCCCGGGCTTGTCGACATCGAGATCGAAGCGGTCGATCAGCTCGGCGCGATAGTCCACGTCGATGCCAGGGCCGACGCGGGCGAGTAGCTCGAGCGTCTCGGCACCGGTCAAAGACGGCCACAAGGCCACATCGGCGGGCACGTAGGCGAGATGGCGGTGCGCGCGCCGCACATCACCGGCGTCCGCACCGAACACCCGCACCGTGCCCGCGGTCGGTCGAATCAGTCCGAGAATCAGCCGGATGGTGGTCGACTTGCCCGCGCCGTTGGGTCCGAGGAAGCCGAACACCTCGCCGGACCCGACGGTCAGGGTCAGGTCGTCGACCGCGAGGGTGCGGCCGAAGTGCTTGGACAGTTGCTCGATCGAGATGGCCGCGCGGGTATCGATGACGCGTGCGGACATCGCCGCTGTGGACATGGAAGCCCTTTCGAAGTCGGCGGATACGACACGCCGACCAGACTTCCCGGCTCACCTGATTAAAAGGTACTCCACTGCCGCAGGCGCTGCGGGCTTTCGACCGGCAGCGCACATCGCGACAGCGAAAGGCCGCGTCATCGGGCCAAGTGGTGATACGACCGGACATCGATACCCAGCACAAAGTGGGCATGGCCGGTCCGGGCGAGTTTGTCCTACTGCGATCTCACCGCCCGCAGCTCGCCGTACGCTGATACCCCCGGCGACCGCAGATGTCAGGGGTACGGGCGCTTGTATGCGCACCCGCGCACCCCAGACAACACCGGCGGTCGCCGCGTGATCCTGATCGACCGCCGCACTGCGGCGTAAGCATCCACCCATCACCTGCCGTCGGCATCCATCCACCACACACTCGCGACCCGTGGACGGCTCTCGGTTGCCGACGGACCGGGCCGCGGCGATCATGGCCTCGCGCGTTGACCGCCGTCGTACCGGGGTCGTGTTGTCGCTGCGGTGGGTTGTCAGTGAGAGCGAAGGCCATTGAGCGATTCGTGATTTCGCGGCCACGACCGCACCTGCCGATTACTGGATATCGGCAAGGCCCGGTCAAGCCTCGGAATCGGCTACGTACCAGTACAACCGATCGAGGCTGGTCGAAGTCGGCTCCTGCCAGGGTTCACCGTCACACGAGACTCGGTTGTTGTCGAGGTCGAAGCGAACAGATCCGGCTCGGCCGCCAGCGGTGAGTACTACCCCGTCCTCGGACAGGGCAAGGGTCTCCCACGCACCGCGGACTTCGAACTCCAGCCGTATGAGCTCGTGGTCGTCGCAGTACTGCAGACCTTGCGGATGCCCAGAGTCCAGGACACGGCGCCGGCGCAGAGCCCGGCCTTCCAACTTGCCATTGTTGAGCCATGCCAGCACGCCCCGGGAATGCCAAACGACAGCAGCGGGGACGAATTCTTCTCCGTGACGTTCACCGTGGTCGAATTCCACAAGCTGCCAGCAGTTCTCGGTATCGAGCCGCAACACCAGCAGGCCACCGTGTTGAGGTCCCATCACGGCCATGAGGTGGTCGTCCCACTCGTAATCGGTCTCGAAGGCCAGTACGAGCACGCCATCCCGGAGAAACTGCGCGTAGGTCCAGCGGTCGAAGCAATACATTCGGTATGGCGCGAAGACCGTCGATTCCGAACGTAGTTCACCATCGACGAACCACCAGCGTCGATCCGGTGAAACCACTGCCACACCGGGCTGGAACTCTGCGATCATCTTCGCCTCCACGGCACCCTGCACAGCCTGGGCACGGCCCCCGAGCACGATGCGGACGAGGAGATCATCTTCACCCCCACGGCGCCGCAACGCAAACCAGCAACCGCACGGCGCACGGCTTCTGCCGGACATGTCGACAAGCAGACCGCCGAGGCTGCGGTGATGGCCGCAGCCTCGGACGTCTTCGCGGCCCTCAGCTGATTCGTGGTTCCGAGCGAAGGCCCTCGGGGTTCCATGAACGTTGGTTCGCCGAGCTGACCAACCGCAAACTGCACCGCTCGGTCATCGAACTCGAAGCCGATGTCCAAGCCCGGATCAACGCCTGGAACGAGTACCCACGTCTATGCCGGCAAGCCGGATTGGCCCGAGCAGTCGACCACGACGTTGCGGGTTTCGACAGCCCGGATCGACGCCTTGGCCGCCAACCGGGCGAGCAGAGGCACGGTGCCGACACCAGGCTTCCGCCGTTTCGGTGCCTCATTTCGCCCGCGTTGCACGTGCCTTCCGGAGGTCCGCACCCTGATCGCGAGGTTTGCGATCAGGGTGATGTTGCGGTGCACCCGGCGGAAATGCCCATGCCACCGCGCTGCGGCGGCCGACGCGGCGGCATGGGTGGCGCGGGTGAGTGGCGAGCAGTGGTAGGAAAGGGAGCGTGTCCGTTACTGGCGAAGGATCCGGTCCGAACAGCAGGTCTCGCGCGGTGGACGAGGTGGTGGAGCTGGTCAGTGCGCTGATCAGGTTCGATACCTCGAATACCGGGGATTTGGCTACCACCAAGGGGGAGCGTGAGTGTGCGCAGTGGGTGGCTGATCAGCTGCAGCAAGCGGGGTACACCACGGAGTATGTGGAGTCGGGGGCGCCGGGGCGCGGAAATGTGTTCGCGCGCTTGAAGGGTGCCGATTCCAGGCGGGGCGCGCTGATGATGCACGGGCACCTGGATGTGGTGCCCGCGGAGGCCGCGGATTGGAGTGTGCACCCGTTCTCGGGCACGGTCCGCGACGGCTATGTGTGGGGGCGCGGCGCGATCGATATGAAGGATATGGTCGGCATGATGCTGGCGGTCGCGCGCCAGTTCAAGATCGAGGGGACGGTGCCGCCGCGCGACATCGTCTTCGCCTTCCTCGCCGATGAGGAGAACGGCGGCAAGTGGGGGTCGCACTGGCTGGTGGACAACCGGCCCGACCTGTTCGATGGCGTCACCGAGGCGGTGGGGGAGGTCGGCGGATTCTCGCTGACGGTACCGCGGCCGGACGGCACCGAGCGCAGGCTCTACCTGGTCGAGACGGCCGAGAAGGGTCTGGGCTGGATGCGCCTGCGCGCCAAGGCCCGCGCCGGGCACGGCTCGTTCCTGCACGAGGACAACGCGGTCACCATCCTGGCGGATGCGGTGGCGCGGCTCGGCAAACACACCTTCCCGCTGGTGCTTTCGGATTCGGTGGCGGAATTCCTGGCCGCGGTCGCGGAGGAGACCGGGCTGGAGTTCGATCCGACCAGCCCCGATATCGAGGGCCAACTGGCGAAGCTGGGCACCATTTCGCGCATTATCGGTGCGACACTGCGCGATACTGCGAATCCGACCATGCTGTCCGCCGGTTACAAGGCGAATGTCATCCCGCAGACCGCTGAGGCGGTTGTCGACTGTCGCGTGGTGCCGGGTAGGCAGGCCGCGTTCGAACGCGAGGTGGACGAGATCATCGGCCCGGATGTGGAACGCGAGTGGATCACCAAACTCGATTCCTACGAAACGACATTCGACGGCCATCTGGTCGACGCGATGAACGCCGCCATCCTCGCGCACGATGAGCAGGGCCGCACTGTGCCCTACATGCTGTCCGGCGGCACCGACGCGAAGGCCTTCGCCCGATTGGGCATTCGCTGCTTCGGTTTCGCACCGCTACAGCTGCCGCCGGAATTGGACTTCAGCGCGCTGTTCCACGGTGTGGACGAACGGGTTCCGGTGGACGCGCTCGAGTTCGGCACCCGCGTACTGGAACACTTCCTACTGCACAGCTGAAATCGCTCGAACCTTCCCGACGACCTCGAGGAGAAATATGACCCGCAACCCGTACGACGCACTCCCGCAGGTGCCGAGCTTCACCCTGACCTCCGAGGATGTGACCGACGGCAGTCCGCTGAACAACGATCAGGTCAGCGGCGTCTTCGGCGCCGGAGGCAAGGACATCTCACCGCAGCTGTCCTGGTCCGGATTCCCCACGGAGACCAAGAGTTTCGCGGTCACCGTATTCGACCCGGACGCGCCGACCGCGTCGGGTTTCTGGCACTGGGCCGTTGCCGATATCCCGGTATCGGTAACCTCGCTGCCCGCCGGCGCCGGTAGTGAGGGCGGCACTCTGCCTTCGGGGGCGATCACATTGAACAACGACGGAGGCTTCCCAGGTTTCGTCGGGGCGGCGCCTCCGCCCGGACACGGCCCACACCGCTACTTCGTGGCCGTCCACGCGGTGGACGTGGAGAGTCTGGGCATCAATGCGTCGGCGACCGCCGCCTACCTCGGCTTCAATCTGTTCTCCCACAGCCTGGCCCGCGCCGTCCTGGTGGGCACCTACGAGCGGAAGTAATCCGATACGCCGGTGGCCCCGAGAGCAAAAGCCTCGGGGCCACCGGCGTATGCGTGAAACTCAGACGTTGACGACAGTGTCCGGCACCGGGTCGGCGTACAGCGCGACGATCTCCTCGGCGTACTTCGCCGCGATCGGATTGCGCTTGAGCTTCATGGTCGGGGTCAGCTCGTCGCCGCCCGGCTCCCATGGCTTGCCGACCACGGTGAAGCGCTTGATCTGCTCCACCCGCGACAGCTTCCTATTGCCCGCGATCACCGCGGCCAGCACCTCGTCGACGATCTCCTTGCGGGTGGCCAGCGCGGCCAGATCGTCGCCGGGCGCGTCGAATTCCTTGGCCCGGATGGCGGCGGTATCGGGGTCGAGCACGATCAGCGCCGAAATGTACGGCTTCGCCTCACCGATCGCCACGACCTGACCGACCAGCGAAGAAACGGCCTTGACCGCATTCTCGATATTGGTCGGGGAGATGTTCTTGCCCGACTCGTTGATGATCAGTTCCTTCTTGCGGTCCACGATGCGCACGTAGCCGTCGGCGTCGATGGTCGCGACATCGCCGGTGGACAGCCAACCGTCGGAGTCGATCGCCTCCTTGGTCTTATCAGGCTGCTTGCGGTAGCCCGGGGTGACGATCGGACCGCGCACGAGCAGCTCGCCGTCCTCGCCGAGCCGGATCTCCAGCCCGTCGACGGCCCGGCCGACCGAACCCGGCCGCGGCTTGGCCAGTTCGGTGTAGGTGGCGACGCCGGTGGTCTCCGACATTCCCCATACCTCACTGACGGTGAACCCCAGCCCGAGGAAATACTCCAGAGTCTCCGGCGGGATCGCGGCCGCGCCCGAGGCCGCCACCCTGAGCTTGTCCAGGCCGAGCGCGTGCCGGAGTTTGGAGAGCACCAGCGCGTCGGCGATCTTGTACTGCATACCGAGCACCGGGCCGCGACCCTTGCCCGCCAGGTCGGCGCGTGCGGCGGCGACACCGGTTGCGATGGCCCAGTGCGCGAGCGCCTTCTTCACCGGGCTCGGTTCGGTGGCCAGCTTGCCGTCGATTCCGGCCTTGATCTTCTGCCACACTCGCGGCACGCCGAAGAACGTGGTCGGGCGGGCGTCCGGCAGGGCCGCGGCGATCTCGCGCGGGTCCGGCACGCAGGTGATCAGGACACCGGTGAGCAGGCTGATGGCATGCCCGGAGATACGGTCGGCGACGTGCGCTGCGGGCAGGTAGGAGATGGCACGGTCGTCGAAGCCGACCGGCAGCGGGCCCTTGACCAGCGCGATGATCTGGGCCAGCACATTGCGGTGGGTGATCTCGACGCCCTTGGACGGGCCGGTGGTGCCCGAGGTGTAGATCAGAGTGGCCAGACCATCCGGCTTCACCGCCTGCCACGACGCCTCGAAATCGAAGTCGGCGGCCGGGTTCGACTCGACGTCGGCGAGCGAGATCGTGCCCGCCGCCGGGCCATCCACGACCACGATGTGTTCGAGCGGCACACCGGCGGCCTTGATCACGTCCAGGAAAACGTTCTCGGTGACGACGACCTTATTCGCCGCATTGGTGAACAGGTGGGTGATCTGCTCCGGCGAGCTGGTGTTGTAGATCGAGAACGGCGTGGCGCCCAGGTGCAGCGCGGCCGTGTCGACCAGGTTGAACTCGGGCCGGTTGGTGAGCATGAGGCCGACCGTGTCGCCGTGGCCGACACCCAGCGCGGCCAGTCCGGATGCCAGCGCCTTCACGCGCTCGCCGTACTGCTTCCAGGTGATCTCCAGGGTCCCGCCAACCGTGCGCAGCGCGACCTGATCCGGCCGCAACTTCACGGTCTCCTGGAATGCCTCGGGCACGGTGTACACCGTCTTGCCTGACTCGTGCGCGAAACCGATTTCTGTTGTGCTCATTTTCCCTGTTCCCGATAACTCTGTCGTGAACCGGCCTCGATGCGGCCCGCAGTACCGCTGCTGGGCAAGACCCGAAATTCACGACAGAACGTGGCGTAGCTATGTCATCGCCTCACGGGTCGGCGCGTCATCGAGTGGCGCGGCTCACGTATCGTAGCCAGAAGATTGCGAATGTGGCGTCCGTTACTCACGAAACCTTGGTTCAGAGCGGAAGAAGGCGGCGCCACCACCACAGCAGACCCCCGCAGCGCAGCCACGAAGGCCGCGTCAAATGCGCAAGTTCGTCCTCGGACGGGATCGTGTGGCCGCGGCGGCGACGCTTGGCATCGAGGTATTGCCTCGCCCGTTCGCTACGCGGACGCGTCGCCAGAGGCGCCACGGATACGGCGATCCCTTTATCCCGCACGGCACGAACCTTGTCGGGGTTGTTGGTCAGCAACGTCACCGACCGCAGACCGAGACACAGCAGCGCCTCGGCCGCGAGACCGTAGCAGCGGGTGTCGGCATTCAGGCCGAGTAGTTCATAGCTGTCGAACGTATCGACATCGAATTCCTCGCTCGTGCGCAGACCTCGGGCCTTGTTGATCAGACCGGCGCCGCGGCCTTCCTGCTCGAGGTAGACCAGCACACCGCAGCCCGCGTTCTGAATCATGTCCATCGACAGTTCCAGTTCGGGTCCGCAATCGCAGTCCTCGGACTGCAGTGCGTCACCGTACAAGCATCGGGAGTGGATCCGGACGAGGCAACCGTCACCGACATCGCCGAAGACGAGCGCATGGCCACCATCGACCGCGCCGGGTATCGGCATCACTCGAACGCGGAGTTCGCGACCCTTTCGAGTCAACCGATGCCCGGTTTCGGAGAGACTCGGTGCCGCTTTGGCCATGCTCCTCCGATGCACAGTGAAGCGGTCGGATGGACTGCGTAATTGCCAGTCGCACAATCCATCTATGGTAGCCGCAGGCGCACCGTCGTCGCAGCGACTAGCTCACCTCGACCACCGACCACGGCGCATCATCGGTCGGAATCCAGTGTCCGCGGAAGCGTCGTTTGGCCTCCAAATACTGTGCCGCACGCTCACTCAGCAGCTTCGTGACCAGCGGTATCGGCGATACCTCCAGGCCGGCCTCGCGCAACGCTTCCGCCTTGGCGGGATTATTGGTCAGCAGCCGTACCTTCGTAATGCCAAGTCCCGCAAGGGCATCGGCCGCGTTGCCGTAGGACCGCGCATCCGCGTCCAGACCGAGCTGCTCGTAACTCGCGAAGGTGTCCGTACCCGCCCGCTCGCTCTCCGCGTAACCGCGCGCCTTGTTGATCAGCCCCGCGCCACGTCCCTCTTGTTCGAGGTAGACGAGCACACCGGCCTTCTCCTCGACGATCATGTCCAATGCCTTGTCGAGTTCCGGCCCGCAGTCGCAATCGTCGGAGCCGAGCGACTCCCCGTACAGACACCGTGAATGCACTCGAACCAGGCAATCGTCGATGAGATCTCCGAAGACGAGGATGTGGCCACCCCCGTCGCCGCGATCCGACAGTTCGATCACTCGAACCGGTAGTTCACGCCCCTTGCGTGCGAACCGGTGACCGGCCTCCGCAAGATTCGACGCAGCAGTGGTCAACGCTCCTCCGACCGTTAACGGTGCAATTGTTCATTGCACATGCGAGATGACGTCGAGACCCTACATGACTGTGATGAAGAACTCATACTAGAGCCGCGATCATTATGTTACAATAGCGCACTTCTAATTACCGACCTGTAACACGCTCCGCCGCCGCTCCGCCCTTCAACGGTGGTCCGCAGCGAGTCTGACGACCGCATCGACCTGACTCTTCTGCGGCATCGTGCCCGGTACTGCCCCCAACTTCTGCGTAGGGATCATCGCCGCGGTCGCCCAGACGATGTCATCGTCCTCCAACAACCCACCCGAGATGACCAGCCGATAGGCCAAGGCGGCGGAGAATGCGGCCGCGGCGCCGGGTGCTTGTTTCAGCGCACCTTGGAAGTGCGCGACTTCGACGGTGAGGTGATCCGACCACAGCGCACACCGGAAGTCCTCGATCGCACACACCGCCCGCACGCCGAGACCGCGCAGCCGTCGCGCGCTGTCCTCACTCGATGCGGTCGGCTTGTCCGGGAGCATCTTCCCGAGTTCGCCCGGCGTCCCGACCAGGTAGTCGACGGCATCCAGATACCGGTAAAGATCTTGCGGCACATCCACACTCGGCGTCGGACAGACAATCAGCTTCGGCTTGGGCCGCATCTCGCGCACCAGGGCGATGACCTGTTCGGCGATACCCCGAGGATGTTCGAAGGTCAGCAGCACCACATCCGACGCGCCGATCACCGCCCGCACCGCCGGGGTCAGCACATCCGCCACCTCGAGCTTGACTTTGTCATCGCGACAACCGATCAGGATCGTGTCGCCGCTGGGCTGCATGATCACCGCCGTGATCGGCGACGCACCGTTGCGGACGACCTTGATCAGCTCCCTGTGCACATCCTCGCGCTCCAGGTAGTCCAGGATCTTGCCGCCGCCCTTGTCATCGCCGATCGCCGAAAGGATATGCACCTCCAACCCCAATCGGGCGGTCGCCACCGCCCGATTCAGGCCCTTTCCACCGGGATGCTCGGTATATCCACCGGAGGCGGGCGTCTCGACCGACGGAAACCGGTCGACCCGATAGAGGTGATCGATGACCGCATCCCCGACGACCGTCACCCGTCCCACCCTCGACGGTGAATTCGGCAGCGGGACCAGAACTTTCGCGCTCGGAGCGGCAGGGGTGATGACATAGCCGGAATCGCTGGCGAGCAGACCCGCCAATGTGGTGAAGGTGTCGCTCTCCACCGATGTCCGGAGTCTTTTCACCGTCGGCGCCGGAGGAATGACCTCGGCGTGCAAGGCCTCGTGCAGCGGTCGCCACTGCAGGACCAGATATTCCCGGCGCGGGCCGAGGTTGTCCGCGTACAGCCGATCCAGATCGATTCCGTCAGGGGGACTTTCCCGGAACAGGCCGAGCGATAACGTCACATCGGCGATCAGCAGATCGGTCGGTGGCAGTCTGCGCACCATGTCACGCACCACCGTCAGCATGATTTCGCTGGGCGGCTTACCCGTTCGATGCGCGTACTGCCGTACCACGGCCAGATCCAGCAGCGGACCGATATCGATCTCGGTGCTGCTCAAGCGTTCCGGCTTCAGACCGTAGTATGTGCACAGCCGGGTGAGGATGTCGCGAATCACGACCGTGCGGGCGTCCTGCGGGACCATTGCGGATCCGCCCTCCGTCTGCGTCGTTGCCGTTTCGTTGTCGTTCAGTGGGGGATTGCCGCGACTCTGGCGTTTAGCTTGCGGCGAGACCGGCAATCCCCAAGATACTCCGGCAATTGACCCGACAAAAGGCAAATGCCACACTGGCTTTGGACGATCTTATCGTCCCCACCAGAAACGCGGGAGGGACTGGTGATGAGAGAGATCCTGCTGATCCGGCAGCGCAGGCGGCGCGACCGCTGCGAAGCCGACGCCGAGCTGGTTCCGAACCGGGAGCTCGACTAGCCGGGCGACGCACGTTCGCCTCGACATATGCCGCTCGAACCAGACTATGCCGTCGCTTCGCGCACCCCGAACAAGGCTCGCGACGACCCCTCGGCCCACGCGAAAGCCGTGACGATCCGGCCACCGGCGAATTCGGCGATCACCATGCGGCGGGCTGTGAACCTGCCGCACCAGCGGATGCTCGACAGGAGTCATTCGTGACCATCTTTGTCACCGACTGGTCGATGACCAGCGATGTCACCCACGAATCGGCGCAGCGCGTCGCCGAGAAGTGGCTCAAGTCGTGGCGGCTGAGCTGGCTGCCCGACCGCCTGCTCACCCGTGAACAGGCACTTGCGGGGATGGATCTCGCCGAGATCGTCAGCACCCAGACCTATCGGCACGATCGATCGGCCCACATCCGGGCCGTGCATTGCGCCGGACAACTCGGAATTCCCCTGGAGCAGATCCTGCTCGAGCTGTAGCACCCGGAGGCAGTGATGACCGTAGAAGCCACCGAATGGACAATGATCAGCGATGTCAGCCCCGAATACGCGTATCGGGACGCCGGAACCGGTGATGCGGTCTGGCGGTTGAGTTGGCTGCCGGACCGGCGGCTGACCCGTGAGCAGGCGCTGGCAGGCATGGAGCTCGATGAGCTGCTCAGCGACCTCAGCATCGTGCACGACCGCATCGCGCATGCCCAGGCCGCCAGTCGTGCCGACACCCTGGGCATTATGTGGGAACACGCGTTGATCCTGCTGTCCAAGCGAATCGAGGAGCGCCTGCAACAGCAGCCGGGGGATCAGGACGATACGCCGGTGGGTGCACCCACCGGCCGCGATTTCCGCCCCTACCGGACCTCACTGCGTCCCAAAGGTTCTCCACACGTGCGCAACTGAGGCACCGGTGATATGGACTGCCGACCGACGCGGCGAGGGGCGGTGCGGGTGTCGGGCTCGGGGCGGGGTCGAGCCCGATGTCTCATACCTTGTTGCCGCGCAACGGATTCAGGTGTGGGCCACGTGCTCCGCGCCGACCGCCTCGGCGATCGAGCTGTACCCCTGCGCGCGCAGGCGCTCGGCGAGTCCGCGATGAATCTTGCGGGTCCAGAAGAGCCCGCCGTAGATGAAACCGGTGTACCCCTGCAGGAGGGTGGCGCCGGCCAGAATGCGTTCGTAGGCCTGGGCGGGGGTTTCGATGCCGCCGACGGAGATCAGGACCAAGCGGTCGCCGACGCGGCGGTAGAGACGGCGCAGAACCTCGAGGGAGCGGTCGGCCACCGGCGCGCCGGAGAGGCCACCCGGGCCCATTGCGGCGACTTCAGCGGGATCGGTGCGCAGGCCGTCGCGGCGGATGGTGGTGTTGGTCGCGACGATGCCCGCGAGGCCGAGTTCGACGGCGAGGTCGGCGACGGCGTCGATATCGTCATCGGACAGGTCGGGGGCGATCTTGACCAGCACCGGTACCCGGACCTGATCGAGCACCGCCTGCAGCACCGGCCGCAGGGATTCGACGGCCTGCAGGTCACGCAGACCTGGCGTATTGGGCGAGCTGACGTTGACGACCACGAAATCGGCCAGCGGGCCGAGCAGGGCGGCGCTGGTCGCGTAGTCGGCCGCGGCGTCGGCCGGTTCGACGATTTTGGTCTTACCGATATTGGCGCCGATCGGCACCGGGCTGGTGCGAGTACGCAACTGCTCCGCGGCGCGCCCGGCGCCGTGGTTGTTGAAACCCATCCGATTGATCAGGGCGTGATCGGCGGGCAGCCGGAACATCCGTGGCGCCGGATTGCCCGGCTGGGCCTGTGCGGTGACGGTGCCGATCTCGGCGAAGCCCCATCCCAGCGGGCCCCATGCGTCGACACCGTCGGCGTTCTTGTCGAATCCGGCGGCCAGACCCAGCGGCGCGGCGAAATCGATGCCGAACGCGGTGTTACGCAGGATCGGATCCTGTGACACCAGCAGCTTGGCCAACAGCAGGCGAGTCGGCGCGAATCGGGTCGCCAGGCGCAACGCGGCGAAGGCGAGGTGATGGATGCGCTCCGGCGGGAGCAGGAACATCAGGCGCAGCAGCAGTCCGTACATCGGCGTCACATCCCCGGCTCTGACTGGGGTAGGAGAGCGGTTTTCCGCCGACGCAGCAGTACGCGCCGACTGCCGTCGGTATAGGCGCGCACTCGCGAGAGTTCCCAGCCGCCGAATTCGGCCTGGATCGCCAGGCGCATCGACGCGGTCACCCGGTTCACGTCCTTCGGTAGTCGCAGCGGTACGTATTCATAATCGTCGCTGCTGGTTTCCCAGCTCGCCGGTAGCGCTGCGCGGGAGCTTTTCGGCGCCATCTACTGCCCTCTCTTCCGCTCGTCCGCACGAATTCGCTGCAGACCGTCTCCGGTCGCCGATCCGACGAACAGATCGCCGGTCCGTTCGTCGATGGTCACCGAATCAGGTTGGCGCACGGTTGGGAAGCGGCCCACTTCCTTCGGTATACCCGTCGACAGATCGAATCCGACGACTTCGTTGCTCTGCGTGCACGTCACCCACACGGTCTCGGACCGTTGATCGTAGGCAAGCGCGTAAGGCGACGATCCTACCGGGAATCGCTGACGCAGGACGAGCGGACCGGTCGTGTAGACCAAAAGTTCGCCGCCGGCGGTGTCGGTGACGATGACCCGGCCGTAGTGGTCGGAGATCATATTCGTCGCTCCATCACCCGCGCGCAGGGCCAGACCGAGATGGTCCTCGACCGATTCGATTTCGGTGAGGGAGGTCTGGCGGCGGTCCAGGACGGCGATGTATTCGGGAGTGAGGGCGACGGCGTCGGCGGAGACCAGACCCGTCACGGTCTGCCGGACGTCGCCGTTGGGCGCGAGGGTGCGTACCTTGCCGTCGGCCGTGCCGACCACGAGCGTGTCGTCGGCGCGGTACTGCACCGATCGGGCATCGCCGTCGATGGCGACCTCGCCGATGACGCCGGTAGCGATGTCGACGCGCAAGATCCGATCGCGTGCGGGGATAAGGACTTCACCGGGTTTGCCCTGGGCCAGACTCGCGCCGGGTGCGGGCAACAACAGCGTCCGCATGCCGAGGTCGGGGACACCGGTGGGGTCGGTGCGCCGCAGTGTCGCGGGGTCGACGACGAAGAGCATGGTGCTGGTCGGACCGCTGGCGTCGAGCGCGACCAATTGCCCGGTACCCGTCTCGGCCACCAATGCACCGATCGGATTCGCGAGACCGGCGACCTCACCGGCGGGCTTCGTCGCCGTCACCGGTGCGACGGCCGCGGTGGCCGGTTCCCTGGTGGGGACGTCCGGTTCGCCCTTATCGGCGGAGCATCCGGTCAGCAAAGCCAGCACCGCCACGCCCGCGAGCGCGCAGGGGACCGAGCCGCGAGGGCGCATCCACCGAACTCCTTCTACTGACGAAACAACAGCAACCGACGAAACAACCGCAACGCCACCATCTGACCATGATGGCGCAACACCCCGGCCAGCCGGGGTGGCGGCTGGCGCAGAATGTCGGTGATGGGGGTTACCTTTGACATGAAACAGTGTCCAACTCAGGGAGATCCGGTTGAAAGCCGACCATCCATCGGGATTTGCCATCGATGACATAACCGTTGGTCCGTTTGCTCACGGGTTCGGCACCACCGCCGACGGCAGGCCGTACGCATTCCGCACGGTCAGATCCACCCTGGTGCTGGAGATCTACCGCGCCGATCTGGACTCCGATGTGCCCGGTCCGGAGGATGTGGTCGCGGTGGCCGAAGTGCGCGTCACCGATATCGACCTCGACGACGAACGCAGTGTGGTGGCGCTGGTGCGGGATATGATCCCGGACGCCGCGCCGGTCGAAGCCGCCGTGGACCGGGACGTCACGACCGTGCGGGCCCTGCTGGGGCGGATCAGTTCCGTCATCGATGGTATGTAGGAAGTGATGCAACCCACACGACTGGTCCGTGCCGTACTCGCCGCCGCGGGCGTTCTCGCCTTGGCCGCGGCCTGTAGTTCGGGCCCGGACGAGGCCGCCGTCGACGCCGCTCGATCCAGGGCCAACGAATCGCTGTCCTCCTCGATCGCGGCCTCGTCGAGCGCCGCGCATCGACCGCTGCCCACCGCCGCCGAACTCGACGCCCAGATCAAGCGCGCGCTGGATCCCGCGCTGCCCGACAGCGAGCGCACCGATCTCATCGAGGACGGCGACGCGTTCAAGGACGCCATCCCCGATATGTATCGGGCGCTGCAGGACAACCCGCGCGCCATCTACGGCGTCACCGACCCGGTCTTCGACAACCGGGACGGCACCCTCACCGCCACCATGCGGCTGGACAAGGACGGTACCGGCACCGCCGTACGCACCACCGTCGTGCATTTCGTGCTGATCGACGGCAAGTGGAAGATCTCGCGCACCGACCTGTGCGGCATCCTGCGCTCCGCCGACTACCGCACCCCGGCCTGCGGATAATTCGGGCGTGTCGATTTTGCCGCCGCCGCGACTATCCGAGCCCGCCGCCGGCACATCGAAGTCACTGCATTCCGGGTCGTTGCGCTGGGGCCGCTTCGTCTACCGACACCGCTACCTGGTGTTGGGGGTCTTCGTACTGGCCGTCCTGCTCTCCGGTTGGTACGGCCGCGACCTGGCCGGGCGGCTGACCCAGGAGGGCTGGTTCGACGAGAGCAGCGAATCGGTGGCGGCTTCCAAAATCGCCGACGCGACCTTCGGCCGTGATACCGACAGCGACCTGATCCTGCTCTACACCGCACCCGAGGGCACCACCGTCGACGACCCGGCGGTCCGCGCGGCGGTGACCGGCGCGCTGAACCAACTGCTCGCGCGATACCCCGATCGCATCCTCAAGATCGACAGCTACTGGGACAGCCCGTTCGCGGCCAACGCCACCGACGCCTCGCACACCCATGCCTTCGCCAGCGTCGGCCTGCGCGGCGAGGGCACCGCGACCGTCGAGAACTACGCCGCGATCAAAGACGACCTCGGCGCCGGGCATGCGGGCGGGGGACCGGGCGGCACCACGGTGCAGACCGCGGGGCTGCAACCGATCCTCGCCGGCCTGAACACCGGTATGCAGAACGACATCCACCGTGCCGAACTGATCGCGCTACCGCTGGTGGCCGTCCTGCTGTACTTCGTGTTCGGCGGGGTGATCGGCGCGCTGCTCCCGGTGCTGATCGGCGGCATGACGATCTTGGGTACCGCGGGCATCATGCGGGTGTTGACCGGGCTCATCGATGTGAACGTCTTCGCGAGCACGGTGATGACGCTGGTCAGCCTCGGGCTGGCGATCGACTACGGGTTGTTCACGGTCACCCGGTTCCGGGAGGAGCTCGCGGCGGGACACACCGTCGAAGAGGCGACCGCGCGGACCGTCGCGACGGCGGGTCGCACCGTGCTGTTCTCCGCCGCGATCATCGCGATCAGCCTGGCCGCACTGTTCATCTTCCCCAATGGCGTCCTGCGTTCGGTGCCCTATGGCGGTATCAGTTCGGTGCTGCTGGCCGCGCTGCTCTCGGTTACCGCGCTGCCCGCCGCCCTGAGCATCGCCGGGCGCCGGATCGACTTCCTGGGTTGGAAACGATTCTCCCGCACCAAGACCGAAGCACAGATCGACGCCGGATTCTTCTCGCGGCTGGCCCAATGGGCGATGCGGCGGCCCTGGGCGGTGGCGGTGCCGATCGTGCTGGCGCTACTCGCGCTGGCTATCCCGTTCCGGCACATCGAGTTCGGTGGAATCAGCGAGAAGTACCTCGCCGCCGAGAATCCGGCGCGGGTGGCGCAGGAACGGTTCGACGAACTGTTCCCGAGCTTTCGTACCGAACCACTGAAACTGGTGGTGGTGGGTGCGAATCCCCAGCAGCTCAGCGATATCCGGTACGAGGCCAACCAGGTTCCCGGATTGACCGGGCGCTTCGAGCCCGGCGCGCCGACCAAGGACGGGGTGAACGTCCTCAATGCCGGGCTCGGCGACAAACGCGACGCCGACCGGGTGATCGACACGCTGCGCGCCATTCCCGAACCGCCCGGCGTCGACATCATGGTGGCCGGGGTGCCCGCGCTGGAACGTGACAGTATCAATGGGCTGCTGAAAGGGCTGCCCGCGCTGGTCGCGATCCTGATGGCCGCGGCACTGGTGTTGATGTACGCCGCGTTCCGCTCGATTGTGCTGGCGGTCAAGGCCGTCGCGATGAGCGCGTTGAGTCTGGTCTCCACACTCGGTGTGCTCACCTGGATCTTCGTCGAAGGACACGGGGCCGGGATCTTCCACTTCACCCCCGGTCCACTGATGTTCGCGGTGCTGGCGCTGATCGTGACAGTGGTCTTCGGGCTCTCCACCGACTACGAGGTATTCCTGTTGTCGCGGGTCGCCGAGGCCAGGGACGCGGGGGCCGACCCACCCGAAGCGATCCGCTACGGCATTGCCCACACCGGCGGTGTGATCACCTCCGCCGCAGCGATTCTCATCGTGGTGACCGGCGCGTTCGGCTTCTCCGACCTGGTACTGATGAAGTACATCGCCTATGGCATGATCGCCGCGCTGATCCTCGACGCCACGGTGATCCGTATGCTGCTGACCCCCGCGGTACTGAAACTGATCTGGCGCTGAGGAGACCTTCCATGCGAATCATCAAGGGCGCCAACCTGTTCCTGATGTTCCTGCTGGAACTCGGGGTGATCGCCGGTGCTTGCGCGTGGGGTTTCACGCTGGACGCCCCGATGGGGCTGCGTATCTCGGCCGGACTCATCGCACCGCTGCTGTTCGTCATGATGTGGGCGCTGTTCGGCGCCGCGGGTAACGCCCGCTTCCGCTTGTACGGACCATGGCGAATCGCCTTGGAGCTCATCTGGTTCGGCGGCGGAGCCATCGCATGGTCGGTTGCCGCATCGACTGCCGTCGGACTGACCTTCTTCGCACTGTGGGCGATCAACGCCCTGGTCCGATACCTCCTGGACGGAACCTTGATGGTCGAAGTGGGACGTATCGCTGCCGAGGATCCGACGATCCCCGCGTGACCGGGCCCTAACGGCGCCGGGAATTGTCGCGCCCGACGCCGAGCCTCCACCAGCAGCGCCGCGAGGAGCGTCCCTCCGCCGTGACACCACTCGCACGCGCCGGGGCGGGGGCGTACGAGCAGCTGGCCACCACCTACGACTTGATGACCTCCGCTTACACCCCCCGCGGTCGACTGCGGCATAGCCTCGTCCCGTCCATGGTGGGGGCGCTATCCCGGGCTCGACGTGTAGGGGCGTCAGCCCGGGGGCGCAGAATGACATGCGGCACCGACAGATTCAGGGCGCGAGTGTCGGAGAAAGAGCTAACAAGACTTGTTGAACACCAACCGTTTTCAACGCGTTTGTTGGACACCACCCCTGTGACTCGCGGGTCTGAGTAGCGGTGTTCTCGCG
The DNA here is from genome assembly GCF_040654375.1 of Nocardia sp. NPDC050710. Classification (NCBI taxonomy): domain Bacteria; kingdom Bacillati; phylum Actinomycetota; class Actinomycetes; order Mycobacteriales; family Nocardiaceae; genus Nocardia; species Nocardia sp. NPDC050710. Next base: position 126,497 of record NZ_JBFAHV010000014.1, on the reverse strand, counting down.
GCGTCGGGTGGCGCGGGTTTCGGGCCATTCAGGTGGTGGTGCCGATGACGAGGGTGCTGGCGGGCGGTTTCGACGACGTCGGCGGTGATGGTGTGGAGTTCGTTGATTCGCATGATGCGCTGGATCTGGGCGAAGAGTCGTTGCAGGAGGCGGAAGTTGCCGCCGGTGATACGGGCGACGGCGGCGACGGCTTGGGCGTCGGTGAAGTCGTCGGCGTCGAGTTCGAGGCCGAGTTTGTGCCAGTGCCGGGACAGCACGAATGTGAGTTCCTCGCCTGTCAGCGGCCGGTAGTGGTGGGCGAAGCCGACGCGGCTGTAGAGCTGCGGGTAGCGGGCGAAGATTTTCTCGATGCCGGGCATCCCGATGAACAGCAGGCCGTGGTCGCCGCGGTCGTATTGGTCGCGCAGGTGCTCGATGGCCGGGCGCGGGCAGGCGTTCGGACTCGTCGATGACCACCAGCTCGATGTAATCGACTGTTTCGTGCTGACGCTGCGCTGTGTATCCGTTCTGGATGTGGGCCCGCCGGGGGCGGTGCACCGTGTGCGGATCAGCGGGCGATCGAGATCGCGAAGGGCGCGAATCCGCTGGACCGAATCACGTGCGGTACGAACAGTATCGCGGCCTCCGTGGCGCGAGCGGTCTGGATCCCGCCGAGATCAGTGATCCACTCCTTGCGCCAGCCGAGATTGATGAGTAGTTCACGGACGGCCTGCTTGGCCTGCGGGTCCTCGCCGGAGAGAAAGGCATCGGGCGCCTGGGTGAGCGTGGCTGGCGCGGACATCACCGGGAAGAGCATGGTGTTGAGTGTCTTGACGACGCGCGTTTCGGGGAGCGCTTCCTGGAGTTGCTCGGCGAGGCTCGAGCCGGGGTAGATCAGGTCGGCGGGCAGTCCGTCCGGTCCGTCGACGGTGGCGTTGGAGACGTCGACGAGGATCTTGTCGCGCAGTTCCTCGCGCAGGGCTACGAGCCGGTCCAGCGAGCCGGCGCCCGGGGTGGCGTTGATGACGATCTGGGCTGTCCGGGCAGCATCGGCGGCGGCGCCCGGCGCGCGGTCCGCCACGGTCACCTCATGCCCTGCCCGGGTGAGGGCTGTGGCCAGGTTGCCGCCGACGCGGCCGTTTCCGAGAACTGCGATCGTGGTCATGATGATCTGATCCTTCCGTGCGTGCAGGTTGTGGTGCGCGGTCAGCGTGAGAGCGTGGCGACGGCCTCGGCGTGGACGCCGGGCGCGGCGGCCAGGAAGCTCTCGCTCTGCGGGGTCCAGGGGTGGCCCTCGGCGTCGGAGATCTGTCCGCCCGCCTCGGTGACGAGCAGCGCCCCGGGCAGAAGGTCCGCGCGGGCGCCGGCGAACTGCCAGAAGGCGTCGATCCGGCCGGCGGCCACGTTCAGCAGGTGCAGTGTCGCGGGCACAGCGGTGCGGACGACGAGCGCGTCGAAGAGCATCGCGGTGATCGAGGAGCCGACGCGCCGCACGACCTTCTCGTCCTCGTCCGGCCGGGCCTGGCTGGTGGCCACGATGCTCAGGCCCAGGTTCACGGTCTGAGAGACGTGCAGCGGCCGGCCGTCGCGGTAGGCGCCCGCGCCGGTGAGCGCGGTGTAGGTCTCGCCGGTCAACGGCAGGTGGACCGCGGTGAGCACCGGCTGGTTCTCACGCACGAGGGTGGCGGTCACCGCCCACTCCGGCAGGGCGTGCAGGTGGTTGACGTTGCCTTCGGCCGGATCCACGACCCACCATTCGCCGGGCGGCAGCGCCCCGCCGTCCAGTTCGTCCTCCACCCAGCCGGCGTCCGGGCGCAGGCGCGTGAGGCGGGGGCGCAGAATATCGAGGGCCGTGTCGTCGTTGGCGGCGAGCGTGCGCATCAGCTCTTCGCGGCTCCGGTAGCGGACCACCTCGCCGAAGCGCTCGCGCAGCGCCGAACCAGCCGCGCGCACGGCGATCGCGGTCTGGCCGAGCAGGTCGGCGTCGGAGGCGGCGACGTCAGTGGTCTGAAGCGTTTCGGACATGGCGGTACTCCCGTGTGAGAAGGGGTGATGAGACCGGTCGGGCCAAGCTGTGCGTTCCGTCTTGCGCTCTCGTCTCGAAGGTATACAGCCCTTTAATTAACTTCAACTGCATGTCAAGCACGGCTAGGATTACTCACATGCAATTGGATTTGAACCTGCTCGCCGCGCTCGACGCGCTGCTGGAGGAGGGAAGTGTGGCCGGGGCGGCTGCGCGCCTGCACGTCACCGCCCCCGCGATGAGCCGGAGTCTGGGCCGACTCCGGCGCACGACCGGGGATCAGATCCTGGTGCGCACCGGCCGCACGATGACCCCGACGCCGTATGCGATCGCCGTCCGGGAACAGGTGCACGAGCTGCTGCAGCAGGTCCAGGGGGTGCTGGCACCGAGCCGTGAACTCGATCTGGCAACGTTGGAGCGAACTTTCACACTCCGCTGGCACGATTCCCTGGTCGCCTCGAGCGGCCCCGCACTGCTCGCGGCCGTGCGCGGACAGGCGCCGGGCGTGCGATTGCGCTTCGTCGCGGAATCGAGCATCGACACCCCCGAGTTGCGGCGCGGCGAGGTCGACCTGGAGGCGAACGCCAACCGCCCGAGCGCACCGGATATCCGTGCCGAGAACGTGGGCGAGACCCCCCTCGTCATCGTCGTGAGGCAGGGGCACCCCCTCACCCGCGTCAGGACTGTCACCGCAGAGCGGTACGCCGCCGCTGAGCACGTCACTGTCTCGCGACGTGGAAACCTCAGCAATGCCCTCGACGACGCCCTCGCGCGGCTCGGCCTCACCCGCCGTGTGGTAGCGACCGCGCCCACGGAAGCGGCCGCGCTGGAGTTCGCGCGCGGCTCCGACATCCTGATCAGCGTCCCCGAAGCCACCACGCGGTCAGCGGTCGCCGACCTCGGCCTGGTCGTGCTCCCCCTCCCGCTCGAACTGCCGTCGGCACCGATATACCTGTCGTGGCATCAGCGCTACGACACCGACCACGCCCACGCCTGGCTGCGCGGACTGGCGCGAACCGCGCTGGCCATGTGCGGAGCGTCGTAGTCGGCGCCGGCGAGATGGCCAGCAGGGGCGCCAGATGGTCGAGGATGCGGCCGGCAGCGGACTTCGAGGCCCCGGAACAGCCGTTCGACGCCGAGCGATACAAACAGCGTCACGCGGTCGAGTGCGGAATCGGTCAGCTGAAGGAAACCGGGCCGTCGCTACACGGTTCGACAAGCTCGCCGTCCGCTACCAAGCCGTCCTGCACATCGCTGCCATCAACCAATGGCTACGACACGGCGCCCTGGCACACCGCGGTGCCCCGGCGATCAGCGGCGGACGGGCAGGACCAGCTGGGCGCCGGTGACGGGGTGGTCGAGCACTTCGACAGGGTGCTGATAGACGCGGGTGAGTAGGTCGGTGGTGAGGACCTCACGCGGTGGGCCGTCGGCGGCGATGCGGCCTGATTCGAGGACTGCGACGCGGTCGGCGTAGGCGGCGGCGATACCGAGGTCGTGCAGCACCACCACGACGGCGGCGCCCGCCGCGGCGCGGGCGGTGGCCAGGCGCAGCACGGCCTCCTGGTGGCCGAGGTCGAGGGCGGCGGTGGGTTCGTCGAGCAGCAGGGTGGCGGTGTCCTGGGCGAGGACGCGAGCCAGGGCGACACGGGCGCGTTCACCGCCGGACAGGGTCGGAAATGACCGGGCCGCAAGGTGTTCCACGTCGGCGGCGGCCAGTGCGGCGTCGATGCGTTCATCGTCGTGGTCGCTGCGCGCGGTGCGCACCCACGGAGCGCGGCCCATGGCGACCACTTCGCGGGCGGTGAACGGGAAGCCGACGGTATGGGTCTGCGGCAGCACCGCGCGACGGCGCGCCATATCCAGTGGGGTCCAATGGGTGAGCGAGCGGCCCTCGAGTTCGACATCGCCCTCGGTCGGGGTGAGCTCACCGGCCAGCGCGGCCAGCAAGGTGGATTTACCCGCCCCGTTCGGGCCGACCAGGGCAACCACCTCACCGGCGACGACATCGAAATCCACCGCATCGAGCACCCGCCGCGCCCCCGAAGCGCCGCGCCGGTCGATGCTGACCCCGTCCGCGCGCAGTGTGACCGCACCCCGATCCGGCACGGCGGGCAATTCATGAGCCCGCCCCAGCACCGCACCGAGACCCTGAAGTACCCCGGTCACACCGACTCCCTCCCCACACGTCGTGATCTCATGCCCAGCCTCCCGAGCGGGCACGGGTGCGGCGCAGCAACCAGAAGAAGAAGGGACCGCCGATGAGGGAGGTGAGCATGCCGAGGGGCAGGTCGGCGTTGTCGACCAGGGAGCGGGCGGCGACATCGGCGGCGAGCAGGACCACGGCGCCCAGGAGGGCACTGAGGGGGATGAGCACGCGGTGGCCAGGGCCGACGATCATGCGCACCAGGTGCGGAACGATCAGGCCGACGAACAGGATGATGCCGGTGAAGGCGACGCCCGCGGTGGCGAGGATCGCGACGATGATGATCACGTTGCGGCGCAGGCGCTCCACATCCACGCCCAGGTGACGGGCGGCTGATTCACCGAGCGCGAGCAGGTCGAGACGGGGCGCGATGAGCACCGCGGCCAGCACACCGACGGCGGTGAGCGAGGTGACCACGCCGACCGCCTCCCAGGTCGCGCCGTTGAGGCTGCCCAACTGCCAGAACACGATCTGATCGCGTGCCGCGGGGGTGGCGACGAACAGCAGGAAGGCGATGAGCCCGCCCGCGAAGGCATTGATAGCGACGCCGGTGAGCACCAGGGTCACCACCTCGGTACGTCCATTGGACCGTGACAACAGATACACCAGTGCCGTGGTGAGCAATCCGGCGACGAACGCGGCCGCCGCCACCGACCATGCCGCGACGAACGCGCCACCGACCACGATGACGGTGCCCGCGCCGACCGCCGCACCCGCCGAGACCCCGATGACGCCGGGTTCGGCCAGTGGATTCGCGAATACGCCTTGGAGCAGCGCGCCCGCCGTGGCGAGTGCGGCGCCGACCAATATCGCCAGCACCACCCGCGGGAACCGCACCTCCCACAGCGTCACCTCACCGGCCGGGTGCGCGGGCATCGGTCCCCAGTCCACACCGATCCGGTGCAGGACGCTGCCCGCCACCTCGGCGGGCGTGGTCGGTACCTGCCCGATCGCCGCCGATGCCAACGCCAACACCACCAGCGCCGCGATCGTCACCGCGAACACGAGAGTCGTGCGCGACCACCCCCGCGATTGCGCTGCGCTGACCAGCAGATTGCGCTTGTTCGTCGACGACGAGCCCGACGAATCGGTGGGCGCTGGTGCGGGTTCGATCATGCGTGCCCGGTGCCGTACACGGCCTCGCTCAGTGTGGCGATGACTCGGCCGGTGTTCGGGCCGAAGCTCAGCAGGACCGCATCGGCCATATCCACCACACGCTTATTGCGGCCCGCGGGAGTTTGGGCGATGCCGGGAATCTTCTGCAGGCCGTCGACGCCGCCGACCGAGCTCAGTCCGTCGGACATGACCAGCAGCACGTCGGGCGCGGCGCTGATCATCGCCTCGGAGGTGATGGTGGTGTAGGGCTCCTTCAGCCCGGCGGCGGTGCCCGCGTCCCGGGCGCCGATGGCGGCGATGAGCGAGTCGGCGCCGGAGCCGGGTCCGGCGAGCATGGTGATGGCGGTGCTGCGCAGGTAGATGAACGCGATATCCAGCGGTGGGTCCTGCTTGGGCACCGTGGCGCTCGCGGTGGCGATCTCGTCGCGGGTGCGCTGGGCCAGCGCCTGACCGGCGGCGGGGACGCCGAGCGCACCTGCCACCGCCTCGATCTGCGGGATCACACCGTCCATGGTCCGTTGCGGATCGAAGTAGACCACGGTGACCCCGGCCGCGCGCAGCTGCTCACGCACCGCGGGCGCGGCGCTGGTCGTGTCGGTGAGGAATACCGAAGGACGCAGCGCCAGAACGGATTCCACATTCAGCGAACCGCTGCCGCCGGTCACATTCGGCAGCTGCTGTACGGCGGGGAAGGCGGCGGCGGTGCTGCGGCCGACGAGCTTGGAGCCCAAACCCAGCGCCCACACCGTCTGTGCCAAAGTGCCGAAGCGGTCGGCGGCGATGATGCGGTCGACGCCGTTCACCGTGACCTCGGCGCCGTCGAACGAGCGCACCCTCGCGGGCAGCACGGGTGTCGGTTCCGGGCCGATCGGCACCGGGTCCAGATTCGCCAGGCTCGCGGTGGTGTGGCCGGTTTGGCCGGACGACGCCGCGCCGCCGTCGCTACCGCAGGCCGCGGACCCCACCAGCAGGGTCAGCGCGAGCAGGGCGAGGATGGGGCGGCTCCAGCCGGATCGCGCGCGGGACTGCCACCGCGCCGGGACGGACGAACCACCAGACCTCGCACTCCTCATGTAGGCGAGCCTAATCTGTGTCATTCCGCGCGCGCGCTGACGTCGTCCAGTGCGGCCGCGATCGCCCGCGGCAGTTCCAGTGTCTCGGCGGCCATCACCCCGGTCAGCTGCCCGATATCGCGGGCGCCGACGAACATGCTGGCGATCCCGGGGCGATCCCGGATCCAGGCCAGCGCCACCGCCAACGGCGATGTGCCGAGGCCGTCGGCAGCGGTGACCAGCGCGTCGACCACCCGGGTCGCGCGATCGTCGAGACGGTGGCGGATCTCGGCGGCGGTGGCCTCGTCCGCACCCCGCGAATCGGCGGGCACCCCATCGCGGTATTTCCCGGTCAGGATGCCGCCCGCCAGCGGAGCCGAGGCGATCACGCCGACGCCGTGGTGCTGGGCGGCGGGCACGAAATCGTCCTCCGCACCGCGCGCCAGCAGTGAGTACGGGGTCTGCGCGGCGGCGATGGGCGCGACCGTGGCGAGGCTGGCCAGCTGCCAGGCGCCGAAACCACGCACGCCTGCGTAGCGGACCCGGCCCGAGCGCACGGCGTACTCGAGGGTGTCCGCGACCTCGTCGAGTGGGGTGCGCGGATCCCAGGCCGCGACATTCCAGATGTCGAGGTAGTCGGTGCCCAGTTCGAGCAGCGTTCGATCCAGCTGCCGCAGCAGGGTGCGGCGCGAGGCGTCCACGGCCGGGTGGGCGGGTTCCGGCGGCGGCACACCCGATTCCACCCGCGGTCGATCCGCGGGCACGACCCCCGCGCAGCCGCTGAGTACCAGCTCGTCCCTGCCGATCAGATCTCCGAGCAGATCGGCGAGAATCCGCTGCGCGACGCCGCCCGCGTAGGCGGGGGAGGTCTCGACCAGGGTGCCGCCCGCCTCCGCGAACGCCACCAGCTGCACAGCGGCATCATCGGAGTCCGTCTGCGAACCCCATGTGTGGGTCGCCAGTCCGATCCGGGACACCCGTAGTCCGCTGCGGCCGACTGTCCGCTGTTCCATCACCGTGTCCGCGCTTTCGTCACGGCGCCAAGAGTAGTGGGCGCGGACCGCCGAATGCCGTCTCTGGGCAGAGCGAACCGCGGCACACCCGCGAATTCGGTGTCGAACCACGGTGTGAGCAGCGACGTTACCGATTTCGACGCCGACGCACCGACACCGGAACGGCACCGGCATCCGGTGATCTCACCGCCCGAACGCCCGCTGCCGCACCGGCGCCGAGCGGGTACATTGGCCGGGCATCGGGGGTACGGCCCGAGCCTGTACTGTCGCTGCGGGATTGCGGCGGCGTACGCGTCGACGCAATCCGTATGGGCCAATTGCCCAGCGAGAACGGATATTTCGTGCGGTAGGAGAGGAGACGCGATGCCAGCCGATCATCGGGTGCGCAGCGGCGTCGCGCTCTGCGGAACGGAGGAGGTTTTGTGGGCGAGTCGATGACCTGGATACAGGCGCTGGTTCTAGGCCTGGTGCAGGGACTCACCGAGTTCCTCCCGATCTCCTCCTCGGCGCATCTGCGCATCGTGTCGTCGGTGTTCTTCGGTGACGACGCGGGCGCGTCCTTCACCGCCGTCACCCAGCTGGGCACCGAGGCGGCGGTGCTGGTGTACTTCGCGAAGGACATCGGGCGGATCGTGCGCGCCTGGTTCACGACCCTGCTCATGCGGCTGAAGGAACGGTCCGCGCAGACCGTCCCGCTCGCCGATCAGCCCACCAGGAAGCTGCCCGTCATCACCGGGGACTACGCGGCCGACTTCCGGCTCGACGAGGACGCGCAACGCGAACTCGACTATCGCATCGGCTGGTACGTGATCATCGCTACCATTCCGATCGGCGTACTCGGCTTTCTGTTCAAGGATCAGATCCGCACCGGCGCCCGCAATCTGTGGCTGGTGTCGTTCATGCTGATCGCCTTCGCGCTGGTGATCGCCGCCGGTGAGTACTACGGCCGCAAGATCCGGTCGATCGAGCAACTCACCACCCGTGACGGTCTGATCATGGGTTTCGCGCAATGTCTCGCGCTGATCCCGGGAGTCTCCCGTTCCGGCGCCACCGCCACCGCGGGCCTGTTCCTGGGATTGGAACGCGAAGCGGCCGTGCGGTTCTCATTCCTGCTCGCGATTCCGGCGGTCACCGCGTCCGGTCTGTTCAGCCTGCCGGACGCCTTCGAACCCGCCGGTGAAGGGCTCAATGCCAGTGGCCCGCAACTGCTGGTCGCCACCATGCTGGCATTCGTCGTCGGGTACGCGTCGGTGGCGTGGCTGCTGAAGTTCGTCGCGCGGCATTCGCTGGACTGGTTCGTCGGATACCGAATCCTGCTCGGGCTGACCCTGATGGGTCTGCTGGCGGGCGGGGTGGTGCAGGCGACGTGAGTACCGCTGTGGCCGAACCCGGTCCGGCCGCGCCCATTAGGCTGTACCGATGACGGTGATCCTGTTGCGGCACGGCGTGTCCACCTCGAACACCGCCCGCACTCTCGCAGGCCGCAGCGCAGGCGTCGACCTGACCGAGCGCGGCACCGAGCAGGCCCGCGCGGTCGCCGACCGGCTCGCCGGGCTGCCGATCGAGCACATCGTGCACTCGCCGCTGTTGCGCTGTCAGCGAACGGTGGGGCCGCTGGCCGAGAAGTTCGGGCTGGAACCGGAGTACGACGATCGGCTGATCGAGGTCGACTACGGCGATTGGACCGGCAAGGCAATCGCCGATCTGCTGACCGAACCGCTGTGGAAAGTCGTGCAGCGGCACGCCTCCGGCGCGGTGTTCCCGGGTGGGGAGGGACTGGCGCAGGTGCAGTCCCGCGCGGTCGCCGCGATCCGCGAACACGATCGCGCCTTCGCCGAGAAACACGGGCGTGACGTGCTGTGGGTGGCGTGTACGCACGGCGACGTGATCAAATCCGTGCTCGCCGATGCGCTCGGCATCCACCTCGACGGATTCCAGCGCATCGTGGTGGAACCCGCATCCATCAGTGTCATTCGCTACACCCCGACCGCCCCCTACGTGTGGCGCCTCAACGACACCGGATCCGACCTGAGCGCACTGGCTCCGCCCGAACGTCCGGGCTCCGGCCCGAGCGCCGCCGCGAGCGGTCCGGTCCCCGGCGGGGAGCTAGGCGGTACCCCGAGTGCGGATAATGGGAATGCGGAGCATTGAAATTCCTTGTAAACGAGTAGGTGGCGTGTCGGATGTCCGCGCGCCGCGGGTAGTCGATCAGGGTCACGTATCAGGAGGTGCAGATGGCACGAGCAATCCATGTATTTCGCACCCCCGATCGTTTCGTCGCCGGGACCGTCGGTGAGCCGGGCGATCGCGCGTTTTACCTCCAGGCCGTACAGGAACCACGGGTGGTGAGCGTGCTGCTGGAGAAGCAGCAGGTGAAGGTGCTCGCCGACCGGATGGGTCTGCTACTGGACGAGGTCGCGCGCCGCTTCGGTGCCCCCGTGCCGCCGCAGGCCGACGATGTGACCGATACGGCGCCGCTGGTGACGCCGATCGACGCCGAATTCCGGGTCGGCACCATGGGCCTTGGTTGGGATGCCGACGCGGGTGCGGTGGTGGTGGAGTTGCTGGCGATCACCGAAACCGAGGTCGACGAATCGGTGGTGCTCGACGACACCGAGGAGGGCCCCGACGCCGTGCGGGTGTTCCTGACACCGGTGCAGGCGCGGGAGTTCGCGCTGCGCTCGACCCGGGTGATCGCGGCCGGACGCCCGCCGTGCCCGCTGTGCGGCGAGCCGCTCTCGGCGCGCGGGCATATGTGCGTGCGCACCAACGGATACAAGCGCGGCGATATCTTCGGCACGGCCGAACTAGAGGAGTGATGCGTGGCCGGCGGGCAGCAGCGAAGCGACTTGGGGGCGGGCACCGCCGATGGAGCGCGGTTACGCACCGGTGAGTTGACGGTGATCGGGCGCATCAGCGTCGCGAGCAATGTCACCCTCGTCTGCGATATCGCCGACACCACCGAACCACCGTTGCGGGTGGTGTACAAGCCGGTACGTGGTGAGCGCCCGCTGTGGGATTTCCCGGACGGCACCCTCGCGGGCCGCGAAGTGGCCTCGTATCTGATCTCGGATGCGCTGGGCTGGGGTGTCATCCCCGAAACCATCCTGCGCGACGGACCATACGGGCCCGGGATGGTGCAGCGCTGGGTGGAGTCCGTCGACAATCACACCGATCAGGGCAACCGACTGGACCTGGTGGACCTGTGTCCGCCCGGCGCGGTGCCCGACGGCTTCAAAGAGGTGCTGCGGGCGTTGGACCCGGCGGGCAACGAGGTGTCGCTGATCCACGCCGATGACCCCCGACTCCAGCGGATGGCGGTGCTGGACGTGCTGCTCAACAATGCCGATCGCAAGGGCGGGCACGCGCTGGAGGGTCTCGACGGTGCGGTGTACGGAGTGGACCACGGCATCTGCCTGCACCGTGAGGACAAACTGCGCACCGTGCTGTGGGGGTGGGCGGGTCAACCTGTCGATGACGGGCTGATCGCCGATATCGAGGCTTTCACGAAGGTCCTGCCCGGACCCGTCGCCGACGCACTGTCGGAACACATCACCGATGCCGAGATCGACGCGCTCGTCGGCCGCACCGAGGAACTGCTGGAGTACCGGGTGATGCCGCTACCGCACAGTTCGCGTCCGATCCCCTGGCCCGCGTTCTGATCGTCGGCTCTGCGGTGAAGACCACCGACCCGCGTTAGCCGACGATCGCTCTGAGCTTCCACTCGATGGCCATCCGTGCAGCGTCACCTCAGCCCAGTAGTGGGCGGAGAACAGTCACGGTGCCGAGGTAGCTCTTGGCAGGCTCCCGATCGGTCTCCAGGGTGACCCCGGCAGGGCCTCCCTCGGCCACGCGCCATGTTCCAGACTGGCCCCATGCTGCGATACCGACTCTTCGGCACGACCGGGCTGCGCGTCTCCGAAATCATCCTCGGCACCATGGGCTTCACCGACGCGCGGGAATCGCGCCGGATCATCGACGCTTATGCCGCGGCCGGGGGCAATGTGCTCGACACGGCCTCGGCCTATGGTGACGGCGAGTCCCTGCTCGGCGAAATTCTGGACCACCGGGATCGTTTCGTGCTCGGCACGAAGTACACGCTGTCGCGCGACACCGATGACGTCAACGCCGCGGGCAACCATCGTAAGAATCTGACGTTGTCACTGGACCGCAGTCTGCGACGGTTGCGCACCGACTACATCGATATCTTCTGGGTGCATGTGTGGGATCGCCACACCCCGATCGAGGAGACCATGCGCGCGCTCGACGACGCCGTGCGCGCGGGCAAGGTCCTTTATCTCGGTATTTCCGACGCTCCCGCGTGGGTGGTGGCGCGTGCGAATACCCTTGCGCAGTGGCGTGATCGGACCCCGTTCGCGGGTCTACAGGTGCCCTACAACCTTCTCCAGCGCGATATCGAACGCGAATTGCTGCCGATGGCCGAGTCCTTCGGGATGAGCGTCACCGCGTGGGCGCCGATGGCGGCGGGCAAGCTGTCGGGCGGACGCACGCGGGTCGACCCGGCGACGCTGACCGATCGGGAACGCGCCGCAGCCACCGCCGTCGCGGAGGTGGCGGCCGAACTCGGCGCGCGTCCCGCACAAGTCGCGATCGCCTGGACCCGTCATCGTTCCCGCGCGGTACTCCCGATCGTCGGCGTCAGCACCGCCGATCAGCTCACCGAGAACCTGGCCGCCGCCGAACTCGTGCTGCCCAACGAAGCGGTGCGGAGGTTGGAGGGCGCCGTCGAATTCGAGCGAGGCTTTCCCGCGGACTTCATCGCCGACTGCGAAACCCACCCCTTCGTCTTCGGCGCCGACGCCACCCGAGTCGACGGGCGCTGAGCCGGGCCGACACCGGAACGGTTCGGTGCGGTGCAAAACCCCGTAGGGGGTTGCGACCCCGTGGGGATTACGGCAGGTTGGGGGCATCGAATCGCGGATGTACCGGTCGGGTGGTCCGAATCCGACGGCTGCTCCGCGGATCGGCTCCGCGATCATCGGTTCCTCGAGAGCCAAACTATTGACATTCGGGGAGCGTCGCATTTGCGCAGGTCCGCACCCGGTGCCGCGGAGCCGTGGACCGCGTCTGGACCGGGTCGGCAGGCAATGATCTCCGCCACACCTTTACCCTCGAATCATGCAGTCCTGGTCCGATACCGCCTTACCGACCGTTCCCGGAGCGGGGCCGCCGTTGCGGTTGTACGACACTGCCGACCGGCAGGTGCGGCCGGTGACGCCGGGCCCGACAGCCACCATGTACGTCTGCGGGATCACCCCCTATGACGCGACCCACCTCGGGCACGCGGCCACCTACCTGACCTTCGACCTGGTCAACCGCCTGCTGCGGGACGCGGGCCACGAGGTGCACTACGTGCAGAACGTGACCGACGTCGACGACCCGCTGTTCGAGCGAGCCACCCGCGACGGGGTGGACTGGCGTGATCTGGGCACCCGCGAGATCAACCTGTTCCGCGAGGATATGGCCGCACTGCGGATCGTCCCGCCGCGCGATTACATCGGCGCCATCGAATCGGTGGACGAGGTCGTCGAACTGGTCGGGAAACTGGTCGCCTCGGGCGCGGCCTACATCGTCGACGACGCCGAGTACGCCGACATCTACTTCCGTGCAGACGCCAACGAGCAGTTCGGCTACGAATCCGGTTACGACCGGTCCACCATGGAGCGGCTGTTCGCCGAGCGCGGCGGCGACCCGGACCGTCCCGGCAAACGCGACACCATCGACGCGCTGCTGTGGCGTGCGGCCCGCCCCGACGAGCCGTCCTGGCCCGCCCCGTTCGGCGCGGGTCGCCCGGGCTGGCATATCGAGTGTGCGGCGATCGCGCTCAATCGCATCGGCCCGGAATTCGACATTCAGGGTGGCGGCAGCGACCTGATCTACCCGCATCACGAATACTCCGCCGCGCATGCCGAGTCGCTGGTCGCGGGCCGCCGCTTCGCCCGGCACTATGTGCATGCCGGTCTGATCGGCTTGGACGGCGAGAAGATGTCCAAGTCCAGGGGCAACTTGGTGCTGGTCTCCGCACTGCGCCGCGCGGGCACCGACCCGGCCGCGATCCGGCTCGGCCTGCTGGCCGGTCACTACCGCCAGGACCGGATGTGGACCGACGCGGTCCTCGACGAAGCTGTGGCTCGTCTCGACCGCTGGCGTCGCGCCGCGGCCCTGACCACCGGCCCGGCCGCGGACGACACCGTAGCCCGCCTGCGCCAGCACCTCGCCGACGACCTGGATACCCCGAAGGCCCTTGCCGCCGTGGACAACTGGGCTCAGCAGGCGCTCGGCTACGGCGGTCCCGACGCCGAAGCTCCCCGCCTGATCGGCACCGCCGTCGACGCGCTGCTCGGCATCGGTCTCTGACATTCGGATCGCCGGATCCAGAGCCCCGACCGGAATCGGCCACCCGGTCACCTGGCATGGGCCGGTGATAACCAGCGTGCTCGGCCAGCTCCCTCGGTGGTTCGGCGCTGCCGACGGCCTTGCCCCCGGGCCGTGGACGTGATCTGGTGCAGGGGTGTGCAACATTCATCCGCGCCGGTTGATCAGTAGGCGTTCGGTATTGGGCGGTGCGCTGGGCGCCGGGGTACTCCTGGCCGCCGGGCGGCTGGAGGCGGTCGGCGAGCCCGGTTCGGCGCGGACTGTTCGAGCGCGGCAACGGTTCTTCGGTGCCGACGCGGTCGACGCCGAAACCGGGGCGGTGCGCGCGGACCGGGTAGTGCTGTCGTGGGTCGGATGCACCACCTACGCGGTGGCGATCGGCGGCACGGTTCTGCTGCTCGACGCCTGGGTGCCGCGGCTGACCAGCTCCGGTTATGTGCCTGCCACCGCGCAGGAACTGGCCGATCTGCGGCCCGAAGCGATTTTCATCGGACACGGGCATTTCGATCACGCCGGAGACGCGGGGCGGATCGCGCAGGCCTGCGGCGCGGTGGTGCACGGGACCGCCGAACATTGCGCGGCAATCCAGACGCAGGTGTCCGACCCCACGTTCGCGACGGTTCCGCTCGGTGACGTGGACACCCCGATCGGTGAGCGCCACGAATTCACCGTCGGCACGGTTGCGGTGACTGCCATCCGGCACCTGCATTCGGCGCCGGTGGCACCGGACCGCACCGATCCTTCGTCCCCGTTCTTCCCGGTGCCGGAACTCTGCGCCATCGTGCGGCATCCACCGACGCTCGGCGATGTGCTGCAGAATGTGCCCCGGCTGGGTGACGCCGAGGGTGGTGTCCTGCTCTATCAACTACGGGTGCCGGGCTTCACCATGGTCTGGCACGATTCCGCGGGCCCGCTCACCGAAAAAGCTCCGCACGTCTACGAGGTCCTCGCCGACCTTCCCTCGACCGACCTCCACATCGGCGCCATCCAGGGCTACAACCAGATCACCAACGGCCTGCGCGACCCGCGCCGCTATATCGAGGCCATAGCCCCCACCCTGTTCGTCCCCACCCACCACGACAATTGGCTCCCCGGCCTCACCGCGGGGGCCGCCAATTACGACCCCCCACTGCGCACCGAACTCGACCGCATTCCCGCCGGCCACCGCCCGGAATTGCGCACCCTGCACGATCCGGACGACTACATCCGCCCAGATCGTCTCACCTTCCACCTCTAGCCGCGGCGGGACCTCGCTCAGGCCAGGACCAGCAGCCCGGTGAGGTACATGGCGGCGACACCGGCCGCGATACCCGCGATGGCGGTGGTGTCCAATGCCGCCAACGTTCCGGATTCGCGACGGTTGTCAGCGCGCAGCGCGGGGGTGATCTGGACGACGACCTGAAGGATCGCGCCGATGCCGAGCCCGAGCAGCAGGATGGACAGCTCGGCGTTGTTGATGCCCGCGCCGACCACGGCGCCGAGGATGGCGGGGGCGCCCGCGATCAGGCCGAGTCCGATCAGGCGGGTGAGGGAAGGACGCGCCGAGGCGACCAGGGGGCTGACGATGGCCAATCCTTCGGTCGTGTTGTGCAGCGCGAATCCGATCACCAGGCCCGCGCCGAGGGCGAGTTCACCCAGCGCGTAGGCGGATCCGATGGCAAGACCCTCACCCAGGTTGTGCAGGCCGATGCCGATGGCGATCATGAGCGCCAACCGCAATCCCCGGCGTGGGTCGTCGGTGATGTCCGCGGACATGCTCTGGCCCGCGGGGGCGGGGTCCGGTCCGGCCGAAGCGGTTGCATCGGCCGCGTTTTCGCGTGCCGTGCCATCGTCGGCGGGCTGCGCGACCGCACCTGTACGTCCGGCCAGGTAGCGGTCGATGAAGGTGAGGGCGAGGAAGGCGAGTATCGCGCCCAAGGCGAGCAAGGAGATTCCACCGAAGGCGCCGCCGGTGCGGTCGCCGAGTTCGGAACCTTCGAAGGCGGCGTCGACGGCCAGGAAGATGAGCAGGCCGACGGTGATCGCGAGCAGGAATCGGATGCCGCTCTTGCCGACTCGGCGCAGCACCGGCAGCAGCAGCATGCCGAATACGACGGGGACGATGCCGACGTAGGTGCCGAGCAACGTCATGACCGCGAACAGATCGCGTCCGCCGGTGGGGGTTTCGACGGCGGCGGCGATCTCGTGTTCGATGACGAGGCCGGTCGAGGTGAGCATCGACACCATGTACGGCTGACCGTCCTGCCACGGATAGTCCAGGCGCAGCACCTCGCCGTCGCGTGGATCGATCGGGTTCGCACCACCGCTCACGTCGACGAACGCGTCGTTGACGAAGACCTGTGCGACCTGCACCGGGTCCGGGCCCGAGTTGCGGACGGTCAGTTCGATGACGCCGGGGGAGAACCGGACCTGTTCCACCGCGAGTTCTTCCACCGGCGGCCCGATCCGTTCCGGCAGCGAGCGCCCGCCCAGCACCGCCAGTGCGGCGAGTGCCAGCCCGAGCAGCAGCACCACCGCGACGGTCGGCACCCACGCGGGCGCGGTCTTCGACGACTCGGTACTCATTCGGTCACCTCGAAGAAGCCCATCCAACCCAGTTCGGCGAACTCCGACTTGTGCGCATGGAACATGTACTTACCCAGGTAGGGGAAGCGGAGTTCGCAGATGCCGCGTTGCCCTTGGCCTTGCACGATGGTGTCGGTGTATTCGGTCGGTTGCAAACGGGTGCCGGTGGGGTAGTAGTCGAAGAAATTGCCGTGGATGTGGAAGCTGTTGATGGGGTCGTATTCGAGCGCGTTCACCAGGTAGATCCGCACCAGCTGATTGCGTTTCACCCGCACCGGCTCGTGCATGTAGTGAAACGGGATGCCGTTGACGGCATAGAGCTGATTGCCTTCGGCGTCGAAGGTGGTGTTGTAACCATGCTGCACCATCACCAGTTCGTCGGCGGCCGGGCGCGGCTGCGGCGGATCGACGATGAAGGTGCCGTACATGCCGCGGGCGAGATGTTCGGCGAGCGGTCCGACATGGCAGTGGTAGAGGTGCAATCCGAATGGGCTGGCATCGAATTCGTAGACGCTGGTCTGCCCGGGTTGGATGAGGCCCGCGCCGAGGCCGGGTGTGCCGTCCATCTCCGCCGGGTGGATGCCGTGGAAATGCATGGTGTGCGGGTGTTCGGAGCCGTTGGTGAAGGTGATGCGCAGCAGGTCTCCCTCGGTGCAGCGCAGGGTGGGTCCGGGGACCCTATTGTTGAAGACCCAGGCCGGAAAGTGCACGCCCGGAGCGACTTCCAATTCCCGGTCGGAAGAGAAGATCTCCCATTCGCGTACCGTGCGCCCGGTGGCGTCCTTCGAGACGGTTCCGTAGTCGAAATCGCGCAGGATCTCGGTCGGGTTGAACCCGTTGCTGTGATGGTCGACGACGGCGCCCTTGCGGAACGTCGGGCCGCTGGCCCCACCGCCGTGCGCGGCTGCGGCGCTGTCGTGTGCCCCGTGACCGGACTGTTCGGCCCGCGCCTCCGGCAATCCCGCTCGTGCCGCTACCGCCGCTCCACCGAGGCCGAGCAATGCGCCGCCGCCGGCCAGAAACCCCCGGCGCGAGGCACCCCTCATCGGGTCGTCCCGCTCCAACACATGCGCCTTCCCAAGAAAGTTTCGTCTTCCCTAAGTTAGATGTATGGGGCCTCGAATACAACTATGCGGTCAACCGTCCCAACCGGTCGTCTGGCCGATCACGGACCAGTTCTCGTCCGGACCGAGCGGCGCAGCCCACGGCGCCCGATCCTGGATTGCGGCAGGCCATGAGCCGAGATCGGCCTGTGAGGTGCCGCGCAACGCGGCCGGTATGGATGATCGCCGAGACGGGAGATCTATTCGGATGGTTCGAGCAACTCCTGAGAGCGCGCTGTCGCCCGACACGCCGACGGCCCGGCTTCGGCGGACGTCCGGAAATGCCGAGGAGCGAGCGTCCCTAGGGCTGCCCCGGCTCGTCGTCCGGCCGTTCTTCGAGCCTTTCCACGAGGGCCGAGGCGATGATGGCCACGGCCCGATCATCGTCTCGTGCCAGTTGCCGCAGGGTGGTCAGCGCGATGGTTCCCGGCATCTCGGCGAGTGCCTGGGTCAGTCGCATCCGCACCGCCGAGTCCCCCGCGTGTGCGGTGAGCTCATCGACCAGCGCACCGATGATCCGGTCCGCCCACTGCGTGTCTCGCGCCAACGTCCCCAAGATCTCGGCCGCCTCGACATCGTTCGGGCCCTCGACCACCGTGCCGATCAGTGCCGGCACAGCCCGCGTCAGGCCCCGCGCACCCAGTGCCAGAGCAGCATGTCTGCGGACCGTCGCGTCCGCGTCCGCGAGCGCTTCCGTGAGCACCGCGGTCGCCTCGTCGCCCGGCAGCTCGGCGAGCGCCAGGACCGCGCGCCGCCGAACCTCGACGTCGTGCGAGCCCATGCCGGATGCCACGCCCGCCACACCGTCACTGCCCGCCCGTGCGAGGGCCCACCGCAGGGCGCCGGCAACGTTCGGATCGGTTTCGGTGAGGACCGCCTCGGCCAGCAGCTCCGCAGGCACCGACACGTCCTCGGCCGGGGCCAGGACGGTCTGCTGCCGCCGGGCAGCACTCTGCGAACCGAGTCCGTGCAGGAGCTCGATAATGCGCAAAACGTCGTGCCAGCCGGAAGGCTCGGCCGCATCGACCGTACGGAGCCGCTCGAGGAGTTCCAGCTCCCGGTTCAGTCGTTCTTCGGTCTTTCGGATGAGGTTGGTGACCAGTGCGGACGGGGTGAAAGCGACATCCTCGAGAGCGCGTCCGATTTGGCTCAGGGACAGTCCCAGGGACCGCAGCCCCTCCACCTGGAAGATCCGCCGGATGTCTTCCGGGGAGTATTCGCGATAGCCGCCCACGGTGCGGCCGGTCGGTCGCACCAACCCGAGGGAGTCGTAGTGCCTGAGCATCCGGGCACTGACCCCCGAACGGCGCGCCACCTCCCCGATCAGCACGCAGTTGTCTCCTCCCGGTCCGGACCGAGCGCGACAATCCGTCTCGCCTCATCGACGGCGAGGTCGAATCCGGCATCCGGGTCACGCAGGAGCTGCTCGGTAACCCGCGCATGCGCCCGCACCATCGGGTCATGATGTGCCATCGCCGTCCGAAGGACCGGCTCGACCACGTCGCCGAGCGCGACGAGTGCGCGGCTCAGGCTCAACCGTACCTCCCGGTCACCGCGGCCGAGTTGGATGGCCAATTCCGCGGCCAGACCTTCCTTCTCTCCGCCCGGCACGAGAACGACGGCAGCGCGCCACGCACTCCGCGCGACCTCGTCGTCGGCATCGTGTAGCAACAACCGCGTGATCGCCGACCACGCACTCTTGTCTCCGATCTTGGAAAGAGTGTGCAATGCCTGGCTGCGGGCCTGAGCGTGCTCGGAACGGAGTTCCGCGCGAAGTTTCGGCACCGTGATCTCCGCCGGGAGACGGGTCAGCGCCCAGGTGAGCATGTCGCGCACGAAGAAGTCCGGCTCGATCGCGCACCGTTCGACCAGCGCGTCGACGAAACCGGGTTCGGGATGCGTGCCGATTGTCAGAGCCGCCTCGAGCCGAGTCGACGAGTTCCTCGCCGCCAACGCGTCGAGCAGTCGCATGTCCTGTGGATTCCTGTGTGTCGAATTGATGGGGACCACCTCCGACAAGCCAGTGAAGGGCTTCACACAGTGACAATGTCAAGTGCACAGGCGAGACGCCGTGGACATCGCTGCACTCGGCCCGGCCGACCTCGAACTATCCGGCCACCGAGGTATCCAGCGCCTCGATGGGTTCGTGCACCGTCGCGTGACGCTCGGGGGTGTACATGCGCTCGATCTCGGTCGCGTATTTCTCGGCGATCGGCTTGCGACGCAGCTTCATGGTGAGGGTCACCTCGTCACCGCCGGGTTCCCAGAAGGTGGGCAGGATGGTGAAGCGTTTGATCTGTTCGACGCGTGAGAGTTTCGCGTTACCCGCGGCGATCCCGCGTGCGATCTCCGTGATCACGCCGGGGTCGGCGGCGAGTGCGGCGGCCGAGGCGTCCGGCAGTGCATGCTGGGCGGCGAAAGGTGCCGCGGATTCCGCGTCGAGGACGATGAGCGCCGTGGTGAACGCCCGGTTGTCGCCGATGGCGGCGATCGAGCCGACCAGCGGCGCGGCGGCCTTGATCGCATTCTCGATATTGGCCGGGGACATGTTCTTTCCGCCCGAGTTGATGATGAGTTCTTTCTTGCGGTCGACCACGCGCAGATAACCTTCGCCGTCCACCGTCATGATGTCGCCGGTGTGCAGCCAGCCGTCGGCGTCGATCGCGTCGGCGGTTTTGACGGGTTCCTTGCGGTAGCTTCCCATCACCAGCGGCCCACGCACGAGGAATTCGCCGTCCGCGGCGATCGTGTACTCCAGCCCGGGCAGCAATTTGCCGACGGTGCCGAGGCGGGCCTCGAGCGGTGGGCTCACGCTGGCCACGCAGGTCAGCTCGGACATACCCCATACCTCCGAGATCGGGATGCCGAGTCCGTAGAAGAAGCCGAGGGTTTCCGGCGGCACCGGCGCCGCGCCCGATATTGCCCATTTCACCTGGTCCAGGCCGAGTTTCGCGCGCAGCGCGGAGAGCACCGCGGTATCGGCCCGCTCCCACTCCGCGGCCACCGCGGGATCGAGTGGCTCGTCGCGCAGCCGGGCATCGGCCTTGAGCCGGGCGACGTCCAACGCCCAGTGCAGCGCCGCCCTGGTGGTTTCATCGGGTTCGTTGGCGACCGAGAACTCCACGGCCGCCTTGAATTTCTCCCACACCCGGGGCACCGCGCCCCAGATGGTGGGCCGGGCGTCCAGCAGTGCGGCGGGCAGCTGGGCACGGTCGGGCACCACGGTGATCTGGGTGCCGTACACCTCCTGCAGGTACAGCGCGGTGAATCGGTCGGCCATATGCGCGGTGGGCAGGTAGGAGGTTTGCCGGTCCCCGAATTCGACCGGAAGCACCGACGCGAACGCGCGGGCCTCGAAAAGCAGGTTGGCGTGGGAGATCTCGACGCCCTTGGGATTGCCGGTGGTCCCGGAGGTGTAGCAGAGGGTGACGATATCGTCGGGCCGTACCGCCTGCCAGGTGCCGTCGAAGTCGAAATCGCCGCGGCCGAGCGCCTTCAGTTCGGCGACTCCGATCGTTGCGGCATGCTCCGCGTCGACGCACACGATGGTCTCGATCGGCACCCCGCACCCGAGGATCCGCTCGACGTACTGCGCCTCGCAGATCACCACCCGGTTGCCCGCATTGTCGAATACGTAGTTCAGCTGTTCGGCGGAAAGCGTGTTGTAGACAGAGAACGAGGTCGCCCCGGTGTGCTGCACACCCACCTCGAGCGGGTAGAACTCGACCCGGTTGCCCATCATCAGTGCGACGGTGTCGCCGCGCCCGATGCCGAGCGCGTGCAGCCCGGCCGCGACCGCGCGGACCTCGTCCGCGTAGTCGCGCCAGGTCAGCGCCCGCTCGCCGCCGATCGAGCGGACCGCCACCGCATCCGGGTCGATCGCCGCGACCTGCTGAAATGCCGCACAGGAAGTGTTCGGTTCGCTCATCGTCAATCCCATTCGCCGACAACGACTTTGCACCGACGGTAGGTGGACTCTCGGCGTGGCGCGAGAGGTTTCGCCCGATTGTCGCGCCCCTTGCCGATTGCCCGTCGGTTGCGTGCCGCACCTTTTTGTCACCCCACTCGGGGGGCACTGACGCGGCGCGGGACATCCCGTCACCCGATGGGGGTGTGGCGGCTAGGCGTGCGGCTGGTAGCGGATGGAGCTCGCACCGACGGAGCCGAGCACACACATCAGGCAGAGCCCGGCGATCAGGTTGATCGCGGCGGTCGCGATGCGGGTGTCATTGTCGGTGTCGAAGGTGAACGGCAGGATCACCACGGCCGCGGTCAGTAGTGCCATGATCCAGTAGAAGAAGGTCAGCGGATTCGGCATGAACAGCAGCAGCAGATACAGCAATGCCGTAGCCAACAGCGCGAATCCGGCGCCGAGCAACGCGTAACCGGTGGTGTCGGCACTCCCGTAGACGCCCGCACCCTCGGGCGCGAGCACCGGAATCCCGAATACGCCGCGCACCAACAGCATCCCGACCACGATTACCACTGCGACGACCAGCGCGGCACCGATGCCACCCTCCCACAAGCGTCCCGCGTTGATACGCGGGAGAGGCCGCTGGAACCTCGGGTCCGCGGACTGCGGCGGCCGGGGGCGACGGGGTCGACGAGCTTGTTCAGAGAAGTCGCTCATGTGCCCGACGGTACTCCGGCTATTGTCCGGCAACTTCACGTGGCACCCGCCACGCCGACGCGCGGGTCGGACCTCGACCATCACCGAATCCGGCGTCGCGGTCGCTCGCCGGGAGCCTGCCGCCCGCGCGCTGATCTGTCGCGGATCACCAGAGTTGCTGATAGTGGCGGACGGCGTCGACGGCGAGGGCAATACCGAGCAGTGCGAACAGGATTCGGACCGAGCGCGGGCCGTAGCGGGTGAGGGTGCGGACGACCGCGCGGTAGCGGCGGCGGGCGTTCGGGCTGTTTCGGGTGGCGAGGATCAGGACCAGCACCGGCGGGACCAGGGCGAGCGCACAGTAGACGACGATGATCAGCGGCCACAGCGGTGGCTGCCGCGCGGAGATCATGGCCAGCGCGGCGAGATAGGGAACCGCGGTCGGCGCCTGCGCGAGTCCGATTGCCACACCGGCCGATCCGAGCACCCAGGGGCGGCGGCGCACGGTGACGGCCCATACGGGCGGTTCCGCGCGCCCGGTCATCGGTATACACGCAAATGCGATAAGGACGGCCGCGATGCCGAGTTCGCCCCAGTATCGGAGGGTCGGGGTGAGTTCGAAGTCGACAAGCCCGGTGAGGAAGTTCAGGCCGAGCACCGTGCACAGGCCGAAGGTGGTGGTGACCGCGAAGACCCCGCTGAGGAAGCTGAGCCCACCGGGGATCGGTGAGCGCCGAGCCAGTCGGCTGTCGTACACGACCGCGGTGGTGACTCCGACCAACAGGACATCGAGGGAATCGAGGAACGCGAACCCGGCGAGGGCTAGGAGGAGAGTCAGCATGACCTCGCCACCCTATGCGAGAGTGGCTGCGGCCTGGTGGGGCCGATCGCCCGCTTCCCATTTCAGGATAGGGAAGCGGGGGTGGAAAAACATCGGCCCGCAGGGCGATGTTCCGAGGGGGTCGCGTCCCTAGTCTGGTGCTTCCCCGCACCGGCTGCACCGAGCGCGTCCGCTGGCGACTCCGTTTGTCATCCGGCGAACCCGACCACCCCCGAACACCGAGGAGGACGACATGACCGAGGAGATGGCGACCGAGGTGGGACCGTCGCGGATCGAGGTGGCCTACGAGCGCCTCGGCGATCCGGCCCGGCCGCCGGTGTTGCTGATCATGGGCGCGGCCGGGCAGTTGATCAACTGGCCGGACGGGCTGTGCGCCGAACTCGTCGACCGGGGCCTGCACCTCATCCGCTTCGACAGCCGCGACACCGGCCGGTCCACGCGCTTCTCCGACGCGTGCCCGCCCGATATCCGTGCGGCCATGGCCGGTGACCTGTCCTCGGCCTCGTACACGCTCTCGGATATGGCCGCCGACAGCGTCGGTCTGCTCGACGCGCTCGGCATCGGCAGCGCACATGTGGTCGGCGCTTCGATGGGCGGGATGATCGCCCAGACGATCGCGATCGAATATCCCGGCCGGATCCGGTCATTGACCTCGATCATGTCCTCGACCGGCGATCCGGACGTCGGGCGGTCCGATCCGGACGCCTTCGGGGCCGCGGGGCCGCCGCCCGCGGACCGTCCCGGTTATATCGACTGGTCGGTCCGGTCCATGCGTGCGACGGGGTCACCCGGCTTCACCTTCGACGAGGCGGCCGCGGCCGAACTGGCCGGACGCGTCTACGACCGCGGGTTCGACCTGGACGGCATGATGCGCCAGGCGGTGGCGGTACTGGCCTCCGGCGATCGCACGGCGCGTCTGCGGTCGCTGCGGCTACCCACCCTGGTGCTGCACGGCACCGCCGACCGTCTGTTCGATATCAGTGGCGGGCAGGCCACCGCCGAAGCCGTTCCCGACGCGAAACTGATGACTTTCGACGGTATGGGTCACAGCCTGCCCCGCGCGCTGTGGGCCACGTTCGCCGACAATATCGCCGAGGTCGTCTACCGCGCGGAAGCGGGGGTGGGCGGCGCGCCGGTGCCGAACGATAGTCGCCCGTAAGTCAATTCGGCTGTCGGCTGCGGAACCAGTCTGCGAAGTCGACACACGCGCACGGGCTGTCCAGCGCCGGCCGCCTCACCACGGCAATGGCAGCAACTCGACCAGGCCGCCGCGCCCCACATCGGGACCGACCAGCGCCAGCGCCTGACAACCGATGAGATCGGCGAGGTGCGGCGTTTGGACCGGTCCGATCGTCTGCCACACTCCGCCGGGCATCTGGCGGACCGGCAGCACACGGGTCGCTGCGCCCGCCGAACCCGATCTGTCGATGATCCGGCCCCACCACCGCGGTCGTGACGTTCGCGCGGTCAGAGCGTCCACGATCGCCGGACCGGTGACCATCAACGCCGCGATCGCCGCGAACGGATTGCCTGGAAGCCCCAGCAGTACCCGGCCATCCGGCAGCACCGCCACTATCTGCGATCCACCCGGACGCATCGCCACACCATCGAATACGATCCGCGCCCCGATCTCGGCCAGTACCGGCCGCAGATGATCGGCCGCGCCGCGCCCGGTCGCTCCGGCGACGACCACCATCTCCGAGTCGCGAGACACCGAGAACCACGACTCGAGCAGTTCCCGGCAGTCCCGCAGATGCCACACGTGTTGGCTCCGGATATCGCACGTCCGCAAGAACTCCGGCAACACCGGCGACAACGAGTCCCGCGTCTGCCCGGCAGCGAGCGGCCCGCGCACCCGTATCTCGTCACCGGTCATCAACACATCGGCGCGCACCGGGCCGCGGACCATCCCGCACGGGGTCTCGGCGCTGGCCGCCGCCGACACCACTGCCGCGCACACCCGGGTTCCTTCGGATACCAGGACATCACCGCGTTCCCAGTGTTCGCCGCGACGACGCGTGTCGTCCTTCAGCGGAGCATCCGGCGCGCGGAGGATCGCACTGCGCCCGGAAGCCCGCGCACGCACGACGAACTCGTCGCGCACGACCGCGGTCGCACCCCTCGGCGTCGGAGCCCCGGTCGCGATACGCACCGCGACACCGGAATCCAGATCCCGGCCACCGGTGTGGCCCGCGTATCGGATTTCGGAACGCAGCAACCACGAAGGACCGGGCCCGCTCACCGCATACCCATCCATCGCCGCGGTATCCACGCGCGGCAGCGCCGACTCCGCGACCAGCGAATCCGCCAATGTCGCGCCCAGCGCGTCGCCCAGCAATGTCGACCGGACGTCCAACGCTGCCACCGCAGATGCCACCACGTCACCGATGGCCTCGACCCCGATTGGCGGAAAGGTCTGGGCTACCGGAGAACCGACCTTCGCGACCTGCGACCGCGCTACCGCCACCCGCCACATCCCATCTACTCGACCACCGAAGCGGGTAGATCCTCGTACGCGGTAATGTCGATCGCTTTTCCCCGTAATTGCGCGACTGTCACGGAACGCTCACCGGAAATGCGCGGCTACGGTGCGCCCGGTCGGTGTGCTGCGCCGCTGGCTGGACTCAGGATATCGATGCCGGTGGTGGGGGCTTGTCCGTGTGACACATCGAGCGGGCTTTCGCCGCTTGTAGCTGGTCCAGTGCCGGTTTGGTCGGGCCCAGCGCCGCGCGCAGGTCGTTTTCCGGGTCGCCGCCGAGATGCGCGAGTAGGAGGGCGCGGCGGAAATATGTCCATGCGTCGCTGGGATTTGTCCGCAGGCATATGTCGAAATCGGCCATTGCTTCGTCATAGCGGCCGAGCAGACCCCGTGCGTAGCCGCGGGCCGATAGCGCGACGCTTCGCGCCGGTTCCGACAAGCCCATGGCGATCGCGGAGTCCAGATCCGGCAGCGCGAGCGCCGGACAGCCGATGTCGGCGAGAATCTCTCCCCTGAGCACCAGCCACTCCGGCACGCCCGGCGCGATGCTGATCAGTGCCGTCAGTACGTTCACCGCATCGAAGAAATCCCCGGCATTGCGGTGCGTCCACACCGAGTCCTGCAGCTGCCGATAATCCAATATCTGATCGGCTTGGAAACTGCCGGGGCGGAAGCGGCTGAGCCGACCGTCCGCCCGCAGGGCCTCGGCCACCGCGGTCCGTGCGAAGTGGACTTTCTCGTCGTACTCGGTCTCGAACGGGCCGTTCGGCGTGGACGCGCTCACCGTCGCCGACTGCTGCCGAGGGGGTGCCACGAAGGGAATCCTGACACCGCCCGGACCCTCCAATACCAGACCAGCCGCGGAAAACACCCTCGAATCGTCCTCGGAATCGGGGGCGATCCAGTGGACGACTGCTTGCCAGTCGACTATTACCCGGCCGTCGGCGATCTCCAGCACGGTACCGGGTTCGATCTCGCCGTTGTGGATGGCGACGAACAGACCGTGTTCGAATGTCACCGAACCCATCGACGACTGCCCGAACAGCGCGCTCGTGACAAAGAAGTCGCCGGCGAACACGGCCTTGTCGAAGAAGGCCGTGTGCATGAATCGTGCCCCGAGAAACGTTGTGCTGGCCCCGAACCTTGTCTCCCGGAACAGGGCGTGGCCGCGGAATGTTGCGGCGAACACGGCAGGCATCGCACCGAACTGCGCGAGATCGAAGGACGCGGTGTCGCCGAAGGAAGACCAGCCGAACAACGCCCACGAATGAAACCCGACCTGGTTGAAACCCGCGGCTCGGTGGAACACCGCCTGGGTAAAGTGGGCCTCCGCGTTGAAGACCGCGTCCGCGAACCAGGCGACGTCCTGGAACACCGTGTCGACAAAGAAGGCATGTCCGGTGAAAGTCGTTCCGTCGAATGTGGTGTAGCCCTCGAACCAGGCGCCGCCGAACTCGGCGTTCCCATCGAAGCGCGCCGCGCCGAATGTGGTTCTCCCGTGAAAGCTCGCCTGACTGAACAGTACGGATCCGAACGAACAACCACTGGCGTCGAGGTTGTGCAGTTGAGCCCGGGTGAGATTCACTTCCATGCCTGCCCAGAACAGCGAGCGGGAACCTGCGGGCAACGTATCGGGACGCAAATGCTTGGTGAGGATGCGCTGGACATCCTGGCGTACCTCACGTTCGTGCGAATCAGCCTCCAACGGTCTTCGCAAATACGCACACAACACATCGACGGTGGTTTGACGCCGGCTCTGGTTGTCTTGCCCTATCGACTCGAGCGCATAGAACCCGGCCAGTCGCAGCGCAGTGTTCTCCGAGCCGATCTGCGCAATCGCCCTGCCGTAAGCGTCGTCTATCACCGCAGGCTGCACGAAGATGGTGCCCAGGTTGTCGCCGCCGATATTGACCTGCCGGGCGTTGTCGAACGCCTGTGCCAGGAACCCCTTCATCGCTCGGTCCCGCCGAATCACTGCCACCAGTCCACGGATCTCATCCGCAAAATCCGGGTCGGCTCGGGCTTCCGTGGTGATTCGCTCGGCCAGCACCCCCCACCCCTTGCCGGTCGGGTCCGCACCCGACACCGCGACCGATGCACCGGTCTCGGGATCCGTATCGAAGCGGCTGGTGATCACTTCACGCAGCCGCTCCACGGCGTCGCGGGTACCCTCGCTCGATCCCTGGCCATTTCGCGATGTCAGCGTCGCCGCCACAGCGATGCCCAGTGATATCAGCTCCATGTCCCCCCTCCATCACCACCAAGGGTAATGAGCCATGACCCCTCGATCGATATCTGTCTCGCCTGCTTGACACTGTCGCCGCCGTGACCATTTCCGAGGCATTGTGGTGCGTTGGGAAGCGCCGAGATGCGTTCGGCTTCTTGGTCTTCAACCGAACGACTGGCCGCCGAGACCGTGTCGGGCCCGGTGACCGCCGCCGCGGTTATCCACGAGATGCTCGATCAGCTCGTTCCGGCAGGCCCGGTCCCGCTATCGCGCCGGCTGCTGATCACCAACGGTGTTCTGCTGGAACGCGATCGGCACCTGGACCATCCGGAGCGCTGGGTGCCCGGTAAGCCGGCACCACGACCTGGATTTCGCAGGACCGATCAATTCGGACCGGTCGGTACTATGCTGACTGTTTGCCAGCGGTGTTCGAGTTCGTGAAGGGACCGGCGATGGCGGCGAGGCGGAGATGACGAAGCTGCCGCGCTACGCGGCGATGCTGGCGGCGCCCGGCGTCTTGCCCAGCGACGATGATCGGTGGGCTTACGAGGTGAAGTTCGACGGCATCCGGGCGGTCGGCTACGTCGCCGACCGGTTGCAACTGCTGTCGCGCAACGGCAACGACATCACCACCGCGTGGCCCGAAATCGCGCCGATCGCTCCCGCCGACCCCGCCTTCGTCGTCGACGGGGAGATCGTGGTGTTCGACTCCGGCGGGCGCCCGTCGTTCGGGGCGCTGCAGCCGCGGATGCATCAGCGCAACCGGGCCGCGATCCGCGCCCTGGCCGCCGCCGCGCCCGCGACCTACGTCATCTTCGACCTCCTGCACATCGGTGACCGGCCACTGATCGACCTGCCCTACCGACAGCGCCGGGAACTGCTCGAACGGATCGGACTCGACGGGCCGCATCGGCGGATCTCGCCGCAGCTGAACGGCAGCGGCACGGACCTGCTCACCCAATCCCGCCGCCTCGGGCTCGAGGGCATCGTCTGCAAACGCCTCGACAGCCCCTACCTGCCCGGACGCCGCAGCCCGCTCTGGACGAAGGTGAAGAACCTGCGCTTCCAGGAAGCGGTGATCGTCGGATGGAACCCGGGAACCGGCAGCCGCACCGGGCGCATCGGGTCGCTGATTCTGGCGATCCCCGACCGGAAAGGCGACCTCGTCCACGTCGGCAGTGTCGGATCCGGCTTCACCTATGCGATGCTCACCGACTTGGAGGCGAAACTCGCACCGCTGCAACGCGATACACCACCGATCACCAACCCGGGAGGCCTCACCAGCGTGGTCTGGGTGGCCCCCGACCTCGTCGGAGAGGTTGCCTTCACCGAATTGACCGGTGACGGCCGACTCCGACACCCCTCCTGGCGAGGGTTGCGCCCGGACAAGACACCACGGGAAGTCGGATGGGAATTATTCGATTAGCTGCAACGCTGGGGCCGACGCGCACGACAGCGACGCCGCCGACGATGTAGCCCTCCTGCGGCCGGTTGTCGCCCTTCGGCCGAGGTCTCGAGCAAGGCTGACGGCTGTCGTTACTTGTCGCCGAACTTCGACTTCAGTTCCTCTGCTGCTTTCGTCTCTCCGGGGTCGTCGGGCTCTTCGTCGTCGGATGGCGGCGGGTCGTATTCGGTGACCTCTGCGTAGGGATCAGTCGGCATGGTGCGACTCCTCAACTCGTTCGAAAACGGTCGATCCCGACAGTATCGCTGGGCATTTGTCCATGTGCAGCAACGGAATACAGTGGACAACTGTCCTCCATTCGGCTTTCGACAGGGCCGACCTATCTGCAGCCAGGGCGACCACCCGATGTCGATCGGTGCGGCCGTCGCCTCGCTGGTCGGCTTGATCAGGCGCAGAAACCTGTGCGCAGCGACCGCCACGGCCAGGCCGACGCCGAGCGCAAGGATGGCCGCGAGGAACCACTCGGATCCGTCCCGCGCGCCGAACGAGTGTGGCCCGACCAGGCGCGCAGTCAATTTTCGCTCGCGGATTCCTCATCGGATGGGACGGTCCGGGCGGTGACCGGGCCGCCTCAACCGGTGAGGAGTGCGGTGCACCCCGGGTTCCGGTGTGGTGTCGCGGAACTCGGGGTGCGTCCGCGGTGGGGTCCTCGAGTGTCGGCGCATGGCATCTACCTCCGTTCGAATGGGCAGCGGTGGGCTGCAGGTCAGGTCAGGCGTGCAGCCTGGTGAGGAAGGCGTTCATATTGTCGACGACGCGGTCGATCTTCTCTTCGAGAGTCAGATCCTCGCGGTATCGGCTGCCGAGCGCCGGTTTCTTCTTGCCGCGCGCGTAGAGCGAGCAGGCCAGATCGGTGCACATGTAGGTGCCGATCGAATTGCCGCGTCGCCCGGATTCGCCCGCCTTGTGCGCGGTGAGCAGCGAGACGCCGCCGCCGGTGTGGCTGGTGAGGCAGATCGCGCACATCTGGGTTCGGCCCGATCCGCCGGTCTCGTAGCGCAGCGCGACGCCGACGAGACGGTCGTCTCGAGGGGCGACGAGATAGCAGCGACCGGGCAGCGACGGATCGCTCCAGCCCAGGAAGTCCAGGTCGCCCCATGGGCGAGCGTCGAGGTCCCGGGGCACGGGCAGGCGTTTGGCATCACCTTTCGAACAGTTGATGAACGACGACCTGATGTCGCGTTCGGTGACGGGTTCCATGACGGTTCGATTCCTTCCATTCGGTGGATAAACCGGAGAGACGTTACGGCGCGCCGCGGGGTCGAACAAACGACTTTTTCGTCTCCCGTCGAACCTCCACACGGCCTCGGGGTAGGACCGCGCTGGAGGCGGTTCTGCTGCCTGCCCGCTCCGGCTCGATCACAACCTCATGGGCCAGTAGAGACGATCTCCTGCGATCACATCGAATGAGTCGATCGCTTACATATTGCCGACAGCTGCACCGTCGAGCCTGCGGTATGTCTTGATGCGGTAATCGACCAACTACGAATGCCAGAACTCGCAGATCACAGTTGGCGACGCCAATGTCAACACCCGATGTAATGAGTTCGCCGAATGCTCGCCGCGTCACGCTGTACACGTCTGAGACAGGAGAATAGATTCGTCGGGCATGGACACCATTGAGCTCGACGCGCCGGACGGTGCTCTGCAAGCGGTGCTGGCGCGACCGACCGGTGACGGGCCGTGGCCGGGGGTCGTGGTGCTGCACGATGGCGTGGGGTTCGGCGTCGACATTCGCAATCACGTCGAGATGCTGGCCGACTACGGCTATCTGACGATCGCACCGAACCTGTTCTCGCGCGGGCGGATCCGCTGCATTCGCGCGATCATGCGCGCGCTGCTGTTCACCGGCGACGGCGCACCGGTGCGCGATATTCTCCGCGCGCGTGACCATCTTCTCGCCGATCCGGAATGCACCGGCCGCACCGCGGTCATCGGGTTCTGCATGGGCGGTGGGTTCGCGCTGCTGTCCGCGCCGAAGGGTTTCGATGTGGCGGCACCGTTCTATCCGGGCCTGTACGGCGACTATCGCAGCCTGCTCGACGGCGCCTGCCCGGTCGTGGCCAGCTACGCCGGGCTCGATCCGTCACTGATCGGGGCGCCCGCCAAACTCGAATCCGCGCTCACCGCACAGGGTGTCGCGCACGATATCAAAACCTATCCCGGGGTAATGCACGGCTTCGCCAATGTCTTGCCCGGGGACCGGCTGCTTCGCGTGGCGGGCCTGGGGCACGACGAGGAGTCGACCCGCGACGCCTGGCATCGCATCTTCGCCTTCTTCGACACCCACTTGACCGCCGCCGCGGACCAGGGCTGATCATTCACCGCGCCACCGCGGCGCGCGCTTATCCGTGAATGCCCGCGGGCCTTCGAGCGCATCCTTGCTGCGCAGGACCGGCGTGGCTTCCTCGAAGCTCATCCGCCAGATCGGATCGTCCCATTCGGAGCCGAAGTCGTTGACGCGGTGCATGATCCGTTTGGTGGCGCGCACCGACAGCGGGGCGTTGGCGGCGATGGTCGCGGCCAGTTCCACGGCCGTGTCGAGTACCGCGGCCGCGGGGACCACCCGGTTGACCAATCCCCAGTGCGCGGCGTCGGCGGCGTCGATCGGTGTGCCGGTCAACGCCATCTCCAGCGCGATCTTGGGCGGGATCTGCCGTGGCAGCCGCAGCAGCCCACCCGCGGCGGCGAACAGCCCCCGCTTCACCTCGGGCAGACCGAGCGCGGCGTCCTCGCTCATCACGGCCAGATCGCAGGCGAGCACGATCTCGGTGCCCCCGCCCAGGGCGAATCCGTTCACGGCCGCGATGAGCGGTTTGTCGACGAAATGCTGGACCAGACCGGCGAATCCGTATTCGGGATGGTCCGGGTCGTGGATGGCGCCCCCCGCGGCCAATTCCTTCAGGTCGGCGCCCGCGCAGAAGGCGCGCCCCGCTCCGGTGATCACGCCCACCCGCAGGTCGGGATCGGTGGCCAGCTCGTCCAACGCCGCGCCGACCGCGCGGGACAGCGCGGAGTTCACCGCGTTCATCGCCTCGGGCCGATTCAGGGTGATGACGGCGATATGGCCCCGGCGTTCCAGGGTGGCGGCCTCGGTCACGGCGATACCTCCTCGTTCATGTGGGCGCGCGCTGGATCGGGCGGCGCGCGCCCACAGGTTCGACTGCGACGGTATTACTCCGAGGCGGTGAGCGCGGCGACCGCCGGGGCGAACATGGTGTTCTTGATGGCGCCGAGTGTGCCGGGATCCTTGCCGCCGAGCGGGGCGAGCAGTTCGAGTGCGGTGGCGGTGACCGCGTCGGCGTCGACGGCGGCATCGACGATCTCGAGGGCGGCGGCGTCGACTCCACCGAAGCGGCGGCCGGTGGTCATCGAGGCGACCGCCGCCTTCGGGGTCAGCTTCGCCTGGATGAGCGCGGCCATACCGTCGGTGAACGGGATGTGGATGTCGACCTCGGGGAAGCAGAAGTAGCCTCGGTCGGCGCGCATCACCCGGTAGTCGTGGGCGATAGCGAGCATGGCGCCCGCCCCGAATGCGTGCCCGGGCAGCGCGGCGGCGGTCGGCACCGGCAGCGTGAGCACGCGCGCGAACAGGGCGTGCACCCGGCCGACGTACCACTGGGCGCGATCGCCGTTGGCGGTGAGCCACTCCAGGTCCAGTCCGTTGGAGTAGAACTTGCCGCTCGCGGTGGTCACCAGGCCCTGTGCGCCGTCGGCGACGACGGTGTCGAGGTGGGCGTTCACCTCATCGAGAAAGGTGGGGGAGAAACGATTCTCGTCGCCGCCCAGATCGAGGACGGCGATCTTGTCGTGGTAGCTGAGGCTGGTCATTCCGTATTCCTTATCGTGTGGGCCGGTCCGGCGGACCGACGTCGAGAACCGCGCGGACCGCGGCCCGAAGATGTTCGCGGGCAAGTGGATCGGCGAGCCGATCGCGGCGCAGCAGGATCGCCGTCGGCAGGTCGACCAGGCAGGTGGTGAGAACGTCCACCGCGCGGCGATCCCCGCGCCCCCACAGTCGCCGCGCCAGGCGGACCATCAGCTGCACCAGCGCCCGATCCGCTTCCTGGAGTTCGGCGGCGACCTCGGCCGCCAGTTCCTCGCCGAGCAGTTGTTCACGCGACACGGTGAGCAGCAGCCGTGAGGAGTCGGGGTAACGCTCGGTGAATACGACCGGCGCCTCGGCCGCGGCCACCACCGCGTCGACGGCCGCGGGATCATCGTCCGCCGATGTTCCGGTATGCGCGTCGACCAGTTCTGTTTGCACCGCGTGAAACCGCTGCGCGGCCCGTAGCCAGGCGCGGCCGAGCAGTTCGGCCCGGGATCCGAAGGTGTGGTAGAGCGCGCCATTGGATATGCCGGTGGCCGCGGCGACAGCGCGGATAGTGACGGCGGCGGGCCCGGAGCGTACGGCGAGGGACTCCGCGGCGTCGAGCGCGGTATCGGGGTCGTGGGTCCGGGGGCGTGGCATGCCGGCAACTATAACAGAGCGATTGCTCTGTTATACAAACCGGGGCGTCTTGTCCACTGGCACTGCATATTTCACCCGGTTACAGGTACTGTGGATCCACTCGAAGACACAGCGCAGATTTCGCCAGGCTCGACCGCGCGGACAATACGATGCGGTACTGTTCGGACCTCTGCCCCCTGCCCGCACGAACAGAACGGCACCCGAATGTCACGAGTGGTCACCAAGGAGCAGTACTTCGACACCGCTCTGGAGGTGCTCGCCGAACTCGGTTTCAAGGGCCTCAATATCGGGGTTCTCTGCCGACGGCTCGGCGTCACCAGCGGCTCGTTCTACCACCATTTCGGCAGCTGGCAGGGTTTCGTCGACGCCCTGCTCGAGCACTGGGAGAACCGGCAGGTGCTGATCCTGCGCACACTCAACTTCAACCAGGGCAATCCCGACGACGATATCCGCGCGATGTCCGATCTGGCCGCGGGCCTGCATCACGCCGCCGAGGCCGCCATCCGTGCCTGGGCCGCCAACGACGAATCGGTGAACCTCGCGCTCAAGCGGGTCGACGAATCCCGCCGCCGCACCGTGCACAAAGCGATCAAGGGTGTCATCGGCGAGGACGAACTCACCGCCGTGGTCACCTCCCTCGGGATGGCGATGCTCGTGGGCTACCAGCAGATCGCCGCGGGCGGCAGCGAGGATGTGTCCCTGGACAAACTCCTCGCCGAATACGCCCGCCTCATCTACTCCCACGCCCGCCGCTGACCCTCGCCCCGGCCCGTCGAGCGTGGGCCGGATTCGCGACGGTCGCCCTAGCCGAGCAGCTCGTCCACGTAGCACCAGCGCCAGGCCTCGCCCGGTTCGACGCTGCGCATGACGGGATGCGCGGTGCTGCCGTAATGCTTGGTGGCGTGATTGCCGGGCGAGGAATCACAGCAGGCGATATGGCCACAGGTCAGGCACATGCGCAGATGTACCCACACCAATCCCTCGGCCAGGCATTCGGCGCACTCGTCGGGTTCGGTGGGTTCGCGCACCAGCGGCGCCGTGCGCAGATGGTCGCAGTTGTCGGTGACTTCGGGCAGGGCGAGCGGTTCGATCCGTTCCTCTTCTGACTCGTCGAACCGGTCGATCATCGACTCCTCGAGGTCGAGACGGGCCAGTACATGCTGCAGGATCTCGTAGTCGAGCCGACCCGAATCCCGCACCCGCAGTACGGTTTCCCGTTCGGCCTGCAGCATCGCCAGCCGCAGCCGCCGGTACTCGGCGGTGGGGGTGGCCTGTTCGGATTCGGAACGACCGAGTCGTTCCCAGGCCGCGTTGGTCTGCCAGGTGACCCGATCACGCAGCGACTGCACCACGGTCTCCGGGGTGTCGGGGGTGATGCGCGCATCCAGTTCGGCAAGGCCCGCCGCCACCGCCTGCTGCAACAGATTCGCCTTCTGTAGCGCGTCCTCCGCGCGGCTCGGGCCACGCAACCGCAGCAGCCGCACCAGCCAGGGCAGCGAAGTACCTTGCAGCAGTAGCGTTCCCGCGACCACGACCAGGGCGAGCAGTTTCAGCACCGCCAGCTGCGGGGTGCCCTCGGGCAGCAACAGCACCGCGGCCAGGGTGACCACACCGCGCATACCCGCCCACGACACCACCGCCGGATGCGTCAGTGGGGCGGACTCCTTGCCGAGCCCACGCATCAGCAGCATCCACGGGAAGATCCACAACGGCCGGGCCAGCATCACCGTCAGCAGGACCGCGCCCGCCGCGAGCACCAGCGTCGCGTGGTCGAGCCCACTGCTCCACGCGTCCTCCAGAATGGCGCGCACCTGCAATCCGATGATCAGGAAGACCGAACATTCCAGAATGAATTGGATGGTGCGCCAATTGGTGCGTTCGGCGATGCGCGAGGCCGCGCTCTGCCAAACCGGCGCGCCGTGCCCGAGGATCATGCCGCAGGTGACCACCGCGATCACCCCGGAGGCGCCGATCTCCTCGGCGGGCAGGTACGCGATGAACGGCGCCAGGAACGACAGCGTGGTATCGAGCACCGGATCGGTGATCCGCCGCCGCAGCATCGCGAGCAGATACGCCACCACGATCCCGACCAGCGCGCCGCCACCGGCCGCGAGCAGGAAGTCGACGCCGGCCCGCCACAGCTCGTAGGTGCCCGCCGCGGCGGCGATCGCGGTCCGCAAGGTCACCAGGGCGGTCGCGTCGTTGAACAGCGACTCGTCCTCGAGGATGGTGACGATGCGACGCGGCATCCCGATGCGGCGGGCCACCGCTGTCGCCGCCACCGCGTCCGGCGGGGCCACCACCGCACCCAGCGCGACCGCCACCGCGAACGGCACCGGCAGCAGCCAGTACACCACCGCCGCCACGGCGAAGGTGCTGAACAACACCAATCCCACCGATAACAGAGCGATGGTGCGTATATTGGCCCGGAAATCCACCAGCGAGGTCCGGATCGCCGCCGTATACAACAGCGGCGGCAGCAGCCCGAGCAGAATGATCTCCGGATCGGGATGGACCTCCGGCACAAACGGCAGATACGACGCAGCAACCCCGGCCAGCGTCAGCACGAGCGGCTCGGAGATCCCGAACCGACGCGCCAGCGCGGCCAGCGCCGTCGCCGAGGCAACGAGAACAACCAGCCCGATCGCGACATGCACGGACGCATTCTCGCAGAGCACACGAGCCTTGCCGCACCTGCCGACCAATTGGGCGGGGCAACCACCGGGTATCCCGGTTCCGGAGCTCCGACCCGATACATGACGCGTACCGCGTCACCGGAACCGCTGTGCGAGTGACGTTCGAGCGCAATGCTGATCGGCACACGAAGGAAGGTAGGCATGGAGGAGTTTGCATCCTGGCGGGCCACCGGACGGCGGTTCACCCATCGCGGCCATCAAATTTTCTGGCAGGACGGCGGCGCCCGTGCCGACGGCGACACCCTGCTCTGCATCCACGGTTTCCCGACCGCTTCGTGGGATTGGCACGCGATCTGGCCGGGGCTGTGCGCTCGGTTCGCGCGGGTCCTCGCACCGGATATGGTCGGTTTCGGCTGGTCGGCGAAACCGCGACACTACGACTACACGATCGCCGACCAGGCCGATCTGCACGAACAGTTGCTGCGCGAACAGGGCATCGCGCGGTTCCACATCCTGGCCCACGACTACGGCGACACCGTCGCCCAGGAACTGCTGGCCCGGGCCGCCGAACGCGCGCGGGCGGGCGACGAGTCGCTGGTGATCGAATCGGTCTGCCTGCTCAACGGCGGGCTGTTCCCCGAGGCGCACCGGGCCCGGCTCATCCAGCGGCTGCTGGCCGGGCCGCTCGGACCGCTGCTCGGCGTGCTCGGCACCGAACGCACCTTCTCCCACAGCCTGGCGGCCGTCTTCGGCCCCGACACCAAACCCGATGCCGAGGCCAGGCGGCAGTTCTGGATCCTGTGGTGTAGCAAACACGGAAAACGCAACGGGCACAAACTGATCCGCTATATGGCCGAACGGCGCAAGCATCGTGAACGCTGGGTCGGCGCGCTGCGCGAGGCCACCGTCCCGGTCCGCTTCATCGACGGCCTGCTCGACCCGGTCTCCGGAGCGCATATGGTGCGGCGCTACCGCGAGCTGATCCCCGAGCCGGATGTCGTCGAGCTGCCGAAGGTCGGGCACTACCCGCAATTGGAGGCGCCCGAGGCGACGCTCGCGGCGTTCCTCGAATTCCACGGCACCCGCGTGCGGTAGGAGGATTTCGGACTCGCGGGGCCACCGTTCGGCGCACAGCGTCACAGCAACCGGACCGCACTATGGGACACCCCATAGAATGTCGGTGTGGTTGCCGCACGACGATCCAGCACCGAACCCGGTCGGCCCCGCGTCTCCGAGCCGCGGCGGCGGATGATCGAGGGTGCGATCGATTCGCTGCGGGTGCACGGCGCCAGCGCCACCAGCGTGGATCGGGTACTCGCCAGCACGGGCGCGCCGCGCGGCTCGGTCTACCACCATTTCCCAGGCGGGCGCACCCAGCTCGTCAACGACGCAGTACGCACCGCGGGCGACATCATGTCCGAATTCATCGAGCGCCTCACTCGCGACAGCGACCCCGACCAAGCACTGCAGAAGTTCGCCGCGATGTGGCGACGCACACTGCGCGACAGCGACTTCCGCGCGGGCTGCCCGATCTTCGCGGTCGCGGTGGAAACCAATGACGAAGCCCCCGAATTCGCCACCACCGCCGCCGAGATCTTCGCCCGCTGGCACACCGCCCTCGCCGACCTGCTTATCCGCAACAACGTGCCCGCCGAACGCGCGGCCCGCCTGGCCACCCTCACCGTCGCCTCCTTCGAGGGCGCCATCCCACTGAGCCGCATCCAGCGCAGCACAACCCCACTCGACGACGCCGTCCAGGAATTGCGCGCACTCCTGGCCGCCGCGACCGCCCGCTGAATCGGCGTCGGATTCACTCGCCCGGGCGCACACTCCGACGGCCTGCTATCGCCTTACTGGTCACCACGGTGGGTCCGCCGCGTGACCGCGTTCCTTCCATCGGGGTCCGGTATCGGCCCGTGAGGGGTACGCGGCGGCCGATCGCCACGTCCTGGCGTACATAGAGTCGTCTCATGATCGAGATCCCTGAGGCATTCGCTCGCATGAAGTCGGCCAACGAGGGCGAACGCGGACGCGCTTGGATCACCGCCCTGCCCGGCCTGGTGGACGAGCTGTTGCACCGCTGGTCTTGCACACCCACGGGATCGGTGATGCATGGCCAGGTCGGGATCGTGATCCCGGTGCGGCACCGTGAACTTCCGTCCGCGGTTATCAAAGTCTCGTTCCCACACCCGGGCAACGTCCACGAACCAGATTCGTATGCGACCTGGAACGGGCAAGGCGCGGTGCGCCTGTATGCGCGCGACGACGACAACTTCGCAATGCTGCTGGAACGAGCGTCGCAACGCACACTCGTCACCATCACCGACCCCGAGGAAGCACTGACCATCCAGGGCAGACTGTCACACCGGCTGGCCGTCGCCGCGCCACCCGGGCTGCCCAAGCTGTCGGATCGGGTCGATGACTGGGAGCGTGAAATCCTTTCCACGGCTGCAGCCTTCGGCCATCCGCTGCCACGCAAGGTTCTCAACGCTGCTGTGGCCACTCTGCGCGAGCTCGGCCCCGATCAACCCGACTTCCTCGTACACGGCGACCTGCACGACGCCAACATCGTGGCTTCCGATCGTGAACCCTGGCTCGCGATCGACCCCAAGTCCTTTGTCGGAGACCCCGCACACGACGCCCTCAATGTGATCCGCAGCCCCCGCTTCGAAAACCTGCTCCGCTCCTCGAATATGAGGCCGACGGTGCTCGGTTTCCTCGATATCTTTTGCGACGCTGCCCGAATCGACTCCGAACGGGTACGTCGCTGGACTCAGGTCGGAGCGGTTCGGGAAGCGATGTGGGGGCGGCGACACGGCGGCCCCGAATGGCTCATCCACGCCACCGACCACCTCGCCCGAGCGCTTACCTGAAGGCCTGATCTCAGCATCCGCCCGCGCATCTCTTGACACTCGGACTATGGTGTATGCCATAGTCCTGGCCGACGGGAGATCGGACGCGGAACGCAGTGATGCCGAATCCGATTGCCGCCGGACCGCTACCGTGCGCCCCGAGGAGACACTGATGCCGCGTGCCGCAGAGCTCGACTTGCCGACGATCGACGTGGAACAGGACGGGCGGGTGCTCACGGCGCGTGTCGTCGCACCGCCACTGAACTTCGTGACCACCGAACTCGTCCGCGATCTGGACCTGCTGACCGCGGCCGCCGACGCCGACGACACGGTCGGCGCGGTGGTCCTGACCGGCGGCCTGCCGGGACGCTTCCTGACCCACGCCGACCCGAGCGCGTTGACGGGCATGATCGAACTGCCACACCCGTTCGTGCCCGCCCGGGTCGCGGCGCCCGCGCTGCGACTGGCGTCGCTGGCCATGCGGGTGCCCGGTGCGGCGCGGACGGTGGAACGTTTCGGCGGCGGTCTCGGCGCCGGGCTGGTGTGGGGCTACCGGTGGAAGCGCACGACGCTGCGGATGAACCGGTCCGGGGTGGTGTACCTGGCCGCGATCAACGGGCCCGCACTGGGCGGCGGTCATGAGATCGCGCTGGCTTGCGACCTGCGCTACGCCGCCGACGCCGAGCATGTCCGGCTCGGTCAGATCGAATCGCTGGCCAACCTCATTCCGGGTGGCGGCGGCACCCAGCGCCTGCCGCGGCTCATCGGCGCGGCCAAGGCCATCGAACTGACCCTGGAGGGCGCGCCGGTGTCCGCGGCGGACGCGCTGCGGCTGGGCCTGGTGCACCGGCTGACCCCACCGGATCGGTTGCTCACCGAAACCCAGGCCACCGCGGCACGTTTGGCGACCCGCAACCCGGTCGTCGTCGCCGAACTCAAGCGCGCCATCTACTTCGGTGTCGATCAACCGCTCTCGCGCGGCCTGGATCGGGAGCAGGCCGGTTTCGTCTCGGTGGGCACCACCGCCGCCGCGACCCGCACCACCCGCGCCTTTTTCGACGATCTCGAACGCCTCGGCGATACCCCGTTCCTCGCCGATCTCACGCCGTGGCTCAACGGCACCCGCGTCGATCAGGTGGGCCGATGAGCACCGGCGCGACGGGTGCCGCCGAACCTCGGCACGACAACGCGACCGGCGATCGCTCGTCGCCGGGCAGCGCCGCGCAGGAGCAGTGGCACAAGACCGCCTGCATCCTGTGCGAGAACAACTGCGGGCTTCTCGTTCAACTCGACGGGCGACGTTTCGCCAAGATCCGCGGCGACAAGGAACACGTCGCCTCCGCCGGATACACCTGCAACAAGGCGCTGCGCCTTGACCACTATCAGAACGGCGGCACTCGCCTCACCAGCCCGTTGCGCCGTGAAGCCGACGGAAGTTTCACCGAAATCGACTGGGACACCGCCATATCCGAGGTCGCCGCACGCCTGCGCGCGGTCCGGGACGCGCACGGCGGCGACACGATCTTCTTCTACGGCGGCGGCGGGCAGGGCAACCACCTCGGCGGCGCGTATGCCGGGGCGCTGCGCCGCGCGCTGGGCAGCCGCTACCGCTCCAGCGCGCTGGCTCAGGAGAAAACCGGTGAGGGCTGGGTCGACGCGCACCTGACCGGCGGTCACACCACGGGCAATTTCGAGCACGCCGAGGTGTCGGTGTTCCTGGGTAAGAATCCGTGGCAGTCGCACGGGGTGCCGCGGGCCCGCACCATCCTGCAACAGATCGCGAAGGACCCGGCGCGCGCCATGATCGTGGTCGATCCGGTGCGCACCGAAACCGCCGACCTCGCCGATATCCACTTACAGGTCCGTCCCGGCACCGACGCGTGGTGCCTGGCCGCCCTGCTGGCTGTACTGGTGCAGGACGATCTGATCGATCACGGGTTCCTCGCCGAGCACACCGGTCAGGCCGAGACGGTCCTGGCGGCGCTGCGCGGGATCGATATCGCCGGTTACGCCGACATCTGCGGTGTCCCCGCCGATCTGTTGCGGGCCGCGGCGCACCGCATCGGCGCCGCGGACTCGGTAGCCACCTACGAGGATCTCGGGGTGCAGCAGAGCCCCAACAGCACCCTCATCTCCTATCTGAACAAACTGCTCTGGCTACTGACCGGAAATTTCGCCAAACCCGGTGCCATGCAACCACATTCGTGGATGGTGCCGCTCGCGGGCTACAGTCGCGACATCAAACGCAGCCCGGTCACCGGCGCACCCGTCCTCGGTGGCATGCTGCCGTGCAATTCGATCGCCGAGGAGATCCTCACCGATCATCCGAAACGATTCCGCGCGATGATCATCGATTCCGCGAATCCGGCGCATTCCCTGGCCGATTCGACCACCTTCCGTGCCGCGCTCGACGCGCTCGACCTGGTGGTCGTCATCGATGTCGCGCTCACCGAGACCGCCCGCCACGCCGACTATGTGCTGCCCGCGGCCAGCCAATTCGAGAAATGGGAGGCCACCTTCTTCAATCTCGAATTCCCGCATAACAGTTTCCACCTGCGTGCACCGCTGCTGGACCCGCTGCCGGGCACCCTGCCCGAGCCGGAGATCTACGCCCGCCTGGTCCGCGAACTCGGCGCGGTCGGCCGCACCACCCACACCGTGCTGGCGGCCGCCGCGAAACTCGGCCGCCGCCCCTACGCGATGGCATTCGCCGCGCTGCTGGCCACCGACAAGAAGATCGCGGGCCTGGCCCCGTACCTGCTGTACGAGACGCTGGGCCCGACCCTGCCCGAGAACGCGCGTTCGGCTTCGGTGCTGTGGGCGCTGACCCAGCGCGTCGCGAAACTGTATCCGGCGGCCATGCGTCGCGCGGGCCACCGCTCGGCCGACGCCCTGTTCGACGCCATCCTCGCGGGCCGCTCCGGGGTCACCTTCACCGTCGACGACTACGCCGACGCCTGGGACTATCTGCCGCACCCCGATCGGCGTATCCCGCTCGCGATCCCACAACTCCTGGACGCCCTGCGTGCCCTGGACACCACCCCCGCCACCCATACCAGCGCTGAATACCCGTTCGTGCTCGCCGCCGGAGAACGCCGATCCTTCACCGCCAACACCATTTTCCGTGACAACAGCTGGCGTCGCCGCGACCCCCAGGGCGCTCTGCGTCTCAATCCCGACGATGCCACCCGCCTGGGTGTGAGCGACGGCGACCGCGCCCGCATCACCACCCACCGCGGGACGGCCATCGCCGCCGTGGAAATCACCGACCGCATGCAGCCCGGTCACGCATCCCTGCCCAACGGTCTCGGCCTGGACCTGCCCGACGGCGACCGGGTCGGGGTCGCCGCCAACGAACTCACCGATGCGACCCGCCGCGA
This sequence comes from Nocardia sp. NPDC050710, assembly GCF_040654375.1. Lineage (NCBI taxonomy): Bacteria > Bacillati > Actinomycetota > Actinomycetes > Mycobacteriales > Nocardiaceae > Nocardia > Nocardia sp. NPDC050710. The sequence continues at coordinate 84,084 of NZ_JBFAHV010000014.1, read as the reverse complement.
CGCCTTCGCCGGGACACCGTGGCACAAACATGTCCCCGCCCGCATCGAGGCGATGCCGGGGGAATGAGATCACTCGGTCATCGAGTGACCCTGCCCGCGTTGACCATTCGGCCGTCGGGTTGTCCGGACAGACAACCGGGCCCGGTGACCGTACAGTCGGCGCATGGCGTTCCAACTCGAACTACAGCCCGCCCCACCCCTCCAATTGACCCCGGAATGCCTGGTGTACACCGGAACCGCGCGGATGTTCGTCACCGGCATCATGGTCCAGTCCTCCGGCGCGCCGGGTGAACAGTTCGGCTTCTTCCTGCCGGACGCGCCACCACTGCCCGACGGCGCCGCCGAACCGCGGCTGTGGGCCGAAGCGGCGCTCATGACCGGGATCGCCACCTCCACCTCCGGAACCTTCCCCTTCGGTGTGGAACGGGTGCACGCGGCGTACCTGCCCGACCCGCGCGGCGGCGGCAACCGCTGGCTGAACCTGTCCGGCACCGCCCACGTGGGGCGCGAGATCCGGCTCGGCTACCGCGTCACCGTCCTCACGGTCTGACCGCGCTCACCTCATTCGACGGTGCGGCATTCACCGTCACCCAGGTGCTGTTGACCGCGGCATGCCGGAGAGGGTGTCCACCACGGCATGGTCGCGGGGGAGAGCTCAGCGAATTCGGGCGGCTTTCATCGTCTTCATCGCATGGAGCAGAAATGCCGCATGCTGTGCTGGAGTGCGACCGAAGGCAGGGTCGAAGCCGACGACATGCTGTGCGGAGATGTTCTGCGGCTCAACGTACTTCATCAACCCCGCGGTTCCGTGGCGGCGTCCCAGCCCGGACTGCTTCATGCCGCCCATGGGCGCATCCTGAGAGGCGTACGACGCGGCGTAGCCCTCGTTGATGTTCACTGTGCCCGCTTGGATGCGAGCGGCGATACGGCGGGCACGTTTGATGTCTTTGCTGAAAACCGCGGCATTCAAACCATATTCGGTGTCGTTGGCGAGCGCGATCGCCTCGTCCTCGGAGTCGAACGGCACGATCGTAACCACAGGACCGAAGGTCTCCTCGCGGTAGAGCTGCGCTGTCGGGGGCACATCGGTGAGTACCGTGGGCTCATAGAAGTAGGGCCCGATATCCGGCCGAGCGGTACCGCCGGCGACGACCACCGCGCCTGCCGCCACCGCATCCTGCACGTGTGTGATGACTCGGTCGAGTTGTTTCGCCGAGGTCAGTGATCCGATGCCGCCCGTGAATTCGATTGCAGTGCTGAGCGGTAGCGCGCGAGTACGGGCGCCGAAGGTGCCGACGAACTGTTGGTAGATCGCCTTGTCCACATAGATGCGTTCGATCGACACGCAGAGCTGCCCGGCATTGGCGAAACAGCCGCGGACAGCGGCGGACGCGGTCGCCTCGATGTCCGCGTCGCGCAGAACCAGCATGGGGTTCTTACCACCGAGCTCGAGGGAGCAGCCGGTGAGATTCGCGGCGGCCCGGGTCGCAATTGCCTTGCCCGCGGCCGTGGATCCGGTGAAGCAGACGAAGTCGGCATTGTCGATCAACGTATCACCGATGTCGGCGGGCTGGCCCAGAACAACCTGCCACAGGTCTGCCGGCAGCCCGGCCTCGATGAGGAGCATGCGCGGCCACAGGCTGGACAGCGCGGTCTGTGTGTCGGGCTTGTGTACGACCGCGTTTCCCGCCAAGAGCGCTGGGATGACGTCCATCGTGAGCGACAGTGGATAGTTCCACGGCGTGATAGTGGTGACGACCCCTTTCGGGTGATAAGTCTCCCGAGTCTGGGTGAACAAAGGAAGCGCCCCGGCGCGTCGCTTGGGAGACAGCAACTTCGGCGCACGGCGGGCGAAGTACAGGGTGGACCCTACGCCGTCCATCAGTTCCTCGAGTGCGTGAAGCCGGGCCTTGCCGGTTTCCCACTGGACGATGTCGAGAGCTTGGGCCTGCCGAGCGAGCATCATGTCGTGGAATTTCAGGAACAGGGCCGCGCGCTGTTTTACCGGCACGGTGGCCCACTCGCGTTGCGCTGCACGAGCTCGGTCGAACGCAGTCTCGACATCCTTCGGAGCACTCTGCGGTACTGCTGCCAGCGTCCGGCCGTCCAACGGGGAAATGGTGGTCACCGGCGCGGCAGAACCCGTGACGCCGCGCATGAGCTGCTCGATCAAGGCGTTCGGCAGGGCGTTCTCGCCGTCGGTGTGTGCCGCCGTCGTGCTCGATAGCTGATTCATTATTCGCTCCTTGTCTGCGTCCATCAGCGTCGCCATATATGAGGCTGATCACCATGTGCTGGCGCAACGCATTCGCCGCGCATGGTTGTGCCGCAGCACAACCCATGAAGTAAGGGTTTTGGGGCAGCTGAATGCGTGCAGGCTGTGGACGAACCTCGGGGGTGGAAGCGGTCTGGTTCAGGGTCTGAATCAGACCGCTCCGGTCGCCGACGAACGGCGATGTCGAGGTCCGCGGATTTCCATTCCAGCGTTCGGTCGACGTCGATCAGCGTGATAGGACGACCGACTGCATCATCGCCAGCAGGAGGGCGCCGCCGGCTTCGAGCCGTTGATCGGCGGTGCGGGGGTCGTCGCTTACCGTTTCGATGGTCATCTTCAGGCCGTCGAAGGAGCCGACGAGGACGGTGGCGAGCAGGTCCGGGTCGACTTCGCCGGACACCTCACCGATGTGCTGGGCGTCGCGAATGAGGTCGGCGACGCCGTCGATCCATCGGCGGGTCAGTTCCATGGCCAGGGTTCGGGTCGCGGGCACCTCGGCGAGGTTCTGGGCAAGGCGCGAGATGACCCAGGCGTCGGGGTCGTCACGGTGCAGGTCCAGCATGGCGGGCAGCAGCGCTTCCAGCCGCCGCACGCCAGGGGGTGTCGTGGCCAGTCGTGCTTGTACCCGATCGAGCCATTGCGCGTGCTTCTCGGTGAGCACGGCAACGGCAAGGGCTTCCTTGCTCTCGAAATGAAAGTAGACCGAGCCCTTGGTCATTCCGCTCTCTTCGATCACGTCGGCCATGCGTGCCCGGTCGTAACCGACCTGTGCGAACACCGCGGCGGCGGCATCGAGGATCCGCTCTCGGGATGCCGCTCCATGTTCGGTCGGGCCGGGCGGGCGGCCGACGCGTCGCTGGGCCGGCGTGCTGCGGTGGGGGCTTGCCATGTCCTCATCATAGCGGTATTAATTAGACCGGCATGCAGGTTTAATCAAGGAGGTAGTAGTGGCCGGATACTTCGACCGACAGCGAGTACTGGTGACCGGGGCGTCATCGGGAATCGGGCGCGCGTTCGCCGCGCACGTCGCCGCAGATGGTGGTGACCTCGTTCTGGTCGCCCGCAGGGAGGCGGTTTTGCGAGCACAAGCCGACGAACTGCACGCACAATTCGGTTCGAGCGTGGAGGTCATCCCCGCGGACCTCAGCGCCCAGGGCGCCGCGGTGGGCGTCGCCGAACTGCTCGCCCAACGTGCCATCACCGTCGACGCGCTCGTCAACAACGCGGGACTCGGAATCCACGGCGACCTCGCCGATGCCGACCTCGGGGCGGTCTCGAGTCAGATCGCGGTGAACATCACCGCCTTGACCGAGCTCACCGCAATCCTGTTGCCCGGCATGATCGCTCGCGGACGCGGCGCCGTCGTCAATGTGGCCAGCACTGCCGCGTTTCAGCCGGTTCCGCACATGGCGGTGTATGCGGCGACCAAGGCGTACGTGCTGTCCTTCACCCGCGCGCTCTGGTCCGAGACCCGCGGCACCGGAGTCCGGGTACTCGCTGTGAGCCCGGGTGCCACCGACACCGCATTCTTCGAGATCGCCGGCGAGGACGCCTCGGTCGGCAGCCGGCGCACTCCCGAACAGGTCGTCGAAGCGGCCTGGCACGCGCTCGGGTCCAACCGCCCGGACATCATCGACGGCGCGGCGAACGCAATGCTGGCGCGCATCGCCGGCCGAATTCCCGCCAAGTGGGCGATCGCGCTCGCCGAACGTTCCGTACGGCCGGAATCGCCTGCATCCCAAACCAACTGATCGATTCGGAAAGAGTACGACATGCACATCCAGCAGTTCGCCAGAGCGGCCGCGGCCGCGGTAAACAAGCACAGCGTCGATGAGGTCGTCGGCCTGTGGCGAGAGCCCGCCGCCTACGACTCACCCCTGACGGGTCCGCAGCAAGGGCTTGCGGCGCTGGCCGCCCGAGAGTCCGCGCTGTTCGACGGTTTCAGCGACCTCACCGCCACTGTCCAGCCCCTCGGGCAAGAGGGTTCCACCGGTGCCGCGCTGGTTCGCTTCGACGGTACCCACGACGGGCACTACGCGGGAATAGCGCCGAGCGGGAACACGATTGCCATCGAGATGGTCGCCGTCGTCACCTTCGACGACGACGGCTACGTCATCGGCGAACGCGTCTTCCTCGACACCGCGGCAGTCCTGCGTCAACTCACCGGACGCGCCGACACCGGAACGACCTAACCTCGCCGAATTCATCCCGACCGCACTACCCGACGGAGCAGAACTCGCCTCGTAGTCGACGTAGACGAACCCGACTACCTCGCCAGCAGCTTCGTGCACGCGGTCGAGCGGCTGCCCCTGCACACTCCGACGGCCGGCCCGAGTGCCTCAATAATCGAGGGCGTGTTCCGGTTGGCAGACATCCATGGGAGAGGGCAGATAGCGGGCAATGGCGTCCAGGAGCGTGGCGATGTCATCGCTCGTGGACGCGCCACCGCATAGGACGGGTACGACGTCACCGATGCGGGTGAGGTAGCGGATGCGGTGATGCAACTGGTCGAGCGGGATGTCGCACAGGGCGGGGGAGTCGTTCGGATCCGAGGGGGCTTGTTCCATGACCGTTTTCACGAGGTCGCCGTACCACCGCCCGGCGACTTCCCAATGGCTGCCGTAGAGTTCGGCGGCCAGCGGTTCGAGTGCCCATAGCGGGAGCAGGTCGATGACGCCTTCGAACGTGGGGTCGGCGCCGATGGGGATCTGCAGCGTCAGTGGGACCGCGCCGCGGGTGTCGGCGATCGTGCGGACGCAACGGTCGAAATCCGCGGCGGGGTGGTCGATTCCGTTGATCAGGCACAGGCGGGCGACCTGGTAGTCGTCGGCGACCCGCAACATCATCTCGAGGCGCGCGGTGGGGTTCGCGGCGGCGTTCACGACCGCGATCACACCGTCGGCTGCGCGGATGGACCGCTCCAGGTCCGCGATGGGTGCGTGGCTCGTCAGCTCGGCGATACGAATCGTGTGCTCGACGCGGCCCGTCGTCCAATCGACCGTGGCCCGGGTATCGGAGCCGGGCCGGCCGGAGCGGCGGCGCAGGAGGTGGGCCACTCGGGTGGTCTCGTCGGGGTCGCCCATGATGGTGACGTTGCGGATTGTCTGTGGATCAATGGCTTTGGCGCCCATCGGTTGTGGTACTCCAGATCGACTCGAGGTGTCGGGACGTCCTCGATCCGGACTCACCGTACCTCCGCCTGCGGATTGCTGGAGCGGAATTCGGCCCCAAAGTAGAACGTGTTCCTATACCGTCGGGCTGTGCAGAAAGAACAACGGCCCGCAGTGGCAGACTGGTTCACTGCGGACGACGGCGTGGTGCATCTGAAGGGAAGCCGCTGCAAGGATTGCGCCACACCGTATTTCCCGCGGAACACGCTGGCCTGTCGGAATCCGCAATGTTCCGGTCCGCGGGATGGCTCCGAACTCGTCGAGCATCTGTTTTCCAGACATGGGCGGATCTGGTCGTATGCGGACGCCCGATACAAACCTCCGGCGCCCTATGTGTCGCCCGAACCGTTCGAGCCGTATGTCATTGCGGCAGTGGAGCTCGAGGTCGAGCAGATGGTGATTCTCGGACAGGTCGTGCGCGGCCTCACGGTGGACGACCTGGCCGTCGGTATGCCGGTCGAATTGACTCTCGGCACGTTGTACGCCGACGAGGAAGCGGAGCACACGGTGTGGATGTGGAGGCCGGTCAATGACTGACATGAATGATCGCGACATCGCCGTCCTCGGTGCGGGCATGCACCAGTGGGGCAAGTGGGGACGCAATTTCGTCGAATACGGGCTGGTCGCCGCTCGCGCGGCGCTGGCCGATGCCGGGGTCGACCACCTCGACGTCGGCTATATCGCCGGCGCGGACACCATCCGCAATGGATACCCCGGTTTCGTCTCGGGCGCGACTTTCGCTCAGGCGCTGGGTTGGTCGGGTGCGCGGATCTCGAGCAGCTATGCTGCCTGCGCCTCCGGTGCGCAGGCCATCGCCAACGCACGCGCCCAGATTCTGGCGGGGTTGTGCGACGTGGCGCTGGTGGTGGGCGCGGATGCCGCCCCGAAGGGCTTCTTCCAGCCGGTCGGCGGTGAGCGACGCGATGATCCGGACTGGTTGCGTTTCCACCTGCTCGGCGCTACCAATCCCATCTATTTCGCGCTGTATGCCCGCCGCCGGATGGCGCTGCACGGTGCCACGCTCGACGATTTCGCCGCGGTCAAGGTGAAGAACGCCAGACACGGCCTGAACAACCCGTATGCCCGCTATCGCAAGGAGGTTTCGGTCGAGGAGGTCGCCGCCTCGGCGATCGTCTCGGACCCATTGCGGCTGCTCGACATCTGCGCGACCAGCGACGGCGGGGCCGCACTGGTGTTGACGTCGATGGAGTACGCGCGTCGGCACGGCGTCGCCGACCCGGTCCGCATCCGGGCGCTGTCGACGGTCACGCCGACGTTCCCGAAAACCGTTCTCGACCTGCCGGATTTCGCGACGGACTCCGCTGTGGCCGTCGAGGCCCCGCCCCGAGCGTTCCGTTCCGCCCTCGCGCACGCCGCGTACGAGGAGGCCGGGCTCGGTCCCGCCGACCTGTCCCTCGCGGAGGTCTACGACCTGTCCACCGCGCTGGAGCTGGACTGGTATGAGGATATCGGGCTCTGCGAGACGGGCCGCGCGGAGGAACTGTTGCGCAGCGGCGCAACAACATTGGGCGGACGGGTGCCGGTGAACCCCAGCGGCGGCCTGGCCTGTTTCGGTGAGGCGATCCCCGCACAGGCCATCGCCCAGATCTGCGAGCTCACGTGGCAGCTGCGCGGACAAGCCGACGGCCGCCAGGTGGACAACGCCCGCGCGGGTATCGCGGTGAACCAGGGCCTCTTCGGCCACGGCTCGGCCATCATCGCCACCCGCTGACATCGCGGCGGCGTTTGGCAACTCATGACCGTCATGAACACGAATCCTGCGGCCGTGACGTCGGCTCACACTTTGTCTGGGCTGACGTGAACCGGGAGAGCTCCTGTGCGCCAGACGATCCGCAAGATCAGTTCGGAGAACCGCCAACCCGCGCTCGTCCGCACCGCGTGCGCTTGGAACACCCCACCTGCCAGGAAGTGGGATTCGAGCGTGGCCGGGTCCGTGGTGCCAGATGCCCACAGGTGCATTGCGGTGACGTTGGCCTGCAGCCGCGCGGCGTCACCGTCGAGCTCGACTATGTGGTCGGTGGTCATGTGATGGGTGGCCCGGAACAGAGCGATGGCCTCGATCTGCTGAACTGCTATTTCCTCATGGCCGACCCGGGCAATGCCCGTTGGACTCACCCAGCGACCGTCCGCGGTAAACGTCGCCTCAACGATCGTGTGGTCTACCCGTTTGTCATCCACTGCTCGGTAGTAGCGGCAAAGCAGCCCGCTGATCTCTGCTTGATCCCCTGATCCAACTGTTGCTTTCATGACCTCAACAGTTGATCACCTGCCTTGCATCGAGCTTACGTAGCTCATGCATCGACATCCACCGATACCGCAGTCCCGCAGAGGTATGCGCTGACCACCTTTGGGCGTTGGATCAGCTGCCGTTCCCATCCGCGGAGGCGCCGCCGAAACCGCGCGCGTGTTCGCGCGCCAACCGGCGGATGGTCTCGGCGTCCACTCCCCGCCGGGGATCACCGCGGCGTGCTCGTCGGCCCCGCGAGCGGTTTCGGTGCGCGCCGTGGTCACGATCACCGGAAAACCTCCGATCCCGCCCTCCCGGCGCTACGGTGAGGACCGATGAGGACACCGCCATGACCCCCGCGCACACCGAAATCACCCTGCACCGCGACGGGCTCACCTTGTCCGCGCACCGCTTCGGCGAACCGGACGCGCCCCTCGTCATCCTGATGCACGGATTCCCCGATACCCCGCACAGCTGGGACGCGGCGGTCCCACCGCTGGTCGCGGCCGGATATCAGGTGCTCGCACCGTGGCTGCGCGGCTACACCCTCGGCAGCTACAGCCGCACCGCCCGCTACGACCTGCCCGCGGTCGCCGCCGATATCGCCGCCTGGCAGCACGAATTCGGCGGCGCGCCCGCGCACCTGGTCGGCCACGATTGGGGTGCGTTCGCCGCCATACACCTCGCCAAAACCGCACCGCAGCAATGGAAGTCGCTGAGCGTGCTGGCGATACCGCCGTTCGGTGGCCGCGCCGCGGCCCGCTCCACTCTGCCGTATCTGCCGAGGCAGACGCTCATGTCGTCCTATATCGGACTCATGCAGTCCGCGGCCGCACCCCGCCTGCTGGCACGCTCCGACGCGGCGCTGGTCCGCCGCATCTGGGCGCGCTGGTCACCCGGCTGGGCCTTCACCGACGACCAATTCGCCCCCACCCGCGCCGTCTTCACCGATCAACGGCTCGGCTGGGCCGCCACCCGGTACTACCGGGCACTGTTCCGCGCCCACCGACCGGAGACCCGCGAGTTCTATCGGATACTCACCGCACCACCGGCCCCACTGCCGACTCTCGCCCTGGCTGGCGCGGACGACGGCTGCCTGCACCCCGGACTGCAACGCGCACTCGCCGACAGCGTCGGCGCGCATGCGATCCAGCTCCCCGGATGCGGCCACTTCCTGCACGCCGAGCTACCGGAACAAGTTGCAGCGCAATTACTTTCACATTTCCGCAATAGTGACTGACCAACGGCGCGCACAGTATCACCTCAGAGACGGACGAGCATTTTGCCGGTGTTCGCGCCGCCGAGCACGCCGAGGAACGCTTCGGGTGCCCGCTCGATACCGTCGAACACCGTCTGCTTGGTCCACAGGCTGCCGTCTGCCAGCCATCGGGTGGCCGCGGCAGCATACGCGGGGGCGCGGTCGAGGTGCTCGACCACCAGGAGCCCGCGCAGCGTCAGCTGTTTGACGACGATGTCGTAGAGGTTGACGGGTCCGGGAACCGGGTCGGTGGCGTTGTAGCCGCTGATCATGCCGACCAGAGCCGCGCGACCATACATGCGCAGCGCACCGATCGCGGCCTCGAGGTGGTCACCGCCGACATTGTCGATGTAGACGTCGATTCCGTCGGGCGCGGCCGCCGCCAACTGGTCGGCCACCGATCCGGCGCGGTAGTCGATGGCGACGTCGAACCCGAATTCCTCGGTCAGCACTCGAGTCTTCTCCGGCCCGCCCGCCGACCCGATCACCCGTGCGGCGCCGAACTTCTTGGCCAATTGCCCGGCGACACTGCCGACCGCACCCGCCGCGCCGGAGACGAAAACGACATCGCCCGCCCGGACCCGTGCGATCTCGGTCACCGCCAGATACGCGGTGAACGCCGTCTGCCCCAACCCATCGAGGTAATCCTGCGGGCGGGCGATCGAGACATCGAGGACGGTGGCGTCGGCGGCATCGAGCAGCGCGTGCTCGCGCCAACCGGCGAAGTGGATCACCGTCGCACCCACCGGAATGCCGGGACTGCGTGAGGCGATCACTTCGCCGACCGCATGTCCCTCCAGCACGTGACCGACACCGAACGGTTCGACATAGGACGCACCCGCATCCATCCGGCCCCGCATATACGGATCCACCGACATCCATGTGTTGCGCACCAGAATCTGTCCCGCGCCCGGCTCCGGCACCTTGGTCTCGACCAGCTCGAAATTCTCCGGCCTCGGCACACCCACCGGGCGCGACGCCAGCCGGACCTCGCGGCTCACGATCATGCTCATCTCATCGACTCCCTGTGCTGCGCCATCGGATTGACAGCTCCTACCGTGCCGGAGCGCACTTCAGGTGTCCTTCAGGTCCGCTGTAGTTGGACCGCTCGAGTACCGTGACGGTATGCGTTTCGGGGTGCTCGGCCCACTGGCCGTCTGGACGGAGAACGGCACCCCGGTGCCGATCCCGGAGGTGAAGGTCCGCGCGCTGCTGGCCGATCTGCTCGCCGCCGAGGGACGTCCGATCCCGGCCGAGCGGCTCATCGAGGATCTGTGGGGCGAGCAGCTCCCACGAAACCCCACCGCCACCTTGCAAACCCGGGTGTCCCAGCTGCGCCGCGCCCTCGACACCGCCGAACCCGGCGCCCGCGACCTTGTCGTGTTCCAGCCTCCCGGCTACCGGCTCGCGATCCCCTCCGACGCCGTCGATTCCGGCCGCTTCCGCGCCCTGGTCGCCCAGGCCCACACCACCACGGAGCCTCGTGCGCGCGCCACACTGCTGTCGGAGGCGCTGGATCTGTGGCGCGGACCCGCCTACACCGACTTCACCGACTACGACTTCGCCCGTTCGGCCGCGACCCCGCTGGACGAGGAACAGGTGACCGCCCTCGGTGAGCACGCCCGCGCACGATTGGATCTCGGCGAACACCACACGCTCGCCGGTGAACTCGGCGACCTCGTCGCCCGCCACCCCCTGTGCGAACGGTTGCGCACGGTGCAGCTGCACGCCCTCTACCAATCCGGACGCCAAGGCGAGGCGCTCGCCGCCTACCTCGAGCACCGCGCCCGGCTGGCCGACGAGCTGGGCGTGGATCCGAGCCCCGAGGTGACCGCCCTGTACGAGGCGATCCTCAAACAGGACCCCGCATTGCGCCCGACCGGCACCCGCACCCCGACGAATCTGCCCGCCGCCGTGACGACGCTGATCGGGAGAACCGATGCGATCGCTCGCGTGCGTGCGCTGATGACGACGACGCGGCTGCTCACCCTCACCGGCCCCGGTGGAGTCGGCAAGTCCGCCCTCGCGGTGGAAGCCGCCCGCGGCACCGGCTGTTCCGCAACCGGTGGTGACATCCCGACGTCTGCCACCCACATCACCCCTCAAGGGGGTGCGGCGTTCGACCACGGTCGAACGGGAACCACCATCGCACTGCCGTCGGAGGGTGATCTGCCGCGGCTCGGAGTGCGCACCGCCACCGGCGACGGCATGTGGTTGATCGAATTGTCCGAACTCGACACCTCGGCGACCTCCGTCGAGACCCTGGTGGCGCTCATCGCCCGAACCCTCGGCATTCCCGACACCCGAGACGCGCCACACCACCCGTCGGACCTCGAACCGGCCGACGATGCGCTGCGCCGCCTCACCTCCGCGCTGGCGCCGCGTCAGCTGCTGCTGCTTCTGGACAACTGCGACCATGTCATCGAACCCGTCGCGACGGTCGCCGAGGCGATACTGCGAGCCGCGCCCGGTGTGCACATCCTCGCCACCAGCCGGGAACCGCTCGCGATCCCCGGCGAACGACTGTGGACCGTCGAACCCCTTCCCACCCCCACCACCTCGGGCGACAACCCGGCATCCTTCACCGCCGTACATCTGTTCGTCGAGCGTGCGTCCGCGACGGCACCCTCATTCCGGCTGACCCCGGACAATGCCGCCGCGGTCGCCGACATCACCCGCCACCTCGACGGAATCCCTCTGGCCATCGAACTCGCCGCCACCCAGGTCCGGACCCTCGGCGTCACGGAACTGGCTGCACGCCTGAACAACCGGTTCGCCGTCCTGACCGGTCGCCGCGGCGGACCGGCACGCCACCGCTCGCTGCGTGCCTCCATCGACTGGAGCTGGCGGCTGTTGACGCAGCCCGAACAGATCGTCCTGAGCCACCTGGCCACACACGCGGACGGTTTCACCCTCGCCACCGCAGTGCACACCGTCGCGGCCGACGGTATCGACGCACTGCCCGTCCTCACCCGCCTGATCGATCGATCCCTCGTCACCATGACCGACGGCCCCGGCGGAACGCACTACGCACTGCTGGAATCGATCCGCGCCTACGCCCTCGAACACCTCGGGGAGACAACCGAACTCGCACACCGCCGTCGGCATCCCCAGTCGGTCCCAGCCGAACCCGCGCACCTCGAACCCGCCGCGACCGCTTCGAGGGTGCGCCCGGTCCCGCACCGTTCTTCCCGGGCGGGAAGCCTCAGCGCGCCGACACCCGGTTCGAAAGTGCCGCAATGATTTCTGCCGCGGCGCGTTCACCGGATGCGACCGCGCCTTCTAGATAGCCGGTCCAGCGCTGCGCTGTCTCCGTGCCCGCCCAATGGATCGTGCCGGTCGGCGTCGCGGCGTCGGTGAGCACATCGAGCGCTCCCGGACGCGGAATCGCGGAATACCCGCCGCCGACGTGCCGATCGTGGTGCCACGACTTCTCGTGCCAGCTCAGCGGATTCATGGCGGCTTGCCCGAGATGGTCGGCCAATGCGGCCAGCACGGTGTCTCGCCGCTCGGTGCCGGTGAGCTGATCCAGTGCGCGGGCGGCCCGGCCGGGGACCAGCACACACAGGTGGCCAGGGCCATCCGGCGGTGAAGCGTCGAACGAGACGGGCACCGGCCCATCCAAAGAGATAATCTCGCCACTGAGCCCACGCTCACGCCAGAACGGAGTGCGATAGACAGCGATCGCCTTGTAGATCGTGCCCATCCGCAGGTTGTCCTGCGGGAGTCGGCGTTCGGCGGGTAACGGCGGATCGTGTCGGATCGAGGCCGCGACGGGCGCGGGCACGGTGATGATCGCGCGCGCCGCACGCACCGAGCCGGTCGACGTGGCAACGGTGACGCCGTCGGCCGTCCGGGTGATCGCGGTGGCGGGTCGCCCGAGGTGAACGGCGGCGCCCAGCCCGGTGGCCATCGCTTGGGCCAGACCACCCGCCCCGCCGGAGAGCAGCGATTCCTGTGCACCTCCTGCCGTGCCGAGCATGATCCGTAGGCCTCCTGCCGAGCGTATGCCCTGGGCGAGAGCGGCGACGGAGACCTGATCGAGGTCGCACGCGACTGCTTCGGACACGATCACCTCGACCACACGGCGTGCCCGCGCACCGGGGATCCGGACCAGCCAGTCCGCGACGGTCACCTCGTCCCAACGGCGGCTCGCGCCCGTGCGCGCCAGCAACTCCAGCCACACCAGCGCTACGCCGGTCGCTGCCGCGGTGAGTGGCGTGAACCGCAGCCGACGGGAACCGTCGAGGACGAGAGCTTTGCCGCCCTTCGGCGTCGGGAACAAGGTCATGCCGAATTCGGCGGCGAGCGCGGTCATTCGGGCGTGGTCGTGCCCGATCCACTGAGCACCCAGATCCACCGGTGTGTCCGCGGCCGAACGCTCAGTCCGGGCGCGGCCGCCGACGCGGTCGGCCGCCTCCAGGACAAGGACGTCGATGCCGTGAGCACGCAGGGCGCGTGCCGCGGCCAACCCCGCGAACCCCGCGCCGATGACCGCGACTGTCGTGCGTTCCATTACCCACTCCTTTATGCAACACATGTTGTAAAACAAGTGTTGCATAAGTGTTAGGCTATGGCCATGCCCCGCGCCGTCGACCGCACCGCCCGCCTCACGGCCGTCGGCGACGCCGTCGTCACCATCGCCACCGAGACAGGCTTCACCGCGGTGACCATCCGCTCGGTAGCCGAACGCATTGGCGCGTCGACCTCGGCGGTGACCCATTACGTCGGCAGCCGAGACGAGATGCTCCGAATCGCGGTGCGGCGCGAGGTCCAAGTCCGTCGCAGCCAAGCCGAGGCCGCGATGGCAGGCCGCCACGGCGCAGTCGCGTTGCGCGCGTTGGTCGAATGGGCAGTACTGACCGCCGACGAAGCAACCCACCGGTTCTGGCTCGCGCTGATCGTCGGCGCCCCCAACGAGCCGATCCTGCGCGCAGAGCTGGACGCCTTCAACGACTGGTGGGACACCCATATCCGAAACATGGTGGAGCAGACCGGAATCACCGAAGTCCAGCACGCCGCCGACCTGTTGAACGTCGTCGTCGACGGCCTCGTCATCGGCGCATTCGACGACGGCACACCGTGGCCACGAGCCCGCCGCCTACAGGTCCTCGACGCAACGTGGCGCGCCATCGGGATCGCCGAATAGTAGGCGCGCTCGCGCCGCCGCACATACCCCACCGCCAACCCGACGGTGCCGGTGTCGTGCATCTCGAACCAGGACCAGGCACTTGATCACCTGGAACTAACGTGTGACAGCAGATCTCGCGAACTTGTCGGCGGAGGCGAAATCGAAATCGCCGTAATCGCTGCCGAGCCCGCCCGCGACCAATCCGGCTACCGCACAACCCAACCGGGCCGCAACATCGGGGGATCGGCCCAGCGCCACCGCCCGTAGGAAACCGGCAGAGAACGCGTCCCCGCACCCGGTGGTATCGACCACCGAAACCTCGAACGCCGGAACGGCGGTATGCCCGTCACGGGTGACCACCAACGCCCCCTCGGCACCCGCGGTGGCCGCGACACAACCGACGCCGCGGTCCACCAATGCCCGGCACCCGTCGAGCAACGTGGCCGCGCCGGTCAACCCGAGCACCTGTTCGTCATTGGGCAGCAGGTAATCCAGATGGGGGAGCGCCTCCGCGATCCAGTCGAGCAGACCGGGATTGCCCGGGGCCAGCAGATCCGCGGACGTGACCACCCCGTGCCGCCTCGCCCGCGACAGCACCGACGCCGACACCGCACCACCGAAGAACTCCGGACCCCCCAGATGCAGATAAGTCACTTCCGCGAACAGCTCCGCCGGGAGCTCCTCCACCGGATACGCCGCCGTCGCCCCGACGACGTGCAGCGCGGGGCGCTCACCATTCGGACGGATCGGCAGCACCGACATCGAGGTTTGCAGATCGGCCAGCACCCGCAGATGCGCGGTCGAAATACCGTGATCCTCCAGCAGCATCCGCAACATCCGGCCCGCGGCGTCGGGGCCGACCGCGCCCGCCGAGAACACCTCCGCGCCCAGCTTCGCCAACGTCACCGCGGTGCCGCCCGCCGTCCCCGCCGCGGTCACCTTGATCTGTTCCACCAGCGCCGAACCCTGTCCGGGCGGAATAGTGTCGACCGGACGGGCCAGCACGTCGAGGATGTGCGCACCCAGGCTGATGATCTTCACGTCCCGATATCCTTCGTACTGCCGTAGTTTCGCCGGATCGCCTGCGTGATCACCGCCGTCTGCTCCTCGACGCTCAACCCGCGCACCGGCCCCAACGGCGCCGCCCGCAGATAGATCGCCGCCGCCCACTCCAACAACCGCGTCGACTCGAGCGCGGTCCGCAGCGTCGCCGCATAGGTGACCGCGCCGTGATTGGCCATCAGCGCCGCACTCTTACCCGACAACGCCGTGAGCACCGCCGCGGCCAGTTCCGCGCTACCGAACGTCGCGTACGGCGCCACCCGGACCACACCGCCGAAAGTGAGCATCTGATAGTGCAAACAGGGCAATTCGTCGACGATCAGACCGACCGCAACACACGACGGCGCATGCGTATGCACGACCGCACCCGCGTCGGTGCCGCGATAGACGCCCAGATGCAGATCGAGCTCTGATGTCGGCGCGAGCGTGCCGTGCCGCACCGCGCCCGCGGAATCCACCACGGTGACCTCCTCCGTGGTGAGCGTCGCGAAATCCGCGCCGGTGGCCGTGATCGCGATCAGTTCACCGACCCGGACGCTGATATTGCCCGCCGTACCGAGCACCAGCCCCTCGGCAGCCAATGACCGGCAGGCGATGACGATCTCCGCACGCACCCGATCCAGCGGCGCGGACACGCTAGCGACCCACCGCCGCCAGCACGCTGCGTGCTTGATGGTCGGCACCCAGCTGATTCGGATGGAACGGCACGGCCGGACCTACCGGATCGCTGGTGAACGGCACCAGCCCCTCGGCCCAGCGCACCCCGGGTGCCTGACAGGCATCGTGGCCGTCGCTGGTGGCATAGGTGTCGACCAACTGCACGCCGGTCGCCTCGGCCACCCGCGCCAGCATGGTGTTCAGCTCGATCAGTTTGCCGCCCAGCCATCGCGCGTCGGCATCCGAGATCGGCACCGCCGGAAAACATCCGCCCTCGGTCCCGACACTCTTGAAATAGTTCAGCAGCAGGATCCGCGCCCGCGGTGCCTGCGCCCGAATCCCCTGAACGGCCGCGGCGACTTTCGGTTCCGCCGCGGCGATATTCGCCGACATCCGGTCCACACCGTTCGCGACGAACGAGCCCACGCACGGCGCGGCCGTCGGATCCACCGTCAGGCAGGTTGCCACCGCCGCGGCCAGGCCCGCGTCATTGCCGCCGATCAGTATGGTCACCAAATCCGTTGCCGGGCTGAGCCGATCGAATTGCGGTGGATTCGACCAGAGCGGCATTCCCCGCTGCGCGCCCTGACTGCCGGTCATATCGTCGGTGACCGCGCCACCGCAGGACGCGTCGCGGAACACCGGAACCTCCAGCGCGGCCGCGACCTGTTTGGCGTAGTTCCCGCGGCTCTGCGCGCAACCCAGGGGCACGAATTCCTCGGTGGTCCGATCCGGATTGAGGGTCGCATCCGCCGCCCACGAATCACCCAGTGCCACATACTCACCGAATGTCGGGGCAGCATCGGCGGGGGCCGCCGGTGTCCCGAATCCGATCGCCGCGCATGCCACCAAAGCCACCGTTGCCTTGTTCATGCCACTCCACGAATCCGCCGTTATATGGACGTACGTCCAGCTTTGGTGAAAGTATCAGCCGCCGAGCGTTTTCGCAGCGCAACACCGAAGTTCACCCACACGGAACCGTCACAGTGACGTTATAAGGTAGGGTCACGGGAGAGCCGGGGGAGACACGACCAGGACCGAATTCGTAGTCGTGCCAACACAATGACTCACCGCGCCGAACGCTCCGGCAGTGCGCAGGCCATACCTTCCGCCATTCCGGTCGGGCGCACGCCCAGCGCCTGATTGAGCCGCGCTCGCTGATTCTCCCAGGCAATCGCCGCCGCCAATTCAGCCAATTGCCCCTTCGATAAATGGGTCAACAACTCGGCGCGCAACTCTTCCAGATCGACCGCGGGCGTAGTCGTCATGGCCTCCGCGAACGCCAGTACCGACTTCTCCAGATCGCTATAGACCGCACTGGTCTTGTATCGGGGCAAATCGACGAGCTGCCGCTCCGTCACACCACTCGAATGCGCCAGCGCCGAACCGATATCCAAACAGAATTCGCAATTGATCAACCCGGCTGTCTTCAACTCCGCCAATTCCTTGAGCTTCGGATCCAACCGGTTCGAGAACATCAGCATGAGCTCGTACACCATCGTCCCGAACAGCACTTGCGGCCGCCGAATCAACCATCCACCGAGGTCGACCCGATTCCGCTTCGCACTCCCGAGGACCACCAGGTAATGCCGCATCCGCTCGATCACCCGCATAAGCCACCCCTGAGGTCATCGCCCGAGCCCTCCGCCCGGACTCTCGATACAAACACTACGCCTTGTAGTAGACGAGAGACAACGGCTTCACCCGATTCGCCAGGGATCTTCGACATCCAGGGGAGCAGCAGCCGACGTCAGCGCCATGTGACCGTCCGATGATGGCCTTCGGTTCTTGCCGAGGAAGTCATATCGCCTGGCGCTGAAGTCCGATCGGTTATCGAAGATGTCGCGTGACATCTCGGCGAGTTCCTCGGCCAGGATGGCGTTGAGGGGTTTATCCGCGCGGTCGGCGGCGAGTCGGTCCTGTTTGGCATCGACGGTGCGGGTCCAGCGGGTCTCATCGCAGTAGGTGTGGATGAGGTCGTCGAGCCAGGGATCGAAGTCGGTGTCGGGGCCGACGGCGTCGACTAGCCCCATATCGGCAGCCTGAGCGACGTCGACCGGAAGGCAGTCGGCGAGCAGCTTGCGCGCGAGGTGCGGTCCGACCCGGCGGGGCAAGGTGTAGGTGCTCAACTCTGAGCCAGTGAGCCCGAGGTTGGCGTAGTGCGGGTTGAGCAGGATCCGGTTGCGGGCAACGACGACATCGGCAGTAAGTGCGAGCATGACCCCGCCGGCACCAGCGGAGCCGGTGAGGGCCGCGATGGTGACCAGGTGGGCCGTGCTTTGCAGCAGGGTGCTGCAGATTTCGTTGATGGCGTGCAGGTTTTCCCATGCCTCGGTCGCGGGGTGGTCCGCATACTCGATGGCACCGAGGTGGATTCCGTTGGACCAGTGGGGGTTATCGGTTCCTCGGAGTACGAGAGCTTTGATGGGGTGGCTGGCGGCAGCGCGGATCGTCGCCGCCAGGCGGCGACAGAAATTGGTGTCGAAGGCGCCGTTGTAGCTGTCGATGGTGATCGTGCCGACGTAGCCGTTGGTCTGAAACCGGATATCATGCCCGTCAGTGCCTGGGGCTTTCGCGATGGCCAGCGGGGACAATCCGAGTTTGCTCAGTACCGTGACCGCGGGTCCTTTGCAGGCCGCATCGGCGGGTCGGAGGTGTCCGATCCAGATCGTTGCGCCTGTGCCGCAAGCGATTTCGATGGCGTGATGGCGGCGACCGGTGATCGTACCCGGTTGGACGCCCGGGTGGATTCGGCGTCCAGGGTGGGCATCGAAGAGGTGGACGAGTCGCCCCGCGAGGGTGGTGCGCACGCCGGGGGAGCCGTCGGAGGCGCGTATGCGTTGCAGGATGGCGTCGGGGTCATCGGCCCAGTCGAAGGCGCGGTCGCACTGACGCATCGGTGGCCTGGCCCGGGCATGCGGTATCGGTCGCGGCGCCTGACCCTGATCGAGCGGGGTGAATGCAGGATCGCGGGCTCGATCAGCAGCCTCCAGTATGCATTCGACCGCGGCGTCCGCAACGGCGGTGGAGTACAGCGCGCTCTTGGTGATCCGATCGGGGACAGCGAACTCGCGCCAGGCCCAGATCGGCCCTGCGTCGAGTTCGTCGGTGGCGCCGAGGGCGGTGACACCCCATCGCGGCTCACCCTCGGCCAAAGCCCAGTCGAGGGAATGGGGGCCGCGGTCGGCTATCGGTCCGGGGTGCACGATGATGGTGATCCAGCGGTTCGTAATGTGCCGCGGCACGCGTATTTTAAGGTACGGGCAAACGATGAGGTCGAAATCGGCGGTGTCGACAGCGGTCTGCATATCCGCTTCGTTGCTTACGACCGCGGTGCGCACGGTCCGGCCGGTGCGCTGCAGAACCAGCGCGGTTCGCTGAGTCAGCCCATTGTCGGCGCTTGTGAGCAATAGGATTCGCTGGACCATGCGATACAGCCTTTCTCGGCACCGAAACCACCGTCGGACACCACCCGGCAATTCGTCACTGTGACGAAATGGAGGAAGGTTGCCGAGTCGGGAGAGGAGTGTAGCTAGTCGAATATTGGCCGAATCCAAGATATTTCGACGCAAGCCTCCGACCGCAGGAAAATTTCCATCAGGGATTATTCACGGCAAGGGGACCGCGCGGCAAACACGCGACAAAACAGCAAGCCCTGAGGAGCCGGGCGAGAGCCGATACACGGCGACAGATCCGGAACATCGCACACCGCAACAACATTCGCAGCCACAAGCCACTTCCGGCCGCCGCCTTTGTAACGCCGATAATCTACATTATGTCAAGTAACCGCCGCATCGCTCTCCCTCGATGTCGCGCAGTCGGAGGTACAGAGAGAACACCGCATCCGTCAGGGCACGATATTCTCGATGCCGCAGCCTGAACACAACCCGCCATGAGCTCCTCCTAGACGTCTTGATCTGAGAGCAATCGACCAGGAACCAGCGTGTCACTTCGCGAATCGGACGCCGATTACCATACCCGGATTCTTCGGCTTCCCTTGATGAACCGCAGATGACACGGGTTGCGAGCAGTCGGTTACTTGACGCGTGAGCCAAGCCGTCCACGCCGATTGCCCTGGCGCTCGCCTTGCTGTTCGGGTTCTCGGGCAGGCTCTTCTCCAGCATGGCGATTCAGGCGTCATCGCAGCTGGGCGGCAAGTCCGACGACGGCTGACGGCACCTCCGAAACCCCTCGTATGTGAGCGCTGCGGACAGCTTCGAGCGCAACCGCTCTATCGTCGACTACATGGGTCGGTACAGAGTTCGTAAGGTGCACAGCTGCGAACACTGCGGCACCGAGGAAGAACCACTGGGCACCTATATGGCTCTGGATCACGCCAAGAGTGCCGCCGAAACGGACGCGCATTGTTCCCTGCGCTGGGACCGGTTCGACAACGACTGGCCCTTGACGGCCGACCCCGAGGACGGGATCTGGCGGTACCTCATCGAGCAGATCGCCGACCAACCCGGAGGACTCCCCCTGTACAGATAATGTTTCCGCGAATCCCACCCATCGCAGACTTGAATGACTAAGATTTAGTAATGTGTCCACCACCGCGGATTTCGAACGAATGTTGCGTGGGGCCGCTCTGCGAGTGACAGCACCGCGGGTCGCGGTGCTCACCGCGGTGCACAACCACCCCCATTCCGATACGGATTCGATCCTCGGTCGCGTGCGCGAAACCCTCGGCACGGTGTCCCATCAAGCCGTATACGACGTGCTCCGAGCACTGACCACAGCCGGCCTGCTGCGGCGCATCCAGCCGATGGGCTCGGTGGCGCGCTATGAGACGCGCGTCGGCGACAACCACCACCACGTCGTATGCCGGTCCTGCGGCGTCATCGCCGATGTCGAATGCGCCGTCGGCGACGCGCCCTGCCTGACAGCGTCGGACAGCAACGGTTTCGTCCTCGACGAGGCCGAGGTCATCTACTGGGGTCTGTGCCCCGACTGCTCGACATCTCACACCCGATCACATTTGTGATCACAGCCCGATTCACTCAGCCCGAAAGGATATGCCGTGACCGAGGAACATCCGCCCATCGGAGAAGCCAGCACGGAACCTGCTGAAGGTGGTTGCCCCGTCACGTCCGGTCGCCGCAAGTACCCGACCGAGGCCGGCGGTAACCGTGACTGGTGGCCGAATCAGCTCAATCTGAAAATCCTGCAGAAAAACCCGGCCGTCGCCAATCCCATGGGCGAGGACTTCGACTACGCCGCGGAATTCCGAACCCTCGACCTGGCCGCGGTGAAGCAGGACATCGAGGCCGTGATGACGACCTCACAAGACTGGTGGCCCGCCGACTACGGCCACTACGGACCGCTGTTCATCCGTATGGCCTGGCATGCCGCCGGCACCTACCGCATCAACGACGGCCGCGGCGGAGCCGGCGCCGGTATGCAGCGGTTCGCGCCGCTGAACAGCTGGCCCGACAACGCGAGCCTCGACAAGGCTCGCCGTCTGCTGTGGCCGGTCAAGCAGAAGTACGGCAAGAAACTCTCCTGGGCCGACTTGATCGTCTACGCCGGCAACGTGGCGTTGGAGTCGATGGGCTTCGACACCTTCGGATTCGGCGGCGGCCGTGTCGACCAGTGGGAGCCCGAAGAGGACGTCTACTGGGGTCCGGAGCAGACCTGGCTCGCCGACGAGCGCTACACCGGCGTTCGGGACCTCGAGCGTCCGCTGGCCGCGGTGCAGATGGGTCTGATCTACGTGAATCCGGAAGGACCCAACGGCAATCCGGATCCGCTGCTCGCGGCCACCGATATCCGCGAGACCTTCCACCGCATGGCGATGAACGATGTCGAGACGGCGGCGCTCATCGTCGGCGGCCACACCTTCGGCAAGACTCACGGTGCCGGAGATGCCGACCTCGTAGGCCCCGAGCCCGAGGCCGCGCCACTCGAGGAGCAGGGTCTCGGTTGGCGCAGTTCCTTCGGGACCGGCGTCGGCAAGGACGCGATCACCAGCGGCCTCGAGGGCACGTGGACACCCACCCCCACCCAGTGGGACAACAGCTTCCTCGAGACGCTGTACGGCTACGAGTGGGAGAAGACCAAGAGCCCCGCCGGTGCATGGCAGTACATCCCCAAGGATGGCGCCGGGGCGGGCACCGTGGCCGACGCCCACGACCCGTCGAAGACCCACACCCCGGTGATGCTGACAACGGACCTCTCGCTGCGCGTCGACCCCGTCTACGAGCAGATCACCCGTCGCTGGCTCGACCACCCCGAGGAACTCGCCGACGAGTTCGCCAAGGCCTGGTACAAGCTGACCCACCGCGATATGGGACCCCTCACCCGCTACCTCGGGCCGCTCGTTCCGCAGGAGGCGCTGCTGTGGCAGGACCCCGTCCCCGCGGTGACGCATGATCTCATCGGAGCCGACGACATCGCCGCGCTCAAGAGCCAGATCTTGTCGTCGGGTCTGACTGTCGCGCAACTCGTTTCGACCGCGTGGGCGGCGGCATCGTCCTTCCGCGGCAGCGATAAGCGCGGGGGCGCCAATGGCGGACGAATCCGCCTGCAGCCGCAGAGCGGGTGGGAGGTCAACAGCCCCGACGAGCTCGCGCAGGTGGTGCGCACGCTCAAGGGTATCCAGGAGTCCTTCAACTCGGCCCAGACCGGGAACACGAGGGTGTCCTTCGCCGATCTCGTTGTGCTGGGCGGCGTCGCGGCGATCGAACAGGCCGCCAAGATTGCCGGTTACGACGTCGAAGTGCCGTTCACACCGGGACGTGCCGACGCCGCGCAGGAGCAGACCGATGTGGAGTCCTTCTCCGCACTCGAGCCGAATGCCGACGGCTTCCGCAACTACCTCGGCAAGAGCAGCCGGCTCCCGGCCGAATACCTGCTCATCGACAAGGCGAACCTGCTGACCCTCAGCGCTCCCCAGATGACGGTGCTCGTCGGTGGTCTGCGCGTGCTGGGCGCGAACTACCAGCAGTCGCCGCTGGGCGTATTCACTTCGACCCCCGGGTTGTTGACCAACGACTTCTTCGTGAACCTGCTCGACATGGGCACGGAGTGGGCACCGTCGGCGGCCGACGACGGCACCTATGAGGGCAAAGACCGCGCCACCGGTGCGGTGAAGTGGACCGGCAGCCGAGCCGATCTGGTCTTCGGATCGAACTCGCAACTGCGCGCCCTCGCCGAGGTCTACGCGACCGACGACGCGAAGCAGAAGTTCGTCGAGGACTTCATCGCCGCATGGACCAAGGTGATGAACCTCGACCGCTTCGACCTCGCCTGACCACATCCCGATAACCGATCCGGCACCCCGCGAACCGACCGAGTTCGCGGGGTGCCGCCCTTTCTTCCGCGCGACGGGATTGCTTCTGGGGGTCGGGTCTCCGCGTCACACGGTGGCGAGCCAGTCGTGGTCCGGGTGGTGGGACCGCAGGTACGCCCGGACCGTTGCCCGCGCGTCGGGGTTCAGACGCGGGAGGGTGCGGTGGAGGTCTGCGAGATCCTTGGGCCGATTGTGTTTGGCCTTGAACGCCAGGGCGAACTCGGGGTTCAAGTAGCGGATGCCGTGGGCGTCACGCCAGGTGGCTTCTTCCAGTGGGATGGCCATCGCCGGGTCGCGGCGATTCACCCAGTTGCCGTCCTGACCGGGGTTCAGGAGCATATCGATGAGCCAGGGTGAACGGGCGTTTTCGCGGAGCCAGACCTGATCCGCGGTGGCGGGGACCTCGGGGAAGCGGTCGTCCACGGGGCGGATGCCGTCTTCACCCGCGGACCAGATGTGCAGCTGTCCCCCGATTGCCTTCCGCAAGGCGGGGATGTCCGAGCGGAAGATCGAGACGTCGATATCGCTGTGTTCGCGGTGGGTGCCGGTGAACGCGTCGATGGCCCAGCCACCACAGATCCACCAGGATGCCGACAGGGGCATCAGCACCTCGGCAACATCGGTCGGCGTCAGCACCGCCCAAGGGCCCCAGAGGTCGCAGAACTCGACGGCCTCGGCGTCGACCGGTGTTCTGACCGGAAAACTACGCATTGGAAACTCCCCCTGGATCGGTGTCCCGAGCCTACCGGCCCGGTCAGCGCTATCGCGGAATGCGGTGGGCGTGCCGGAGAATGGATGTAACGGTCGGACTCCTCGCGCGCAAGTGGCGTGACGGATGAAGATCGTTCGATGTCGGGGACAGCCGGATGTTCGATCGAGCGGATCGACGGTGGGTATGAGCATCGACGCGATGGCACCGGAACCGAGTGTGGATCGTGCGACGGCGACGCAGACCGCACTGCGGCACCTGGTCGCCGCATTCGACAATGCGTGGCGGGCGTCCACCGAACCGCCCGATCTGGCCGCGCACGTACCGGAGGCCGCGGCCGGATTCCGCCGCTCGGCGCTGATCGAGCTCATCAAGGTGGACCTGCACTACCGCTGGCTGCGCTACCAGCACGGTAAGCGTCTCGCGGACTATCGGCGGCAATTTCCGGAACTCGACACCGCTCCACTGCCCCCGGATCTCATCTACGAGGAGATCCGCGCCCGCAGTCGGGCGCTGGCCGAGACGGTCGATCTGGACGAGTACGAAAGGGACTACTCCGAACAACTCGCTCGGATCGGCGAGCCACCCAACGCCACGAAGTTCCAGACCACACTGCTGTCGGACTTGGATACCGACGCAACGCTAGACACCATCGAAACCGGTTCGACGGTCGACGATTTCGACCTGCTGCTCCCCCTGGGCCAAGGCGCCTTCGCCCGCGTCTACCTCGCCCGGCAGCTGTCCATGCAGCGCCTGGTCGCGGTGAAGATATCCCCGGACCGCGGCAGCGAACCACAGACCCTCGCCCAACTGGACCATGAGCACATCGTCCGGGTCTTCGATCAGCGCCGTATCCCCGATCGACAGCTTCGCCTCATGTACATGCAATACGTACCCGGTGGAACACTGCTCGGGGTCCTGCGACAGCTCCGACGCACCCCGATCGACCGGCGCTCCGGCCGTCTGCTGCTGGACGCCGTCGATGCCGCCGTAGTCTCCAGCGGCATGTTCGATCCGCAACCGTCGAGCACCAGAACCGAACTGGCGAACCTGAGCTGGCCGGAGACGGTCGCCTGGATCGGCAGCCGACTGGCCACCGCGCTGGACTACGCGAATCACACCGGCGTGCTGCACCGCGATATCAAACCCGCGAATGTTCTGCTCACGGCGGACGGGCAACCGAAATTGGCCGACTTCAACATCAGTTTCAGCCGCCACATCCCCGGCGCCAGTCCGGCCGCCTATTTCGGCGGTTCGCTCTCCTACATGTCACCGGAGCAGTTGGCGGCCTGCCACCCCGTCCGCGATACGACCGCCGCCGACCTCGACACACGCAGCGATCTCTACGCGCTCGCCGTCGTCCTGTGGGAACTGCTGACCGGCCGACTCCCCTTCGACGACGAATTCGATGTCGGCGAATCCGCTACCTCGCTCGAGCGCATGATCGAGCGCCGCAACAGACCGGTCGATCCGCGCTACATCGCCGCCGCCCCGGCGGACTGCCCGCCCATACTCCGGCAGGCGCTGCTGACCTGCCTCGCCCCCGACCCGGACGACCGCTATGCGACCGCCGCCGACTTCGCACACCAACTCGACGTCACGCTGGACCGAACCGCCCGCGATCTGGTCGCCCCGCCCTCCCACAGCATCCGCGCGCGGCTGCGGCTGCGCCCGTTCCCCGTCGTCACACTGTCGGCGGCAATCGGACAGCTGCTCGCCTCCCTCTACCTCGCCGTGCACAACACGACGCTCCTCCACCGGGAACTCACCGCCGAAGCCTGGACTCAGATCAACGACCTCGCGCGGACGCTCGCACTGAGCGTCTACCCGCTCGGCGTTGTACTGCTGCTGTACTGGTGCCGACTGGTATTCCTGGTGCCGCAGGGCCTGCGCCGCGGTAAACAGTTCGACGAGACCACGTTGGCGCGTGCCCGCCGGGACACCCTCGCCTGCGGTGACCGCATCACCGCGAGTAGCACCGCCGGATGGGTCATCACGTTGGCGATCTTCGTCCTGCAACTGCACCGGACTGCCGACCTGTCACCCGGCCTGTTCGCCAACCTCATCATCTCGCACCTCGTCGCGGCCGTCGTCGCAGTCGTCTACACCTACTTCCCGGTGACGTTCTTCGTGGTCCGCTGGTACTACCCCAGCCTGCTCACCGCCGGGCATCCCGTACCCGACGACTGGAACCACTTGCGCCGCACGGCCCGCCACAGTCGGGCCTACCTGGGCGTCGCCGCCTCGGTGCCACTCGTCGGGGTAGCTGCAGGTCTCGTATTTCTCACCGCCGAACAGCAGCGCATGGTCGTCGGAACGATCGTGGGGCTGTCGGTCGGCGCGCTCATCGCCTTCCTCGGGGCGGTGCGGGTGTTCTTCAGCCTCGATTCCGATCTCCGCGCGCTGGGGCGCATCGTCCATCCGGCCACCCGCGTATAAGCATCGGCACGACGAACCCCTAGCGGAGCGAAATCGGCGTCCGAGCAGACGAATCCGGCGCGTACGCCGGGGTGATGCTGACTACACCTCCGGATTATCCAGTCCCCCAGCACCATTGAGACTTCGGCTCGGTACAGGATGGTCGCCTGTTCAACTAACGTTGAGCAGTGCTTGGACATTCACATGCGACCAGTGGCGCGTTGGCCTGGTCGGGGGCGGCGGCAGCGCTGCCCATCACCGTATTGACCTATCCGGCCGTGCAGGCGGGCACCGGACATATCGGGACGGTCGAGCTGCTGCTCGGCACATTCCTCACGGCCGGAGCGGCGCTGCTCCCCGACGCGGATCACCCCAACAGCTCTATCGCGCACGTGCTCGGACCAGTGTCGTACGTCCTGTGCAAGTTCATCTCGAAGGTCTCCGGCGGACACCGGGCTGGCACGCATTCATTGGCCTTCGTCGCCGCGGTGGCCTTTGGAACCTGGGCGGGCGAACACTGGCTCGGCAGGCCTTTCACCCTGGGACTTGTCTTCTTCCTACTGGCCTTGGCCGTGCGCGCGCTGCACCTGTGCCCGAGCGGCGACGGATTCCGAGCGTGGGGCACCGTCATAGTCCTCGCGGTCGCGGGCACCTTCGCCATGGACCACTGGATCTCCGACAAGCCCGCCTGGCTGCCCTTCTCCGTCGGACTCGGCGCCCTCGCCCACCTCCTCGGCGACTGCCTGACCGACCGCGGCTGCCGACTCTTCTGGCCACTCGATATCAAAGTGCGGGTGCCGATCATCGAGCGCACCGGTAATAAGGTCGAGACCTGGGTGATCTCACCATTATTCGTACTCGGCACCCTCGCGGTGCTGTGGTACACCATCACACAGCAGCCCTGAGAGCGGTCCGGTGTGGTGCGACAGCGCCTGTCGCACCACACAATTGCCCGAGCGGAGGACCAGATCTCACTGAGATCGTTCCACCTCGGCTACGAACGATCGAATCCCCTTGCCGTCCATGCGGTTCTCTTCATCAGGTGATCTGTGGGTGACGGTTTACAGCATATTTCGACATGCATCAATACGCATAGCCAAATATCGCGATCTTACGAATCGGTGGCTCCGCGAAACGAGCCACAATCCCACCGATCCAACAACCCGAGCCTCCGCACTATCGAAGTTGCGCAAGACCGTTGGCGCAGCACGAGCCTACCGCTCGAAGCTCCGCGCTCCCCCGGGTACCGACCCGATACTCCCCAGCGAAATCCGAGCTTGGATCGGCGGCCAGCAATACCAATCTGCTACCACCCGCCACCCCCTTCCCTCTTTGCTGTTCTTGGGTGACCGGCCGTCCTACTGCCACGGTGTCAATGATTGGGACACATGCATAGATGCGCATATCTACGTATCTTCATGTTGTTTCGAGATCCGCTGAGGCTGCTTGCATTCCGAGGATCGACCATGACCCGCGGGGCTACCCTGAGCCCATGACCGCAGGCCCCACCATGCAACCCCAGCGCTGGAATCCCCCACCCGCCCCGGTTCGCGCCCGCGAGATCACCAGCACCCCTCCCCTCCCCCCGATCCGGAGAATCGAGCTGCCGGGCAAAGGACCCGAAGACGTGGTCCTGACCCCCGATGGTCGGCTGATCGCGGGAGTCGACGACGGCTCGATCCTGAGCATCGATCCCGCCGACGGCACCGTCCGCACCCTGGTGAACACCGGCGGCCGACCCCTCGGCTTGCACGCCGATACCGACGGTTCGATTCTGATCTGCGATTTCGCCCGCGGGCTCTTGCACTGGGATCCCGACGGCGACCTCGAGGTTCTGGTCGACGAGGTGGACGGTGAGCGATTCCCGTTCGCCAGCAATGTGGTCCGCGCTTCGGACGGCGCCATCTATTTCTCGTCGTCGACGAGCCGCTACTCACTCCACGAGTACATGGGCGACCTGCTGGAACACTCCGGAACCGGACGCCTGCTGCGCCGCGATCCGACAGGCAAGGTCGAAACCTTGCTCGACGGGCTGCAATTCGCCAACGGGGTGGTCCTGGCTCCCGATGGCTCCTGTGTGGTCGTCGCCGAGACCGGCGCCTATCGCGTGACACGGTACTGGCTCACCGGCCCCAAGGCGGGTACGCACGACCTGCTCATCGAGAATCTGCCCGGCTTCCCGGACAATATGGCGCTCGGCAGTGACGGGCTGGTGTGGATCACGCTTCCCGCGCCGCGCGATCCACTGTTGGACCGCCTGCTGCCCCTGCCCGGCGTGCTGCGTCGCCTGGTGTGGGCGCTACCGGACCGCTTGCGTCCCAAGCCGAAGCGGACCGTATGGGTGCAGGCCGTCGACTTCGACGGCACCGTTGTGCATGATCTGCAGACCTCGGGCACCGATTTCTCGATGGTGACCGGCGTGGTGGAACACGAGGGCACGTTATATCTCGGAAGCCTCACGGAATCGGCGGTGGCGGTGGCGCGGGTTCCCTCTTGAATCCACGCCCGCACGGCACTTTTGGTACGCACGCCTCAATCGCGGTCGGTTTCGAGGATTCCAACGGCTTACATCTGCCCGGCGCCAACCACTTCACGCTGCTCAACCACAAAGCCGTCTACATGGCGTTGCGGGGGTCGCGACGAGGCGTCGGCGCGACGGGCGGCCGAATCCGGCTGAGCGGCTGGAACACTCGGGCTGCCCGTTCACCCTCCGCAACCCGGTGTCCGCCAGCGATCCATGGCGCCCGGCTTTCGGCGACCTCGGGTCAGAACAGCTGGTCGGAGTTGGCGTCCGCCTCCGCGCGCACGTCGATCGCGAACTGGTCCTCGATATCGGCGTCGTCGCCCGCGCTGTGCGCCGTGTACAGGAGTAGGCAGCCGCGGATGCCGTCGAGCAGGTCTTCCAACAGGTCGAGGGCGGGGCGGACGGGGTCGAGGCGGCTGATGCGGAATTCGGCGAGCAGCGCGGCGCGTGTCGCGCTGTCGACGTCGTATTTGCGGGCCTGCTCTTCGATTTCGGCGACGCGGGCGACGACGGCCCACGGCGCGGGCACATGTCCCTCGGAGACCGCCATGGCCTCGGCGATCAGGTCGACCACGATATCGGTGGGGGTCTCCCCCGCGACCAGCCGCTCGAGTATCAGGGTCGGGGTGTCGACCTGCAACGCTTCGATGTCGTCGGCTTCCACCACGACTTCGGCGGTCGGTACCTCGGCGAGTTCGCCCGCCACCTCCGCCGCGGCGTACAGCCAGTGTGCGGCGGCGACGGAGGCCGAGGCGGGGTCGAGTTCGGTGAACAGTTCGAGTGAGCCGAGCGGGTCGGCGCGCAGCAATTCGTCGGCGGCCTGTACCTGGGCGGGCGACACGTCCGGGCGGGACATCTCGACGGCTTGGCGGGAGCGGCCGGACAGGTCGCCGAGTTCGGCGTTTTCGATGGCGCTCTGTTCGCGCCGGACCTCGGCGACGATCGTTTCGGTCAACGCATCGGCGTCGATGCCGTGCAGGCATCGGCCGACGCGGTGCGCGGACTCGACCACGCCGCTGTAGGAGACGACCAGCCCCTGGTCGGTGGGCAGGTTCGGGGCGCGTAGCCCGGCTTCGACCTCTTTGAAGTTCCGGCGTTCCTCGGCGCGGCGCCAGGCCTCGCTGTTGGGTACGTCGGGGTCGCCCGCCGCACTGGCGGGATGGGTGTAGGTGCGCCAATGGAATCGCGACAGGGTGGTCAGATTCGAGGCCAAACTGGTTGCCTGGTCCAGATTTACCGGCGGCAGTACGGCCACCGTCTCGACCAGGTCGCCGCGTCCGGTCGCCCAAATGGCGACAAGTGCGTTGCGGTCGGCATCGAATGCGTATCGGGTCACGCCGCTCAGTCTTGCCCATCGGCCGCCGCCGCGCCCGCGCAATACCACCCATTGCCGGTTCCAGGCCCGGCGTTTCCTTTCGGCACGCTGGTTTCCGGGACCCGGCCGCGATGTCGAAACCTGAGCTCGGCGTGCACTTTCCGGCCTGGGTGGGGCGGATGTGCGCCGAAACCCGTGGCGGTGTGCACTCGGCCCGGATCGGTAGTACGGGCCGGTGCGATGCGACAATCGATGGCAGGTGTCGGGCGCGGGCCCCGGCACGGCGACCAAGGACGGCAGATGACTCTCGATCACGGTGACCCGGGCGATGCGCCTTCGATCCCGATGCCGACCGCCCCGGTGGTGAATCCGGCCCGGCCTTCGGCGGCCGAGGAGGCGAGAACCGTTGCGGCGGCGACGAATATCGCGACGCTGGCGAGCCTGAGCGCGGACGGGTCGCCGTGGGCGTCGTTCGTCACCTACGGGTTGCTGGATGGTCAGCCGGTGTTGTGTGTGTCGCGGATGGCCGAGCACGGGCGGAATCTGGCCGCGGATGCACGCGCGAGTGTGGCGGTGGTGGCGCCGGATCCGCCCGCCGATCCGCTGGCGGGCACCCGCATCACGCTCGCCGGTGTGGTCGAGCGTCCGGTGGGTGACGAGGCGGTGGCGGCGCGGGAGGCGCATCTGGCGGCGGTGCCCGCTGCTGAGCATTACATCGACTACAGCGACTTCTCGCTGTGGGTGTTGCGGGTGCACCGGATTCGCTGGGTCGGCGGGTACGGGCGGATGGATTCGGCGAGCGCCGAGCAGTACGCCTCGGCCGCACCGGATCCGATCGTGCCGGTCGCGGCCCGAGCGATCGATCATCTCAACGATGATCACGCGGACGCGCTGTTGTCCATGGCCCGGGTTCTCGGCGGCTATCCGGATGCCACGGAGGCCGCATGTGAGCGGGCCGACCGGTACGGGTTGGATCTGCGGGTGAGGACGCCGCGTGGTGTGGCACGGACTCGGGTGGGTTATGCGGAGCCGATCGACGGAATCGACCAACTGCGTGCGGCGACCGTGGAATTGGCGCGTCGTTCACGGGAGTCCTGATCGGTTCGGCAGCTCTGGCACCGAGGGGTCCGGACCGGGAGTGCGGCCGCTTCGACGGTTCAGAGTTCGGCGATGTCGCGGGCGAGGCCCTCGGCCCGCCGTAGCCTGCCGGGGAGGACGATCCGGAGGTCCAGCGACGGACCGGACAGTTCGGCCGCGGCCCGCAGGAGGCGGCGCGGTCGCGGATCGGTGAGCTCGTTCCGGCGCGCGGCGAAACCGTCTGCCTTACCTGTCACGTCAGCTCCCGATCCCACACCGTCCTGCCCCGATTCGACCCGGTCAGAACATACCGGCCGACCTGAACGCGGCGCGGTAATGGCACGCTTCACCGTGAAGGCTCACGCGCTGATCGTCATATCACCTGTTCGAACCGGCCGGTCGGGTAAATTGATCGGCGAGGTCGATCGAATTCGTTGCAACGCTTCACCATCGTCGTGAGGGGCAACTCGCCATGAAGTTCGTTTCGCCGGTAGACGCCATGTTCTTGCTCGCCGAATCGCATGCCAACCCCATGCACGTCGGTTCCGTTCTGCTGTTCGAGCCGCCGCCGGACGCGGGCCCGGATTTCGCGCACGCGGCCTACGACACGCTGCTGGCCGAGTCGTCGCTGCATCCCCGGTTCCGGACCCGCCCGGCTGGCGCGTTCGGAACCCAGCTGATGTGGTCCACCGATTGCGAGGTCGATCTCGGCTATCACGTGCGGCGCTGGGCGCTGCCGAGCCCGGGCGGCGCGGATGAGCTGTTCGAACTGACCTCCCAATTGCACGGCACGTTGCTCGACCGCAACCGCCCGCTGTGGGAGATGCACCTGGTCGAAGGCTTGCGTGACGGGCGGTTCGCGTTCTATTCGAAGATGCACCACGCGCTGATGGACGGAGTTTCCGCGCTGCGGCTGCTCCAGGAGACCTTGACCGACGACCCGGCCTCGGAGGAGGCTCGCGCGCCCTGGAATCTGCCGAGGGCCCGTCATCGCCGGCCGGTGTCGCGGTCGCTGAGGGATGTCGCGGCCCACACTGTGCAGTCGGCGGCCGCCTCCGGACCCGCGGTCCTGCGGGTCGCGCGCGCCGCGCTGCTCGAACACCAGCTGATCACTCCCGGTGACGTGCCGCGGACCATATTCAACGTGCCTGTCGGTGCGGCGCGGCGATGCGCGGGCCGGTCGTGGCCGCTCGAACGGATCAAACAGGTGAAGAAGGCGACCGGCTCGACGGTCAACGATGTCGTCCTCGCCATGTCGGCCGGTGCGCTGCGCGCCTATCTGTCGGAACGAAATGCGTTGCCCGACAAGCCGTTGGTGGCGATGGTCCCGGTCTCGCTGCGCGACGACCACGACGAAGAGACATCCGGCAACCAGATCGCCGCGCTACTATGTGGCCTGGCGACCGATGTCGCCGATCCGATTCAGCGATTGCAGCGGATCTCCGAGTCGATGCGGCGCGGCAAGGACCTCTACCGCAGTCTGTCCGGTGTCCAGGCGATGGCTCTCTCCGCGCTGCTGCTGAGCCCGCTCACCCTGTCTCAATTGCCCGGCCTCGGATCACGGACCAACCCGCCGTTCAACGTCGTGATCTCCAATGTGCGAGGACCGCAGGATGCCCTCTACTGGATGGGCGCACGCCTGGACGCTACGTACCCGATGTCGATTCCCGTACACGGCGTCGCCGCCAATATCACCGTCACCAGCAACGCCGCAACCCTGGACTTCGGCCTGACCGGCTGCCGTCTGGCGCTCCCGGACCTGCACCGGCTCCTCGATCATCTCGACAACTCTCTGATGGCGTTGGAACAGCACTGCTGAGTCGAACAGAACCGGACACACCCACCGTGGAGGCGGTCGTGCTGCATACCGATATTCCCACCCGGGGCGAGATTCAGGCGCTGGCGTCGATTGTCGCGCCATGGTGCGTCTCTATCTATACCCCCACCGAAAGCGACACCCCGACGCCGGACAAGAACCGCGTCGCCTTCTCCAATCAGGCGCGCCAGGCATTGGACCTGATCGCTGATTCTGATGCGCGTGCCGCGCTGGAACTCGAATTCGAGGACCTGATCGATGACGAGGACTTCTGGCGCTACCAGTCCCACACTCTGGCCGTGCACGCCACCCCGAGCCGGATGCGCACGTACCGGGTGCCCAATCTGCTCGGCGAGGCCGAAACCGTCGGCGACCGTTTCTCGCTCAAACCTCTGCTGCGCACGATCACCTTCCCACAGACGGCGTTCGTCCTCGCGCTCGCCGAGGGTTCCGTGCGCTTGGTGGAGGTCACGCCCGACCGGCCCGCGCAGGACGTTCCGGTGGCGGGGCTGCCCACCAGTGCCGCCGACTACGCGCACGAGACCGGGCTCGGCGATCGCGCAGCGAAGGGACGCGTCCAAGGCGGGGAGGGTCGTAAGTTGCGAGTGCGTCAGTACGCGCGCGCCGTCGATCGTGAACTGCGCTCTATCCTCTCGGGCCGCGACGTCCCGCTCATCCTGGCCGCCACCGAACCCACCGACGCGTTGTTCCGTTCGGTCAACA
This sequence comes from Nocardia sp. NPDC050710, assembly GCF_040654375.1. Taxonomy (NCBI): domain Bacteria; kingdom Bacillati; phylum Actinomycetota; class Actinomycetes; order Mycobacteriales; family Nocardiaceae; genus Nocardia; species Nocardia sp. NPDC050710. Next base: position 50,410 of record NZ_JBFAHV010000014.1, on the reverse strand, counting down.
GCTACCACCGACTGCTGGACGAAAGCATCGCCGGAAATCCCGAACACCTGTCGGACGAGGAGCTGGCCGCCAGTGCGCGCACCGTTCTCGACGCGCAGTACGCGGCTGAACTCGCGGAACTGACAGCACTTTTCGACAACCGACGTGCCGAAGGACGCGCGACCACCGATATCGCCGATATCGCCCGTGCGGCGGCCTTCGGCACGGTCGACACCCTGCTGGTCGATATCGATGCCACCGTGCCGGGCACCCTGTCCCCCGACGATGGCGCGGTGACCTTCGCGGTGACCACCGAGGCGCCGGATGTGCTCGATGAAGTCTGCCGGCGCGCACTTCTTTCCGGCGCTCGAGTGCTCGCCGTGCGCACCGTCGATATCCCGGACAACGCTCCGCTCGCGGCGATCCTGCGCTATACGCCGTAGCTGCGGCGCGTTGGGACTTACATCTCGTACAGCTCGAGGGGCAGGTCGTCGGGGTCGAAGAAGAACGCCATGCGCTTGCCGGTGAATGCGTCGACGCGCAGTTCTTCGGTGCGGACGCCCCGTGCGGCGAGGGTGTCCAGGGTGGCGGCGACATCCTGGACCGCGAAGGCCAGGTGCCGTAGGCCCGCGGCCTCCGGTCGCGTCCGCCTCGGCGGGGTGACGGGGAAGGAGAACAGTTCGATGCGGCTGCCGCCGGGGATCGCCAGATCGAGTTTGTACGAGCGGCGTTCGGGCCGGTACTCCTCGGCGATCACCTCCAGCCCGAGGGTCCGAGTGTAGAACTCCTTCGATTTCGCGTAGTCCGAGGCGATGATCGCGACGTGGTGGATCCCGAGGAACTCCATGCGCCGACGGTATCCGCCGCACCCCGGCGGCATGGGCATTTCACGCGCCGGATTCCGCTGGCCGTGTCGGTTCGTCGGCGCGCGTGGCGGCCGGATCGGTCGCGGGGACGGTGAGCATGGCGACGATCATGTCCACGATTTCGTCGGCGTCGCCGGGGTCGGGGGTGCGCAGGCCCGCTTCGAGGGTGCGTTCGTAATCGGCGATGAGTGCGAACATGATCGTGGCCATGGTTTCCAGGCGCTGACGGCGCCGGCGCGGGGGTAGTTGTGCCAGGGCGGCGGTGAGCCGGGTGGCGATGATGCGGACGGCGGCGCGGTCGGCGCCCGCGAGGCGACGGGCGTCGGCGATCACCGGGTGCGCGCGCACCACTTCGAGGAAGCGGCCGTAGTGGGTGACCCCGGTGCGGCCGATCAGTTCGAGGATGGGACCCGCGAGCATGGCGACCAGGGTGCGGATGTCATGTGCGGTGCCGTCGGCCTCGCTCGCGGCGAGCAGTTGCATGCGGCGGTCTTCGAGCCAGTTCATGCGGCGGTCGACGATGGCTTCGATCAGGCCGGTGCGGGAGTCGAAGTAGTAGTGCACCGCGGAGTTATTGCGCTGGCCCGCCGCGGTGGCGATCTCGCGCAGCGGAACGTCGACCCCGCGTTCGGCGATGAGCCGCTCACCCGCGTCGAGCAGCGCCGCCCGCGAATCGTCGATCTGCATGATCGGACTGTACTAAATCCAAGCCTTGACGATATTAAGCGCTAGTGATTAATTGGGGGCGTGCGATTAGAACGGGTTGCAGTCTTCACCGGGCTCGTCGCGGGCCGGAGCCGAGGGGGCCGATGAGCATCGCGGACGGACCGATCTTCCAGGTGTGCTGGGTGGTGCCGGATATCGCCGCGGCGACCGGCGAGTTCGCCGCACGCTACGGAGTCGCCGAATGGTTCACCATCCCGGATGTGCATTTCCGGCCCGAATCCTGCGTCTACCGCGGCGTCCCGGCCGATTACGCGATCTCCGTCGCCCTCGGTTACGCGGGCGGGCAGCAGTTGGAGCTGATCGAGCCACGCTCCGGGGATAGCCTGTATTCCGAGCAGTTGATGCGGATCGGGCCCGGCCTGCACCATATCGCTTGGGTCCCCGATGATTTCGATGCCGCGCTGGCCGATGCCCGGGCAGCCGGGCGCGAGATCGTCGCCCAGGGTGCTTTCGAGGGCGTCGGCATGGAGTTCGCCTATCTCGACGGCGGCCCGATCGGCTCCTACGTCGAATTGATGCGCCTATCCCCCGAGATGAAGGCGATGTTCGATTACCTCATTCCGGAAGGTCATGCGAATCCATGGGCCTAGCAGAACTCCCTGCATTGCTCGACGACACCGGTGTCTGGACGGACGGGCGGGTGTTGCGCGCGGACGGGTCGGTGATCACCGGTCTCTACGCGGCGGGCGCCTGCGCCTCCAATCTCGCGCAGGACAGCTCCGGATACTCCAGCGGGACATGCCTGGGCGAGGGCTCGTACTTCGGGCGGCGCGCGGGCATGCATGCGGCGCGCGCCGCGATGGCGGACCGGACCGCATGAGGCACAACTCGGGGGCACGACCGCAACAGGCGGGCGGCGCCACGGAAAGTACTGGGATGGAAGGCGATTGAGATGCGATTCACCTATGCCGAGGCAATGACCGATCCGGCGTACTACGTGCCGTTGGCGCAGGCGGCCGAAGCCGCCGGATACCACTCGTTCACGGTGGCCGACAGCATCGCGTACCCGAAGGAATCCGACGCGACCTACCCGTATACCCCGGACGGGAATCGGGAGTTCTTGGAGGACAAGCCGTTCATCGAGGCATTCGTCCTGTCCGCGGCGATCCTGGCGGCGACGACGACGCTGCGGGTCACCCCCTTCGTGGTGAAGCTCCCCATCCGACCGCCGGTGCTGGTGGCCAAGCAGGCGGCATCGCTGGCGGCCCTGAGCGGCAACAGATTCGGATTCGGTGTCGGGATCAGCCCCTGGCCGGATGATTTCGAGATCATGGGGGTGCCGTTCGAGAAGCGTGGCGCGCGAATGGACGAATGCATCGACATCGTGCGCGGACTGTGCGCGGGCGGCTATTTCGAATTCCACGGCGAGTTCTTCGACATTCCGCCGATCAAGATCAGCCCGGTCTCCACCGAACCGGTGCCGATCCTCATCGGCGGACACAGTAAGCCCGCATTGCGCCGGGCCGCGCAACGCGGCGACGGGTGGATGCACGCGGGTGGCGATCCCGCCGAACTGGACCGGCTGCTGATCGAACTGGATGCGTTGCGGATCGAGTACGGGGCGCGCAAGGACTTCGAAGTGCACGTCATCTCGCTGGACGGATTCACCGTCGACGGCGTGAAACGGCTGGAGGACAAGGGCGTCACCGACGTCATCGTCGGCTTCCGCAATCCGTACACCACCGAGCACGACACCCAGTCACTGGAGACCAAGATCGCGAACCTGAGCCGCTTCGCCGAGCATGTCATCGCCAAGACCGGGAGCTGAACTGGCGTCCGGATTCGTATCCCGCCCACGGCGCGGCATCAGGCGGATAGTGCGGCGGTGGCGGCCGCGAGGGTTCGGTCGCGGTAGCTGTCACCGAACAGGACGACGTGCACCAGGAGGGGATGGAGTTGATGGAGCGGCAAACGCTCCCTCCAGCCCTCGGCGAGGGGGCGGATTTCCCGGTAGGCCGCCAGCATGCGATCGAGGTGCGGGGCCCCGAAAAGTGCGAGCATCGCGAGGTCGGTTTCGCGGTGACCGCCGTGCGCGGCGGGGTCGATGAGCCGGGCGTGGTCGCGGGACCAGCGAATATTGCCCGCCCAGAGGTCGCCGTGGATGCGTGCGGGAGGTTCGGGTGGGCCCGCGAGTGTCTCGACGCGGTCGATGAGCTGTTCGATCAGGCGTGTTCCGTCCGCACCCAGATGGCGGGCGGCACGCGGGAGGTAGGGCGCGAGGCGCCGTTCGGCGTACCAGCGGGGCCACCCGGGGTCCGGTGATGGGCTGTCGGGTGTGGCGCGGGCTTGTGTGGCTGCCGGGTGTGCGCCGACGGTCCCGATCGGCGTCACGAGTCGCTCGGTCCGGTGATCCGTTGTACGGCCGAGGATCGCGGCTCCCGTGCCCCCGATCGGAGCTGCGCGCGATCTGAGGTCGTCTCGGTGGTCTCTACCGGCCTGACCACCGCCTGTCTCGGTGTTATCCAACGGCAATTCGGCGATCCAGCCCGGCCAGGGCGCGCCGAACACTCCCGGTGATTTGGCGTGTAGCGCGGCTAGCTCCCGGCCGAGGCGTTCGGCGGCCGACGGGGTCGGGTCCGATTCGGGCAGCCACGGCAGCACCAGCAGGTGGTCGTCGACGGCGAGCACCGGCGCGACCACATCCGGCACGGCACCACCCAGCCACCGCAATCCGTTCGCCTCCGCGGCGAGGACGGCGGAATGGTCGGCGGTGGATTTGACGAACACATCGCGACCATCGGACAGAATCGCGCGATGCAGGGTCCACCCGTGACTCGGCCCCAAATCGGCCACCCCGCGCACCGTCCCGCCGAGCAGATCCCCCAGCCGGATCGCCAAACTCATGACACGCCACCCGCCTTCGCCCCCGACCGCGCCTCATGGGCCGGACCAGGGGTCCGGCCCATGGGTCTGCTGGGCCCGCACACCACCGAGCTCATGACACCCCGCCCGCAGTCGGCGACAGCCATGCCAAGCCGCCCGAACCTCCGCAGCGGACGGCGGATCCGCGACACCCGCACTCCGCCCGTCCGCGCAGCTCACCGAGCCGCAATGCCACTCCCATGACACCTCCGTAGACGTCGACGCCCGGACAACAGGCCACCCGAAATACCCGTGCCGGAAGTCTCATACCGAAATTCGCATCCGTACCGACGTAGAAGCCGAGCGTACGCACGGCCGGACCGGGCGTCCCCGCAACATCCGATATCGGCGGCATTCGGGCCTGCCATCAGTGGTGGGAGGCGTTACCTCGGCGGTCTGGCCGCGCGGTGTCGATACCGACGAGGGTGTTCTCCGGTCATAGCGGGCCGGGTCTGTCGCCCGGGCTCGTTCAGCCGGCGTCGGTCAGCAGTTTTCTGGTGGGCTCGTCGGCGGGGAAGAACGATTCGATGGCCAGTTCAGCGACGGTGACGTTCATCGGGGTGCCGAACACCGTGGTCACGCTGAGGAACGCCAGTTCGTGGCCCTCGTGGCGCAGGCGCAGCGGCACCACGGCCTGGTCCGGTTCGGGCAGGACCACTTCGGTTTCGCCGCCGGGGTATCCGCGCAGTTCGTCGCGCAGTTCGACCAGTTCGGGAGCACCGGTCACCTCGATCTGGCGGACGAGGCGGGCGAGGAGGTGGCCACGCCATTCGGCGAGATTGGCGATGCGCGGTGCCATGCCGTCGGGGTGCAGGCTCAGGCGCAGCGCGTTGACCGGGGGTTGCAGCAGCGCCGGGTCGATACCGGTCAGCATCAGCGCCACACCGGGATTGGCGTCGATCATGGTCCAGTTCTGGTCGATAGCCAGGGCCGGATACGGCTGGTGACCGTCCAGGATCAGACGCATAGCGGCGCGCACCGCATCCATGGCGGGGGTATCGAGGGCGGGCTCGGCGTAAGCGGGAGCATATCCGGCGGCCAACAGCACACGGTTACGTTCCCGCAACGGGATATCCAACTGTTGGCACAGGTGCGCGACCATGCCCCGGCTCGGCGTCGCACGACCCGTTTCGATGAAACTCAAATGCCGCGCCGAGGTTTCCGCGCGCCCGGCCAGCTCGAGTTGGCTGAGCCTGCGTTCCAGCCGCCAATGTCGCAGCAGATCACCGGCCGTCTGGGTATTCATCGTTCCGATCCTACGAACCCGTGGTCAACGTGGCGATTACCTCGCGGGTAATGGGCCCGACCCGGACAACCGCACCCGACATGCCGCCATGACCCGGCCGGTAATCGACATCGACGCGGCACGAGGGATGATCGTGAGCTGAGCGAAAGGATGGGCGGGATGACCCCGACCGCGAGCACCGTCTTCGACACCGATACCGCGAGCACCCCGGCCGGCGAGCACCGGTACGCCCTGGAACTCTCCGACCGGTGGGCAACCACGGTGGGCGGACCACTCAACGGCGGATACCTCCTCGCCACCGCGCTGCGGGCGCTCCAACGCGAAGTGCCACACCCCGATCTGCTGGTCGCCTCCGCCCACTACCTGCGGCCCGGCACATCCGGACCCGCCGCCATCACCACCGAGACCGCCCGCGTCGGCCGCCGCACCGCGACCGGCCAAGCCACCCTCACCCGGCAGAATCGCGAAATCCTGCGCGTTCTTGCCACATTCACCGATCTGACGCAGCACCGCGGCGCAACGCACACCAGCAATACGCCACCGGAGCTGCCCGCGCCCGAACAATGCCTCGACCCCTTCGCCGAGATCGGGTCGCCCGGCACGACCATCGCCCAGCAAGTCCAGTACCGCACGCCCCGGATCCCCGGCTTCTTCCACGGCACGCCCGGCGGCACCACGAATGCCGAATTCTGGATGCGCTTCAGCGACGGCCGCGACCCGGACCCCCTCGCGCTGGCCCTTCTCGTCGACGCCGCGGCGCCCGTGGTCTTCGACCTCGGCGCGGTCGGATCCTCGACGATCGAGCTCACCGTCAATATCCGGCACCGTCCCGCGCCCGGCTGGCTCGCCTGCCGTGTCCGCACCGACTACCTCACCAACGGCCTGCACGACGAGGATTTCGAAATCTGGGACAGCACAGGCATTCTCGTCGCACAGTCGCGCCAGCTCGCCCTCATTCCCGAATAGTTCCGGCGCACCGGAAATGTCCGCCAACATGTAACCACGGCGTTCGATCGGAAGGCGCGTCCAGCGAGCCGAACCGCTCTGCCATGGCATTCGTCGAGATCAAGTCATGGTGATGTCGATGGCCATCTGGTCGTCACCGGGCGTGCCCTTGACCGTGATCGTGATGCCGGACCATTTACCGCCAGGCATATTGAGGGCTGGAGTGGTGGTCTTGCCGACCGTCTTGTTATTGCCGAACGGGTACAGGTCGTTGGCGTCTCCCCGGTTGCCGCCGCGGAAGATGGCAGCGAGGTCCCGTTCGCCGTCGGCTTGCATCAGCTCGATGGCGAGAGCGTCCTCGTCGTTGACGTTCGCGATGTCTTCATCGACCACGTAGATCGCGACGCCTTGGTCGGGCAGGAATGCGTCCTGGCCAGTTTTCCGTCGGTATTCCACAGCGATGTACTGACTTTCGCGTGGCATCCGTTCGGCATTCCGGATGAACACCATGCCACCGCCTTGGGCGGCGGGTTCGAGCGTGACGTTCTTGGTCGTTTTCGTGACGACCCGCGGCTTCAGCCAGCCGTGGAACGCGCGGAGCATGCCATTGGGAAAGACCGGGGTGACGCCGTGGTTGCCCCAGCTGCCACCGGCCATCAGGCAGTATTCGCCGAGTCCTGCCGACTTGAAGTTCACGGACTGGGTGGTGTCGTAGTAGTCGGCCCAGCGGGCGGCGAGGTGGCCCCATTCGTGAGCGCAGACCCCCATATTGCAGTCTTCGGGCACGGTCAGAAACGTCGTGACGAACAGATTGGGCTTCACTTTCTCGCCGTTACCGGGGATTGCCCATTTCAGGCTCCAGATGTCGTCGACCGATCTGGTCTCTTCGGCGCCGCGCCCGGCGTGGACGATGAACAGCGCGGTCACGATCTTCTCGCCGAGCACGTCATAGGGTCCGAAATCGACCCCTTCGGCAAGGGCGGCTTTGACGGCGTCGCGGGCCATGCCTGCGGAGTTGCGGGGGAAACCGTTGCCGGTTCCGGAGTTGCCGTCGGTGTAGAACGACAGCGGCTTCGGCATCCGGAACCATCCGTGTACGGCGCCCTGGATGTCGATACCGGTACCGGCCGCGGCGTCGAAACCGCTCACCTTCCGATAGAAGTCACGCATGCTCCCGGACGGGAAGGTGTTGTCGCTGAACAACATCGCCTCGTAGTAGCCGGGACTGTGGACCGGACCATGGGGTTTGTCGGGAAAGTCGACGAGCAGGACGATCGTCCGGATTACGCCCTCGAGCTGAACGCTGGGCCGGGTGATCAGCTCCTTGCCTTTGCCCGGTTCCAGCCGGGTCGCGCCGTCATCGAGACCGACGAGATTCTCGCCGCGTCGCCCGGACCGCCAGTATTCGTAGTACTGCTCGAAGGTCATCGTCGCGGGTAGCCGGTTGGTGTTGACGAGGTCGAGGTAGCGCAGGTACAGCTGGCTGAAAGCTTGGGGGGATAGCGGCACCAGACACGGTTTCGCATCACAGCTGCGCCGAGAGATCGAGGGGAGGGTGATTCTCATGATGGTGGCCTGTCGCTCGTGGATACGGTGTCCGCGGCGGAGTTCGCGACGACGCGGACCGGTCCCCGGTCTCATGCGAATTGGCCGGAGCCGGTTCGAGCCTGCGCCGTACGCGCCAGCGCGTCACGAGTGGTGAACTACTCGTCTCCGTGCGCACTTGTACGCGCAACCGAGTACATTGCTCGACGTCGCCGAGGTTGCGCCATGGGACCCACGCGCACCGATGTTCCGAAAGAAGGCCACCGGCATCCCGCGATGCCGCACCCGGCAACACGGCGCTCGCACTCACCGCCGAGAGCAGTCGCGACATCGGCACCGCAGTGGAAGGCCACCAGCGCACTTGTCAACACCCGCGTCGCATTCGGTAACAGCCCGGGCAACACGTTCCCACGTGGCTCACCGGCTACACGATCCAGAAGCGTCACACATGTCATCCCGGCCATCATCGCTGCAGTCACGCGTGTCTTCCAGGCGATCATCGCTGAGGAATCCGGTTCATTCGCCGCGGGGACCGGTGTCTGGGAAAGCGGGATCCCGGTCGTAGGCGCCGGTTACCGCCAGTCCGACGGCAGCGCCGATGAGGCCACTGATAAGAAGGGTGACTGGTGGAGGTAGTCCCGGCGCACGGGGCTCGACGTAGACGACCGCGCCAACAGGCTGTTCCCCGGTCGCCGCCTCAGTCCGGCAGGTCGACCGGGCGGAATCGGCTGCCGTCGTATACCCATTTCGCACCGTCACCGTCGAGCGATGAATGCACCGCACCCTGCGGCAGGGTCGTCACCTCACCGGCCGCGGCCGCGACGCGTAGTAGGTCCAGGGCCAGCCAGTACACATCCGCGTCGGCCGGGGCTCGCCACCGCACCGGTGTGGACGCCGCCGCGTGATGCTCCGCCCGCGGATCGGGTTCGCCGTACGGCCGCCCGGCGGGTCGGCCCAACATGCTTGCCTCCGGGTTGGTGCAGTGCCAGGTCAGGATGCGGCTCACCGAGGTCGGATGCCCGCACGCGAACAATGCTCGCGGCGCGCCGCATACCGGGCACGGTCCCGGGTCCACGGGCGCACGGGTGTGCAGCATCCAATGCAGGTCGATCACGCTGTGCGTGCGTGCAGAAACGCCCCACCTGATCGCCGGGGCGCCGCAGTCGGGGCATACGCCCCACTCCGACTCCTCCGATTCGGTACCGGGCCATCCGCTGGGCCATTCGGCATGGCATCGCTGGCAGGACAGCTGCTCGATGGGGCGACCGACCTTGTCGTCGCGACCGCCGACCCGCTCGAACTGCGGGGTGTCGCGCAGCGGCCCGGTATAGCCCGGGTAGGTGCCGTAGGCGCCACGATCCCAGGCGGCGTAGCCCGATTCGGGCCACAGCAACCGGATGTACTCGGCAGCCGTTGCGAAGGTCCAGGATTCACCGGCGGGGGTCGTATATCCCTCGGTGTCGAGCCGCGCGGCGAGCTTCGCCAGATCCGCGCCGGGCTCCTCGGCGTTCAATTCCGCGAGTCTGCGGATACCCGGCGCATCCGCCCCCGGCGCGGAGAAATCTGCCGCCGCCCACCGCGCCGCCCGCGCGGCCGCCTGCCGCTGCGTCCGCTCCCGCCTCGCCTCGCGCGCCTGACGCTGCTCCGCACTGCCTTTCCACGGCGGCACCGACCGATCTCCCACCATTCTTCGCGACACGATGCGATCCTAATCTGCTCTCACCCAAGGTATTTCGGCCACGCAATACGGGCGCGTTCCGCGCGCCGGGGCGTCGGACTGTCCGCGGTCGCACCCACCCGCGACGCGGGCGATGTCCTGTCGCAGACCGTTGCTCGCGAGCCTCGCACCGGATGTGTTGCGGCTCAGCGCATTACGCAACCGCGATGAAATACCGGCGCAATGCCGGCGTGCTGATATGGACAGGTCAGCACGCCGGAGCGACCGGCCGGACGCGCAGGGGTTGGCGCGACGGTCCGGTGGCCGCACCCTCCGGCGACACCACGATCCACGAAAGGGCCCATACCGTGTCGACCGAGACCACCCGATCGATGAATCTCCCCGTGCCGGAACGCCGCGCAATGCGAGTGTGCTGATGTTCGAGTCCTGCCACACCCCGCACGACGCCGCACACCTGCTCCGGCACCGCTATGGCCTTCCGGTCGAGCTCGCCGCGTTGCGCCCCACCGTGACCTGCGGATCCCACATCAGCGCCGTCGATATGCCCGCGCAGCTCGGATACCGGGTGCTCGACCTGCTCGACGAGCGGCATCCCGCACCCGCCGTGGCCAATCCGCGTGACACGGCGTGGACCTTCCTGGTGGCCCCGCCGCAACCGTCGACACTGTTGAAACCCGAGCAGATCCGCAGATTCGCCGACCATCGTGTCGCCGTCCGATCCATCGGTCAACGCGTCATGCTCCCCGTCTCCGATCGCGGTCACGGCTGGCGATGGGCATCCGAACCACGGCGCGGGACACTGCGACTACCACCACGGACCGCCGTACTCGACGCTGTCGAACGGCTCATCGATGGCGGCGAACCTTCGTGCTGACGACGCCGCGGCAGCCGGATTCATCTCCGGCGACCGGTCGCCGATCCGCGAGTTCTCGGCGATAGCCACCTCACCTACCGACCAGCCGTGCTGTCCTGCCGCTGCGCGTTCGTCAGCTCGTCTGCCGCGCAACGGCGGATGGCGGTGCCCCCCACGTGGGCGGTGTTTATCGCCGACGCCGCTTGGGAACTCGACCTCGCGTGGCGTCGGCCATCGATCCAGACGATGATGCATCATGATTCACTGGAACATGCCTGGCGTTTCGGTTGCCAGGTGTTTACCGTGAATGGTGTCGGTATATCCGGCACCGCGTTCGATCTCGAGAAACGGAGGGCAGCATGGTTTTCACCCTGCGTGTACCCAGGGCCATAGCTCAAGGACCGGCGTGGCCACGTGTCGTGTCGATCATCCAGAACGCCACGGCCACAGCGCCCGCGCGGCGCACGGCGGGTTCGGCCAAGAGCCCGATCGCCGTCGGCATCTCCGAACGCGCCGCGCACTAGGACGATCACCCGGTCGCGGCCCATATCGGTGGCGAGATGGCCCGGCCAGCCCGGCGTTTCGACGGCGGGTGCGAATAGAGCTGCGCCACCCCGCCGTCGAGAACCGCGACGTCACCGCCGTTCTTCGTTGCGGCAGATCTCCTTCCTCCACGCAACAGGGCCGGGCCGACCCGACTTCGCGCAGCCTGTGCGTCGAATTCAGCGCTCCTCGTATCGGATGTCGTAGGCCGCGGCGATCGGGTTGATCTTGGCCGGATCCAGGTTCCCATCGGTGAGGACCGCGGGGCCCGCCTCGAACAGATCCTCGAGATAGTGCTCCCAGCCACCGGGCGAGGAAATCTACAGCACCCGTGGCGGCGGGGTCGAGGCGGGACGCAGCGCATGCGGGACACCGCGGGGCAGCAGGGTGAACGCTCCCGGGCCCGCGGTGTATGCGCGGTCGTCGAATTCGATGCCGAGTTCCCCGTCGAGTACGTAGATGCATTCGTCGGCGGAGTGGTGAGTGTGGCGCGGAATCTCGTGCGCGACAACAACTTCCAGTAATGAGAAGCGGCCGTCGGTATCGGCGGTCATCGCTTTCACCGCGAACGCGGGCGGCAACGGTATCCGCCCGGGGCATACCCGCCCGGGTTCGAGCAACAGAAATCTATCCGGAAACCGCGCGCGCACTGTTCGCCGAACGCGGCGATGAGGTACAGATGCCGGAGCTGGCGCGGGCGGCGGGCGTCGGGGTCGGCACGATCTACCGCCACTTCCCCACGCGCCGCGATCTCGTCGAGGCCGCCGCCGAGCACCGCTTCGCCGAGCTGGCCGAGTACGGGCGCACCGAATGCCGACGACGGCCCGAGCCGGGGCGTGGGCTCGAGCAGTACCTGACACGCGTCGGCGAGATGCTCTCCGGCGACCGCGGCCTCTCCAGCGCGATCGAGGCGGCACGCGGGACCTCCGAGAGCGAACCGCGCGGCGCCGCGAGGTCCGAACTCGATACGGCGATAAGCGCGTTGGTCGAGGACGGCCGCGCCGCCGGGACCCTGCGCCCCGACGCGACGGTGCGCGACGTCTATATGCTGGTGGGCGGCCTATCCGCGACCATCCGCACCGGTAGCGGTGACTGGCGGCGGTTCGTCGATCTCGCCCTGAACGGCCTGCGCGCCCACTAGGCGCGACCGGACCGAGTGCCCGCCCAGCCGAGGCACCGCCCCAGCCGCATCCACCGTGGCCGTTCGACCACACAACGTGGGCTTCGGCAGGCACCCAGCGATTTTCGGTGCCGTCTCCACCCGCGACGTCGATTAACCAGCCTGTAGAACCGCGTTCAAGTGGTGTTTACGATGTCCGAATGCTTATTCACGATGTGCACGGCAGTTCGACTTCACCACCCGAGTCCATCGGCGTCGAACGGCTTCCGGCACGTCGTATTCGGCCGGCCCTCCTGTGGGGAAGTATCGCCGCCGCGGTGCTGGTTCTGATCGCCGGACAGCTCATATCGATTCACATCAATGCCCTCGGACCGCTGACCAGCCTGCTGCGCGACTACGCGGGGACGCCGAAGTCGGCGACCACGCCGTGGGCGGGCTTCTTGCTGGCATTGATCGGGGTCACCACTCGGATCCGCGTCACCGCGCTCGCGGCCGCGGTCGCCGTCGACCTGATCTTCGTAGCGGCCCGGACCTTCGAGGGCAAGCCGTTCACCGTCGGCAACGGTCCGACCATCGTGCTCACAGCGTTGGTGGTATTTGCCGCGGTGCGGTGGAGCGGTGCGCGACGCCGGACCGCGCTGCACACCATTGCCCTCGGCGCACTGCTCATCCTGGCGACGAAGGTCGGCGAGATCTGGTTGGACATCACCGCATGGGTGTGCCCGCAGGTACTCGACCCATATGTGGAACTGGCCGATCGGGCGCTGGGGAATCCGTCGTGGGTCGTCGGGCACCTGCTGGAGGTGTCGGGACCGGTGCCGATCGGGGTGGTGCGCTGGGTGTATTTCGAACTTCCGGTGGCGGCCATCGTCGTCGCCATCTGGCAGCTTCACGGGGTCACCACGGGCGTATGGCCGCGGCACCATCTGGTGCGCACCTTCCTGGCGCTCGGACTCCTCGGTCCCCTCTGCTACATACTGTTCCCCGTGGTGGGACCTATCCTCGCGTTCGGGCCGTGGGGAAATGGCATGGAGCTGGCCGATGTCTGGCCGAATACCGTTCCGGCCGTACCCGCCACGGTCGAATCCATGCCCTTCGACGGCATTACACCGCGCAACTGTATGCCGTCACTGCATACCGCGTGGGCGCTGTCGCTGTTCATTCACTCCCGGCGCGGACCGCTGTGGTTGCGTTGGGGCGGCGCGTTCTGGCTGGTGTGCACCCTCGTCGCCACGCTCGGCCTGGGCGCGCACTACGGCGTCGACCTCGTCGCGGGCGCCGCACTGTGTATGACCGTCGAATCCGTCTTGCGCGACCCCGATCGAGGTTGGGACCGTGCGCGCATTCGAGTGGTGGCGTTGGGCATCACGACGTTCGCGGGAGTCCTGTTGTGCGTCCGGTTCCTCGCCATGCCGATGGCGACGTACCCGGCCCCGTTCGGCATCGCGATTCTCGGACTGCTCGTCGCGCTGTCGATCGTGTTCTATCGGACCTGGTTCGCCCCGCGAGATGCGGCCGTCACCGGCGACGCCGAACCGGCCGGGCTCGGGCGTCGCTGACCCCGCTCAATTCCGGATGACGAGCACGATGGCCGCGGTGACCACCCCCAGCGCGATGGCGGCGATGCCGTAGCTCAGGCGATGGTTGCGCAGGACGGGCAGGTAGTGGTCGACCGCGATACGGCCGGGCCCCGTCAGCGCCAGCGCGCAGGCGGAGAACGCGAGGATCAGGTCGTATTCGATGCCTTTGGGGCCGAAGAAAGCGTCGGTGCCCTTCACGGCGATGGCGTTGATCATGACGCCGAGGATCGCCGCCGCGGCCAACGGGGTCACCAACCCCATGGCTAGACCGAGTCCGCCGAGCAGCTCGCTCGTGCCGGCGACCACCGCCATGGCATCGCTCATGGGGTAGCCGACGGAGGCGAAGAATCGACCGGTGCCGGAGATACCGCCACCGTCGAACCAGCCGAACAGTTTCTGGGTGCCGTGCGCGGCCATGGTCAGGCCGACGGCGAGGCGTAGGACTAGCAAACCGGCGTCGTAGGCGGACTGGCTGGTGCCCTCCGTGGAACGATCGGACCGGGCTGGGGCCTGGGTACTCATGCGATTCTCCTTACAGGTGGATGATCAGGTCAGCCGAGCTGGATGGAGCGCTTGGATAAACCGTGCCAGAAGCCGTCGATGACGGTGCGCTGGGTGGGCAAATCCGACTCCCCCGCGCCGAGTGCGACGAACAGCGGGGCGAAATGCTCGGTGCGCGGATGCGCCAGATTCGGTGCCGGAGCTTTGTTCTCGAAGTCCAGCAGGGCGTCGATATCACCGGAGGCCAGGGCGCGTCTGCCCCAGTCGTCGAATTCCGACATCACGGGGTGGACCGAACCGTCGCCGGTGAGCGCACGCAGATTGTGGGTGAAGAAGCCGCTGCCGACGATCAGCACACCCGCATCACGCAGCGGCGCGAGTGCGCGTCCGACGGCCAGCAACCCTTCCGGATCCAGGGTCGGCAGTGACATCTGCAGCACCGGAATGTCGGCGTCCGGATACATCTGCACCAGCGGCACATAAGCCCCGTGGTCCAAACCGCGGCCGGGCACATCCCGCACCGAGAGGCCGGGGCCGCGAAGCAGCTTGCGCACCGCGCCGGCGAGTTCGGGCGCGCCCGGCGCGGCATAGCGGACCTCGTAGTAGTGCCGCGCGAAACCCGAGAAGTCGTAGACCAGCGGCACCGTCCGGGTGGCGCCCAGTGCCACCGGGGCGTCCTCCCAGTGCGCCGAGATCATCAGCACGGCCCGGGGTTTCGGCAGCTGAGCGGACCATCCCGCCAGCTGACCCGGCCAGATCGGGTCGTCGGCCAACGGCGGCGCGCCGTGCGACAGGTACAGCACCGGCATCCGGTCCGACTGCACCGCGGTCATGGCACCTCCTCGTTCCCATTTGATTCAAATTTGAACAACCATGGCGCAGCGTACCGGGTTGTTCAAATTCGAACAACCTCGGTAGGCTGGGCCGGTGAGCGAACCCGACTGGCTGAGCGACGAGGAAATGCGCGCCTGGCACGCGCTGCTGTCCGGCTGGGCGCTGCTCAACCGGCAGATCGAACAGCAACTCAAACAGGACGCCGGACTGTCGCACACCCAGTACGAGGTGCTGGTGCGGCTGGCCGCGGCACCCGACGGCCGAATCCGGATGACCGAACTGGCCGACTCCCTGGTCAATTCCAAGAGCGGCCTGACCTATCAGGTCGGCCAGCTGGAGAAGGCCGGGCTGGTGCGGCGCGAGTCCTGCCCCACCGATGTGCGCGGCGTCAGCGCGGTGCTCACCGACAGCGGTCGGCACAAGCTGGACCAGGCCGCGCCGGGACATGTCGCCGTGGTGCGCGAATTGCTCATCGACGTGCTCACCCCCGCACAGCGCCGCGCACTGGCCGACGGACTCGGCGAGGTCGCGCGCCGGATCCAGGAAATGCCGGCGCGGCACGGGCATTCGCTGACGCGAAAGTAGCGGCGGACCTGGGGCCGGATCCCCCGCCACCCGGGGGCGCGCCGGGTGGCGGTGGCGCCATTACCTACGATCCGGCCATGGCGGAGATCAGAAGTGAACGTCGGGGCAAGGTCGCGATTCTCACCGTGCACGACCCCGATCGACGGAATGCGCTGACGCTGGAGCTTTCCGCGGAGTTGGTGGCGGCCGTCGACGCGGCGGAGCGGGACGCCGGTGTGCACGCGCTGGTCGTCACCGGGACGCCACCTGCCTTCTGCGCGGGAGCCGACCTGACGGCCCTGGGCGCGGCACGGGAGCAGGGTCTGCGCGCGATCTATGACGGATTCCTGTCGGTGGCGCGGTGCACACTGCCGACCATTGCGGCGGTGGGCGGTGCCGCGGTCGGCGCCGGACTCAATCTGGCGCTGGCGGCGGATGTCCGGATCGCCGGTCCCCGCGCACGTTTCGATGCCCGATTCCTGCGATTGGGGATCCATCCCGGGGGTGGGATGACCTGGATGCTGCAGCGCGCGGTGGGCCCACAGCAGGCCGTCGCGATGACACTGTTCGGCGAGATCCTGGACGCTGAGGGGGCACGGGCGGCCGGACTGGCGCACCGGGTGGTTGATGGCGATCACGAGGCGCTCGTCGCGGCGTCGGTCGCTCTTGCCGAAGGTGCGGCGGAAGCGCCACGGGAGTTGCTGCTCACGACCAAGCGCACCATGCGGCACACCTGGACGCTCGACGCCCACGCCGATGCGGTGGATGCCGAGATCACACCGCAGCTGGCGTCGCTGGATTCCGAGGAGTTCGCGGCCCGGCTCGCCGCGATGCGGGCGAAGATCAGCGGCACGCACTGAGCAGGGGCCGATACCCGGCCCCGTCCGCATGGAAAGCCGCGGCGACACAGCACATTTCGATGACGCATCGCATTTCACGCAGGCCAGTCGTATCACGAGTAGATCACGCAAATTAATTGCCAGATAGCGACATTGCCGCCATTTCGCACATTTCGGCAGCATCTGCAATATGTGATCCAGCTCTCTACAAGCGGATCGTGTTGACGGATACATTGCAGGTAGATGGCGACTTCACAGCCACTCACTACTTGTCATAGCCGCTTGGTAACAGAGCTTCGAGAGAAGGTAACAGTGGGTTAACCCATCGTTCGCCGCAGTCGATTTATATCTAATCGTCCGCTCCGAACGAAATCCACTGAGGACCAGTAAATGCTGATGAGGAAATTTGCCGCCACGTCGGCACTTATGATCGCCGCGATCGGCGTCACCGCGGGCGCTGTCAACGCCGCCCCCAACGAGGCCCCGGTCAACTTCACGGCCGCCACCGTGGGCGAGTCGACCGTCATCAAGACCGACGCGGGGTCCCTCGTCGTCGAGGACAACACCTTCAAGATCAAGGCCGCCAACGGTGCCGTATTGGCGGGCGCCCCACTCACCTTCCGGGTCGACGATTTCGAATTCCCCATCGCCGCAACGGTCGCCGACCACACCGCCACCCTGACCCCGCAGCTCGACGTGAACAAAGCCGTCTACAAGCCGGTCGCGCTGCCCTACGAGAACAAGGCACCCTGGAAGAGCGAGTACGACCGCGAGGTGGCCGCGTTCAACCGCATGAAGGACACCATCGCCATGGGCGCCACCTTCGGCACCCTGGCCGGTGGACTCGGTGGCGCGGCCGTCGGCTGCGTCCTCGGCGGCATCGCGGGCGCGACCGTCGCCGCCGCGACCATCATCGGATTGTTCGGTCCGTTCCTGCCCGCCGCCGTGGTGGGCTGCATCGGCGGCATCATCGCCGTCGGCGCGCTCGGCACCGTCGCCGGTCAGCTGTTCGTGACCGCACCGGTGGCGATCGGCGCCGCGATCCAGTACTTCACCACCATCAACCAGCCGTTCACCGCTCCCGCCAAGTAGCGCATCGAACACACGCGGCACCCGCTCGGCATTGCGCCGAGCGGGTGCCGTCGTATTGCCGCGGCCGATTCTCCGACCGTCGACCCCGCACTCGGCGCTCACCTCGGTCCTGAAAGCCAACGGCCGGTAGTGCCGCGAGATGCGCTATTGCCGCCCGTGACGCAAGCGGATGGCCGCACGCACTGCCGATTTCTCCGTCAAGTCCATGCCCTTGCGGAATCGATTCGGAGATCAGAGCTCTCAGCGTCGCCGATAACGACGGCCTCGACGAGGCCAGTTCGTCGATCCCGGAGCGGCAGGAGCCACGCTCGGCGGTCGACGCCTGCACCTGGGGCAACCGGTCGGCGCCGCGCCGTGGTGGTCATTGCGAGATAGGGTGTGGCTGCACGGTTCCCGGCTCCGGTGATCGTTGTTCAGCAAAGGGGAATCCGAGCGGATGGATCGCCGGAACAAGGGGATCAGCCGGCGCAGTGCCCTGTTGGCGGCCGGAGCCTCGATCGCACTCACCGCAATGGCGCAGCCGACGCAGGCAGGAACGATCACGCGTAAGGTGTCGGTCGGCGCCGAGGAGCCCGGGAAGAGGGCTGACCTGGCGGAACAGGCGATCGTGCAGCGACACGTGCGCACGCTCTGGGGCCAGCCGGGGATGCGGCTGGGCACCCTCGTCTGGCCGGGGTCCTTGCTGGACCAGTCGTTCGTGCGATGGTGCTACTGGTGGCAAGCCCACCTGCTCGACTGTGCGGTGGACGCCGCATACCGCGCCCGCACCCCCGAACGCATCGACCGGGTCGTCGCCCTCGCACGCGGTATCCGGACCCGCAATCTCACCGGCTGGACCAATCAGTACTACGACGACATGTCGTGGCTGGTGCTGGCGCTCGAACGCACCGACCGGCTGCTCGGTGTCGGGTTCAGCGACGCCGTCGGGCACCTGCGGGCCGCCTTGATCGACGGCTGGAACCCGGTCGTCGGTGCGGTGCCCTGGCGGTCTGGCGACGATTTCTACAACACCCCCGCGATCGGTCCGACCGGTATCGCTATGGCGCGTTTGGGCGAATTGTCCCGCGCCCGACAACTTGCCGATTTCCTGCACACCCGACTACGCGACACCGACAGCGGCCTGATCCTCGACGGTGTCCATGAGCCCGGCGGACGAGTGGACCGGACTGTCTACACCTACAGCCAGGGCGTGACCATCGGGCTGGAAACCGAGCTGGCGGTGCGCACAGGCGAATCGAGCCATCACAGCCGCGTGGCAGCACTTGTTGCCGCAACGAAGGACCGGCTCACGAACGCGGGGGTGATCGCCGCGGCAGCCGGGGACGACTCCGGGCTGTTCATGGGCATCCTCGCCAGGTATCTCGCCGAAGCCGCACTGGCCTTAGACGACACCACCGCCGCCAATATCGTGCATGCTTCCGCGCGGGCGGCCTGGGAACACCGCGCCGAGGTGGACGGGCTACCCCTGTTCGGCCCGGACTGGACCCGCGCGGTCACGGCGCCGGAGCATCCGGGAACCTCTCCCTCGCTCACGCACTCGTCCCCCGCTTCGTCGGCGAACCTGAGCCGCGATCTCTCGGTACAGCTGAGCGCGTGGATGCTGCTCGAAGCGGATTACCAGCTCACCGCCGCGGGACGCTGAGCCCACCGCAGCCGGGTGTCGTGGACCGGCGGCATGAGTCGCTGGATTCGGTTTGCGAGATCGTGATCGCCACTGGTTCCGACAGTGGGATGTTCGCGCAACGCCAAGCGAGCTCATGAGATGGCTTGCCTTCATACAGGAATAGGTGGCTGGGCCTGCGGATGCGAACGCCGCGTTGCCAAGGCTCTTCGGGCCGCAGACATAGACCGGAACACCGGTATCGACAGTGAATCGAGCGTGTTCGGCCATTTCGTGGCATTGGTCCCAGATCAAGGTGCATCGCAACACGACCGGCAACTGATCGAAATGGGCCATGGAAACAAGCACAGTTTTCCGGAGCCCGGTTATCCCTTGACCAGACTCTTCTCCTCGAACGGCTATGGCAGCAGCAGCTGCGCGCACTGGGCCGGTGAGAATTGACGGTTCGGCAGATTGAAGGCACATTCGAAGATGACCAGCGCCAGATGATTCCACAACTGCACCGACCTGCATCCGGCAGAAGTACCCGCCCAGCGTGTTCGGGTCAGTAGCCGTGCCCAGGCGCGCCAAGTAGCGCATCGAACACACGCGGCACCCGCTCGGCATTGCGCCGGGCGGGTGCCGTCGTATCGTCGGGGCCGATTCTCCGACCGCCGACGCCGGACTCGGCGCGCACCCTCGGTCCCGAACCCCAACGGCCGATAGGGTGCGAGGACATCGCGCGGCGGTGTGACCGCACAACGGAGGTGCCTCATGAGCAAGCGAATCACTCGTCGGCGATCGAGCGAGGTGCGGGCATGACCGATCAGCTCGTACTGTGCTCGGTCGACGGCGGTATCGCGACGCTGACGCTGAATCGGCCGGAGAAGCTCAACGCGTTGACGGCGAACAGCTTCGAGGAGTTGCGCGCACACCTCGAAATGCTGGCCGCGGACGACAGCGTGCGATGCGTGGTGCTGACCGGAGCGGGCCGCTCGTTCTGCGCCGGCCACGATCTGGAGTCGCTGGCGGCGGGTGATGCGCTGGCGCACCGGTTCCGGGAATCCGACACCATCGGACTGCTGGAGTCGCTGCCGAAACCCACTATCGCGAAGATTCACGGACACTGCTTCACCGGCGGGCTGGAACTCGCGCTCGGTTGCGATCTGCTGGTAGCGGCCGAAACCGCGCAACTCGGCGACACGCACGGGCAGTGGGGGCTGGTACCGCTGTGGGGCATGTCGGTGCGGCTACCCGAACGGGTCGGAATGTCGAAGGCCAAGGAGCTCAGCTTCACCGCCCGCCGCCTCTCCGCCACCGAGGCCGCCACGATCGGGTTGGTCGACTACTGCGTGCCGGATGCCGAATTCGACGCCTTCGTCACCGACCTCGCCACCCGCATCGCCGCGAATTCCTCCGGATCAAACCGGATCTACAAGGCGCTCTATGCGAATACCCGTGCGATGGACCGCGCTACCGCGCTGCGCACGGAAACGGATATGCCGTTCGGGTTCCCGGAGGATGCCGCCGAGCGGTTGACGGGTGGACGCGGCTAACCGAAACGCGGTCGCCATTGCCCATCCAGCCGTCGATGCCTCGCTACAGTTCCCGCACATGCCTCGTGCCATCGGTTCATCGACAGAGGGTGGTGTGTTGTGAACAGACGAATCGCCTCGCGGCCACGACATGTCGCGGTCCGCGGGCTCGGAAACCACTGGCCGCAGCAAGCGGGAGCTGCGCGGATCGAACGCGCGCGCGTCGTTACCATCTCGGGCAACCCGACAGGACAGACGCGATGACCTGGCACGCCGGTGGTGGCCGACCCGCTTTACAAGTCGCGGTGTGCGGGCCGCACGATTGCACACCGCGCGAAGCCGCGTGGGCCACCGAAGTGGGACGGCTGTTGGCGATCGCCGGTGCAACAGTGCTCTGCGGTGGCGGAACCGGGGTGATGGCGGCGGTGGCAGGCGGAGCTTCGAGGGGCGGTGGCCTGGTGATCGGAGTCCGTCCCGACACCGACCGCGCAGGCGCTTGCCCCGGACTCTCGGCGGTGCTGTACACGAATATGGGTGAAGCCCGCAACGCGATCCTCATTCGCTCCGCCGACGCCGTCATCGTCATCGGAGGCTCCTGGGGCACACTGTCCGAGCTCGCCCTGGCTCGGCACCGGGGCGACATCCCCGTCGTATCGCTCGGCGGATGGCAGCTACTCGACTCGGACGGAAATCCCGTCGTCGCAAGTCGACCCGCCGCCGATCCCGCCGACGCGGTGCGTCGAGCACTCCTCCGCGGGAGATGACCGTCCTCGCCTGCACCGCGCGGCATGAGCGGAAACGGCAGTCGGTGCGATGATGCCCTCCGTGCGATATCGCATCGACCGGTCTGAGCGCCCATTTTCGGGCCCTTCGAGCATGATCGGAGCGAAATCACCGAAGATTGCACGCCTGGGCCGGATCTCAACGGGCGTTCGCGCGGGAGAGGTTCCACGACTGCCAGGAGTCGGCGGGCAATCCGGCGCGGATGTAGTCGTCGATCGGCGCGCGGGTCGGGGCGGAGAGGCGGGACAGGGCGGGGAGGACATCGGGCGACAAGGTCATCAGATATTCCACGTCCAGGTCCTTGCCGTGCTGCCAGCGGTCGATATTCCGGTCGGCGATCAGCCGTTCCGGGTTCACGACGGCCAAAGCCAGCAGCGTGGCGAAGGCGGTGCCGATGGCGGCGCGCGGGAGCCACGTGAGGTCGAGGCGCGCGATGGCCGCGAGCACCAGCAGGAAGATCAGGCCCAGCCAGAGTTCGAAGACCTCGACGAGCAGTCGCAGCACGGTGAATCCGTAGGCCTGCTGGTAGGTCCACATGCGACCCAGCGCCGACGCGACGATCACCAGCGACAGCAGACTCACCGCGCCGAGCAGTGCCCGCAGCCAGGTGCGGTCGGCCGCGGAATCCCTGGCGGCCCAATGTAGGACGGCGACGATCACCGCGAGAGTCAGGATGGACACGATCGACAGTTGCCAGAAGCCGCTGCGGGCGTATTCGGCGTAGGTCAGGCCCGCCGTGCGTTGCACGTAGTCGTCACCGCCGAACAGCGCGACGAACTGGGCGACCAGGAAGAACCCGAACAATGCCGTCAGCGCGCCGACCGGCAGCACCCACTCCGATCGACGCAGGGTCCGGCCGGGCCTCGGTCCCGGATCGGCCGCCGCGGGAGGTCCCGCCAGCAGGTACATCGCGCCGAGTGAACCGGCGCCCGCCAGCGCGAACAGGATGGACCAGCGCATCAGCGCCGGGGCGTCGACCTCCGGCACCAGAGTGCCGACCAGGAATCCGAATGTCGCATCGGCGCTGCCGAGCAGCGGAACGAAAACCGCGAGCAACGCCACGGTCACCAGCACGGACCAGCCGATCCGCGTCGCCCGGGTCGTCGCGGGCCCCCGCATTCGTACCGCGCCCTGATAAGCCCACGGCACGGCGGACAAACTCTCCCATGGCACGGCGACCACGTCGTACCACACGCCCTTGGCCGATCGCTTTCCGACGACCGCCAACGACCCCGCGACCAAAGCCGCCGCGACACACAGGGTGAACAACCAGCCCGCCGCCCGGAACGCACCGACCGCGAGCAACGCCGACGCGACCGTCGCCCACCAGACTCGCCCCCAATCCCAGGGGTGCCGCACGGCTTTCGTCGGTGTCGGACCACCGGCGTCCGCACCACTCGCTGCGCCGGGAATCTCGCTCCCCTCGGGGTCCTTCGCGGCGCTCGGCTCGGCGGCGACCGTCTTCCGTGCTCGCCGATCGACCTCGAATACAGCTCCCGCGGCGACAGCACTGGCCAACACCCAGCCGACGCCGGGCCGATTCACCGGAATCAGCACGGCCGCGGCCACACCCGCGATCCCAGCCGCGGGCAGCACACCGGGCGGGCAAACGATCCGACGCCGGCGCGGCTCCGGGCGCACCCACAGCTGCAGCGCGGGCAATACAGCGGCGATCGGAATCGGTGACCCGTCGAGTGCCGCGCCGTCCGACGCCGGATCCGATGACGCGGCCGACCCCTCCGACGACCGCGTCACCCGACCCGGCTCCAACGCTTCCGAAACTCCCTCGCTGACCGCCGGTTCCGGCCGGGCCGCGGAGGGTCCGGGAGTGTCCGGCGACTCGGACTCGCGATCGCTCGCCCGAGTCGGGTTCCCGGGTGGCGGCGACGCGCTCCGGTGATTCGATTGCCGCCGTTCCACATCCGGTTGGTCCGGCGTATCGGCGGGTTGGTCCGGCATCGGTTGCCTCCTGTAGGTGTGCGTCACTGCCCCGGGATCCAGCGGGAGTCCGGGCGGTGGAGTCGGT
This sequence comes from Nocardia sp. NPDC050710, assembly GCF_040654375.1. NCBI lineage: Bacteria > Bacillati > Actinomycetota > Actinomycetes > Mycobacteriales > Nocardiaceae > Nocardia > Nocardia sp. NPDC050710. Next base: position 26,693 of record NZ_JBFAHV010000014.1, on the reverse strand, counting down.
TCGGTCTTCTTCGGGCCTGGCTGGTCAGCCGGACGACGGAAATGCCGGTGGCATCGGGCTCCCGAGGGTGCGGCCCGGGCTCCTGGGGACACCGGGCGGCGGGTGTAGAGGTCAGGGGTTGGGGAGGGTGACCCGGATGCGGGATCCGGGGTCGGCTACGGCGATGGTGCCGCCGTGGAGTTCGACAATCCAGCGGGAAATGGCCAGGCCGAGCCCGGTGCCGCCGCCATCGGTGCGGCCGCCGCGGGTGAAGCGGTCGAAGACGCGGGCTCGTTCGGCGGGCGGGATGCCGGGGCCTTGGTCCTGGACGTCGATGACCACGTGTCCGTGGGCGGCGCGGGCCGTGATGCGGACTTCACCACCCGCGGGGCCGTGCCGGGCCGCATTGTCGAGCAGGTTGAGTAGCACCTGATGCAATCGGGCACGGTCTGCGGTGACGCGCGCGGTGCCGGGTTGTACATCGGTGCGGAATCGCACGCCGCGGCCGAGCGCCGCCGTCATCACCTCGGCCTCGGCGACGACCTCCGCCAGTAGGGGTGCGACGGTGAGATTTTCGCGATCGAGCGGAAAGGCGCCCGCCTCGATGCTCGACAGGTCGAGGAGTTCGGAGACCAGCAGGCCGAGTCGCTCGGTTTGAGCGAGTGCGGTGCGCAGGGTGCCGGGGTCGGGTTCGGATACGCCGTCGACCAGGTTCTCCAGCACCGCGTTGAGCGCGGTGATCGGGGTGCGTAGTTCGTGCGACACATTGGCGATGAGGTCGCGGCGCTGCTGGTCGGCGGCGGCCAGGTCGGCCGCCATCTGGTTGAAGGCCGCTGCCAGCTGGCCGACCTCGTCGCGGGAGCTGGCCCTGACCCTGCGGGTGTAATCGCCCTGCGCCATCCGCTTGGCCGCGGCGGTCATTTCGCGCAGCGGCCTGGTGATGCCGTGCGCCAGGATCTGGGAGGTCACCAGTGCGATGACCACGGCGGCGAGGGTGGTCTTCGGCGGCAGCCAGCCGATCCGGAACCGAAAGAACCCGAAGGCGGCTCCGCCCGATACCAGCATGAGAATCGCCAGCTTCAATTTGATCGATCGCACGGGATCCAGCGGACGCGGCAATAATTCGGCGATGTAGTCCGCGGGCTCCCGCATCTTCCGCGGAATCCAGGCAGGCACGGGCGGATCCGCCGTGCGACCACCGCCCGGCCCCGCCACCGACGAATCGTCCTGTACCGGCTCGTGTTCGGGCTGATCGACCGTGCGGCCGCCGAGTGCCGACGTAGACGAAACATCTCCCGCGGACGGGGGGCCGGGCGGCGCCCCGAGACGGCCGCCCGCCGGTTCGGTGGTCACCGTGCCTCCAGCGCGTACCCCACACCGTGCACGGTGCGGATCAGGTCGGACCCGAGTTTGCGGCGCAGCGCCTTGATGTGGCTGTCCACGGCACGGGTACCGGCGGCGTCGGCCCAATCCCAGACCTCCTCGAGCAGGCGTTCGCGGGCGAGCACTACCCGGGGCCGACGGGCCAGACGCGCGAGCAGATCGAACTCGAGCGGCGTGAGCTGGGCCTCGACGTCGGCGCGCCAGACCCGGCGCTGGTCCACATCGATGCGCAGATCGCCGACGACGATGGCGACGCCGTCGCGATCGGCGGCCCGGTCGACGCGACGCAGCAGCGCTTGTACGCGCGCGGCGAGGACCCGCATCGAGAACGGTTTGGTCAGATAGTCATCGGCGCCGACGCCGAGACCGATGAGCTGATCGGTTTCATCGGTGCGGGCGGTGAGCATGAGCACCGGCACCGCACGCCCGACCTGAATGCGACGGCACACCTCGAGTCCGTCGAAGCCGGGCAGCATGACATCCAGGACGACGAGGTCCGGTTCGTTCGCCTGGACGGCGGCGACCGCGGCGGGCCCGTCGTGGGCCAGGTCCACGACGAATCCCTCGGCCCGCAGCCGGGCCGCGACGGACTCCGCGATGGTGACCTCGTCGTCCACCACGAGGATCCGCCGCGCCGCCTGCCCGTTCCCGCTCTGTTCCATGATCGGAACCCTAGCCACCGCGTGTGGAGACCACCCGCGTCAATTGTGGAGATTTGATGCGTTTCTGTAGCGAGCTCACCGCATTTCACGTGTCCCACCTCCACTTCGGCGCGCGGTCATGGCCGGCCCAGCGCGCGGCTGCACCGCTTGGATCAGTTCACCCCGCCGATCACTGCCTTCCCTTCGGCCGCGGCGGCCGCGAAGTACGGGCCCAGGTCCTCGAACTCGTCATCCTCGTTATCCTCGTCCCAGTCGGCTGCCGTGCCGCCGAGGACCCAGCCTTCCGCGACCAGCCCCTCCGCGACCTGACGAACCTCGTTCGGGGTGAGGACGAAAGCCGGTCCGTAGCAGAACTCGTACCCCTCGATGACGTCGCAGTGGTCGCCGGTCGCCTTGGCGAGCCAGGGGTAAGCGTCCCTCCATTCGGCAGTGCCTTGCTCGGCCTCAGCGCGGCCTCCGGCGATCGCACTGAGCGTGCGGTAGTCGTATCCGTAGAAGTCCGCCACCGGGCGGAGCCCGCCGGACAGTGGTGCGGAGTCGTCCTCGGGGAAGAACACGGTGTGAATCAGTTCGGGTTTCTCGCGCATCTCTTCGAGCAGCGAAGGTTCGATCTTCGCGAGTTCCAACCACATCGACACGGGCAGTTACTTCCTATCCAGGTGTTCGATCAGTCCGTTCAGTGCGCGTGCGGCGCTTCGGGCAGCTCGACGACGGCGGTGCCGGCCTGGGATTCGCCGTACTCCCAGCCCGCGACCAAGCGACAGCCGAGGCTGTCCAGGATGTCGGTTGTGAAGGGCCACCGGTCGGGGCCGCAGTAGTGCGCGCCGGTGGCACGCGCGTCTTCCTCGTCGAGGCAGAGCATGCGCAGATGGTCGCGGAGCTCGGGGCGGGTGATCGCTGCCAGTGCCGCCTCCCATCTGGGTTCGGCTGTGTCGACGTAACCCTCGTCGTCGAAGGGCGCCAGGTATTCGGGTCCGCGCTCGGTGAAGGTCGCAGCGCGCATCGCGTCGGTGAGACTGCCGTCGGTGGCGACCCGAAACAGGACGGTCAGCCAGCCGTTGAGCTTCCTGGAGCGCTCGTCGGTCAGGTCTATGCCATGCCGGGCGAGCAACGGGCCGAGTTCCGCGCCACGCACAAGTAGCTGATCGGCACCGGCGATCGCGGCCGCGCGTAGGTCGGCGACGAAGTCGTCACCGAAGGGCCGGGGACCCTTGTGCCCGCCCCCGCCCCACGGTCCCGTCCCGTTCACCAGGTGATCATCGAAGCGGAAGAGAGACCGGCTCAGGTCGAACCGCCACACACCCGGGGAGAAGGGGTACTCGTCGGCACCGGGAAGCGGTAGCTGGCTGGGCTCCGGCTCGGCGAGCGCTGCCGGGGTGGCCCACGCACTCGGGCACAGGAACTCGTCCAGGGAGTCGTCGGCGTAGTACACGCCGTACTCCGCTGTGGGGTCGTCGGCTGACGTTCCACCTAACAGGATGTCGAAAGCGGCGGTCAGTTCGGTATCCCACACACGGCTGCCTGCCGCTGGGCTTTTGCTGGACGTCATGAGAACTCCTGCGCATCAAGTGGTTTCGGTCCGCCGAAACATTAAGGGTTGCCACTGACATTGATGTCGGCAGGCGGGCTCCGGTGGTCGATCCTCCGAGGAAAACGCACAACCCGGACCACGACGCCGAAATGTCGATGCAGCAGGAGATCTCCGATTGTTCGGTATCACCGGCGAGTCGCACCTCCGAAGACGGTGATACCAAAGCGATGAACAACCGCACGGGCGGTTCCGACCGGCCTTTCGGCCCGACGGTCGGCAACCGCCCGTGCGGAATTCGGGTGTCAGCCGCCGATCGCGGCCAATGCCTGGTCGGCCATCTTCTGCATGCCGATCGCGTTCGGATGGATCGGCACGAAGTTCGTACCCCACACGGCCGGCTCGACCCAGCGGGTGCCGATGGGCTTGCAGGCGTCATGGCCGATGGAGTTCTGCATGTCGACGAAGGTGGTACCTGTCTCGTCGGCGGCGCGCTTGACGACCCCGTTGAGGGTGTCCTCGATCTTGTTGATGTAGGGGACGTCGCCCTTGGCGATCGGCATCACTAGGAAGCAGTTGCTGTTGTCCTTGGGCATGACCTGGGGGTACGCCAGAATGGCCACCTTCGCGGACGGCGCCTTGGCGTGAATGTCGGTGAGCGCCTTCTTCACTGCGGGGTAGGTCTTGTTCGAGATGTCGTTGGTGAACTGGTCGCCATAGATGGTCTCGCAGGGGTTGCCGAACCCGGCAGTCCCGGTCCCCGCGCTGATGCAGGCGGAGATCACCTTGATCAGGGTGTCGTTGTTGTTGCCGCCGATGGTCAGGGTGACGAGCTTGGTGTCGTTGGTGACGGCGTCGAGCTGCGGGGTCAGGCTGGGGTACTGCTTCTCGTAGAAGTCCTGAGTATCGGCGTTTCCGCAGGTGACGTCGGTGAACGACTCGATGCCGAGGGCATCGGCGATGAGGTTCGGGTAGTTGCGGGTGGTCCGCGCGCACGCCGGGGTCACGGTGGGATCGAGCGGAATAATGCCCGATCCCGCGCTGTAGCTGTCGCCCATGGCGACGTAGGGGCTCAGGCTCGGAACGGCCTGGGCCGGGGCGGCCGCAACGAGGGCGAGACCCGCCGTAATTGCCGTGGTGAACGCAGCAGCGATCCGCGTGCGAACGTCCTTGACCATACAAAACTCCCATGTCAGACACTCACAGTTACCGATCGGTAACGATTTGGCGGAGGAACTGTGACACACCACACACATTTGCGCAACGGGTATCGCCGCGCAGATTGTTCACTTAATTCGGCCAGGTCACCGAACGCATCAGGCTGCGGATCGCGTAGTGCAAGCACAGGTAGCCGTAGACCTCCTGGATCACTCCGTCGGGTGTCTTCGACCGCAACACCACACCGCGGCCGCGTTCGTGGGTCCCGAGCCCGTCGAAGGCGGCCTCGATCTCCCATAGCTGTGAATACACCCGGACCAGCTCGTTCGCGGGCGCCGCCTCGGGATCGGTGATGGTGGTCAGCAGTCGGTGGATCCGCCCCTCGCCGTGGTCCGTGTCGGCGCTGGAAGCGGTACCGACGAACTCGACGACGCGCACAGCGATCCCGGCGGTGTCGTCGGCGCGCGACCTCGTCCCTGAATGCACATAGGAAGCGAAAGATCCATCTGGATAACGCTTTTCGACAGGAACCACGGAATCGGACGGCATTCGCCACAACAGGTCCGCGCCGGAGGATCGGCACAGGTCCCACAAGCGGTAACTGAAGAAGGCGCGGTCGGCGAGCAACAGCATTCCCGGGCGCAGCGACCGCACGACCGATTCGGCCAGGGCCTGCTCGCGATGCTCGTAGGTCCCGAGCGCGGCATCGACGATCGCATGCCAACCGCACTCGACCAGCCCGAGGAGCCGCACCTGAGGGAACACTCCCCCGTGGCCGGCCCGAGAAGACGGCGGCAGGCCGAAATGCTCGATATTCGCGTCGCTGGCGGGCGCACTCATGGTCGATCCGTGGATGCTCATCAGCCGCCAGGACCGGTAGCAACTTCCCGGAGCCCGCGCATCGGACAGTGGCATCGCCACCTTCTCGTACAACGCGCGCAGCGGTTCCGAGCCCAGGCGCTTACGGGCCTGGAAGAGGGCAGCCTTCGTCGGGATCGTCCACTGGTGAGGCCGTCCCGACGCCCACTCGAGCCCGGACACGAGCTTCCGCATCACCTCCTCGTACGAGCAGGATGCGAACAGCGCCAACGCGAGCACGTAGTAGACCACCACGCGCGCAGGCAGCAATCGGTTCCGGCGTTCGACGCGTCCACGCTCGACCAGCACCTCGTCGACCACCTCGGGGGTAAATACCCTGGTCAGCACACCCAATGCGAGGTGATCGGACAACCGCTGATCGCTCTCCGGCTTCACCCATCCGGCACGCGGCACGGCTGCGAGAATACCGACAGTGCTCTTCCTAAGTAAACGGTGGTGAAGTCAAGATTGTGTCTCACGTGGTGAGTTCCCCCAGCGGTGCACATTCACCGACCTCCCTGACGAGCACACCGGGCGCGAATACCTGCATTCGCGAATCAACCGCGGCACCATTCCCGGCGAACGTGCCGGAAGAAACGGTCAACCGCTCGAACTCACTGCGGTGCATAGTCTCTCGATTCTCATGAAGTCGATCCTGAGAGCGTTCCGAGATCTCGGTGCCCCTCGGTTGGTGGATGTGACCGAGGAGCATCCGCGATTTCGAGTCACGGACTCATCGGCCTGCCGAATGCCTCTTCCAGGAATCCGGACGGATCCCCCAGCAAGTTCCTGACGATCGCCTCGACCAGCGGGCGCGGGTGAATGTCGTATCCCTCGACCCTGTCGTCGTTCAATTCCCTTGCGGCGGAGATCTTGGCGGTGATCATCGGGCCGTACCCGCGGATCCAGGTGTCGATCTCGCCGCGCAGGTTCGTCGGGATGCTGCCCCACCGCCAGTTGTCCAGTTCGACCTGCGAAGTCGCCACAGACGACGTGCCGGAACCGGAGGTGTTGGTCGCCGCTAGCGGCTTGGGAACGAACCGCGTGACGTCCGGATACGGCGGTGCGATCCTGGCCCTCAGTTCGGCGAGCGCCTCGTCGCGGACCGGATCGCGGTAGGGACCCGGCCTGCCGAGGTACGCGAACGCCACCCGCCGGTTCAGCCGGAACTGTCCGGGCACGGTGGTCACCAGAGATCGCTCGCCTTCACTGCGCGCCGCAATCTGGTCGGCGGCGACACCTTCTGATTGCAGCCGCTCGGCCACCGCGTTCGCCCGACGCAGACCCAGCGTCTCGTTGTACGGGTCCGGCCCGGTCGGGTCGGTATGGCCGACCAACGTCACCTGCATTTCCGGACGCGCATGCAGGTACGCCGCGGCGGCTGTCAGCTGGCCGCCCGTAGCCGGGGACAGGTCGGCGGAATCGAAGGCGAAGTAGGCGACCTGCGGGGCATGCGCGGGATCGGCCGCCTTCCCGCGCGTCCGTCCGACTTCATACGCGGCGGCGACATGCGCGATCGCGGCGGCGATCGCCAGTTCGGCCTGAGCCTTGCTCACCGGGCTGTCACCCAGTTTGGCGTCACCGAACGCGGTCCACGGCTCGGGGTGCGCCTCGCTGGACACCGCCACCCCGCGACCGCCTTCCAGGTCGTGCATCGCTCCGCTGACCACACCGGCCACCGCGAGCGCGAAGTAGTCGTTCAGCTTGGCTCGGCCGCCATCGATCTGCGCGATCGCGGTGGCCAGCCGCGCGCCGACGGCAGCGCGAACTTTCCGCCGCACCAGGAAATCCGGCCAATTGGTCTGCGGGCCTATTTGATTGACCAATCCCTCGATCAGCCTCTCGGACATCCGGCTGATGAAGAAATCGACCACCGGCGGGCCGAAATTGGCTCGGTACCAGCCGATGATGTCCGGACGCGGCGTGCGGATATGCCCGCCGGAGAAGGCGTCGGTCAGGAAGTGCTGGGCGAAGGCCTCGCGCGCAAGAGCCAGCTGCAAGCCCGCCTCGTTCTTGGTGAGACCAGCGTCCAGCGCCGCCGTGATGGCCGCGGTGTGGTCGGTAGCCCAACGGTCGATGGCCTGGCCCGACGCGTTGAAGTGCGATGTGTTCTCGGCGGCGAGCTTCAGGAAGGTGACCAGCCGGTCGGACTTCTGTTCAGCGGTGGGCTCGGGCAACCGCGAATGCGCCGGATCGGGGATGTGGTCGTCCCGGAATGCCGCGAGCAGCCGTTGCTTTCCCGCCTCGTCCCTGGTGTCGGCGAGCAAGTCGTCGAGCGTTGCATATTCGTCGCCGGCGAGGGCGACGAGGTCTCCCCAGCTCAGCACGACGCCGTTGCCGAGATCGACCGTCCGGCCGGTGCCGTCGCCGAGTTCCTTGTGCTCCCTGCCCACGAAACGTTGCACGGTGGGCCGGGCGGCGATCGCAGTGCCCACCGCTCGGTTCCCGGCCTGCCGTTGCAAGCCCAGCAGCATTCCCGGCAACCCGCTCGGCCGGTCTTCCGCCGTCGGCGCGCGCTGGGGTACGGGACCGGCGCGCCGCACCGATTCCGCCGCCACCTGCCGGTCCTGCGCCGATGTCACCGCAACAGTGTCGCGCCACGGCCGACTCCGGCAAAAGGACAGTTGGTCGGGTGTGCCCGATCGGGCAATTGTGCGCTTCGAAAGGAGGGCGCCTGAATCTCCGTGCAAATCTGCGACGCTGGTCACGGGTCAGGGGGTGTGCGGCCCCGCCGCGGTGGCTGCGTAGTCGGCGAGGTCGTCGGCCATGCGCTGCATCACCCGGGGAAGGATGAAGGGCATGGTCCAACCGATCCCGGGCCGCATACGCCAGGTGCCGCGCCAGGTGATTGTCGTTCCGCCCGTGGAAGTCGGCTCCAGTTCGACGACGGCACGATATTCCTTCATGGCGAAGTTGAAGGCGTCCTCGTACGCCAGGAGCCGATCCTTCACGAGTTCTGTGAGTCGCTCACCGGTGACGACCTGGCCGGTGCGGAACGCGCGGACCGCGCCGATGCCGTCGTTGCCGCGCGAATCGAGGCCGCTGGAGCGTTCCTCGACCAGTTCGGCCAGCCCGGAGGACCACCGGGGCCAGCTGCGGCCATCGATCAGCAAACCCCACACCGTGCTGACGGGAGCCGAGGTTGTGGAACGTACTCGGTAGTGCGGCACGTCGTATCCTTCCTGCGTTTTCAGTCGACGCGATCTGCACGGTGAGACCGGGATGCGTCGGGGACAAGATGTTTCCCAGCGTTCGGCGGCTGCCCGAGGTCGGCCAAACGCTCCGGTCGCCGAGCAGACTGGGTCTCGGGGAACGGCTGCCGCTGCGGTAGAGGCGAATTCGATCACCGAGCTCAGTCCGATTCGACGCCAAGCGAGCCAGCGGTCATCCGTCGAGGAAAGGCGATAGCTCCGCAGTTGGACTCAGTCGGCCAGTTCCGCGAGCAGCTTGTGGGTGCGCGGCGAAGTCGTCACCGGTGAACAGCGCGCCCACGAATTCCGTTGCACCCGAAGCGATGATCCCGTGGATCTGAGCCGCCACTCGGTCCTCGGTGCCGACGACGGCCAGATCGCCAGGACCCTCGGCTCCCTCGCGGTGCATCATGGCGCAATAACCCGGCAGCGTACCGCAGACCTCGAACACCTTGGCTGCCTCGGCGCGGGCAGCGTCGATGTCGGGGGTCACACACCGGCAGCATGCACACCACCCGGGGCGTGGATCGCGGCGGACACTTTCCCGGTCCGGAGCAGCCGGAGCTGGGCTCCCTCGCGCCAGTCGTGCGCACGCCACGCATCCAGCAGTGTCACCAGCCGCTTCAGTTCGATCCCCTGCGTCGCGTCCAGCACGGTCTCTGACTTGGGAAGCCGGGCCCGATCCAGTCGGGCACGCAGATCGATCAGGTCGCGATCGCCGATGTGAACTGAAAAGCGTTCGAGATCAGAGGCTTTCGCCTCGCCGGAGAAAATGTCGGCCATGGAATGAACCATAAGGGCGAGTCATCCCCTCACCCAATGCTCGAGATTGCGGTGCACCGGTCAATAATTGCGATACTCCGAGGGACGCGCCCCGGTGTGCCGCAAGAAGGCGGTCGACAGCGCACCGGGGCCAGCGAAGCCACACCGCGCCGCGACCTGGGCGATTGTCAGGTCGGTCTCGCGCAACAGCCGTTTCGCCTCGTCGATCCGTAACCGGGTGAGGTACCGGTACGGTGTGACCCCGGTCGCCTCCTTGAAAACCCTGACAAGGTGGTAGACGCTCAGATGCACCTCGCCGGCGATGTCGGCCAGTGTGATCGAATCGGCCAGCCGCTCCCGCATCGTCGCGACGACCGTGCGCACGCGTGCGTCCTCGCGCGTCGGCGTCCGATCAGCCCGCAGTCGCGCATGGCGGGTGAGTAGATGGGTGGTCAAGAAGGCCGCCGCGGCCTCGGCATACAGGTCGTCGGCCTCGCCCGTGCGGCCGAGCGCTCGGACGGTTTCCTCGACCAGTGGATCCCCCGTGGTGACGGACGCGGCCATGGCCTCGTAGTCCACCGCGTGGCCACCCAGTTGCGCCCCGACCATATCGACGGTGTCACGCGGAATGTGGACCTGCACGCTGCGCATCGCCCCGTCCGCCCGATAGCGGCGAAGGACAGGCCGGCCCGGGATCGCCAACTCCGGCCGACCCGGCACCCACGTGTAGCGCTGTGCCCGACCATCACTGCGCGTCTCCATCACAGCTCGACCCGCGACGGGCACTACCAGGTGCAGATCCGTCGTGCCCGGCAACGCCATGTCCTCGACCAAGGCGACATGCTCGAACCGCTGCACGAGCAGCGACCGCCAGCCGGCAACCTCCCAACTGCAATACGTCCGCCGAACGTACCGAGCCATATCGAAACCGACATACGGGTCCAGATCGAAACGGGTCGAGTCGAACACCATGAGACCGAGATTACATACGACGGCAACAAGATTCGCTGGTCCCGATAGCGCTGCGGCCCGCCGACCGCACTCGTGTGGGTGCCTGGTCAACCATCAGTCGACAAGGGCTGTTGCCTCGACTTCGACGAGTACATCGGGCTCGAAGAGGTAGTCGACGCCGATCAGCGAGGCAGGCGGCGTGGGCAGCGGCAGACCGATCTCCTCCGCAACCTGGGTGGTAGGTCCGTCACCGCCGACGCCTGCACCCCAGGGAGGTGAAGGCGTTCTGCGGCGCAACCACATCAGGTCGTGATGATTCGCTGGCCTGCTGCAACGGCAGGTCCACCTCGCTCGAGCGTGGGTTAATGCGGGGATTGGGCCGAAACGGCGGGATCTGTCCGGCCAGCCGCACTTGTGGAGATCTGGTGCGTTTCTATAGTGAGCTCGCCACCCAACGCCGCCAGCAATGCGTCGCAGGAGATCGGACCGATCTGCGTCCAACGCGGATCTCGTCGTCCACCGGCGCGCAGCCGAACCGAAGCGGAGAATTTGCTCTCTAGCTGAGTCCTTTCACAGTAAACTAGGAGCATCCTTTTCCCGGCGCTGCGAAAAGGGCTCCGCTTCGGCCGAGCCATTCGTGGCCGGAGCTGCCAGGTCGGCGCATCCGCGACGGGGCCTGGCGCCGGACGACACAGAATCTGGTCCGGCAATTTCGCCGCGTGGCCGTAGCTCGCCACGCATCGCAATAATCGAAATCGGGTCGGGGTCGAAAATCGAGGCGCGTCACGGACCGCCTCCTGGGGCCGCGGTATCGCTCGGCAGCAGGACGCGACTTGCCGGACAGTACATCGCGCGCTGACACACCCATCCGCAACTCGATGGCGAACAGCGCACCTGCCTGGTCGGCACTGGACGCGGATTCAACCAAGTCATATCGATCGAGGGTGGAAACATGTCCAACACAATTGTCAAGATCGTAGCCGCAACCGCCATTGCCTTGCCTTTGGGCATTTTCGCAGCTCCGGGGGCTTCGGCCAGCTCGGTTCCGGTGGCCCCCGCGACGTCGACAGCAACCCCGGTCTTCTGGGGATCGAGCCCCTGGGGATCTGTGGCACTGTGCTTCCCACTCGGCAGTGTGGTCTGGTGCATCTGAGGCCATAGGCTGACAACCTCGCCGCGAAGGCGGGAGGTACTACGGCACTCCGGTATCCCCGACCGAGACTTCGGCACCTGTGCCGGGGATACCGCCACCGGACACGACTGGGTGCTCGACAATCGGGTCTCGGCGATTCTGCCGCTGCTGACGACCGAACTCGACTGCCCCGCCGACCAACTGCGTACCGTGCACGAGCGCCTGAGCAAGCACGCCAGTGGCGAAGCGGGCGCCGCGAATTCGATTCTGTCGCTGGCCCGGTGGTGCCCTTCGCGCCCCTGGCGTGGGCGCGCACCGCGTTACGGTTCCCCCAGCACAGCGTCGCCGGACTTGCCACCAGCGTGCCCGGCCCACCCGCACCCTGCGGCTGCACGGCCAAGAGGTCCTCGAAATCGAGTCGGTGTGAGCCCGTGCGCACACAAACTTCGAATTCGCCCCGGTTCGGGTGTCGCACCTCGAGATGCCGTGTGCGCCCGCACAGCAGCCGGATTCAGTCGAGGTCGAATTCCGGCCGCAGGTCGGGATCCGCGTAGGCCCGGCGATCGCCGAATTCCGCGCGCAAGCGGTCCTGTTCACGGCTCAGCAGCGCCCAGTTGTAGCTGTAGTCCGGATGTTCCGCGACATCGACCATCGGGTCGTCCGGGTACTCCGCGTCCTCGTGCACCGCGACCACGCGGGCCAGGCCGCCGCGCACGTCGTCCTCGCCGTGTCCCAGAAAGAGATGCGTGTCGACATAGATGTCGGCACCCACCACGGGCCGATCGGTGTACGTAATTCGTTCACGTCCGACGGCTCCCATATGCGCCTCCTCATGGCACCGACATATCCGGCACCACGAGGAGAGTACTGGTCAGTTGGAAACAACTCGTGCGTTGCGGGCTCACAACCCGGCCGAGCCGGGCCTCATGGGCGGTACCTCATGTTCGGCGTCCCGTCGGAAACCCAACAGACGCAAGGCATTTGCCACGACCGGCAGAGCCGAGCCCTCGCGGATGAAAACCCATGGGAGCGATCGGCGGCCCGATCGATGTGTCGGGCACCAGGGCCGCGACGATCAGCCGACGTCGGGTTCTGCCGAATAATGCGGGCGCACCGACCAGGTCGCGGCCGTGCGCGGCGAAACCGGCCCGCGACTGCCCGCAGCGTCACGCCGGATCGGAGACGCCGCTGCACGCCTGCGTTCCTCGGCGGTCCCTATTTCGGGCGCTTGCCGATGTTGGCGGCGGCTACCGAGGCGAGTCCTTTCGCCCGCGGCGGCGGGTCACACAGCGGCTGAGGCAAGGCCGTGAAGGTCGAGTCGGTGGAAGCCGTATGTCCGTCGATGCCGATGTGGCGGCGTACAAAACGGGCGATTTTGTGAGCGGAGACCGGACTGGATCGACGCCGCGATCCGGCACTGTATTCACAGATCATTCCCCGAATCCGTCCGGCAGACGTGCGAAGCTGGTGACCGAGGTGCGAACCGCCGACGGTTACCCGCGTGATGCGCGCGAGTAATCAGCTGGCAACGCCCGCTTTCTACGTTGCTCCAGGTGAAGACCGATGACACGCTGACCGCGCCGCCGAAGGGCACCCCCTTGGACATCACCGCCATGCCGCGTTCCTACGGAACCACCCTCCCGGACTGGGTCTTCGACGAACTCGAGGGCACCCCGGCGGCGCTGGCCACCGATGACGCGCGCATGGCACTGGTGCATCGACTGGCCGCCCGCAACCCCCGCGAGGGCTCCGGCGGCCCGTTCGCCGCACTGGTCGTCGAGAGCGGCACCGGCGCAGTAGTCGCGGCGGGCGTCAATCTGGTACTCGCCAGCGGACTTTCGGCGGCACACGCCGAGGTGGTCGCGCTGTCGCTGGCCCAGACCCGGGTCGGCACCTGGGACCTCGGCGCGCAGGACGCCCCCGATCGCGAACTCGTAGTGAACTGGCGCCCGTGCGCCCAGTGTTACGGCGCCGCGCTGTGGTCGGGCGTCAAACGGTTGGTCATCGCCGGTGAGGGACCTGAACTCGAGCAGCTGACCGGCTTCGACGAAGGACCGATGCGCGAGGACTGGGCCGAGCAGTTCCGCCGCCGCGGCATCGAGGTCGTCTCCGGGGTGCTGCGCGAGCACGCACTCGAGGTCTTCGCCGAGTACGGGCGCATGGCCGAGGACGACGCGATCACTGTCTACAACGCGCGCGGCTCTGCCTAGCGCAGCCGGAGGGAATCTTCAGCGATTCAGGTATCGGTCGAGATCGAGGACATCCTCGCCGACCTTCGGGTGGGGCTGGCGGCAGCGCGGGCTCGAGCCGGCCTACCCGCCGGACAGCCACCGCTGTTTCAGAATCCAGTGGTTGTCCCACCAGGCTTGGATGACCGCGGGATCGGCATTCGCGGGTGGTGGCGGTGATTCGCCGGGGAAGAGCCCGTTACCGTCCGGCGCACCGACCGGGGTCGTCGTGGGCTGCGCGGCGAGCGGTATGCCACCAGGCCCCTCCTCGAAGGGACCCGGCTGGCCGGGCTCCTCGAATGGTGTCGGTTCCTCCCGCCGATGGGTGGTGGTCGTGGTCGTCAGGTACGGTTGCGCGGCCCCGGGGGCGCTGATCTGTTCGGGGACGTTCTGCGCGGGAACGATCGGCATCGGCATGGGTGCGCCGGTGGGTGGCAAGGTCTCCGGTGGGGCGACGACCGGGGCGGCCGGGCTCGGACGCACGGATTCGGTGGTCGGATCGACAACCTCTGCCGCACTGTCGTCGCGAATCTGCGCGACCGCGATCCCCGATGCGCCGAGCACGGTGGCGACGGCGGCCGCAGCCAGCATGAGCCGCCGGGTTCGGCGATGGTCGTCGGGTTGGGTGACCGCTAGCGCGCTGAGTTGGCGTGCGGCGACCGATGCGGCGGCTCGTGCCACGACATCGGCGTGATCCGAGGCCAGGGTCACCGGCACCGCCAGTCCGAACTCCAGCACGGTGGCGATTTCGGCATATCCCGCCGCCGAACCGCAGAGCGCGACCGCATTCGGGTGTACCCCCTCCGCATCCAGGATCGGCCGGATCCGGCCGATCGCCTGGCGGGCGGTGTCGATATCGACGATCCCGGAGGGCCAGGAACCGGACGTCAATTCGGTGTCCCGCCCCGGACCCACCGCCACGAACGATGTGTGGTTCTCGACTGTCTCCAGCACGAGCACCGTGTCGAACTCATCGAACTCCGGCAATTGCCCGGCTACGGTCAGCAGTGCCGTCCGATCCGAGACCAGCGTCGACTCCGCCCACGGCCCGGATGCCAGTTCCGTCACGATCGATCGTCGCTCGGGAACCGAGCGATATACCACGGCCACGTCTTCGATCGGGGTATCGCCCAGTTCCTCGGTCAGGCCGTCCAGTACTTCGACTATCGCCGCGCCGATTCCCCCGGTTCCCACACGCCGCATGGCATGCGTCGTGGTTCCCTGTGATCCCGCCGCAGGCTCCTCCCCGAGCACCACACCGCGTACCACTGTCCGCTCCGCCGAAATACCGATTGTGACCATGCCAGACACCTCTGCCGGAAACACTCTTGCCCTTGGTTCGGAGCGGACCTGTCAAGTGATTGGTCCGACGTCCAACTTCTTCAGGAAACTTCGGTGCGCGCCCTCTACGATATGCCTGCGCCGCGGGCGACACCACGGTGCAGAGGCCGACGAGCGGAGCCGGGCGCACTCCACCCGCGCCCGCGCGGGCCGAACGAGCCAGCGACCGGCAGGAGCCGAACGTGGAGTCGAACTCCAGATCCGCGCAGTCATATACCCGCTATGTCGCGCTGGGTGACAGCCAGACCGAAGGTATCGGCGACCCCGACGGCCTTGGCGGGCACCGCGGCTGGGCGGATCGGTTCGCCGAACTCCTCGGTGCCGCGCAGCCGGGCCTGCGGTACGCGAATCTCGCCGTCCGCGGGCGTCGCGCCGGACAGATCCGCGCCGAACAACTGGACCCGGCCGTGGCGCTGCGACCCGACCTGGTCACGGTCATGGCCGGGATGAATGACCTCATCCGCCCGCGCTTGGACCGGCCCGCGCTGCTCGCGGACCTCGACGCGATGTTCGGCACCCTGATCGACACCGGGGCCACGGTGGTGACCTTCACCTATCCCGATATCGGCGGCGTCGCCCCGATCACCGGTCCTCTCTCCCCGCGCATCTATGCGCTCAATGCCGATTTGCGCACCCTGGCCGACGAACACGGTGTCACCCTCATCGATTTCGAACTCGTCGACGCCACCACCCATCCCCTGGTCTGGGCCGACGATCGCCTCCATCTCAGCCCGCTCGGCCACGACCTGGTCGCCCGCGCGCTCGCCGACACCCTGGCCTTGCCCGGGGCGGACGACAGCTGGCGTGACACGCTCCCTCCCGTGCGGCGCGGCACCGCCGAAGCCCTCGCCGTCGAACTCCGCTGGGCGGTCAGGCACCTGCTCCCCTGGATCGGCCGCCGCCTGCGCGGCCGCTCCTCGGGCACCGGTATCGAACCCAAACGCCCCGACCTCCTGCCCATCCTCGCCTGACCCTCGGATCCGGCTCGATGCGCTGGGCGTCAATGGAGTAGATCCGAGCGGGGCCGAACCTACGACCGGCAGCAGTATGGCCGGGTGCGAAATCCGGCGGTGGTGGCGGCGCGAGTGCGCGGCGCATTCGTCGGATCCGCGTCGGGCGCGGTGGCGATCGCCGCTCATGCCCTCGGCGGCGGGGTCGTCTCGCCCGGACAATCCTCGATCGCGCTACTGGTCGCCGCCTGCACGGTGATCGGGGTGGTGATCGGATCGATGCGGGTCCGCCACGGTTCCCTTCCTACTCGTCGCGTGTTCGTCGAATGCCGACAACACACCGGCCGCCACCCGCGGCGCCGACGTGATCACCATCGCGGATCAGTGGATCAAGGCGGCCGACAGCGATATGTCGGCGGCCTTCGGCGAGCTGACCAATGACAGTGACAAGGCGGTGACCGTGGTGTCGGCGACCAGCCCCGCCTCCGAACGCGTCGAACTGCACGAGGTGGTGGCCGATGCGAACGGCACCAAGAAAATGCGGCCCAAGCAGGGCGGTTTCGTCATTCCGGCGCACAGCGCGATCGCTGACCTTCGACGACGGATCGTCCAAGACCTTCGCCGCCCAGGTCCGCGACTTCCCCGGCAACCAGGAGAAGTACGAGGGCGGCCACTCCGGGGCCGCCGCAGCGGGGCAGCCGACGGCCCGGCTCACCAAGGGCATCCCCGCCCTCGCCGAGGGCCGAACCCGAACTGGCGCAACGCCCGTCGCGCCTCACCGTCACGGTGGGGTTGGGACCCGCGGTCTTCGCTGTCGCGGGTCTGGAGCACCGCAAGCCGTTCTGGTTACGTCCGCTGCCGCCGTTCGCTATCGACCGGCTGGAACCGGCCTGGAGTGAGGGCGACCTGCTACTGCAGATCTGCGCCGACGAGGCGACCACAGTGGCGCACGCGGTGCGGGTGCTGTGCCGCAGTGTGACCTCGCTGGTCGGGGTGCGCTGGGTGCAGCGCGGGTTCCGCAATGCGGCCCAGGGGCAGACCCCACGCAATCTGATGGGTCAGGTCGACGGCACCGTGAACATCGCACCGGAAACGCCGGATTTCGACCGGCTGGTCTGGGACGACGGCGCGGCCCAACCGTGGCTGGCCGGTGGCAGCTCGCTGGTGCTGCGGCGGATCGCGATGGCCGTGGACACCTGGGACGAAATCGCTCAGGAGGGCCGGGAACTCACCGTCGGGCGCAAGCTCGGCAACGGTGCGCCGCTGACCGAAACCCGGGAGTTCGACGAACCGGATTTCGCCGCCGTCGACGCGCACGGCATCCCGGTCATCCCGCAGTCCTCCCATATCGCCCGGGCACATCACACCCATGACGGCGAGCGGTTCCTGCACCGCGGCTGCAACTACGACGACGCACCCGCACCGGGCCAGATCTCGAATTCGGGCCTGCTCTTCGCCGCGTTCCAACGCGACGTGGACGCCCAGTACGTGCCGGTGCAGCGGCGGCTCGCGGATTTCGACGCACTCAACGTATGGACCACACCGGTGGGCTCGTCGGTCTTCGTGATCCCGCCCGGCGTGCCCGCGCCGGGCGGGTATCTCGGGCAGTCGCTGTTCGAGTCGTAGGGCGGCGTTGTCTTCGAGGTCGGCACCCCGCGGTGCCGACCTCGGACACGGTGCGCGACCGTGTTCCCGGAACTCTCAGGTCGTTCCGAGAACTCAGGTCCAGAGCACCGCGACCAGTACGTTCACAATCGCCAGCCCGCCCGCGGCATGCGTCATCCACGGAATATCCTTGCCGCGTTTGGCATCCGCGCGCCCCATCTCGGCGAACGCCGCGACCAGGATAGAGATCACCAGCTTGGTGCCGACCTTGACCATATTCAGGTCCTTATCGAGCGAGTCGATCGACTCGGCCATCCCGACCAGAATCAGCCCGGTGATGAGCTGGGCGCGAGCACCCCACACCATCAGCTCCGAAACCTTGGGCTGCCCGGCCACATAACCGCCGACGACCGCGGCCATGCCGAGTAGGTGTGTAGCGACCACCACGTTGTAGACCAATTCCATAAAGCCACACGCTAGTTCATCCGGGCTCATCTACTACGCAGTGTCGTGAAATCAGTGCCGTATTCGGCCGCCCTTCCGCCCTCGGATCCGGACACCCCACCGCGCATCTACGGCATGGCTGAGGACATGGTGGCGCCGTTGGTTCCACCCGGGTCGCGACCGTGTCCGGGCACGGTCGCGCCGGCAAGCATCCCGGCGGCGTGGCTCCTCCCCCGCTGCCAACACTGGACCGACCACGCCCACCGAGGGGCGCCTACGGCATGGCAGCTATGGACTCTCGCGGTCGCCTCACCGACAGGTCGATCCCGCGCCGTCTCGGATGGACCCCGGACTCCGAGCTCGACATCGTCGAGCACGAAGGACTCATGCTGATCCGACAGTCCGGGCTCGAACGACTGATCAACCGCAACGGCTACCTCTACCTGCCGTCCCGGATCCGGCGCGCCGCCGGAATCACCAGCGGTGAACGCGTCCTGCTCGCGCCGACCTGACACACTCCACGATGCTGGTGTATCCGGCTGCCGCGCTCGACAGACTCATCACCCCCTGCTTCACCGCAGTCACCCAAGGGGCGAAATGACCACGCCCCCACCGGCCACCGACCTCGATGTCGCGCGGATGTTTCTCGAGCGCCTCGGCATTTCGCCGCAGGACCTGCTGCCCAATGCACCCACGCGCGCCGCCGCACCCACTTTCGCCGAGATCATCCCGATGGCCTTCGCCGCCATGCCCGGCGCTCGGCAAACGGGGCCCTGCGGTTCCGCACAAGCGATATCCACCGTGACGACGACCGTGTCCGACGTGTGCACCAGCGCGTTGTTGACGAGATTCGTGACAACCCGGGCCGCCGGTGATCGTCGCCCATGATGCGCGACGTAAGCACATCGTCACGAACCCCATCGACGTCCCAGTCCGCGGCGCGCAGCAGCCGCCGTACAGCTGCGGCGACGACTTCGGAGACCGCAGCAGTATCACGTTGCGCGACAAACAGTTTCACGCCTGGTGCTTCGTCGGGTTCGGCGGTGCGTTTGTCCAGCAGCATCGCCGTGGCCTGTACGTCGTCACGCAGACATACCCCGGTCGGAGCGTCGGAGATCGCCCGCGCCGACTTCTCGATGTCCGGACGTTCGATCGCGGGCGGTGTCCTGGTTTTTCGGTGCAACTTTTGGGTCGTGGCATGACGAATTCCATGCCCAGGTTGTCACGCTACTCGCTTGCCCCAGCTGCCTGCTGCCGCCGAACTACATCGCCCGTGCGCCACGCCGGACGCAGCGCCCCCGGATCCGAGGGCTTGCGGTGGCCGTTCTCGCCGACAATCTTGAAAGATATGATTTTCAAATCTGTTCGGATGGCCGTTTGCAGAACTTCAAGCGTGTGGGAGGAGTCATGATGATTCGCCCGCTGGTTCGGCTGTTGCTCTGTGTCGGTATCGCCTCGGGTCTGCTGTCGGTGGCGGGGCCAATAGCGAACGCGGCGCCGGGTGAACTGATCGCCACGCAACGGTTTCCGGTCGAGTGGGGCGATGGCTACATCGTCACCTATCGCACCGAAGGCTCCGACGGTGCGTCGACACTTGCTCGTGGACTGCTGATGTTGCCGGATGGGCCCGCGCCCGCGGGTGGCTGGCCGATGATCTCCTTCGATCATGGGGCGTCGGGTCTCGGTCCGACCTGTGGTGCATCGTCCTCGGCCACCTTGCCGGTGGATGTGCCGTACTTCCGCAGACTCAATGCCCTTGGCTATGCGGTCGTTTCCACCGACTACCTCGGGTTGAGTCCGGTTACCGATCAGGTGCACCCGTATCTGAACTCGCGTACCGAGGCCACCGCCACCATTGATATCGTCCGTGCCGCACGGGAATTCACCGACACGGTGTCGAACAGCTGGGCAGTATTCGGGGTTTCGCAGGGCGGTCATGCCGCACTTGCTACCGCCAGGCTGGCGCCGACGTACGCGCCCGAACTCGACTTCCGCGGCGCGGCGGCCTTGGCGCCAGGGTCCCAGCTCGAGTACCTGTTCCCGCTTGCCGGACCGCATATCCCGCGTTCACCGCTGATCGACAATTCAATCGCGGGCGCGGCGGTACTCACCACTGCCTTCCTGGCCGGAATGTGGGCCACCGATCGGAGTTTCGACCTGACCCCTTACCTGACCCCCGCCGGAGTCCAGGTACTGACTGAGCTGAGAACCGCATGCCAGGACCGGTGGCCGGCGGTTATCGGCGGGCGCGGGCTGGGCGAGTTGCTGGCGCGTCCGCTGTTCGACGACGCCGCCCGGCAGGCGATCGGCAAATACGTCGCGATACCGGCCGACGGATACCAGCAACCGATCTTTCTCGCCCAGGGCACCCGCGACACTGCGGTGCTGCCGGTGATGACACAAGCACTTGCATACGAATTCGAACTCGCCGGAGCGGAATACGAGTACCACACCTTCGAAACCGATCACCAGGGAATCATGGGCCCCGGATTCGACGCCGGGGTGGAATTCCTGCAGCGGATACTGCCGACCCGGCGGTAGCAGCGGTCAGCACTGCTCGGAGGCATTTCGAGGGGCCTAACCCCAACGCCGCTCCGTTAGCGTTCGAGGGTAGCTTTCAAGGCGCTATTTCCTCGCATGTTGTAACCCGTTGTGAGACACCGGAACTTCCGGTAGAGAAGGGGATGTCACTCCAAGACATTCTTTTTTGGGAGGCGCGCGGTGCGCGTGCAACCGAATCGGGGCTGAAAGAATCCGCATCCGCACCACGATGCCTGGTATGCGCGAGCAGGGGCACGTAGCCACCGGTAGGCCGCGGCCCCGAGAACTCTCCGAGCAGCGGGCACCGATATCGATTCCGGCCCAATACTGACTCTCGTGTTCCGGGTGAACGCTGAGCCACCAGTCTTTCTCGAATCACGAGGTGCTGAATGTGTGAGGACTGGGCGGAGATCCGCGTGCGCCACGAGGCGTTCGATGTTCGAGTGGATCGACAACCCGATTTCGACCGCGCGGTTCGACTCTCCCATCACCCTGGCCCGCGTCCAGCCGAGGAACATCAATCACCCAGCGGGACTATGGGAGAGCCGGATGCGGGGACAACTCGCACGTCCGGTTCGGGATGGCGGCATTAACAAACGGGAGGCAGGGCGGGTCTCAGAGTCTGGTGTAGTTCGATTGGTCGTGTTCGAACGCCGTCAGGATGTCGGGTGTCAAAGTCAGGCGGGTGTTGGCAATGGCGGTCAGGTAGTCCTCGATATTGGCGGGTTCGTTCATCCCGTCGCGCATCGCGCGTTCGAACGCCGATTGTGCACCGGCACGGGCGGCGTATTCGATGTCGGCGGGGGTGAAGTGGGCTGTAGCGCGCACCAGATGGTCGAGGTCGATATCCTCGGCCGCGGGGCCGAGGTAGCGCCGCCAGATCGCTTCGCGGGCGGGTTCGTCGGGTGGACCGACCGGTATCACGTAGTCGAAGCGGCCCGGTCGCAGGAACGCCGAGTCCAGCGAACGAACGGAGTTGGTGGCGCAGATCAGCAGGCGGCTGTAATCCTCGCGGAATACCGGAATCAGCTTGAGCAGCTCGTTCGTTACGCCATGCGCCGCGCTGGTCGCCGTCCCCTCGCGTGCGCCCGCGATCTCCTCCACCTCGTCGATGAACAACAGGAGTTCGTCGAGTTCGGCCAAGTCCGCGAACACCTCACGCAAGGACGCCGCGAGCCCGCCGCTTGCCGTCGCGGCCAACCGAGACGGGAACAACTCGACAAACGGCCACCCCAGCCTCGAGGCGACCGCTTTCGCGAAACTGGTCTTTCCGGTGCCCGGCGGACCGAACAAAATCACGCTCTTGGGTGGCCGAACCCGATACCGCTCCGCGACATCCGGGTTCGCCAACGGCAATACGATCCGGCGTTCGATGATCTCTTTCTCCCGGTCCATCCCTCCCATCGACTGCCACAACCCGGGTGGCAGCAACCGACCACCCAGTTCGGTCAGCAAAGAAGACTGCGCGGGTGCCAACGGTTCCAGCAGTTCGTAGTAGACCAAACCCGTTCTGCCGAGATATCCGGAATTCTCGAACGCGACCGACCCGGTGGCGTCCTTAGGAAGGAGCGTGCAGATCCGCCGCACCCCATTCGACCGCAGCCGCCGCTCCAGTTCGGTCAGCAGCGCACTACCGATACCGCGCCGCCGCCAGTGTGTACCCAGCGCCACCAGTAGGACCCAGGCACGCTCGCTCTGGATCTGGGCGACTGCCATGCCAACGATTTCTTCGCCGACCTCGGCCACCACCGCCGGCTGCCCTGCTCGCGCGGAGGCCAGCACCTCGGCCAACGCGAACACCGGCTCCTCCCCGGTCGCCATTCGGCTCTGTTCCCAGATCTGGATCGCCTGATCCAGATCATCGTCACGAAATTCACGCAGTCGCCATACCGGCATACGCACCTCGATCTGCCATTGGAGGGTGGGCCAACTGAGACGCTCTTTCAGTAAACACCCCCAGAGGGTCCGAGCAAGCCAGAGCGCAAACTTCAGGCAAATGCAGATCAGCGTAACGTCCACCGCAGGAACCACGACCTGTCGGGCTGGTCGGTCTTGTCCCGACCGCGCTAGCGGCCCCGCCGACGGTTCCGTCATGCCCCGCCGGGCCGTCTACGCCGGCACCCTGGCCCACCTCGTCGCCATGTCCCAGACGCTCAACGCCGAACTGGAAGGCACCGGCATCCAGGTCGAGGTCCTCTGCCCCGGCATCGTCGCCACCGAATTCCACGAGCGCCAGGGCCTCGACCTGAGCGCCGTGCCCCGCATGACCGCCGACGAGGTCGTCACCGCCGGACTGCGCGGCCTCGAACTCGGCGAAGTCGTCTGCGCCCCCGGCATAGAAGACGTCGGCCTGCTCGACGCCGTCTTCAAGACCGACCTCGCCGTATTCGGCAGACAGAGCCCCGAACTCGCCTCCCGCTACCGGGCCAACTGACCGGGGCCCGTGCCCGGGCGTGGCTGGGTCTGGACCTGGGCCGGATACAACCACTCACAGTTGACGGTGTCAGCGGCACTCCAAGGCTGACAGCGGCCGGAGTTCCAGCCATCCACAGCAACTACTCGTAACCAACCGAATCAGACGTGAAAGCCGGTGATCGCGCCGGTCATCCAAGTCGCGCGACGGCGGCGACCGGGTCCTGGACAAGATCACCGTCGCCGCCCTGGACTGGCGACCGGGTACCTCGCTGGAGCTGACCTGTCTGGATGCCGGGGTCCTGCTGGCACGCCGACATCCGATGGGACGATTGTCATCACCGCTGTGGGCGTCGGAATCTGATGTCTGAGAACTCCGCGGCGACACGAGAATGGTGCCGAGGAACCGGAACACCATCCATCGGAATCCTCGACGCATTCGGAATTGTGACCGCAACGAGGCGGTGGCCGTTAGAGGGTGGGATCGAAAGGACTGCCGACCAGCACGCTTGAGTGCTGCGCAGCGAAATCGATAGGGACTCTTATATTCTGGCGACCCTCGTACGATCCCGGGGATGTGATCCGTTGGACAACGCAATTCAGATCTCTTCGGCCCGTGTTGTATTGATCAGGGATTTCTCAGGCCCGGGGCTGCACGATGAGGTGAGTCTCTCCCCGCTGAAAGAGTCTCCACCAGTCAACGATTCAGTTCGCATCGGTGCGCGCCGGGACCGGGGCCGGTTTAATGGTGGGCAACCGCTGTGGTCGCAGATGCGGTGGCGCTGCATGACGAGATCAGGAGCTAGCGGTGGTCCTCGCGGCAGGAGATGTGTTCGCAGGGTTCATCATCGAGGATGTTCTCGGCGTCGGGGGTATGGGGGTCGTGTATTCGGCACGACACCCACGCATGGACCGGCTGGTCGCGTTGAAGGTTCTCAACGATGCTCTCGCCACGGACCGACGTGCCTGCTCGGCGTTCGATCGGGAGGCGGCGCTGGCCGCACGCCTGGACCACCCGAATATCGTTGCCGTCTACGATCGTAGTGCGCCTGGG
The DNA here is from genome assembly GCF_040654375.1 of Nocardia sp. NPDC050710. NCBI lineage: Bacteria > Bacillati > Actinomycetota > Actinomycetes > Mycobacteriales > Nocardiaceae > Nocardia > Nocardia sp. NPDC050710. Next base: position 2,514 of record NZ_JBFAHV010000014.1, on the reverse strand, counting down.
GATTCGGTGTTGTGGCTGGCGATGCGGTTTATCCGCGGCGGGGATGCGAGCTCACTGCTCGATCATGCTCCTGCTGGACTGGCACCCGAGCTAGGGGTGGAGTTGATCGCAGACGCTGCGGCAGCGCTGGATTACGCCCATGCCCAAGGTGTACTGCACCGCGACGTGAAGCCGGGAAATCTGCTGATCGAGCACGATCCCCGGCATGGGCATCGTGCCCTGCTCACCGATTTCGGGATCGCCCGCACCTTGGAAGACACAGTGACCCTGTCGACGCTCGCCGCGAGTTTCGCCTACGCCGCACCCGAACGCTTCACCGGCGCGCTCGCCGATCATCGCGCCGATATCTACTCTTTGGGATGCACCCTGTATCACCTTCTCACCGGACGGCCGCCGTTCCCCCGCGACGATCAGGCCGCGGTGATCGGCGCTCACCTCAGCGAGCCTCCACCCCAGCCGAGCCACGTGCGACCGATTCTGCCGGCGGGACTCGATACCGTCGTTGCGACCGCACTGGCGAAAGCGCCCAGCGAGCGTTACCCGACCTGCGCCGCACTTGCCGAAGCGGCCCGCGTGGCCGCTACTTCCGCGCATGTGCGCATCACGACGGCGCCGCAGCCCACCAGAGATTCCGCGCCGACTGCCCGCTACGATCCAGCCCCACATTCCGGCACCGGAGATAGGTCACCATCGCCGGTGTCCCCTTCTTCGCGGCGTTTCGGTCGCCGTGGGTTGCTCGTAGGCGCGGCGGTCGCCATCCCGTTCATCGCGGCAACGGCAGCGGGTATCACCGTACGGCGATCCTTGACCGATTCCGCGCCGCCGGCCGACAAGGCGGTCGCTGTTCTGGCGGGCCACCCCGGCGCGGTGTACTCGGTCGCGTTCAGTCCCGACCGCACTCTGCTCGCCAGCACCGGCGTCAGTACCAGCGCTGGTGACTCACTTCGGTTGTGGGACCTTGCCACCCACCGGCCCAGTGGCCCACCCCTGACCGGTCTCACTCAGGCGGTGAGGTCCGCGGCCTTCAGCCCGGACGGCGCGCTGCTCGCCACAGCCGGCGAGTACGGCACGCTGCGGTTGTGGGACCTGACCAGCCGCCAGCCCAGCGGCTCACCGCTGACCGGCCACCTCGATGGGGTACTCACGGTGGCCTTCAGCGCCGACGGCACCCTGCTGGCCTCGGCAGGCGCTGATGACACAGTGCGGTTGTGGAACGTCGCCAGTCGACGACCGAGCGGTCCGCCGTTGACCGGCCATACCGCAGTGGTGAATTCGGTCGCGTTCAGTCCGGACGGCACGCTGCTGGCCACAGCCAGCAACGACGGCACTGCCCGATTGTGGGACGTTGCCAACCACCAGCCGAGCGGACGAACGCTCAGCGACCATACCGGCATCGTCAACTCGGTAGCGTTCAGTCCGGACGGCGCACTGCTGGCTACCGCCAGCGATGACCGCACAGCGATCTTGTGGGACATCACGAGTCGACGACCGAGTGGGCAACCGCTCCGCGCCCACGGTGACAGGGTGTGGTCAGTCGCGTTCAGCCCCGACGACGCCGATGGAATGCTGCTGGCCAGCGGCAGTGTCGACGCGACGGTGCGACTGTGGGACGTACGCACCCACCAGCAGATCGGGGAAACCATTCATCGGTCACAGGCAGCGTCTTCCCAGTGACGTTCAGCTCTGATGGCAGACTCCTGGCCAGCGGCAGCAATGACAAAACAGTGCGACTGTGGAAAGTGACCAGGCCGCAGTAACACGCACTCACCGCCGCGAACCACACAGGCGGCCCGGCGATCCCCGTCGCGCCGGAGCTGACCGAGGGCGTTCATCTGGAGCGAGCACCGCACGGTCACCGAGACCGGCCTGATCTCGCTGCATGCCAACGCCTATGTGGTCGACCCTGCCCTGGCCCGATGGAAAGTCGAGCTGGTGTTCTCTCCCGTCGACATGGAAACCATCGACATCCGCTGCCACAACAAGCGCTATGGAAAAGCGTTGCCCCACACCATCACCCGACACACCCATCGCATAGCCCGGCCCGAGATCCCCGCACCCGAGCCGCCGCCCTCGACCGGAATCGACTACCTGATCCCAAGACGGACCAGCCAGCGACTCCGTCAGGAGTGCCTGCGCGACAAACGATCCGACGCGCAGCGACTGGCCCGGATAGCCAAAACGATCAGCTTGGGGTTCCCCACGCACAGGCCAACCTGAACGGGGACCCACGCAGCCCGAAGGTCGCACACACACGAGCCCAGAACCGCTGTACACCCCGACCTCGGGTAATGGCTCCCCTCTCGTGTCAAGGCGCAGTCGGCAGGTCGGGGCTATTCTGGATGGTGGTGAGTCCGGGTCGTGGCTTGTCCGAAGGGCTGGTGTGTGGGGTCAGGCCGGCCGCGCTGGAGTCAGTAGTCGCCCAGTCATGATGGAACCGGCCCACCGCGCCGCTCGGACGCAGGCGTGACCCGGAATTTTCCTGACCCCAACGGGTGTCTTTCGAAGGACCCGTCG
>NZ_JBFAHV010000013.1:0-210224 GCF_040654375.1 Nocardia sp. NPDC050710 | reverse complement strand
CGCCGTCCGAGCCCGGCGCACCAGATGACCCGCACCGGTGTCGCCGGGACCCTCGCTCACGATCGTATGTTCAGGCACACTGAACATGATACATCGCCCTTGCGAAATCGGATTACAGAAGTACCAGCGGATTACTTGACAACTCCGCGAAGTGTAGTGACGATGGTCTCTACCTGAACGGCTACTGATCGAACGTACGGTGGATGTTCAGCTCCCTAGATAGTCAGCTCCCTAGATAGTCAGCTCCCTAGATAGACGGAAGGATGCGCGATGGCTGAGACTCCGGCCCTCAGTGGTCGGCTGCTCGCCGATCGCGCGACCGCGTCGGGGGTCGCCGGCTCAGCGGTCGACGCCGTGAGCATCGGCACGCCCGGACGTGCCCACAAGGATCTGTTCACACCTCGGCGCGACGGGGAATCTGTTCCCGTCGCAGCTGGGGGCTGTCGCCACTTTGCAAGCTCGAAGCCAACGGAGAGCCCATGAGACCCGCGCAGCAGTCGGCCCTGCCCGCTGCGGAACCCACTTCCGCCATGTCCCCCAGCGCGTACAACCGGCGATCCAGCCCTCTGCGCACAGGACTATCGCGATTAGACCTTCGCTACCATTCGCCGGTTCGCGCACCACCGGCTTCGGAACGGCGAACGCGTCGATCCGGTCCCCTGGCTTGCGGCGGGGCGCGGGTTGCCGGCGTCGTTCCCGGCAGACAGGTAAATGCGATCCGTATGTTGCTGCCTCTTGCTATTACTGCTACCGCCGGAGGTGTCTCAGACTAAGTTGAACCAAGGATTGATCATGAATTCTCACGAAATAGATATCGACAGAGCCGGGTTTCATGCGGCTATGGAAGCCCTGATGATGGACGATCCGCACCCCAGTGATTACTTCGAAGACCCCAGTGATTACTTTCGGGATTGCCCGTCGCGATGGCTGCGGAGAGCGCTCTACGCGTATGAATGGGCGAAGCGGACCTATCTCACTCAGAATCTTGGTTTCATGGAGTACCAGGAGCTTCCACGGCCGGGCGCAGCTCGTGAAGCCGTCCTACTTCATGAGGCTGGAGAACAAGAAGGACGGACATCGGCATGACTGCGTGGAGTTGTTCGGTGTGTCATACCCGCATGCATACGGTGTCCGACTACAGAAATGGCCATCATCGCGAGTGTGAGAATGGCACTGCCAAGCTCAATTCCGAAGACTTGGAAGCTCTGGCCCCGTGGCTCAATCCCCGCCCGTATCTCGAGTCCCATCCAAGAGCAGAAATTGGGGGAGCCTAGGTCACGTCTCATGCCACTGATTTGCCGTGGCAAGTTTCTCACCCATCAGGACTGCGCGAGAGTCGGTAGGTGAGTGGGCCCTGCGGCCCCGGTGGATGCCGAGCCTGTGGTAGCCGGACCGATCCCGGATGGATTCGCCTCCAGGTGAGAGTGTGCGACACTCTCGTCGTCCCGACGACGGCGTCGGGTGGTTCACAACGATGTGACCCTGGAGACGGCCCCGGTGGCTCGATCTGTCGCCCAGGTGGGCAGGGGCTCACGTGCCGACAACCACTGTTCCGGTATTCCGCGGGTCGTGCCTCGACTTCCGATCCCTGTGTGTGCTGCCACGATTCCACCGACGATCGCGGCCGTCGTGTCCGCATCCCCACCGGCCTCGACGCACGTGGTGACGGCGGCCGGATAGTCGCCGAGAAAGCTAGCGGCTGCCCATAGTGCGAACGGCACCGTGTCCTGGGCGCTGACCTGGGCGCCGTTGCCGAGCTCGTATGCCGCTTCGGCCACAGATCGCCCCAGTAACTTCTGGGCTCGACGGACACCGTTCGCGGTCCGACCATCAACCAGGTAGGGCTCGACCACGTGCAGTAATTCGCCAGGCGCGCAACCCTTTCCGCGAGTCGCGGCAGCATGACTGGCCGCAACGGCGATCGCCATCGCACCCACAATCGCTTCCGGATGCCGATGGGTAACCTCGGCGGACAGCGCGGCTTGCGCTGCCGCTCGATCCAGATCTCCGGCGAAATACGCCCCGAGCGGGGCAACCCGCATCGCAGCGCCGTTTCCCCACGATCCACGCCCGTCGAAAACAGCCCCTGCCGCTTCGGCCCAGGGGCGTCCGTCGCGAATCTCGTGTAGCACAACGACTGTGCCGGCACCGTAGCCGCGGTAGGGCTCACAGCGATCAGCGAACGTTGCCGCGAGCGCGTCGCGGTCGATGCGGCCGCGGTCGCGGACCTCTGAATACACCGAACAGGCCATCTCGGTGTCATCGGTCCATTGCCAAGGAGCCGCTGGCGGTCGCCCGGCGAGCAGATCGGCTACGGAGCGGCCGGGCACGAAGAACTGCGCACCCAGCGCATCGCCGACGGACAAACCCTCGAGGCTGTCATACGCGAAATCGGAAACCAGTGGCATACGGTGGCCAATAATGCCAACCGCAACCAGCTACCGCAACCCGCGAGAGCAAGCGGCAGAACGAGTTCAGAGCTGAAGTAGGAGTCGGACGAACTCAGGTAGTCGTGCGGTGCCGTACCCACGGCCCGCCGACGGCGGATCGTGTGCTCCGAAAGCCCGGTTCGAGATCCAGCACGTCCATATGGTCGAAAATTACGGCGTGGAACGTCCCACCATCCGGATTCCCCGCCCCGATACCGATGGTGAACCTTCCGACGTGCGGGTCGGAACCGGTTGTCCAGCCGAATGCGTACGACGCGAGTTCGCCTCCAGGGCCGACGAACTCGCCGAACGCCCGGCGATCCATGCCGGTCGCGTCCGGTGTCGGTACCTCGATCAGCCGACCCGCTGTGACTTGCGCACGCATGCGGCGACCCTAGCGCCACCCGGTCAGCGCTTCCAATCCGACTGAATCCGAGTCTCTCTGGACCGCAGATACTTGCCTCACGCGAGCAGAATTCGCGTATGCCGACGGCGGATCATTGCCGGTGCAGCGTCCCAGCGATATCACCGAGGCCGATCCCTGACATGCGGAATTCGAGCGAGTCGTCGGCGCGGAGCTCGAGGGTCGTGACGGACCCGGTATCGACACATTTGCTGCTGTTCCCGGACAGCCTTTCCTGAAAAGTCACGTCGGTGGAACTCACCGATTTGAGTAGCACCCGGCTCTCACAGTGATCCTTCGACCCGAACTTTGCGGTTTGCGACAACGTACCGACTTCCTCGCCGACACGACCGGCGCGCAATGTGAGAAGGATGTCGAACGACAGGCCCACCGGGTCGCTGATGGATCCAGCCCAGGTTCCGGCGTATCCGCCGGGTAACACCTCGGCCGAGGGTCCGGCTGTGGTGGTTTCGCCACCGTTGACGATATCGAAGACTTTGATCCCGGCCACGGTCACACCGGCGACAGCGGTGCACGCAGCGACGATTGCGCTCAGGATGATCAGCACGCTCTTGCGAGGCCGCGGTGTACGCGCCGGTTTCGGAATGGCCTGGGCACGTTGAGAAATCACCTCGTGGGGAGCGGCGGTGAATGCTGACGGCCGGGACCGGCCGCGCTGGGTCGGTGGCGGCATGGCGGGGGCGGGTTGTGTGGATGCCGCCGAGGCGAGGGCTCGCTGGGCAACCGCCGCGAGCGCGCGGCAGCTCGGCGGACGATCGCCCCGGTCCTTCGCCAGCGCGTATGCGATGACCTCGTCGAATACCGGGGACACTCCCGCTTCGCGCGCTGCGGGCGCCCGGCTGGGCCGGGGTATCGGCGCATAGAGGTGCGCATGCATCAATCGCTTCGGTGCGGTCCCGACATACGGCGGCGATCCGGTCAACAGGTGGTAGAACGTGCAGCCGAGTGAATACACGTCCGCGCGAGCATCGAGGTCGGCATCCGAGTCGAATTGTTCGGGCGCGGCGTAGGGGAAGCTCGCCAATAGGGTGCCGGTTCTGGTGAGCCCCTGGGTGTCCTCGAGCACCTTCGCGATGCCGAAATCGGTGAGGACCACCATTTCGTCCTGATCCCGAGGGGGACGGCCGAGCAGGATATTTGCGGGTTTGACGTCCCGGTGCAGTACACCGCTTTCGTGGGCGAAGTCGAGCCCCTTGGCGACCTCGGAAAGGATCCGAACCGCCCGCTCGGCCGATAGCGCACCGTATGTCTGTAACACCGTGGCAGCGTCGTCGCCGTCGATGTATTGCATCGAGATCCACAGCTGGTCGTCTTCGCGGCCACGGTCGTAGACGGTGACGATATTGGGGTGTTGGAGCCGTGCGACGTGGTCGGCCTCCCACAGGAACCTGGCACGAATATCGTCGTTGCCGGTCAGGGTCCGATCGAGCAGCTTGAGCGCGTCGAACCGCGGCAGGCGGGGATGGCGGGCCAAATACACCGAGCCCATACCGCCCGCACCGAGTCGGCGCTGGATTACATAGCCCGCGAACACCTGGCCCGAGGTCAGTTCCGGCATACACACCATTCTTGCCCCAGCAGACCGCCCGCAACTTCGCTACTGGCTCTGGCAGCCGAAAATTTCGCGCTCTAGCGTGGTCACGCAGACCGAGTTCACGGTCCGGGGTGGCATCGACTTCTGGACCAACTTGGACACCGGCGAGGCGCGTCGTGGCGATGTACCGATTGCGGCTTACGACCCGAAGGCCCTCTACATTGTCCAGCTCATCGAGTCGGATAACGGGCGTGATGTCACCGGTGACTACCGGCGCCTCTACAAGCAGGCGCTGGACGGCCAATGGGCGCTGGCACTTTCCCGCACCGTCGGGCAGCCGGACGGCGCCCGGGTCGCTGCGCTGACCACGTTTCAGGCGGGGACGGGCTCCATGGCGGCCTCGTCGAAGGGCGGATAGCTGTCGCTGCCCATTCGCTCGGCCGTGTCGATGTAGTTGGCAAGAGCGTCGCGGGATCGAGCGAGCTTGTTCATCTGATCGTCCAGTCGCTGGAGTCGTGATCGCATCGCGGCCAGCAACTCGGGACATCCGGGCAGCTCCGGGGCCTCTCCGACCGCACAGGGCAGCAGGTATGCGATGTCCTCGGAGGACAAACCGGCACCGAGCAGGTGCCGGATCTGCTGCACCCGCAGCACCGCGTTCTCGTCGTAGTCGCGGTAACCGTTCGCGCCGCGGTCTGCCTCCAGCAGGCCCTGGGCTTCGTAGTAGCGCAACTGATGGGCATTGACGCCCGTCCGACGACTCAGTTCCCCGATCCGCATCGAAACCTCACTTGACCTTCACACCGGTATCAACGTTGATGATGCTGCCATGAACAACAAAGCCGAAACACCCGTGACAGTCATCGGTCTCGGACTGATGGGCCAGGCGCTCGCCGGTGCGTTCCTGAAAGCCGGACATCCCACAACCGTGTGGAACCGTACGACGTCCAAGGCCGACCAGTTGGTGGCCGACGGTGCACGGCTGGCGCCAACGATCGGCGACGCGCTCGAGGCAGGTTCCCTGACGATCATCTGTGTCACCGATTATCAGGCCATGCACGAGCTGCTCGACGGGGACGATATCGAGCTGGACGGCACGACGTTGATCAACCTGACCTCGGGCAACTCGGCCCAGGCCCGGGAAGCCGCCCACTGGGCCGAGCAGCGCGGCGCCCACTACCTCGACGGCGCCATCATGGCCATCCCGTCGGTGATCGGGACCGCCGAGGCGGTGATTCTACACAGCGGGCCGCAGTCGGACTTCGAGGCGCACGAGTCGACACTCGACGCGCTCGGCACCGTCACCTATCTCGGTGCGGACCATGGGCTGGCGTCCCTCTACGACGTGGCGGGTCTGGCCATGATGTGGAGCGTCCTGAACGCCTGGCTCCAAGGCACGGCCCTGCTCAGGACGGCCGGTGTCGACGCCGCGACGTATGCGCCGTTCGCGCAGCAGATCGCCACCGGTGTGGCCGAATGGCTGCCCGGGTACGCCGAGCAAATCGACAGCGGCTCCTTCCCCGCCGAAGTGTCGGCGCTGGAGACCGACGCGCGGGCGATGACACATCTGATCGAGGAGAGTGAGGCGGTGGGGGTCAACGCCGAACTGCCGAAGTTGATCAAGGCGATGGCCGACCGCTCGATCGCCGCCGGACACGGTGGGGAGCAGTATCCCGTGCTGATCGAAGAATTCGGCACACCCCGCAACGACTGACCGATCCCGGCAACAGGATGGGCGCTTCGTGAGCGCACGGCGTGTTAAGCCGGTGTGATCGCGGTGCGGATCCGGGCGACGAGGTCATCGAGCCGCCGCTGATGTGAACCGCTCCAGTAGATCCGGCCGCAATCCGGGCACTGCCGGAAGGTGTCGTAGTAGTGGCGGGTGAGTGGTTCGAGCCGATCGATGATGTCCTGTTTGGCCACTTCGGTGACGACGCCGCCGCAGCGCAGACAGCGAGTGAACGGTGCGAGCCGATCGGCTAGGTCGAGTCGGCGAATAACCTCGACGATCTGCTCGAACGGCCGGTCGGAACGCACCAGCACGCCGTGGGTCACAGCGCGTCTCTTGAGAAGTCCGTGGTCGCGGGTGAGCAGGATCCGATGCTCGGCGGCGGCGGTCGCGGCCAGCGCGGCGTCGTCGGCGGCCCAGTCGCAGCGGGTGTCGAGCCCCATCAGCCGCATGAGCCGCGCGAGCCCGCCGAGATTGACGTCGACGATGAAGCGTGGATCGCGCAGCGGGCGGGGACGGACCCGGGTGAGCGGCCCGATATCCAGTGTCTCGAACATCGGGTAGGCGGCGAGCCGATCGCCCGGCTGTGGATGGTGACCGAAGTCGACGGATTCGCCGTTCACCAACATCAGGTCGACCTCGGTGTGCGGGATTCCGGCGGCCTCGACGATATCCTTCACCGTCTGGTGCGGCCGGATCGGCCGCAGCTGCGCCGCATAGCGCGCCTCCGGGTAGACGAAGTCGTTCAACTCGGCGTATACGCGCAGTTCGACACTGGCGGTCATACAACCATTGTCATCCCGACAGTTGACCGGAGATCGGGGTTTTCCTGAGACGGACCGGCTTATTCGATACCTTCGGGCGGGGGCGGCGAGGATGGTGAGGATGCGAGTGGCAACGGTCGATACAGAGTCGGTCCCCGATCGGGTAGGCGCCGAGCCGTCGCTCGATGCGGGCGTCCAGCATTGGAACCCGTTCGTACGCATCGCATTTCGGTTCTGCTTTGTGTACTTCGGGCTGTTCTGCCTGGTGTACCCCCGGATCATCTCCGAGTTCCTCGGGCTGGCGGGCCGCCTGCTGCCGGAGTCCGTGCCGTTCTGGCTCGCGCGCCTGTGGGGTCCGCTCGTCGAATGGACCGGCGAGCATGTGTTCGGCACAGACGCTGCCGCGCACGAGGATTCGATCAGCGGTGACCAGACATTCCTGTGGGTGCTGCTGTTCTGCATTCTGATCGTCGCGGTGGTCGCGACCGTCATATGGACCGTTCTCGATCGGCGCCGCCCGAACTATGCGGCGCTGAGTGGTTGGTTCCTACTCTTCGTCCGGCTCTGCCTTGCCGCGGAGATGCTGGCATACGGGCTTTCCAAGGCCATCCCCAACCAGATGCCGCCACCCGCGTTGGCCAGGCTGCTCGAACCATACGGGGAGTTCAGTCCGATGGCCGTGCTGTGGACCCAGGTCGGGGTGTCGCAGCCCTACGAGATCCTGCTCGGCACCGCGGAAGTGCTCGGCGGCATGCTGCTGTTCCTCCCGAGAACGACGACGGTGGGCGCGCTGCTGAGCCTGGTGTGCACGATGCAGGTGTTCGTACTGAACATGACCTACGACGTCCCCGCGAAGATCCTGGCATTTCACCTGATGCTGCTGTGCTCGATGCTGCTGGCTCCGGAGGCGCGCAGGCTGGCGAATGTGCTCGTGCTCGACCGACCCGCCGATCGCTCGACTCGGCGCCCGCTGCTGGGCACCGCGCGCGGGAATCGGATCGCGGTGGGTTTACAAGCCGCACTTGGCATCTGGCTGCTCGTCTCGGGCGTGTACGCGAGCTGGGACGGGTACCGTGACCACGGTGCGGGCAGTAAGGAGCCACCGCTGTACGGGATCTGGACGGTGGCGGAATTCAGCATCGACGGCCAGCAGGTTCCCGCTGTAGTCACCGATGAGAATCGCTGGCGGCGTGTCGTTTTCGATCGGCAGAACGCGACCGTCCAGCGAATGGACGGCACCTTGGTACCGGTGATCGCCATAGTCGACACGAGCGCACACACCATCGCCATGGTGCTGCTACCCACCGCGCCGGGGGCGCAGCCGACTCCTTTGGGCGCTTTCACTTTCGATCAGCCCGCACCCGATCGCCTTGCCATGGCCGGACAACTGAACGGCCGCTCGGTGAGCATCGACCTGCAACAGCTCGACCCGAATACCTTTCCCTTGCGTAGCCGCGGTTTCCATTGGGTCCAGGAATACCCGTACTTCCGCTGAGATGAGGAGCTACCGGGAGGGTACCCCCGTCTGGGTCGCGTCCGACGGTGATCGGCTCGTCGTCTGGACCCACCCGAATACCGGCAAGGTCGAGCGCATCCGGCGCACGAGCGGCGGGCCGCGACTCAGGCGGATTCGGCGAGACCGGCGGAGCGCCAGGTATCGGCGAGGTCCTGGAGGGGGAGGTCGAGCGCCTGGCTCAGGGCGACGACGGTGCCGAAGGCGGGGGAGGGGAGACGTCCGGTTTCGATTTTGCGCAGTGTTTCCGGGGAGATGCCCGCGGCGGTGGCGACCTCGGTGAGGTCGCGGTCCGCGCGGGCCGCGCGCAACCGGCTGCCGAGGCGGCGACCGGCTTCGATCTGGGCGGGGGTGAGCGGGAGGCGGACCATGCGCCCAGGGTACGAGTGGTATTTAAATACCGCAAGCCGTGCGGACTCCGGCTCGGTTGGTATAAAAATACCGCCATCGGCTACGCTGGTATAAAAATACCGAGTGGAGGTCGTCATGGTGGAACTGAAGTCGCCCGCGGAGATCGAGCGGATGTGGGTGACGGGACAGTTCGTCGCGCAGGTGCTCGCCGAACTGCGCGAGCGCGCCCGCGTCGGCGTCAACCTACTGGAGTTGGAAGCGCATGTGCGGGAGCGTATTCGGCAGCGCGGCGCGCAATCGTGCTACTGGGATTACGCACCGTCCTTCGGTCGCGGACCGTTTCGCAACACCGTCTGCCTCTCGGTCAATGACGCCGTTCTGCACGGACTTCCCTTCGACTACGCGCTCCGCGACGGCGACGTATTGAGCGCCGATCTCGCGGTCGGCATCGACGGCTGGGTGGCCGATTCGGCGACCACGGTGATCGTCGGCACCCAGGCCGCGCCGGATCAGCGATTGGTTCGCGCCACCGAGGAAGCGCTCGACGCCGCTATCGCGGTCGCCCTGCCCGGCAATCGAATCGGCGATATCTCGGCCGCCATCGCCGCCGTCGCCAATGCCTACGGTTACCCCGTGAACACCGAATTCGGCGGGCACGGACTCGGCCGCACCATGCACGAGGATCCGCACATTCCGAATGCGGGCAAGCCAGGGCGCGGCTATACGCTGCGCCCTGGTCTGACCATCGCCATCGAGCCGTGGTTCGCCCGCACTACGAACCGGATCTACACCGATCCCGACGGCTGGACGATTCGCTCGGCCGACGGCTCACGCACCGCCCATTCGGAACATACCGTCGCTATTACCGAGGATGGCCCCCGAGTCCTCACCCGCGCCGCCTGACCGCCGCGCCGCCGGTCTGAAAGTGACAGGCGATCAGTGTGTTTCGGTGAGCCACCGCTCCAGGTCGGTTCCTGCGCGGAGTTCCTCGGCGATTATGGCGCGCTCGTCGGCGGACAGTTCGAGTGCGCGGATCTCGGCACGGAATCGGGCGGAGCGGTCGGAATCGTCCATGGCGATGGACAATTCGGCGAGCATGGCCAGGGCGCGGGCGCGGTCGAGCGGCGGTGCGATGGCGGCGAACCGGCCGAGTCCGACCTCCAGGACCCGGGTGGCGGCTTTGTCGTCGTTCTTGAAATCGCGCAGGATGCGGGCATTGTCGAGGACCCGGGCCAGGTCCTCGAGGTCCCCGGAGCCGCCGTATTCGGGCTTCTGGGGTTCGTTGCGCTGGATGAAGACGAGGGTGTTGCCGTCCGGGTCGACGAGGCTGAATCTGCTTTGGCCCGTGCGGAATCGGGTGATGCGGGGGCAGCCCTTGGCGGGGATCTTGCCATAGCGGGTACGTAGTGCGGCGGTGAAGTCGCGGTGCACGGCGGCCACGTCGTCGACCATGACGAGGCAACCGACGCGTTCGAAAGGGAATTCCAGGCTGCCGGGGGCGGAGCTGAAGTGGAGCGGGCAGCCGTTGCGCTCGATGGCGAGGTAGGTGTACGGCCGGGTCTGCTCGTGGGTGACGGCATATCCGAGGGCGCGGTAGAAGTCGAGGGTTTCGGTCGGCGTTGCGGTCCAGAGCATCGGGACCGGGGTGTCGCCCATGCGTTTCCTCCACGGATCGGGGCTAATCAAATTTGATTAGCCCAGGCTAGGGCTCGATTCTTGTGGAAGTCAAATTTGAGTAGTATGGGCGCTCGGCCATGCTGGCCGTGTGATGTCCGGGTGAGGAGGCCGACATGTCCGCCGTGCGCCTGCTGGTGCTGGGCGTTATCCGCAAGAAGCAGTCCGCCCACGGCTATGCCGTGCGGAGCGAACTGCTGTCCTGGCGCGCCGAGACATGGACCAATGTCAAACCGGGGTCGATCTACCACGCACTCAAACAGCTCACCGCCGAGGGCAAATTGAGCACCTACGGCACCGAGAGCAGCGATAAGGGTCCGGGTCGCACCCTGTTCGCGCTGACCGAGGCGGGTGAGTCGGAGTTCCGTGCGCTCATGGATGCCGCGCTGGTCAGCGTCGATATGGAGGAGCTCGGTGCGGGCATCGCCTTCATGGACGCGCTGCCCCGCGCGCACGTCATCGAGAAGCTGCGCGAACAGCGCCGCAATAGCGCCGCCATCCGCGACGAACTGCTGGCGATGATTCCCAGCTTTCCCGGGCGTTACGAATCGCCGCACGCCACAGACCTTCTGGAGCTGTGGAGCGGTGTCTTCGACAATCTCTCCGGCTGGACCGGCAGCGTGCTGGCCCGTTTGGAAGCGGGCGAGTACCGCATGTCCGACTGACCGAACGGGACCGCGGCCCACCAACGCGCCTATCTCGCATCCGATATCGGGTGCGAGATAGGCGCGTTGGTGATCAAACCTCGACGTGCGCGCTTCGTCGCGGCAGCACCGTGCAGAGCACGGCGCAGGCGAGCAGGGCGGCGATCACCCAGGGCATCGCGGCGTCCATGGCATCGGCCAGTCCCGCGTCGACATTGCGGAAGAAGACGGTGCCGACCACGGCCACGCCCAGTGCGCCGCCGAATTGCTGTGCCGTGCTGAGGATTCCGGACCCCGCGCTGGCGATATCGGCGGGTACGGCGGAGAGCACGACATTGGCCAGCGGCACGATCAAGAATCCGAGACCGGCGCCCGCCACCAGCAGGCCGGGCACCAGCGCCCAAGCGCCGGTGTGCTGGGTTTCGGCGTGATGCACCGCGTACTGAACCCAGGCGAAGCCGCCTGCCATCATCAGCGCACCCACGATCAGCACCCAGCGGCCGAAGCGCACCGCGAGCCCGTCGGCCGGGGGCGCGGTCAGGAAGCCGCCCGCCGCGAACGCCGCCGTCAGCACGCCCGCCTGCCAGGGTGTATACCCCTGCCCGCCCTGCAGCCAGATCGCGAAGATAATGAAGAAGCCCTGCATGCCGATCGAGAACAGTAGCTGCACAACCAGTCCCACCGAGAACGCGGGCAACCGGAAGACGCGGGCGGGCAGCAGTGGCACGGTCGCCCCACGGCGGGTCTCGGCGATCGCGATACCGGCCACCGCCAGCAGTCCGGAGGCCAAGACCAGCCAACCCCACAGCGGCCAGCCATTGGCCTGTCCCTGCACCAGGGGATACACGATGGCGACCAGGCCGCCGGCGAGCAGCAGACTGCCGAGCAGGTCGGGGCGGCCCGCCGAGCGTGCGGTGGTCGGTGGCACCAACCACGCGCCGAATACCAACACCAGCACCGCGACCGGGACATTCACCAGGAAGATGGAGCGCCAGCCCCAGCCGAACAGGTCGGCGTCGGTCAGCGCGCCGCCCGCGAGCAGGCCGATAGCGGACGCGAATCCGGCGATGGCGCCGTAGATTCCGAATACGGCGCCGCGTTCCTTGCCCTGGAACAGGGTGCGGAACGAGCCGAGCACCTGCGGCACGATCAGTGCCGCGGCCACACCCTGGATTCCTCGCGCGGCGATCAATTCCGTTGGGCTCTGCGCGATTCCGGAGGCGAGACTGGACAGGCCGAAGGCGCCGGTGCCGATCAGGAAGAGGGCTTTGCGGCCGTATCGGTCGCCGAGATGTCCGGCGATGATCAGGGTGGCGGCGAAGCCGAGTAGGTAGCCGGAGACGAGCCATTGCAGCTGGCCGCCGGTGGCGTGCAATTCCTCACCGATGGAGGGGAGGGCGACATTGACAATGGTCACGTCCAGCAGATCCATCAGGGCGGCGACCATCATGACGATGGCTGCCGGCCAGCGCATGGGGTGTGGGCGGTCCGTCGTGAGCCCGGTGTCCGGGCTGGTTTCGATGGTGGGCATGCGAATCTCCGAGGAAGAAATTTAGTTCGTTCGGTCGAACGAAATATTACGCACAACGTAGTGCGCCGCGCAAGACCTTCGTTCGGCCGAACGAAATATTTGCTAACCTGAAGCGGTGTCCACGAATGCGAAGCACGAGCAGGCCGACCCGCGCCGCGCCGAGGTGATTGCGGCGCTGGACGAGGCGGGGCGGGAATCGAGCACGGTGACGGTGCTGTTCCACAACGCCGTCGCGGCCAGGCGCGGTCTCGGCGGGACCGACACCAAAAGCATCGAACTACTCATCCGGCACGGACCGCTTACCGCCAAGGAACTCGCCGAGCGCAGTGGGTTGGCGCCCGCGTCGGTGACCGGATTGGTCGACCGGCTGGCGCAGCGTGGATACGTGCGGCGGGTTCCGCACCCGACGGATAAGCGCCGGGTGGTGATCGAACTCTGCGCCGATGCCGTATTCGGTGAGCTGGCCCCGCTCTACGACGATTGGGCGGCCGATGTGCACGAGTTCTATCGTGAGTTCAGTACCGAGGAGCTCGAGGTGGTCACGAGGTTCCTGGTCGGGGCGACCGTTCGGCAGCGTGCCGCCGCGGTGCGCCTCGGAGCCGAACTGCCTGATACCGCCGCGGCGGCGGGTGGATGAACTCCCGTGCGATTCTGCTGCCGACCGTGCACCCGGCCGCATCCGGGCCCGCCCATTAGGCTGACCTCATGACCAATACGTTCGGGGCCGTCGGCGCCGCGGATTACGTTCTGCTGACGACCTTCCGGAAGGACGGCACGCCGGTCGGCACGCCGCTGTGGGCCGTGGCCGACGGCGACAAGCTCTACATCTGGACCGTCACCGACAGCTGGAAGGTGAAACGCCTGCGCCGCAACCCCGCGGTCACCGTGCAGGCGTGCGATGTGCGCGGCAAGCCGCGTGGTGAGGTGATCGAGGGGACCGGCCGGATACTCGATGCCCAGGGCACCGGGCGGGTCCGGAAACTGTTGATGCGCAAGTACTTCATTCTTGGTCCGCTGACCATCCTCGGCAGCAATCTGCGCCGCGGTAGATCAGGAACGATCGGTATCGAAATCACTCGGACCGCCTGACGACCTGCGGTTCGAGGAATCCGTAGCGCGGAATCCGCAAGTCGGGGAGGGCGATTGGGGGGAGTGTGGGGCGAAAGGCACACCGGCTCGGATATCCTTCCTCGGGCACCGGGGTAGTCCACAGGCGGACCTCATGTTTCGGCCCTGCCCCGGGGGGAGGGAACGTGATGACGGTACCGACGCGACAGCCGAATACCTCTCGTCCGTACCCGGTCGCCGATTATTCGGCGCACGGGCAGAAACCGGGGTCCGACCCGAATGGTTGGGTGCCGGTGATCATCGCCGGTGTCGTGGCCGCCGTCGCAATCGCGATCGCCGGTGTGATCGCGGGTCTGGTGATCGTCAATATCCGGGAATCGGCGACGCCCGCTCCCGCGCCCAAAACCGCAGTGTCCGCGCCCATGGCGACCGTTCCGGTGGCCGCACCAACCACCCCGCCGGTGATCAGGACGACCGTGCCACGTACTACCGCCGCGGCCGCGCTGGAGAATCTGGACCCGATGGCCGTGCAGCGCGGCGTGGTACAGGTGCTCGGTGAGTCGTACGGGTTGGAGGATGTGCGGGAGGTGAAGTGCCCCGGTGAACAGCCGGTGGTGGTCGGCACGGCGTTCGACTGCTCGGCCAAGGTCGACGGGGTGAAGAAGACGGTCACCGTGACCGTCACCGACCGCGACGGCACCTACGAGGTCAGCCGCCCACACTGATACCGCGGGTGGGCGGAACTCCATCGAGATCCGCCCACCCGAGCCGCGAACGCCCGTCGGGATTACCGCGCGGGCGTTTTGGTCGTTCGAGGTCAGGTGGCCTGGCTCACCGACGACATGTGGAAGTCGGGAATCCGCAACGGCGGCATGGCGGTTCGGGTGAACCAGTCCTTCCATTCGCGTGGCAGGGTGGTCTCGGTGCCGCCCGCCTCGGAGGCGCGGCGCAGCAGATCCAGCGGACTTTCATTGAAACGGAAGTTGTTCACCGCGCCGACCACCTCGCCGTTCTCGATCAGGTAGACGCCATCGCGGGTGAGGCCGGTGAGCAGCAGTGTGGCCGGGTCCACCTCGCGGATGTACCAGAGCGTGGTCAGTAGCAGTCCGCGCTCGGTGCGCGCGATCATTTCGTCGAGGGTGGCCTCGGAACCGCCGGTCAGCAGCAGATTCTCGCCGGGAACCGTAGTGGGCGCGTCGAACTCGGCCGCGGTGGCGCGCGGGTAGATCAGTGATTCGACGACGCCGTCGCGCAGCCAGTCGACCCGTCCGGCCGAGAAGCCGTTATCGAAGACCGAGACCGACTCCGAGGAGGCGCGGGTCGCGACGAACGGCTGATATTCGAGTCCGCTCGCGCCCGGGTCGGAGTACAGGGTGAGCGGAATGTCGGTGAGCCGCTCGCCGATTCGGGTCCCGCCCGCCCTGGCGAAGGCGGAATGTCCCTCGTGGGCGCCGCGACCCTCCATGGTCCACGCCATGTAGATCATCATGTCCGCCACCGTCGAGGGCGGCATCAGCGTTTCGTATCGACCGGCGGGCAGGTCGATCTTGTTCTTCGCCCAATCGAGCCTGCGGGACAGATCGGCGAGCAGGCCCGGGATATCGACATCGGTGAAATCAGTGGTGCCGACACCGACCCATGCGCTGGCCAGATCTGCCCCCTCGCCGCGCTTTCCATTGATCTCGACCGAGCCGGTGGGCTGGACGAAGCGGCGGCGGATGCCGGTGGAGGTGCCGAGCCAGGTGGTGACCAGCCTATGTTCGGCGAAGCCGTAGAGGCGGTCGGTCCCCTCGAATCCGATGGCAAGGTCGCGAGCGAGATCGGTGAAGACCTCGATGCCGGTGGCGGCCGGGGCGGCCGACCACTCGTCGTCGGTTGCCTCCGGCTCCACTAGCGGCATGGCGTCTTTCGCGGGTTCGGCGGTGCGGGCCGCCGCCTCGCTCGCCCGCACCACCGCTTCGATCTCGTCGGGGTCGACACTGGTGGAACTGATGCTGCCGACCCGTGCGGCTTGGGGGCCGTCACGGAAGATGGAGATCACCGCCCAGTCACGGAAGACGGTGGAACCGTTGGTGGTCATCGAGTTGCCTGCCCAGCGCAGCGTGGCCTCGGAGCCGTCGGAAACGATCACCATTGCCTCGTCGGCCCGAGACAGGGCGAGCGCCCGTTCAACCACTTCGCCCGCTTGCAACAGAGCACCCGTGTCGCCGCTTGCCTCGCTCACTGGCCCGCCTCCGTCCGGGTGTTGAGAATGTTGATGCCGCGCACCAGGATCGACGGGCAGCCGTGGCTGACCGCGGCGACCTGTCCGGGCTGGGCCTTGCCGCAGTTGAAGGCGCCGCCCAGCCGCCACGTGGACGGTCCGCCGACCGCTTCCATGGCGCCCCAGAAGTCGGTGGTGGTGGCCTGGTAGGCGACATCGCGCAGCTGGCCGTCCAGTTTGCCGTCGCGGATCCGGAAGAAGCGTTGCCCGGTGAACTGGAAGTTGTAGCGCTGCATGTCGATCGACCACGATTTATCGCCGACGATGTAGATACCGTCCGCTACCCGGGAGATCAACTCCTCGGTGGCGGTGTCGCGCTCCGGATCCGGTTGCAACGAGACATTCGCCATGCGCTGGATCGGCACGTGGTGCGGGGAATCCGCGTAGGAGCAGCCGTTGGAACGGTCGAGCCCGAGGCGGGGCGCGAACACCCGGTCGAGCTGGTAGCCGACCAGAATGCCGTCGCGGACCAGATCCCAGCGCTGGCCCGCCACCCCCTCGTCGTCATAGCCGACGCTGGCCAGGCCGTGCCGTTCGGTGCGATCACCGGTGACATGCATGATCGGGGTGCCATAGCGGAGCGTGCCGAGCTGATCCGGGGTGGCGAACGAGGTGCCGGCGTACGCGGATTCGTAGCCGATGGCGCGGTCGTATTCGGTGGCGTGGCCGATGGATTCGTGGATGGTCAGCCACAGGTTCGTCGGGTCGATCACCAGATCGGTGCGGCCCGGGGTGACACTGGGCGCCTTCACCTTCTCGGCCAGCCAGGCCGGGATGCGCGCCAGTTCGTCATTCCAGTCCCAGATTCCGTCGGCGCCGGTGACGTACTCCCAGCCGCGACCGGCCGGGGCCGCCAGGGTACGCATGGTCTCGAAAACGCCCGCGGCGGAATCGACGGTGGTGGCCTCGAATTGAGGGTGCAGACGCACCCGCTGCTGGGTGATGCAGGAGCCCGTGGTGTCCGCGTAGAAGGTCTGCTCCTTGACCTGTAGCACGGAGGCGGTGACATGGTCGACGCCGTCGGCGCCGGACAGACGCTCCGAATAGTCCTGGAGCAGTGCGACCTTGTCGGTGGTCGGCACCGCGAACGGATCCAGGTCGTACGCGGAGGACCAGCGCACATTGTCGTAGACCGGTTCGTCGGCGAGTTCGACGCGTTCCCGGTTGAGGGATCGCAGCGCCGTCGCGACCATCACCGCGCGGCGCGCCACCTCGGCGGCGGTCTGCGGGGTGAGTGCGGGATGCGAGGCGAAACCCCAGGTGCCGTCGACGATCACGCGCACCGCGAAGCCGAGATCGGTCGCATCGGTGACCGATTCGACGCGGCCATCGCGCAATCGGATCGACTGGGTGACCAGGCGGTGCACCCGCAGGTCGGCGTGCTGGGCGCCCGCCGCCCGTGCCATGGACAGCGCGGCGTCGGTCAGCGCGGCCAGTGGTAGCGCGAGGAATTCGGCGTCGATGTTCGCCGTCCCCGCCGAATCCTCGGAAGTCGCGATGCTCACCTCGCATACGCTACCGGGCGTGCCGTGGGCCGCCTCGCCGCACGCCCTGCACAACCGCATGAATTGCACAGCGGCGCACGACGAACGGCACGCGCGAAACCCGTGGTTACCGCAATGATGGCAGCGGATGCCGTACTGTGCCCGCGTGCCGCCATCCGCCCTCCGCGACCGTAAACGGGAACGTACCCGCCGCGCTCTTCTCGAGGCTGCTGTCGAGCTCTTCGAGACCAGAGGTTATGACGAAACGACGGTGGCGGACATAGCCGCCGCCGCGGACGTGGGCACCCGCACCTTCTTCAATTACTTCGCAAGCAAGGAAGAATTGCTCTTCCCCGAGCCGGACGAGCGGGTTCGCGCGGCGGTCGCCGCCATCGCCAGCCGTCGGGTGGGCGAACGCCCCGTCGAGGTGCTGCTACGCGCCCTGCGGGCCGCGGGCGACAATCCCGGTGAACACCTCGTCGACAATCTCAACGCCCGCATCGCCGCGGTGCGCGCCCAGGTTTCGCGGACCGTGCCCGCGGTGAGCGGCCGGGCCGCGCACGCGCAACTGGTCGCACAGCGCGAGATCGGCAGGCAGTTACACGCCGCATTCCCGGAGGAGTTCGACGAGGTCGGCGCCGCCGCCCTGGTCGGCGCGGTGGTCGGTGCGGTCTCCGGTGCGCTCACCGTGCTGTTCCAGCAACCGAATTCGGGGCCGGAGGACGGCGAGCGCCTGCACCGCCAGATCCATGAGACCACGTCGAAGGTGCTCCAGCCGTGGTTGGCTTCGAGCCGCGCACCGCATTACAAGCCGGTGGGCTGATCGGGCTCGGTCAGTCCGCGAACTGCTGCCAGCCCAAGCGCAGGACCATGGCGATGACGACGACCAGCAGCACGATGCGAACGAACTCGGCGCCCTTGCGTAATGCCATGCGGGAGCCCGCGATCGCGCCCGCGACATTCGCCACCGCCATGGCCGCGCCGAGCGCGAACATGATGTGGCCGGTGGCGCCGAAGAAGATCAGCGCGCCGATATTGGAACCGCAGTTGATCACCTTCGCCATCGCGGCGGCGCGCACGAATTCGGTGCCGAGCAGGGTGGCGAAGATGATGATCAGGAAGGTGCCGGTGCCGGGGCCGAGCAGGCCGTCGTACAACCCGATCAGTCCGGCGGCCAGTGCGACCACCAGGACTACCTTGCGACGGGTCGGTTTATGGGTGGCCATGGTGACACCGATGGACGGGCGTAACGTCACGACGATCGCCACCCCGACCAGCACCACCATGATGATCGGGATGAACAGGTCGCGGTCGATCAGCGACACCGCGGCCGCGCCGACCGCGGCGGCCACCGCGGCGATACCCGCGGCGGGCAGCAGGATTCGCCACTGCAACGGCACCTTCCTGGCGAAGGTGATCACCGAGGCGCCGGTGCCCGCCACCGCGGCCATCTTGTTGGTGCCCAGTGCGGTCTGCGGGGCGATTCCGGGCGCCACCAAAAACAGCGTCGGAAGGATGATCAAGCCACCGCCGCCGACCACCGCGTCGACCCAGCCCGCGGCGGTCGCGGCCACCAACAAGGCCGTCCAGTCTGCAAAATCCACCCCGACAGACAACCAGACATCCCATGTTTCGCCGTGCGTGGGATGGATCCGGCGGATGGACACCTAGGCTGAACCCCGTGCGCAGATTCAGTCTGTGGCTTCGCGGCAAGCCCCTCGTAGCGGATTCCATCCTGGCATTCGGGCTGCTCCTGCTGGATATGACCGGTATCGGAGACAGTAACGAGAAGGTCGTCTACCTGGTCGTCGGTGGGCTGCTGCCGCTGCCGATCGCCTTCCGTCGCATCTATCCACGGGCCATGGCGGTCCTCATGCTCGCGCTCACACTGTGCAACTCGATGCTCGGTTACCTGCTCGACGATGCCGCGGTGCATCCCGCGCTGCTGGCACTCGGCATCATGCTCTATACCCTCGTCGCGTATGTCGGTCGCCGCGAGGGTTTGCTGTTGTTGATCGGCTTGGCGCTGGACACCGCCTTGTCGATCACCCTGCTGGATCAGCCGGTCTTATCCACGCTCGCATTCATCTCGGTGTTCTACGCGTTGTGCTGGACGCTGGCCGAATTCAACGGCGCCAGGCACGCCTACGATGCCGAGGTCGCGGCCCGGCTCGCGGTCGCCGATTACGACCGCGAGCGGCGTACCCACGATGCGGTGTCGCTGGAACGCACTCGCATCGCCCGCGAACTGCACGATGTGGTCGCTCACGCGGTGAGTGTGATCATCGTGCAAGCCGACGGCGCCAAGTACGCGCTGCGCCGCGACCCCGACGTGGCCGAACAGGCACTCACCACCATCGCGAGCACCGGCCGCGACGCGCTGCGTGAATTGCGCCGCACCGTCGCACTCCTACGCATCGAGCACGCCCCCGACCAGCTGCCGCAGCACGGTACCGCGGGGCTGGCCAAGGTGGTGGAGATGATGCGCGGCACCGGGCTGGCCGTCGAACTCGAGCTGACCGGCGAACTCGACAGTATCGCGCCCGAGGTCAGCCTCGGTGTGTACCGCATCGTCCAGGAATCGCTGACCAACACCCTGCGCCACGCGGGCCCACACCCGAAGGCATGGGTTCGCGTACAACGTCGCGAGACCGACATTCTGGTCGAGGTCACCGACACCGGTGGTGTTCCGGTACACGGCCCGCCCGGGAATCAGATCAAGGGCAGTGGACTCGGGTTGGTCGGCATGCGTGAACGCATCGCCGTCCTGGGCGGAACGCTCGAGACGGGACGCGCGGCCGACGGAGCCTGGCGCGTCCACGCGACCATCCCGCTCAGCCCCGGTCTCCCGGAATAGGGTTCACCATCGAGTCCATGAGGGTGAAATGCCGGTCCACGGCGGCAGGGTTTCGGCGAGCTGGACGGGATGGGCGACCGCGATCGCCGCGGCGGTCACGGTAGGAGTAGATCTCGAACACGTTGCGCGGCAGCGACATCCACCGCGATATGCCGGAGCGGCCCGGCGCCCGCGGAGTGGTCGGCCCGCTCCCACCATCGGGCCGGAACGACCCGGGTCTGTTCGTCGGTGCCGAGTGGAACACGAGAGTCGCTGTCGGACATCGCCTTCCCCCGGATGTGTTCGTTCGAGCCGAAAAGGCTATCACGAGATACCGACAAGAAGCGAAACGCGCGAGCACAGGGTATTCGAACACCCATCGGCGAGGGCTCGCGCCGTGGCGGAGAAGTCAGCCTCGCCGTAGGAGCGCGAAAACCCGCTCGACGGTGCCGTTAGATTGGGAGCGTGCCGATCACCGTGCTCGTTGTCGACGACCAGGAACTCATGCGTATGGGCCTGAAGATGGTGCTGGGTGCGCACCCCGACATCGAGGTGATCGGCGAGGCCGAGAACGGGGCCGCGGCGGTGTCGCGGGCCAAGGAACTGCGGCCCGATGTGGTGCTGATGGACGTGCGGATGCCGGTGGTGGACGGGGTGACCGCGACCGGGCGCATCGTAGAGGCGGGCGACGGCTGCAAGGTTCTGGTGATGACCACCTTCGATCTGGACGAGCACGCCCTCGGCGCGCTGCGCGCCGGTGCCAGCGGCTTTCTGCTCAAGGACACCCCGCCCGAGGATCTGATCTCGGCCATCCGCAGCGTGGCGGCCGGTGACGCGGTGGTGTCGCCGAAGGTGACCAAGCGCCTGCTGGACCGGCTCATCGCCGACGATCCCGGCGGCATGCGCGACCCGGGGGTACTCGACGTGCTCACCGCGCGCGAACGCGAAGTGCTGGAACAGATCGCCGCCGGGCGTTCCAACGCGGAGATCGCCGAGCAGCTGTACCTGTCGGAAGCCACGGTGAAAACCCACGTGGGGCGGGTCCTGACGAAACTCGGACTGCGCGACCGGGTGCAGGCCGTCGTGCTCGCCTATGAGACCGGGCTGGTCCGCCCCGGTGGCTGAGATCTCAGCGAGCTATCAGGCTCGGACGGGAGAAATCTCGACCCCCCCGACGTTGAACCGGGTAGATCGTCCGAAAGGAACGCCATGCCCGCTCTGATCTTCGTGCTCTACGTGGTCATCGAGATCGCCGCGCTATTCGCCGTCGGCCAGCTGCTCGGCGCCGTGCCCGCCATTCTGCTGCTGATCGCGAGCTCCGCCGCGGGCATGCTGCTGATCGGCTCGCAGGGTCGGCGCGTCTTCGAACAGTTCCGTCGCGCCGGCCGGGGCGAGATCGATCCCGGCACCGCGGTCGCCGACGGCGCCCTGGTCGCCGCCGGCGGCTTCCTGATGTTCATTCCCGGCCTGGTCACCGGCCTTATCGGCCTGCTGTTCCTGCTGCCGCCCACCCGTTTCCTGGTCCGCCCGGTGGTGACCGCGCTCGCCGCTCGCCGCTTCGGCAAGCTGGCGGCCGCCCGGCCTTACAGCGGCGTCGTCATCGACAGTGACGACGTGATCGACGGCGTCGTAGTCCAGCAGTGGTACGACGACGGACATGGCTCCGGCCGCCGCGCCGTCGGCCCGGCCTGAGTCCCGCGCGGTGTCCGACCTGAACCGCTGAAATCCGCATACGGCAGACTGATCCCCCGTGAGTACCCAGTTGCTGATCGGCGGTCGTATCTACAGTTCCAGTGCTCCGGACGCGACCGCGATGGCGGTCACCGACGGGATGGTGGTCTGGCTGGGGGCCGAGAAGCCGGGGCGTGCGTTGCATCCCGACGCCGAAATCATCGAACTCGACGGTGCGTTCGTCGCGCCCGCATTCGTCGATCCCCATGTACATGTGACGGCACTCGGCCTGCAACTGACGGGCCTCGATCTGTCCGCGGCCGAATCCCTGGACCGATGCCTGGCATCGGTACGCGAGTACGCGGCGGCGCACCCCGGCGGCGCGATCCTGGGCGACGGATGGGACGAGACCCGGTGGCCCGAGGGCAGGCCCCCGACCGTCGAAGAACTCGACGCGGCCGCCGGCGCGGGCAGACAGGTGTATCTGGCCAGGGTGGACGCGCATTCGGCGGTGGCCTCCACCGCGCTGTTGGATGCGGTGCCGGAGGTGAAGTCGGCGACCGGGTTCCGCCGCGGGGAACCGTTGCGGGCGGCCGCCCACCACCTGGTGCGTACCGCGGTGCTGGCGGGATTGGACCGGGCGCAACGGGATCGGGCCCGGCGCGCGGCATTGGACGCGGCCGCAGCGCACGGTGTCGCGGCGGTGCACGAATGCGCGGGCCCGGAGATCGCGGGCCGCACCGATCTACGGGAACTGCTGGAATTCGAGCACGGCGTCGAGGTGCGGGCGTACTGGGGCGAGGCGGTACGCGACGCGGACCAGGCGCGAGCGCTGGTCGCCGAACTCGGCGTCCATGGCCTCGGCGGTGACCTGTTCGTCGACGGATCGCTGGGTTCGCATACCGCGTGGCTGCGCGAGCCGTACGCCGATGACGCCGGCTGCGGACTCGGCTACCTGGACGTCGACGCGATCACCGCGCACCTGCGCGCCTGCACGGAGGCCGGGATCCAGGCCGGTTTCCACGTCATCGGCGACGCGGCCATGGCCGCCGTCGTCACCGCGCTGGAACGGGTAGCCGACGCTCTCGGTGGACCGGCCGTGGCCGCCCGCGGGCACCGCATCGAACATGCCGAAATGCTGGATGCCGATCAGATCGCCACGCTCGCCGCCTTCGGTGTGATCGCCAGCGTGCAGCCGGGATTCGACGCCGCATGGGGCGGCCCCGACGGCATGTACGCCGCCCGCCTCGGCGCCGACCGCGCCGCGGGCCTGAACCCCTTCGCGGCCATGGCCTCCGCGGGTATCGCCCTCGCCATCGGCTCCGACGCGCCGGTCACGGCCCTGAATCCGTGGGCCGCCGTCCGCGCCGCCGTCAACCACCGCACCGCGGGCCACGGCATCTCGCCGCGCGCCGCCTTCGCCGCCGCTACCCGCGGCGCCTGGCGGGCGGGCGGCATCCGCGACGGACTCGCGGGCACCCTCGTTCCCGGCGCCCCCGCCTCTTACGCGATCTGGGAGGCCGAGGAACTCGTCGTCGCGGCGGCCGCCGATACGGTTCAGCGCTGGTCCACCGACCCTCGCTCCCGCGTCCCCGGGCTCCCGCCACTCGCCGCGGACTCCCCACTGCCGCGCTGCCTGCGCACCGTCCACCGTGGAGCCACGATCTATGCGGCTTGACCTCGACTCCAGCGCCGCTGGCTGTCCGCGGCGCGTGATGAGCTGTTCGGCCTCGCCATCGGTGACCCCGGTGATGGATGTCGCGCGGGCCGGGTGGCGGGAACACCGCCATGTGGGGATGCCTCGACTATGAAGGGTGAGCGGTCCGTGGTGTGGATGCGACGGGTGACGCGGGTTTTCGGGCGGTTCCCCGTGCTGTCGCGGGCCGTCGCCGCGGTGCTGGCGGGCCTGCTGTTGTTCGGGAGCTTCCCGCCGCGGCCGTTCTGGTTCCTGGCGCCGGTCGGCATCGCGATGCTCACGATCGTGGTGCGCGGTCCGGGGCGGCTGCGCGGCGGGTTCGGGTACGGAATGCTGGCGGGGCTCGGATTCTTTCTGCCGCTGCTGCCGTGGACCGGGATCTACGTCGGACCGGTGCCGTGGCTGGCGCTGTCCACGGTGTGCGCGGTCTACCTCGGACTTTTCGGCGTGCTGGCCCGGCTGCTCGGGACGTTGCCAGGGTGGCCGTTGTGGGTGGCGCTGGCCTGGACCACCGCGGAGTGGGCGCGTTCGAGCTTCCCGTTCGGCGGATTTCCGTGGGGACGTCTGGCATTCGGCCAAGCCGATGGCTGGTTCTTGTCGTTGGCGATGGTCGGTGGGGCGCCCCTGGTGAGTTTCGCCGTCGCGCTCACCGGTACCGGCGCGGCCGCGCTGATCGGTCGCCTATGGGCACTGGCCGCGTCGCCGGCGGCGGATATCGTGGCCGCCGAGACACCCGCCGCACCGAACGACGCTGCCCTCACTCGGAAGTCGAGTTCCTCGTCGGCCAGCGACCCGAATATCACTGCCGCGGTAGTGAAACCCGATTCCAGACCAGTTACCCGGCTCGGGATTCTCACCGCGGCAGTAACTCTGGCTATCATGCCGTTCGCCGGAGTGATCCTCCGGTCCGCGCTGCCCGGCCCGGAGGACGGCGACCGGATGATCACGGTCGCCGCGATCCAGGGCAGCGTGCCGCGGCTCGGATTGGACTTCAACGCCCAGCGGCGCGCGGTGCTGGACAACCATGTCCGGCGTACCGAGGAATTGGCTCGGGCAGTCGCGGCGGGTCAGGTGAAACGCCCAGATGTGGTGATCTGGCCGGAGAACTCCTCCGATATCGATCCGCTGCGCAACTCTGATGCCGCGGCGCTGATCACCGCGGCATCCGAGCAGATCGGCGCGCCCATCCTGGTCGGCGCGGTGCTGGTGAACGGCGATCGCACGACCACGAACTCGGTGATCGTCTGGAACGGCGCGGCGGGCCCGGGGGAGCGGCACGACAAGAAGATCATCCAGCCGTTCGGCGAGTACCTGCCGATGCGCGGCTTCTTCCGGCTCTTCTCCGAATACGCGGACCGGGCCGGGTATTTCGTGCCGGGCGACGGCGACGGCACGGTGCACGCGGCGGGCGTCGATATCGGTGTCGCCACCTGCTACGAGGTTGCCTTCGATCGTGCCTTCCGCGACTCGATGCGGGCGGGCGCACAGCTGTTGACCGTGCCGACCAATAACGCGACCTTCGGCGACAGTGAGATGACCTATCAGCAGCTGGCCATGTCGCGGGTGCGTGCGGTCGAGCACGGCCGGGCGCTGGTCGTCGCGGCGACCTCGGGTGTCAGCGCGATCATCACCGCGGACGGCGCCGTGCCACAGCAAACCCAGATGTTCGTGCCTTCTGTGCTGGTGGCGGACCTGCCGTTGCGCGGCGACACCACGATTGCGACCCGAATCGGACCCGCGCCCGAACTTTTCTCCGTTATTCTGACCGGTGCTGCCGTGATGGTGGTGTTCTACCGGCGCCGTCGGTCGCGCCGCGAGAACGCCGGCCACCAGGACGCAACCCCCGAAATGCCCGTTGCCTGACGGGTTGCACGGATTTCTCCCCGCTAACCGAACATCCGGTATGTTTCGTGGCCGGTTCGCCTCGGCGAAGCCTGCCTCGAGGGTATCGTGCGCGGTTCGCTAGCTCGTAGCCACGGTGGCAGAACCGCACAATTCACACCCTGCTCTTCCTGGTAATTCTCGGACAGTTCCGCCCAGATGACGGAGTTTGCGGAAAGATAGCTGGCGAAAGTGGCCGTCTGCCAACGCCGTTCGATGTGAAACAAAACCAAAACGCCGGCCATCCGCCGGTTGTGATGCTCCGAATCATAGGGCGTGGATCAGGTCCTACGGCTGGCGCGTGCGCGC
This sequence comes from Nocardia sp. NPDC050710, assembly GCF_040654375.1. Classification (NCBI taxonomy): domain Bacteria; kingdom Bacillati; phylum Actinomycetota; class Actinomycetes; order Mycobacteriales; family Nocardiaceae; genus Nocardia; species Nocardia sp. NPDC050710. The sequence goes on along the minus strand of NZ_JBFAHV010000013.1, from coordinate 184,423 downwards.
GGGTCGTGGTGGTGCTCGGGGAGTTGCGTCAACTGCGGCAGAACGGAGTGATTGATGAGTTCATTGGCCACCGATCGCGTAGACCAATGCTCTTCCGAGGAGGTCTCGGTTCAACCCTTCGCACTCTCGCCCGCGCAGACGGCCCTCTGGTACGCACAGCGGATCCGCCCCGATGTGCCGTTGACGATTGCCCAGTACGTCGAGATTCACGGAGATCTGGATGTCGGCCGCCTGCTGTATGCGATCGAGCGTTTCGGCGCCGAGACCGAAGTCGGACACGTACGGCTGCTCGAGGTCGACGGTGTCCCGCATCAGGCTGTCGACCTGAGCTGGCGTCCCGGGTGGGGGCGCATTGATCTGCGCGACGAGGCCGATCCCAAAGCGGCCGCGATGCGCTGGATGCACGAGCACGCCGGCTCGCCGATCGACCTGGAGCGCGATCCACTCACCACCAACGTGGTGCTGCGGACAGGCGATGAGGAGTACATCTGGTACTCCCGCGGCCATCACATCGTGATCGATGGATACGGTGCGATGAATGCGTTGACCCGTACCGCCGAGATCTACAGCGCGTTGGAGAAGCACGCCGAGCCCTCGGTCTCCCGGGCCACCCCGCTGGCCGCGATCTACTCCGACGAGTCCACCTACCGCGACTCCAGCCGCTTCGTCAGCGACCGTGACTACTGGCTGGAGCAGCTCGAGGGCGCGGGCGGGCCGATGACCCTGTCCAATATCAACTCGACCACATCGACGCCCGACTCCGGGCGCTGGCTGGCGAGTGGTGTGCTCGACGACCGGACCGATGCGGCGATGACGGCCATGATGACCGCGCTCGGCACCCACAGCTCGACCATTTTCGTCGCCGCGCTGGCCTGCTACGTGAGGTCGGTGACCGGTGACTCCGATGTCGTGCTGAGTCTGCCGGTTTCCGCGCGGACCACCGTCGCACTGCGCCGTTCCGCGGGTGTGGTCTCCAACGTGGTGCCGATCCGGATCAAGTTCGACGCCGATACCACCGTCGGCGACGTGGTGCGCCGCGCCGAACTGCAAATCACCGGCGCGCTGCGGCATCAGCGCTACCGGCACGACGACATCCGGCGCGACTGCGGTTACTCCCGCGACGCGCGCGGCTTCTTCGGCCCGATGGTCAACATCATGTTGTTCCACAACGAGCTGAACTTCGGCGGTCTGATCGGCGCACTGCACGTGCTCGCCACCGGACCGGTAGAGGACCTGTCGATCAATCTCTACAACGGCGAGGGCGGCGGCCGCATTCATGTCGACTTCGAGGCGAACCCGCGGCTGTACGGCGAGTCCGAGGTCGCGGTGCACCACGAGCGCTTCCTCGACTTCCTCGGCCGCTTCCTCGAGGCCGAGGCCGATACCCCCGCGCCCACGCTCGCCGCGATCACCGACGCCGAACGTGCCAGCGTGCTCGAAGACTGGAACTCCACCGACCAGCCGGTCCAGCTCGGCACCTTGGCCGAGATCTTCGACGACCGCGTGGCCGAGTGCCCGGACGCGGTGGCGCTCGAGTTCGAGGGCGAATCGCTGACCTACCGCGAACTCGATACGCGAGCCAACCGGGTGGCGCGGCTGCTGATCGCCCGCGGCGCAGGCCCGGATACGACGGTGGCCCTGTGCCTGCGGCGCAGCATCGAGCTGATCGTCGGCATGTACGCGATCGTCAAGGCCGGCGCGGCCTATTTGCCGCTGGATTCGGACCATCCGGTCGACCGCATCGACGGAATGCTGCAGCAGGCCCGGCCGGTCTGCGTGCTGACCGCCGAGCGCGACGGCCTCACCCTGCCGGAGCGGGCCGATGTGCTCGCCGTGGACACCCTCGACCTCGCCGAATTCGACGGCGCTCCGGTCACCGACGCCGACCGTCGCGCGCCGCTGCGCTCCGACCACCTCGCCTACGTCATTTTCACCTCCGGCTCCACCGGAAAACCCAAGGGCGTCGGCGTAACGCATGCCGCCATCGTGAACCGGCTGCGCTGGATGCAGGACGAATATCCACTCGACGACACCGACGCGGTACTCCAGAAGACCCCCGCCACCTTCGACGTGTCGGTCTGGGAATTCTTCTGGCCCTTGCAGATCGGCGCGCGACTGGTGGTGGCGGAGCACGACGGTCATCGCGACCCCGCCTACCTGGCCCGGATCATCGCCGAAAAGGGCATCACGACGGCCCATTTCGTGCCGTCCATGCTGTCGGTCTTCGTCACCGATACCGATGTGCGCGGCTGCACCGGACTGCGCCGGGTGTTCTGCAGTGGTGAGGCGCTGCCGTCGGCGACGGTCCGCGATTTCCACGCCGCACTGCACGGGCCCGAACTGCACAATTTGTACGGACCCACCGAGGCCGCGGTCGACGTCACCTACTGGCCGTGCCCGTCCGCCCCGGCTAGCGTCCCGATCGGTTCCCCGGTGTGGAATACCCGGACCTACGTACTGGATAGCCGGTTGCAGCCGGTGCCACCCGGGGTGGTGGGCGAGCTGTATCTGGCGGGTGTGCAATTGGCGCGCGGATACCTCGGCCAGCCGCGGCTGACGGCGGACCGGTTCGTGGCCAACCCCTTCACCCCTGGCGCCCGCATGTACCGCACCGGCGACCTGGCGCGCTGGCAGGTCGAGTCCACGGCGGGCCGTGGTGTGCTGGAGTACCTGGGCCGCACCGACTTCCAGGTCAAGATTCGCGGTCTGCGCATCGAGCTGGGAGAGATCGAGGCGGCGTTGCTGGAGGACCCGCGGGTCGCCCGCGCCGTCTGTGTGGCGCATGCGGGACGTGTCGGTGACGAACTCGTCGCCTATGTCGTCGCGACCCGCGGCGGCACGCCCGCCGGGTCCGGTCAGACCGCGGGCTCGGATAGCGTCGCCCGCCTCGACACCGCCGCGTTGCTCACCGCACTGCGCCAGACCCTGCCCAGTTATATGGTGCCCTCGGCACTCATGGAGCTCGACGAACTGCCGCTCAACCCGAACGGCAAGATCGATCGCAAGGCGCTGCCCGCTCCCGCGACGATCAGCCGCTCGCATCGGGTCACCACGGAGCCGCGTACCGAGGTGGAGCGCGCGCTGGCCGTGATCTTCGCCGAGGTGCTCGACCTGAACGGCGACGAAATCGGCACGGATGACAGTTTTTTCGATCTCGGCGGCAATTCGCTGATCGCGGCGAGGGCGGTGGCGCGGATCAACGCGACCCTTGGCACCGGCCTGACCATCCGTGACCTGTTCGAGGCCGCGTCGATCACCGCCCTGACCGAACGTTTCGCCACCCACACCTCCGACGCCGCTTCGCCGCGCCTGGTTCCGATGGGCCGTCCGGACCGCATTCCGTTGTCGCTGGCTCAGCAGCGGCTCTGGATCCTCAATCGCTTCGCCGAACACGCCGCCGCGTACAACATGCCGGTGGCGGTGCGGTTGGACGGACCACTCGACCTCGGTGCGCTGCGTGCCGGTTTGGTCGACGTGATCGACCGCCACGAGAGCCTGCGCACCACCTTCCCCGAATCCGCCGAAGGCCCCAGCCAGGTCGTGCACCCGGCCACCGAGATCCCATTGACCTTGGATCCGATCGAAGCGGTCGGCGCCGACGTGACGGCGCTCGCCACCGAATTCGCCCGGTACGGTTTCGATCTGCGCAGCCAGGCGCCGATTCGGGTCGCGTTGTGGCGCACCGGTTTCGAGCAGCACGTGTTTCTCCTGGTCCTGCACCACATCGCCGGTGACGGCTGGTCGATCGCCCCGCTGGCCCGCGATCTGATGGCCGCGGTGGCCGCCCGGTCCAAGGGCGCCGCGCCGCAGTGGACGCCGCTGCCGGTGCAGTACGCCGATTACGCGCTGTGGCAGCGTGAACTGCTCGGCGACGAGGCCGATCCGGCCAGCGCGTTGAGCCGTCAGCTCACCTTCTGGCGGTCCGAACTGTCCGGCCTGCCCGATCAGCTCGACCTCCCGCTCGATCGGCCGCGGCCGTTGCGCCGAGGCACCAGTGGTGGCCGGGTCGCCTTCACAATCCCCGCCGAAACCCGCAATGCCGCAGCAGAACTCGCCGCGACCCGGGGCGTCAGCCTGTTCATGGTGCTGCACGCCGCACTCGCCACTCTGCTGTCCCGGCTCTGCGCGTCCACCGATATCGCCATCGGCACCGCGATCGCGGGCCGCTCCGATCCGGCGCTGGACGATCTGGTCGGCATGTTCGTCAACACTCTGGTACTGCGCACTGAGGTCGACCCGGCCGGGGGATTCGACCGTATGCTCGATGTGGCGCGCGAGACCGATCTCAATGCCTTCGCCAACGCCGACGTGCCGTTCGAACGTCTGGTCGAGGTGGTGAACCCGGAGCGTTCGACCGCGCGGCACCCGCTGTTCCAGGTGATGCTGTCCTACGATCGCGCGCCGGAACTGCGTGTCGACCTGCCCGGCGTGCGTACCGAGGTGCTGGCGGTGGACGCGGCGGTCGCCAAATTCGATCTGCAGCTCGAGGTGCACGACGACGTCGCCGCGGGCCCGTTGCTGGCCGAATTCGGTTACGCCACCGATGTCTTCGACCGAAGCACGGTGGAATCGTTCGCCCGCAGGTTCGTCGCGGTGCTCTGCGCCGCGGTGGCGTCGCCGACCGTGCCGGTCGGCGATATCGAGATCCTGGACCGCCGCGAAAGCGCGAACTTGGTGCCGATCGCGGGTGCGCCGGCTGAGCCGTCGATCACCCTGGCCCGGATGCTCAGCAATATCGCCGAGCGGCTGCCGGATGCGGTGGCGGTGCGCTACCGAGGACAGAACACCACCTATCGCGAGCTCGATGAGCTCTCGAATCGCCTGGCGCGGGTGCTGATCGAGCACGGCGCCAGCCCCGAAATGGTGGTGGCGGTCGCCCTGCCACGTAGCCTCGACTCCATTGTCGCCGTGTGGGCGGTCGCGAAAACCGGTGCCGCGTATGTGCCGATCGATCCCGGATATCCGGCCGATCGGATCGGACATATGATCTCCGACTCCGGAGCCATGGTGGGCCTGACGGTGCCGGACTGCCTCGCGGCCATGCCCGCCTGGCCGGCCGGAGGCGGTCGGCACCGCAAGTCCTACGTCGATTGGCTGGTGCTCGGCTCGGACCAGTTGGACACCGAACTCGCCGAATACGCCGTCGACCCGATCACCGACGCCGAGCGGCATCACCCGCTGCGCGTCAGCCACCCCGCCTACCTCATCTACACATCCGGCTCGACCGGCACGCCGAAGGCGGTGATCGTCACCCACGCCGGGCTCGCCTCGCTGGCACACGAGCAGATGTACCTGTTCGGCATCACCGATTCGGCACGGACACTGCACTTCTCGTCGCCCAGCTTCGACGCGTCGGTGCTGGAACTGCTGCTCGGCTTCGCCGCGGGCGCGACGATCGTGGTCGTCCCGGCGGGCATCTACGGCGGCGACGAACTCGCGCAGGTGCTGCGCGAGGAGCGCATCACACACGCCTTCATCACGCCCGCGGCGTTGGCCACCGTGCCCGATGTCGGTCTGGACGAGCTGCAATCGGTCATCGTCGGCGGTGAGGCCTGCTCGCAGGAGTTGGTCGAGACCTGGTCCGCACGGCATCGCATCCACAACATGTACGGGCCGTCCGAGGCGACCGTCGCGGCCACCGCATCCGGTCCGATGTTGCCGGGACGGCCGGTGCCCCTCGGTCTTCCGGTGCGCGGTATGCGGCTGTTCGTACTGGACGGGCGGCTGCACCCGGTGCCCCCGGGCACGCCGGGTGAGCTCTACCTGTCCGGTCCCGGTCTGGCCCGCGGCTACCTGGGTCGCTACGGCCAGACCTCGGACCGCTTCCCGGCCAACCCGCACGGCAGGCGCGGCGAAAGGATGTACCGCACCGGCGATCTGGTGCTGTCCGATCAGGCCGGGCATCTGCGCTTCCTCGGCCGCGCCGACGACCAGATCAAGATCCGCGGCTTCCGCATCGAGCTCAGCGAGATCGATCACGTATTGCGCGCGCATCCGGGCGTGACCTTCGCGCTCACCGTGGTGCATACCGACGAGCACGGTCAGCCCCGGCTGGCCGCGTATGTGACCTCGGATGTCGCGGTGGACGCCGCGTCCGTCGCCGAGACGGCGCGGCAGCGACTGCCCGGCTATATGGTGCCCGCCTCGATCATGGTGCTGGACGAAGTGCCCGTCACGCCGTCCGGCAAGCTCGATCGAAAGGCACTGCCGGAACCGATCTTCGGCGCGACAGGACCCTCGCGTGCGCCGAGTTCGGAGACCGAGCTGCGGGTCGCGGGCATATTCGGCGATATCCTCGGCAGGCCGGTCACAGGCGCGGAGGACAGCTTTTTCGATGTGGGCGGCAACTCGCTGCTCGCCACCCGGCTCGCCGCCGCTCTGCACATGGAGTTCGGGGTGGACCTGCCGGTGCGCGAGATCTTCGAGGCGCCGACCGTGGCCGGGGTGGCCGAGCGGATTACGGAAGCGCCCCGGACGCAAAGGATGGCGCTGGCGGTACACACCCCGCGCCCGGGACGCCTTCCATTGTCGCTGCCGCAGCAACGACTCTGGTTCCTCAATCGATTCTCACCCGAATCGAGCGCGTACAACATCGCATTCGCCATTCGGATCGACGGCGATTTGGATATCGCTGCCTTGCGCGCGGCCCTCACCGACGTGGTGGACCGGCACGAGGTGCTGCGCACTGTCTTCCCGGAGGATATCGACGGTCCCCAGCAGGTGGTGTGGCCGACCGATCGGGCGATGCCCGCGATCGATCTGGTCGAGGTCGACGACGCGGGCGCCGAGAGTGCGTTGCGCGCCTTGGCGCGCAGCGGCTTCGATCTCACCACGGAGCCGCCGCTGCGGATCTCGCTGTTGCGCAACGGATCCGGACATCATCTGCTCGGCATTGTGGTGCACCACATTGCCGCCGACGGTTGGTCGCTCGGGCCGCTGACGCGCGATCTGGTGACCGCCTACCTGGCCAGGCACGACGGTAGCGTTCCCGGCTGGGCCCCACTTCCGGTGCAGTACGCCGACTTCGGGCTGTGGCAGCGGGCGAGCCTCGGCGACGAAACCGATCCCGCCAGCGTCGCCGCCACCCAACTGGACTACTGGCGTACGGCACTGGCCGATCTGCCCGAGGAACTGCCGCTGCCCTACGACCGGCCGCGGCCCGCGCAGCCCGGTCACGAGGCCGGCACCGTACGGTTCACCGTGCCGAAGCCGATGCAGGAGGCGCTGGCCCGGCTCGCCGCCGATCAGGGCGTGAGCATGTTCATGGTGCTGCGTTCCGCGCTCGCGGTGCTGTTGCGCATCGTCACCGGCGGGCGTGACATCGTGATCGGCACCCCGGTGGCAGGCCGATCCGATACCAAGCTCGACGAGTTGGTCGGCATGTTCGTCAATACGCTGGTGCTGCGTTCGGATGTGAACCCCGACAGCACGTTCGAGACACTGCTGCACACCGACCGGGATACCGAACTGGCCGCGTTGGCACACGCCGATGTGCCTTTCGAGCGGATCGTCGAGGAGCTGGGCCAGGATGTGCGGGCGACCAACCGGCCGCCGCTGTTCCAGGTGGCACTGACCGTCCAGGACGATTGGGTGCCGCCGCTGGAACTTCCGGGTCTGACTCTGCGTGCCGAGGAACTCGATATCGCGCTGGCCAAGTTCGACCTGGAACTCCGGGTTGCCCGCACCGCGGGTGCGGTCGAACCGCGGAGTGCTTTCGAATTCATCTATGCCGCAGAGATTTTCGATGCACATACGGTCGAGATCCTGGCCGACCGGTTCCTGCGGGTGCTGGCCACGATCGCCGCCGACCCGCGGGTTCCGGTCCGCAATATCGACGCGAGGACCGAGCGTGAACGGCGGCTGCTCGCACCGGCGACCGGCGGGCCGACCACCCCGCAGTGGACACTGGCCGCGTACTTCACCGCGACCGCCCGCCGCTATCCGCAGCGCCCTGCGGTGCACTACGCGGCGGAGGGTGGCGCCACACTCAGCTACGCGGAGTTGGATCAGCGCTCGAATCGCTTGGCGCGGGAACTGATCGCGCGTGGCCTCGGCACCGGGGACCGGGTCGCACTCGGTCTCACCCGATCCATCGAGTCCGTCGTCACGATGCTCGCAGTGGCCAAGTCCGGCGCCGCCTTCGTACCGGTCGACCCGAAGTACCCGGCCGATCGGATCCGCTACATGCTGGTCGACTCCGGTTGCCGGGTGGGCGTCACCGACGCCGAGTGGGCCGACACGCTCCGGCCTGCGGGCCAGGACCTCGACGGTTCCGGCTCGGCCACGGATTGGCTGCTGTTGGACGACCCCGAGTTCGTCGCCGAACTGGCGGCGCGAGACGACGGCCCGATCGATGAATCGGAACAGTTGCGCACCACCCGGATCGCCGACCTCGCGTACCTGATCTACACCTCCGGCTCGACCGGAAAACCCAAGGGCGTAGCGGTCACCCACGGCGGACTGTCCAACTTCGCCGATGAGATCCGCGAACGGATGTACGTCGATCACGAGGCGCGTACCCTGCACTTTTCCACGCCCAGCTTCGACGCGTCCGTATTCGACCTGCTGCTCGCGGTCGGTTCGGGGGCGGCGATGGTGATCTGCCCGCCGGATATCTACGGCGGCGACGAACTCGCCGCGCTGATGGAGCGCGAACGGATCACCCACACATTCATGACCACGGCGGCGCTGGCCACCATCGACCGCGATCGCTGGCCGTTGCCGCACCTGGCTTCGCTCATGGTGGGCGGCGAGGCATGCGGTCCCGACCTGGTCGCCCGCTGGGCGCCGGGCAGGCGGCTGTACAACGGATACGGGCCGACCGAGACCACGGTCGTCATCACCTTCACGGGACCGATGGTGGTCGGCGCGCCGATCACCATCGGCTCGCTGGTGCGCGGTGCCCGTGCGCTGATACTGGACGAGCGGCTGCGCCCGGTGCCCGTCGGCGTGCCCGGTGAGCTGTACCTGGGTGGATTCGGTGTGGCGCGTGGCTACTTCGATCGCACCGCGCTGACGGCGGCCCGGTTCGTCGCCGACCCGTACGGGCCTCCTGGCGCCCGGATGTACCGCACCGGCGACGTGGTGCGCTGGGACGGTGCGGGTGAGGTGGTGTACCTCGGTCGCAGCGATTTCCAGGTGAAGATGCGCGGCTTCCGTATCGAACTCGGCGAGATCACCAACGTGCTCGGTGGACACCCGGCCGTGCGGTTCGCGCACACCGAAGTGCGTCGCGTCGCGGGCGCGGACCGAATCGTCGCGTTCGTGCAGCCCGCCGACGAACAGTCCGGGGTGGACGTCGAGGTACTGCGCGCCCACGTCGCCGAACAGCTTCCGGCGCATATGGTTCCGTCCGCCATCGCGGTGCTGGACCGGATCCCGCTGACCCCGGTCGGCAAGCTGGACAGGGCCGCCCTGCCGGAGCCGCAGTTCGGCGCCGCCCCGTCGGCGCGTATGCCGGAGACCGAATCCGAGCGGCTGGTCGCCCGGGTGATGGGTGAACTGGTGGGCGCGAAGGCAGTGAGCGCCGCCGACAGCTTCTTCGACATCGGCGGAAACTCACTGCTGGCAACGCAACTCGTGGCCCGGCTGGCCGCCGCGAGCAATACCAGGCTCGAGGTGCGTGCCGTCTTCACGAGTCCGACGGTCGCGGAGCTGGCCGCGCTGCTGGCTGCCGATCCGGTGCGCGCGGACGATCGGCCCGCTCTGGTGCGCCGGGTGCGTCCGGATCGGATCCCGCTCTCGGCGGCCCAGCAACGGCTGTGGTTCCTCAACCGCTTCAACGATGCGGGCGGCGCCGCACCCGGCTCCGAGCATGCCGCGGGCGCCTACAACATTCCGGTGGTGCTGCGACTGCGTGGCGAATTGGCGGTGGACGCGCTGGTCGAGGCGCTGCACGCGGTGCAGCGCAAGCACGAAACATTGCGCACGGTATTCCCCGAGATCGACGGTGCGCCGGTGCAACAGGTACTGGATCCGGAGGACGCGGCGATCACCCTGTTCGTCGCCACCGTGACCCCGGATGAGGTCCCCGACGCGGTCCGCCGCTTCGCCGCACCCGGTTTCGACCTGGCCGAAACGGTGCCGCTGCGCGCCGCGCTCATCACGATCTCCGAGCAGGCGGACACGGAGGGCGCCTGCCCGCCCGCGTCCTCGACGGAGAATGTGCTGGTGTTGGTCGCGCACCACATCGCGATGGATGGCTGGTCGCTGGAACCGCTGGCCGCCGACGTGGCCGAGGCCTACCGGGCGATCGCCGCGGGGCAGCGGCCGGACTGGGCCGAGCCGCAGGTGCAGTACGCGGATTACACACTGTGGCAGCGGGATACGCTCGGCACCGAGGACGACTCGGAATCGGTCCTGCGCAAGCAACTCGACTACTGGCGTGACACCCTGGCGGGCAGCCCCGAATTGCTGACCGTGCCCGCGGATCGTCCGCGGCCGCCGGTCCCGTCCTACGGCGGCGGCATCGTCGAGTGCGGAATCGACGCGTTCACCCACCGGGAACTGCAGGCGGTGGCGACCAGTAACAACGTCAGCATGTTCATGGTGCTGCACACCGCGCTCGCCGTGCTGCTGCACCGGATGACCGGTACCGATGACATCTGCGTCGGCACCCCGATCGCAGGCCGCGGTCACCCCGCGCTGGACCGGATGATCGGCATGTTCGTCAATACCCTGGTGCTGCGCACCAGGATCGACCCCGGCGCGCGTTTCGTCGACCTGCTGCACCACGTGCGCGATACCGACCTGGATGCCTTCGCGCACGCCGACCTGCCGTTCGAGCGCCTGGTCGAGGTGCTGAATCCGGCGCGCTCGCAGTCGCATCACCCGCTGTTCCAGGTGATGCTCTCGGTGCAGAACCATCCGGTGCGAGTGCTGGAACTGCCCGGGCTACGGATCGAGGCCGACGATGTGGACACCGGGATCGCGAAGTTCGACCTCCAGTTCACCCTGACCGAGTCGCACACCGAGTCCGGCGGCGGTGCCACACAGCGGGAACCGAACGGTATCGCCGTGGCGGTCAACTACGCGGCCGACCTGTTCGACGAGGCGACCGCACAGCGGCTCGGCAAGCGCTTGATGCGGCTGCTGGCCGCGGTGGCGGCCAACCCGACCACCCCGGTGGGCGATCTGGAACTGCTGGATCCCGGCGAATGGTCCGGGCTGGCCCCGGTGCGCGGCGCGCAGCCGGACCGTCCGATCACCTTCCCGGACCTGTTCGAGGCCGCCGCCGCGATCGACCGCAAGGCCGTCGCGCTGCGTTCCGACGACACCCAGATCACCTACGACGCCCTCGATCGGTGGACCAACCGGCTGGCCCGGGTCCTCATCGATCGCGGAGTGGGCCCGGAAACCCTGGTCGCACTGGGGATTCCGCGCTCGGTCGAATCGGTGGCCTCGGTGCTCGCGGTGGCCAAGGCAGGCGCGGCGTTCGTACCGGTCGACCCGCTGTATCCGGCCCACCGGATCAGTCACATGTTGTCGGATTCCGGTGCGGAACTGGGCATCACGCTCGCCGAGTACCACGACGAGCTGCCCGACGGTGTCGAGTGGATCGTGCTCGACGATCCGGATTTCCGGGCAATGGTGCTCGACGCCTCGGACGCCCCGATCGCGGCGGGGGAGCGGACCTCGATGCTGCGGATGGACAATCCGGCGTACGTGATCTACACCTCGGGCTCCACCGGAACCCCGAAGGGTGTGGTCGTCACGCATGGCGGCCTGTCCAATTTCGCCGCGGAGACCGCACAGCGTTTCGACGTCCAACCCGGCTCCCGGGTCCTGCATTTCGCGACGCCGAGCTTCGACGCCGCCATGCTGGACCTGCTGCTCGCACTCGGCGGCGCCGCGAGTCTGGTGATCACGCCACCCGGCGTGGTCGGTGGCGCGGACCTGGCGCGGGTTTTCATCGAGGAGCGGATCACCCACGCGTTCATCACCACCTCCGCGCTCGGCACGGTGGATCCGACCGGGGTCACCGAACTGGCGCACGTTCTGGTCGGCGGCGAGGCACTGCCGCCGGATCTGGTCACACGCTGGGCGCCCGGCCGCAACCTGTACAACGCGTACGGGCCGACCGAGACCACCATCGTCACGGTGATCTCGCAGCCCATGGTGCCGGGCGGGCCGATCACCATCGGCGGCCCGATCCGCGGCGTGAACGCCACCATCCTGGACAAGCGCCTGCACCCGACGCCGGTCGGCGTCACCGGTGAGCTGTACCTCGCTGGTAACGCACTCGCCCGCGGCTACCTGAATCGTCCCGGCCTGACCGCGCAGCGCTTCGTCGCCAATCCGTTCGGTAAGCCGGGAGACCGGATGTACCGCACCGGCGACCTGGTGCGGTGGTTCGGCGGGGCGAGGCAGTCGGAGGCGCCGTCGGTGAACGTCTCCAGGGCAAGGCGGTCGGTGAAGACCGGTGTGTCCGTACCGTCTTCGGGATCGGTAGTGCCGCTGGCCCGCGAGATCGAGTATGTCGGCCGCACCGATCACCAGGTCAAGATCCGAGGCTTCCGCATCGAACTCGGCGAGATCGACGCGGCGCTGGCCCGGCACGGGAATGTGGAATTCTCGACCACCATCGGATACCGCACCCCTGCGGGCACCACCGCGCTGGTGGCGTATGTCAAGCCGCGGACCGGGACCGCGGTCACCGTGCTGGAGCTCCTCGAGCATGTGGCCACGCTGGTACCGAATTACATGGTGCCGCAATCGATCATGCTGCTCGACGAGGTGCCGCTCAGCCCGGTCGGCAAGCTCGACCGCGCGGCGCTGCCGGAACCGGTGTTCGCCGCGTCCGTCGGCTACCGGGCGCCGAGCACCCCGACCGAAGCGGCGCTGTGCGCGGCCTTCGCCACGGTGCTCGGTGCGGATTCGGTCGGCGTCGACGACGGGTTCTTCGAGCTCGGCGGCAATTCGCTGCTGGCCACCAAGGTGGTGGCGCAACTGCGCGCCGAGGGCATCGACCTGCCGGTGCAGCTGATGTTCGGCGAGGCCACACCCGCCGCCATCGCGGCGCGGGTGGACGGTGCCGCGGGACCGGCGGCGGCCATGGCGGCCGCGCTCGCGCCGGTGCTGCCGATCCGGCCGCGGCAGGCCTCCAGCCGTGCCCCGCTGTTCTGCATCCATCCCGCGATCGGTCTGTCCTGGTGCTACTCCGGCCTGACCGCGCACCTCGCGCCGGACCGTCCGGTGTACGGGTTGCAGTCCCCGCATGTGGCCGGGGAGGACGGGTTCGACTCGATCGCCGAGGCCGCCGGACACTATGTGGCCCACATCAAGTCGGTCCAGCCGTCCGGGCCGTACCACCTGCTCGGCTGGTCGCTGGGCGGCCTGATCGCGCATGAGGTGGCGGTGCAGCTGCAGGAAGCGGGCGATCAGGTCGCGCTGCTGTCGATGATGGACAGCTACCAGCTCTCCGACGAATGGCTGGAGCACGCCATCCCGAGCGTTGCCGAAATCGTCGGTGAGTTCGGCAGCGACCTGCTCGACGAGGGTGCCGAGCTCGACCCGGAGATCACCCTGAGCGAGGCGGCGGACCTGCTGCACTCGCGGCCAGGCCCGTTCGCGGCGCTCACCGTCGAGCACCTCGAGCGGCTCTACACGGGCTACGCCAACGGCACCGTGCTCGCGCACGGCTTCCGGCCCCGCACCTTCGACGGCGACTTGCTGTTCTTTACAGCGGGTGCCGACGAGATCAATCAGGCCGACCCGGCCCGCCGTGCGGCGGCCTGGGAACCATTCGTCACCGGCGCGGTCCTCGATCACGAACTGCCGTGCCGCCATGCGGCCATGGCCACACCCGAATCGCTCGCCGTGATCGGACCGGTGCTGCACCGGCATCTCGACGGCGCCAACGGAACTGCGAAGGAGAATACCGAGTGAGTCAGCGTGAGCGAGCAGCCGCCGGCCCGGCGCCGCAGCACCCTCGGGTGCTGCCGATGTCCGGCAGTGCCACGGACTCCGCGGCGCCGGGCGGCAACGAACCAGGTTTCCACGAACTCGGCGCGTTGGTGCGCACTGCCGTACTGCGCGGGCGTCTGGCCTCGCGCCCGACGGGCGCGTCCGACGCGCTGAACGCCGGCGGTGCGCGGTCGTGAGCATGGTCGGCGCGGCGTCGCGCCCCATGCCGGAACCGAGCGAAAGCGAGGTGCGGCCATGAGTCTTGCGGTGGAAGTGCGCGGCCTGGTCAAGAACTACGGCAAGGTGCGGGTGCTCGACGATATCGATCTGCAGATCCCTTCGGGCACGGTGATGGGGTTGCTCGGGCCCAATGGCGCGGGCAAGACCACGACGGTGCGGATCGTCACCACACTGCTACGCCCGTGCGCCGGATCGGTGCGCGTCGCGGGTGTCGACGTATTGCGCGATCCGGCGGGGGCGCGCAGGCGCATCGGTCTGTCCGGCCAGTACGCCGCCGTCGACGCCAACCTCTCCGGATACGAGAACCTGCGCATGGTGGCTCGGCTGTACGGCATGTCGCCGCGGCAGTCGACGGCCCGTGCCGCCGAACTACTCGGCGCGCTCGGCCTCGATTACGCCGCGCACCGACGCGCGGGCACCTACTCCGGCGGTATGGCACGTCGGCTCGACCTGGCGGGCGCGCTGGTCGCGCGGCCCGCGGTGGTGGTGCTGGACGAGCCGACCACCGGACTGGACCCGCGGGGTCGGCTCGATATGTGGAAGGTCATCGGCGATCTCGTCGATGACGGCACCACCGTGCTGCTCACCACCCAGTACCTGGAAGAGGCCGACCTGCTCGCGGACCGCATCACCGTCATCGACCGTGGCCGGGTCATCGCCCGCGGCTCCGCCGACGAGCTGAAGACCTCCATCGGCGGCGACCGGCTCACCATCACCCTGGCCGCGGGCCAGGAGACGGCGCCCGCACTCGCGGTGCTGGCCCAGGTCGGCATCGGGGAACCCGTGTACGAGCCGGGGACCGTCGAGGTGTCGATCGTGATCGGCGACGGTTCGCGCACCATGGTCGAGGCGCTGCGCCGACTCGACGACGCCGGCGTCTGCGTGGTCGACGCGGAGGTACACCGGCCCACTCTGGACGACGTATTCCTTTCCCTCACCGGCACTTCCGCGGCGGGCGCCGCCACCGAGCCGGAAACCGATGACGTACAAGAGGAGATCATGTCGTGAGTGTCGCCGGTACCGTCGTGGACGACGAAGCGTCAGTGGATTCCGCGCCGAAGCCGGTGCGGCCGGACATGTCCCAGGAGATTCCGGCGCCGCGGTTGCGGATCTTCCGCGACAGCGCGATCGTCGCCTACCGCAACCTGCTGACCATCCTGCGGGTGCCGACCCTGCTCGTCACCGCGACCATTCAGCCGCTGATGTTCGTATTCCTGTTCGCCTACATCTTCGGCGCCTCGCTGGGCGGCAGCCAGTACCGGGAATTCCTGCTGGCCGGAATCTTCGCGCAGACGGTCGCCTTCAACGCGGCCTTCACCACCGTCGGCCTGGCGGGGGATTTGCACAAGGGCATCATCGACCGGATGCGCACGCTGCCGATGTCGCGGCTGGCCGTGCTGATGGGCCGCACCCTCTCGGATCTGGTGGTCAATATCCTCAGCCTCGCGGTCATGGTCGGCTGCGGTTATGTAGTGGGCTGGCGTATCAACGGCGGGATCGCCGATGCCGCGCTCGCTTTCGGCATCATTCTGCTGTTCGCCTTCGCCATGTCCTGGGTGGGGGCGCTCACCGGTCTGTTGTCGCCGACCGTCGAGGTGGCCCAGAGCGCGGGTTTGATCTGGCTCTTCCCACTCTCCTTCATATCCTCGGCGTTCATCTCCGCGGAGACGCTGCCGGGACCGCTGCGCACCATCGCGGAATGGAATCCGATCACCGCGGTATCCGCGGCCGGGCGCGAACTTTTCGACAACGGTTCGCCGCCGTCGTTCGTGCCGCCCAGCGGCTGGGCCGCCGATCACTGCGTCGGATACGCCATCGCGTGTTCGATCGCGATTCTCGCGGTGGCTGTCCCGCTCGCGCTGCTGCGTTACCGCAAGGTCGCCAGCCACTAGATACAGCGAAGGCCGCCTCCGTCGATTCGATCGACGGAGGCGGCCTTCGGTCTGTCTTACGCCCGGCGGCGGGTCTTGAGGAGTTCGAGGCGTTCCTTGAGCAGTTCCTCGAGCTCATCCTTACTGCGACGCTCCAGCAGCATGTCCCAGTGGGTGCGCGGGGGCTTGACCTTCTTGGTCTCCTGGGTGGTGCCCTCGATCAGGACGCCTTCCTGACCGTTACGGCACAACCAGGTCGGGGGGATTTCGGCATCGTCGGCGAAGGGAACATCGAATTCCTCGCCGTTATCGGTGCGGTACCGGGCGATCCGACGCGGAGCCAGGTCGTGGTCGCGATCGGTCTCGTAGCTCACCGCTCCGAGCCGACTGCCCCGGAGTACGCGATCTGCCATGGTGTGCCTCTCCCTGTGTGCTCGAGTCTGTGTTGCGCTGCGACCGTGTCCGGACGAGCACGTCGCGCGCTCGCTGGACCATCAGTGCAACGAACGGGCCTGCCTCATTAGTTCCCCGCCCCGGCGACGGTGAACCGTTCTAGTGTAGTCGGTCGGGTGGGTTTCCCCGACCAAGCCCCGGGCCGGTCGCCGCCCCGGCCGCACCGATTCCCGGGACCTGTGGGCGTGTTGGGCGGGGGAAGCATTAATGTTCTGCCTCATGTCGCGCCGCGTGCTTTCCTGCTGCCTGTGGTGTGGGCGGGAGATCAACGAATCGGAGGCCGGACGCCGTCGCCGGTACTGCCGTCAATCCTGTCGCCAACGCGCCTACGAGCACCGCAACAGTCTGAAGGGGACCGGGATTCCCAATGACTCTGTCGTGCTCAGCGCGCAGGAGGCGGCGAACCTCGCCGATCGCTGGTTCGCCGCCCGCTGCGCGGCCGAGGATGTGGCGATCGCGATCGAGGAGGGCGCCGACACCAGCGAATTGGCGATGTTGAGCAAAACTCTGGTCGAGCTCACGAGAGAGGCCGAGCGCCTCCGGTGAGCCCGGCCCGCGGCCGGGCCCGCAGATAGACCAGCACGGTCAGCCCGGCGACGACCGAGATCAGTCCCGCGAAAACGCCGAGAGTGGCGGAGTCCGGGTGGGTGAGTGGTTGTGCGCGCATCGCCTGCCAGAACACCAGTGCGAACAGTCCGGTGTAGCCCAGTGCCAGCACCCCGATCAGCTCGGCACGGGTGCGTTCTGCGCGAAGCCAGGGATAGCGCGGCGCCAGCCGGGCCAACGCGACCACGGCGAGGAGTAGCGCCTGGATTCCGTGCAGCCCGACGAAGTGCGGTATCCGCAGATCGCCGCCGATGGTGCTCCAGTGCGTGATCGGCATGCCGACCGCGTCTCGGGTCGCCTCGGTGCGGGTGGCCGCGTCGACCACGGTGTGCCCGGCGATCAGTTCGACGACGGCGCCGTCGGCGTCGAGCACCCGCTGTTTGCCGGTGTACCCCATTAGATAGGCCTGTGCCATGCCGAGCACCGCCAGCGCCAGTCCGGCGCGGATCGCCCGCGCGGTGGGCCGGTCCACTAGTCGCTGCCACGAAAGAATCAGCACGATAACAAGATTCGCGAGGAACAAACCCGGAACGCCGGACATGAATATCTGCTGTCCGATGGTGTTCACCGGGTCGAGGTCGAAGTTGTTGAAATGACTGAAGGTGCCGCGGGCGGCCTGTACCGCGATGAATCCGACATCCAGGAAGCCGGTGACCGCGAAAATGGTGCCGAGCCACCAGGTGGCCCGGCGGCCCCGGTGCGGCAACGACAGCAGCCAGGCCAGCGTCAGCCCGTAGAGCGCGAATGCGACCCCGAACTTCAACGGCTTCAACCACACCGACTCACCGAGCAGTTGGCGATCGTCGACGAGCATGCCGATGGCCGAGATGACAGCCAGTGCCGTCATGGCGTACACCATGGCCAGCAGCGGACGGTGCAGCCGTCCTCCACGGGGTAGTCCGGCCGTGCGGCGGTGCCGTCCGGGCGTGGAATTCGTTATGGCGGAATCGATATCGATCGTCGACATGCTTCGACGCTAGGGATTCGACATACCCGAACACGTCCCGCCGCGGCACCATTCGGATCCAGTACCCGGGTGCTAGGCCGCACCGATGCTCGCCACTGCGGTAGGGGCCCGGATACGACAAATGCCCGCGAACATCCTTGTTCGCGGGCATTGGTCAGGTCGGTCCGGTCAGTCGCGAGCCCCTCATTGCACTCGCGAGGTGCGGGATGTCAGTCGGCGAAGCCGACGTCGATGCCGCGTGCGGCCAGCCAAGGCCTCGGGTCGATCGCACCGATGCCGGGCTCGTGCACCTCGTAATGCAGGTGCGGGCCGGTCGAATAGCCGCGGTTGCCCACGGTGGCGATGATGTCGCCCGCGCGGACCTCCTGGCCGACGAAGGCCAGGATGTCGTTCACGTGCCCGTAGACGCCGACGGTGCCGTCGTCCTGCTGCACGCGCACCCACAGGCCGAAACCGGAGGCGGGACCCGCTTCGATCACGACGCCGTCGGTCACGGACGCGATCGGAGCGCCGAGCGGGTCGCCGAAGTCGAGTCCGGCGTGCATGGCACCCCAGCGCATGCCGAAGTTGGAGGTCAGCACACCCCCGACGGGACGTACGGTGAGCGGCCGGGGAGGCTCAGCGGCAATGTTGTTCTGCTCCCAGACCGCGGGCTCGGGAGCGGGCGGCGCTACGGGCGGCGGTTCGGGCGGCGTGAGAGAGTTGATGGACGCCGCGTCCGGGGCGGGCACGTCCGGGGCGGGCGCAGCCGGGATGGGCGCGTCCGGGGCGGGCGCGGCCGGGGCGGCGAGGGAATCGGCGCTCACGGACGCGGCGGCATTGGTGTGGCCGGTGTCGGAGTCGGGCTGGTTGGTGGCGGCCAACACGCCGAACGCGGCGGTAACGACGGCGGACGCGGCCACCACACGGGTGGCGACGCGGTAGCGGCGGGAGCGGGTCGCGCCGGGCTGACGAGAAAATAACAGATCGGTCACGGGCATGACTCGAACGTACGGGAGCGTTATGCAGGGTCAGTAACCTTGTGGCTACCATCACAGCAAGGTAAAAGCCCTGACGGAAGATCACGGAGAGATAACGGAATGGCGCGGATCGTGAGTCGACCTGGGGAAATGCTGTAAATCGGTGATTTGACGAGCAGCCCGCTAGTTGATCACACTATTTAAGTGGCCACTAACGGAGTTCTAGCGCTGGAAGCTCTCGCTGACCCGACTCGCCGCGCCATCTTCGAGGCGTTACCGCAGGCTCCGCGGTCGGTCGGGGAACTGGCCGCGACGGTCGGCATCACCAGTTCCGCCGTCTCGCAGCACCTGAAGGTGCTGCGTGCCGCCCGGCTGGTCATGGTGCGCCCGGCAGGGACGCGGCGGCTGTACTCGCTGGACCCACGCGGTCTCGGCGACGCGCGCGACTATTTGGAACAGTTCTGGCCGAGCGCCCTCGCCGCCTATGCCGCCGCCCTCAGCGACGCGCGGGCCGAGGTGTGAGCTGAACGAGATCTCCCACCGGCTGGCACTGCGGTGCGAACGCGACCCGGGTTCAGCCGACGCGGCGGTACGGCGAGCGTCGGCGCTCGGTGCCGGTACCCGGCCAGGTGCGCTGGGTCAGCTGTTTATCGACGGCGGCGATGACTTCGGTGACCCCGATGCGCAGCAGTCCGGGATCGGGGGTGTCGGCGTCCGGGTCGCCGACCTGACCGGCCCACAGCACGGCATGCCTGCCGAGCAGGTGCGGCGGTGGTCCGCCCCAGCGCGGCGACGTCGGGCCGAACAACAGCACCGTCCGGGTGCCGAACGCGGTGGCCAGATGTGAGACGCCGGTGTCACCGCAGATGACCAGCGCCGCCTCTGCGACGGTGGCGGCGAGTTCGATGAGGTTCTGCTCGCCCGCGAGTACCCGGTGTACCGGGAGGCCGGCCCGCGCCGCGACGTTCAGCGCGATATCGCGTTCGAATTCGTCGCCGGTGAGCACCACCTCGCGGCCGAGGACCAGGAGATGCCGGACCACGGCGGCGAACCGATCCGGCGGCCAGCGCCGCGCCGGGGCGCCCGCACCGATATGCACCACGACGCAGTCGCGGTGGCTGGTGGTGGCGACCGGCGGCACCAAGCCCAGATTGCGCCGGTCCGCGACGATGCCGTCGGACTCCATGAGATGACACCAGCGCTCGACATCGTGCATATCGGGCTGCCAGACCGGGCCGTCCAGATCCGGGAATGCCGCGTTGCGGTAGCTCAGGATGCGGTCGGGTTCGGTCCTTGTCAGCTCGACAATGCTCTCGGCGCTCGGGCCGTGCATATTCACCGCGAGCTGCGGTGTGGGGCCGTCCCAGCGCAATGCGGTCACGTCGGCGGTGGGCACCATGGTGTCGACGGAGGCGATGATGTCCACGATCGGTTTCAGCCGTTGCGGGGCGGCGAGCACGATGTGGTCGCGCGGCTTGGCCCGTCGCAGCGCACGAAGCGCCGGGACCGCGGTGAGTAAGTCACCCAGTCCACGTGCCTGCAGCACGAGTACTACCGCCACCCTCTACTCCTAGCCACCAGAGACTCACCAACCAGACTCGTCCGTACGACCGTGCCGGTGCGCAACGGGGAGAGCCACTGAGGGATGACTTCCCCGAGCGCAACGGCGGTAAACACCGGGCGAGTGCGGCGCTATCGGTCACATCGGGTTGTCCATGGCAGTAATCTCGCTGATGGCGGCACCTACAGCTAAGGAGCATTCCCATGGTCTCCAGGCTCAATCCGTACATCGGCTTCGACGAGAACGCGCGCTCGGCCCTCGAGTTCTATCGCGAGGTGTTCGGCGGTGAGCTGACCCTCAGCACCTTCGGTGAATTCGGCGACAAGGACGCGCCCGGCGCGGACCTGATCATGCACGGCATGCTGGAGACGCAGAGCGGCTTCACCCTGATGGCGGCGGACACCCCGCCAGGTATGGAATACCACCCGGGCAGCAGCATCTCGGTCAGCCTCAGCGGTGACGACGTGGACGAACTGCGCGGCTACTGGGAGAAACTGTCGGCCGGTGGCGCGGTCACGGTGCCGCTGGAGAAGCAGATGTGGGGCGACGAGTTCGGCATGTGCCAGGACAAATTCGGCGTGGCCTGGATGGTGAACATCGCCGCCGCCAAGGAATAGATCGGCCGGTCAGAGCGGTGTAGGCACCCGGCGCGTTATATAGCAAATGCTCAGAAAACCTCTTGCGCACGGCATAACATCACGTCATGACCACAAACAGTGTGCTCGAGGGCCCTCTGCAGTCGCTTGCGAAGAGTGCCTGGCAATCGGTTCTGGTCATCGGCATCCTGTCGGTGATCCTTGGTGTCATGATGCTGATCTGGCGGGGTCCGACCCTGGTCGTCGTCGGCATCCTCTTCGGTATCTATCTGGTGGTCTCCGGCGTCCTGCAGTTGATCGCGGCCTTCGGCACCCACGTCAGCACTGGCATGCGGGTGCTTGCATTCATCACCGGCGTGCTGTCGATCATCATCGGCATTTTCTGCTTTCGTGACGAGTTGACCTCGATCCTTCTGCTGGGGTTGTGGATCGGCATCGGATGGCTGTTTCGCGGCATCTCGTTGTTGGTGGCCGCGATCTCCGAGCCGGTCCCGGGTCGCGGCTGGCAGATATTCTTCGGTGTGCTGACCGCGATCGCCGGTGTGGTGCTGATCGTGTGGCCGATCACCTCGACGGCGACCCTGGTTCTTGTCGCGGGCATCTGGCTGATCGTGCTCGGCATCATGGAGATCGTCACCGCCTTCGGGATCCGCAAGGACGCCAAGAAGATCCCCGCGGGGGTCTGATACCCCCACTGCGCCTCCGGTTGGTGAGCAGCCGCATGTCGTCGAGTCCGACGAGGACGATGCGAATACTCCGTACGGACGTCGAGTCGAGAGCGTCGATGCAGGAATATATGAAGATGTCTCCATATATTTGCTGAGCGGTACAGTATCGGTCGTGGGACATGTAGTCCAGGGCAGAGCGACACCGCCGACGCAACTGGACGCGGACTCGGCGGCGACCGTCGCTGCGACGCTGCGAGCGCTGGCGACGCCGAATCGGCTGCGGATACTGACGCGGCTACGGCAAGGGCCGTGCTCGGTCGGCGACCTGGTCGAGGCGGTCGAGATGGAACAATCCGCCGTATCGCATCAACTTCGGCTGTTACGGGCCATGGGCCTGGTCACCGGCATGCGCAACGGACGCAGCGTGATCTACAGCCTGTACGACGATCACGTCGCGTTACTGCTCGACGAAGCCGTCTACCACATCGAACACCTCGGTCTGGACTTGACGGATCCGGAGTGAGCGACGTCGTCGATCTTCTGCGACAACACTGATTGCGGCAGAAAGACTTTCACCCGACCCGATAGAGTGGGGCACACTGCCACGGGGTGCGGATGCGTGGCGCTGATCCAGAAGGTGATCGATGCCGGACGCCCTTGACGGAAACTTCTCCCGTTCCCAGGCGATCCTTATCGGCACCTGGGATTACTCGGAGTTGGCGCCGGTGCCCGCGGCGCGCCACAGCCTCCAGCGGATGGCGGATTTGCTGGCCGGTCCGTTATGTGGCTGGCCGAGCGAGCGGGTATTCGTGGTCGGCAATCAGCGTCTGCCGGGAAATCTGGCGGATGAATTGGTCGAGAAGTTCGAGCAGGCGAGTGATATCGCCCTGTTCTACTTCGTCGGACATGGGCAATACGACCAGGATGACCGGTTGTGCTTGGCGTTTCGTGACACGTCCACCCGAGGCAGCAGGCGCACGACCACGAGCATCCCTTTCGATCAGGTGCGACATGCCTTTCGTGCGAGCAGGGCGACCACGAAGATCGCGATTCTGGATTGCTGCTTTGCCGGTCTGGCGGTGAACCCGAACGGCACACTCTCCGGAACAATCGAGCTGCCGCCCGCTCCGGGCGCCTACTTGATGATGGCGACCGGCCCATATTCCACGGCGTGGTATCAGCTCGAAGACGAACATCGCAGACCGCAAACGTTTTTCACCAAGGCGTTCATCGACGTTGTCGAGCACGGCAACCCGGAAGCGGGGCCCGGACTCACCCTCGACGATATTTTCCGCCGGGCCGCCGACCTGCTGGTACTCGAAGGTAAACCGCGACCGGACCGTCACAGCGCTGGATACTCGAACCGATTCCTCTTCGCCCGCAATATCGGACACTCCGGTCCGCCCGAACAGCCCCCCACCGTCGAATCGCAGGTCCGGATACCGGTTGCCACGACCCCGGATCCGTTGCCAACGGACGGGGAACCGTTGCTGTTGATGAATCCGATCGTTCGGCGAAAGCCGATTCTGCGTGCCACACGGCGGGAGCTGGCGCCCTTCACCGAAGCGGGTGCTCGCCAGAAGGCTACGGAACGTGGGCTGCGACTTGGTTACGCCGATGCGCCCGGGGTACCCCTGGGCGTTTCGGTGCGGGGTGGCAAACCGTTGTACGCCTCTTACGGTGACACCCAGCTCGACATTGTGGGTCCACGCCGTGGAAAGACGTCGGCGCGAGTTGTGCCGGCAATTCTGGACGCGATCGGCGCTGTTTTCGTGACCTCCACCAAACGCGATGTGGTCGACCTGACCCGCGAGGTGAGGGAAGCGAAGGGGAGTCCGACTTTCGTGTTCGATCCGCACGGTCTCGCTGGTGAGCAACCATCATGGTGCTGGGATCCGCTGGCCTGGGTCGATCCTGAGCGGGACGGTGCGGAAATGCGGGCCGCAAGGCTGGTGGCGCACTTCGCGGACAGTGCCGACGGTTTCGACGCCGACTCGGATATGCCGGCCGCCGCGGATTGCCAGGACCTGCTGGCCAATCTGTTCTTGGCTGCCGCGGTGGGACGGCGATCCATCATGGATGTCTTCGACTGGCTGACAAGTCCGCACGACTTCGAACCGATCGTGATTATGCGTCAGGCGAACCATCAGCGAGCCGCCGCCGTCCTGTCTTCGACGTACAACGGCGACCCCCGGGCTCGCGATCGCGTCTTCGCTGCCGCCATCCGGATAATGCGCTGCTTGCGGTCCTCCGGCCTGGAGCCGTGGATCACGCGCAGCAATGACCGCAGGATGTTCGATGAGCATGAATTCATCGCGCAAAATGGCACCTTATACGCGCTCTCGTCACCTGGTCGTGGCAGTGCCGCACCACTGATCAGTGCGTTGACCGAAGCAGTGCTCGACGTGGCGTTGCGAATGGCCACGATGTCCAGAGATGGAATGTTGCCCATTCCTCTGCTCGCGATTTTCGACGACACGCCGCAACTCCTTCGGTGGCGCGAACTACCGCGTGTGTACAGCAGTTTGGGCGCGCGGGGAATCATGGCGATGGTCATGCTGCAGGCATGGGATCACGGGGTAAATGTCTGGGGTGCCGACGGTATGGCCGACATCTGGGCCGCGGCCGATATTCGCGTGATCGGCGGCGGCCTCGCAGATATCGGATTCGCACGGGCACACCTCGAGGCGATGGGCTATCCGGCAACGCCTACAGCCGGGCAGGCGGGTGCCGCCAACACCGCGTCACCCCCGCGCTTTTCCCTGCCCGATCTCTTTGCCCGAGCGCGAGGGCATGCCAGAGCGATGCCGTTCTCGGTGGCTGACCTGCTCACCCTCCCGCTCGGACACGTCGTTGTGCTGCCGTCGTTCGGTGCGCCGGTTTTGGCGCGGACGCTGCCGTGGTGGGAGACCCCACACAAGGCGGAGATCCTGAAGGCAAACGAACAGCGCAAAGGATTCCGGCCCAGCGCACTCGACTTCGACCAACTCTTCGGTGCGACAGATACGAATATCCGCCAACCGAACGAATGAAGTATAAAACCCGAACTGTGACAATCTGATTCGCCGCTGCCCGGCAGACGCGATCCGCGGTGCGCCGCGTTGGCGGTCACACCCTCTTCGCGCCCGCGATATCTACCGTGCGGCGGCGATCTCGGCGACCTTCTCCCGTGCGCGATCGGCCGCATACTTCTCATCGGCGTACAGCAGGCCGAAGGTGAAGCCGTTCTCGCCGACTGTCGTGCCTGCGGATGTCGCGGTGCGCCAGAGGAATTCGGCCGATACCATGCCGTCATGGTAGTCGCCGAGCACGCGTTGCAATTTCTTGTAATACGCGATGTTCGACTTCGCACGGCCGGACTTTCGTACCGGCTTATGCAATTCGGCGGCGTAGCGGGCCCGTTTGGCGGCTTTGCGTGCGCGGTGCAATGACTCGGCTCGCTGATCGGCGAGGGCGGTCGCGAGGCGGAGATCGGCTTTACGCGCGGCTTTGTCGGCGCGGGTGACCAGTTCGCGCCGACGAATCCGAGGACCGAACGGCGGCTCCGACTGCCACGCCTGCAGGGTCGCGAGCAACTTCAGGTAGCGGGGAGTGTTCATGGCCTCGGCGAGTGCATTGCGGCTCGGCAGCTGACGCTCCAGCAATGTCGCGTCGATTCGCGCCGCCACCGGACCCAGGACGAGTTCGGGCGGCAGTTTCCCGAGCCGGTCGGCGAGGCGGCGACGCTGGACGTAGCAGTCACGTACTTCGCCGAGCAGGCCCGCGAACCACGTCAGCTCGTTCTCTGTATCGCCGACGGCGCGGGGATCCAACAGCTTGCCGTACACCCGCAGCGTGCTCCGCAGTCGTCGCGCCGCGACGCGGGTGTCGTGGATCGGATCCCGGCCCCGGCGCAGCTCTACGTCGCCGGTGAAGATCGCGTCGATCTGGGTGCGGAGGTATGTGCGTATCGCACCTTCCGCCGCGGATTCGCCGACGGCGGGCTCGGACCGTTCGGGTAGAGCGCGCGAGAGTTTGGACGGATAGTGCGCCGACTGCGCGCCCGCCTCGGCGAGACTGTCCACCAGCGCCGTCGGGACCTTGTTCGTATGCGGGCCCAGTTCGATCTCGACCTCACGCCAGGCTAGGACGTCCGCGGGCTCGTCGGCCGGTATCGCGCGCACGGTGTCGTCGTCGACCTCGACAATCAGTTCACCGTCCGACCCGAGAACGCGGTGCCGGTTGCGCTGGGTGTCGATCCGCGTGACCGCTCGCAGCTTCTTTCCCAAGCAGACCCCGGTGACGATGTCGGTGAGATCGTGGGGCAGATCCTTCGACAGTGGGGCGAGTAGTTCGAGGCGACCGCGTGGGTGCGGGATCTTCAGTTGCCATCCCGATTCGTCCTCGCCTTCACGGCGGCGCAGGGTGACGTTGTGCGAGAGCAGGTCGTGCTCGGCGGTGTCGAAATAGGTGCTGGTGAGTTCGACCGAGGTTTTCTCGACGCGACTATCGGGGACGAAGTCGTCGAGCATCGGAAGAGTGAATACCTGGTCGACCTCCCATTTGCTTTCACGTTCCAATTCGTCCTTCACCGATACTGCGTTCCCCGCTCAGCGCACATAAAACCGGTCGATCGGTTTTTCCTGCGCGTTCGCGCGCCGGATCGGGCCGAAAGTGACCCTTGCCACATCTGGTACATCAACGTACCGTAGTGTTGGTACGCAGAAGTACCACACTGGGAGCTCCGCATGACCACGGTGAAATTGCCCGACGGGCCGACCACTCCGGACCTCTTGCAGGGCTTGGAGGTGATGGTCGGCCGTACCCACGCGTGGCGCAGGCTGTACGACCGTTACGGCTCGGCGTTCACCGTGTACCTACCCAGGTTCGGTCGCATGGTGGTGCTGTCCGACCCGGCCGAGGTCAAGGCGTTGTTCACCGCGTCCTCCGACGTGGCCGATAATGTCGACGTCAACCTCGGGCAGTTCCTCGGTCCGGGCTCGCTGTTCTCGCTGCAGGGCGCCGAGCACCGCAAACAGCGCAAACTGCTCACTCCGCCGTTCCACGGGCGCCGCCTCGCCGTGTACGAGACACTGGTCGAGGAGGAAACGATCCGCGAACTGGCCACCTGGCCACAAGGGCGGGAGTTCGCGACCATGGACTCGATGATGCGGATCACCCTGAATGTGATCCTGCGCGCCGTATTCGGTGCCGAGGGTAGGGAATTCGACGAGCTGCGTGAGCTGCTGCCCAAACTCGTACTGGTCGGATCGGCGCTGGCCGCTGTGCCGGTGCCGCGAAAGTTCCTGGGGCGGTTCGGGCCATGGGCTCGCTTCGCCGCCCACCGGCGCCACTACGACGAGATCGTCGGCAGGCTCATCGACCGCGCCGTTGCCGATGAGCGGCTCGCCGACCGTGACGACGTGCTGGCAATGATGCTGCAGGCCCGATACGACGACGGCACCGCGATGACTCGCAGCGAGATCGCCGACGAACTGCTGACCTTGCTCACCGCGGGGCATGAGACCACGGCCACCACTCTCTCGTGGACCATCGAACGGTTGCGTAGACATCCGGAGGTTTTGCGGCGCTTGGTCGCCGAGGTCGATGCGGGTGGTTCCGCACTGCGGGAGGCCACGCTGCTGGAGGTACAGCGGGTCCGGCCGGTGGTCGACGCGACGGCGCGCCAGATTCGCGCGGAGTCGATGGAGCTGGGTCGGTGGACGCTGCCCAAGGGGCAGAACGTGCTGGTCAGCATCCGGCTCATGCACGACAACGAGGAGCTGTTCCCGAACGCACGCACCTTCGATCCGGACCGTTTCGTCGGAGTCCGGCCGGGCACCTTCAGCTGGATCCCGTTCGGCGGCGGCGCCAGGCGTTGCATCGGCGCGGCGTTCGCCACCATGGAGATGAACATCGTATTGCGCACGCTGCTCAGGGATTTCACGCTGGAGCCGACCACCGCCGCGGACGAGCGCACGCACTTCCGCGGCGTCGCACTGGTGCCCGCCAAGAAGGGCAGAGCCGTGGTGCGCCACCGCCCGCCCCGGCCCCCCGTTGCCGCTGAGACGCACGCCGCGCAGGTGACGGCATGAGGGAAGCATCGCGTAGCGATTCGATGGGGGGTGGTGGCCGGGCGACGGGTGGGCAAGACCAACTCGCCGACGTCGGCCGCGGTGTCACCCTCTGCTACCGGCGTTCGGGTGGCGGCGAGATCCCACTCGTCTTGATCGCCGGGCTCGGGCAGCAAATGCACGACTGGCCGGACGGGTTGTGCGCGCCCCTCGCGGATCTCGGCTACAACGTCATCCGCTTCGACAATCGAGATGTCGGGAAGTCCACCCACTTCGGGTTTCGGCCGCCGGGTCCGGTCGACCTGCTGCGAAAGCGTTGGCACACAGACCAATACGACCTCGCCGACATGGCCGCCGATACCGTTGGACTGCTCGATGTCCTCGGCCTGAACTCCGCGCATCTGGTCGGCATGTCGATGGGAGGGATGATCGCGCAGACCGTCGCCGCCCGCTATCCGGACCGGGTTGCCTCGCTGACCTCGATCATGTCCACCACCGGGGCGCCACGCGTTGGCCGACCGGCCCTGTCGACCTGGCGATTGATGTTCGGCCGACCGGCCCGAAATCGCGACGAGCACATCGCGAGCGCGGTCCGCATGTATCGGCACATCTCCTCGCGTGGATACCCGTTCGACGAATCCGCGGTGGCCGCCGCCGCGGCGGCGACCTGGGATCGCGATCCGCGCCCGGCGGCGGGGGTCGGCCGTCAGCTGGCCGGCATCCTCAAATCCGGTGACCGGACAGCGGAACTCGGCGCCGTCGCCGCACCGACCCTGGTTGTGCACGGAGACCGCGACCTGATGGTGAACCCGACCGGCGCGACCCGCACCGCGCGCGCCATTGCGGGTGCGCGCCTGCACACCCTGCCAGGCATGGGCCATGACCTGCCCGTCGGTGTCTGGCCGGCGCTGACCGACCTGCTCGACACCCATATCCGCACCGCCAGGAGCACCGATGCCCCGCACCGCTAGGCCACTGTCCGGCCGCCCCGCCATGATCACCGGCGCCGCCTCCGGAATCGGCCGCAGTCTCGCCCAATTGCTGTCCCGCCGTGGGTCACCGGTGGCGATCGCCGATATCGACGAGGCCGGACTGAAGCAGACGGCCGCGTCGCTGACCGGCCCGGTGCTGACCCGGGTGCTCGATGTGGCCGACGCCGCCGATCAACTGGCCTTCGCCGACGACGTCCGGGACTGGCTGACCGCGCCGCTGGCCGCGGTGTTCAACAATGCCGGAGTCGGCGTGTCGTCCTCGGTGCTCGACGCGGTACCGGAAGACGATGAATGGTTGCGGCGGATCAACTTCGACGGGGTCGTCAACGGTACCCGGGCGTTCCTGCCCATCCTGGTCGCGCAGGACCAGGGGGCCATCGTGAACACCTCCAGCGTGTTCGGTTTGGTCGGCATGCCGTATCAAAGTGCCTACTGTGCGGCGAAATTCGCGGTGCGCGGCTTCACCGACGCTCTGCGCCAGGAACTTCGGGGCACCGGAGTATCCGCGGTGAACGTGCATCCCGGCGGGATCACCACCAACATCGCGCGCAACGCCCGGGTCCGCAAGGATCCCGAGGGATACGGCCGCTCGCATGAGGAGATGGCGGCAGAATTCGAGGCGTTGACCATGACCTCGCCGGACAAGGCGGCCGAAATCATCTGTCGCGGAGTTGAACGCGGGAAGTCCCGCATTCTGGTCGGCCCCGACGCCTACCTGTTCGACGCGCTCGCGCGGGTCGCCCCGACCCACTACTACGACGTGTACGCGGTGCTGGAGCGGCGGCTGCGCGCCCGCGCCCGCGCCAAGGCGGGAGTGGCGGCATGAGCGAACATGTGGATGTGCTGATAGTCGGCGCGGGACTCTCGGGAATCGGTGCGGCGCACCATCTGCAGACGGCGTTCCCGGGACGCAGTTATGCGATTCTGGAGGCGCGCACGGCGATCGGAGGCACCTGGGATCTGTTCCGCTATCCCGGTGTGCGTTCGGATTCCGATATGCACACGCTCGGTTACCGTTTCCGCCCCTGGACACAGGCCGCGGCGATCGCCGATGGGCCATCGATCCTGGACTACATTCGCGATACCGCTGCCGATGCCGGGATCGATCGTCGAATCCGGTTCGGGCACAAGGTGGTCGGTGCGGCATGGTCGACGGCCGATGCGCGCTGGACGGTGACGGTCGAGCACGACGGCATGCAATCGGCGCTCACCTGCGGCTTCCTGTACATGTGCAGCGGCTACTACCGATATGACGAGGGCTATGCCCCCGACTTCGCCGGAATCGAGGACTTCCGAGGCCAATTGGTGCACCCTCAGCAGTGGCCCGCCGACCTGGATTACGCCGGTAAGCGTGTCGTGGTGATCGGAAGCGGTGCCACCGCGGTGACCCTGGTTCCGGCCATGGCCGAGGCGGCGGCGCGGGTGACCATGCTGCAGCGGTCGCCGACCTACATCATGTCCGTACCCACCGAGGACGTCGTGGCCACGCGACTGCGCGCGCGGCTGGGAGCGCGTCGGGCCTACACCATCACCCGATGGAAGAACGTGCTGATCAGCACGATGATCTACCAGCTCAGCAAGCGCAGGCCCGGCATGATTCGGAACTTCATCCGCAAACAGACGGCCGCGCAGCTGCCCGCCGGATACGCCGTGGACGTCCACTTCAAACCGACTTACAACCCGTGGGATCAACGGCTGTGCCTGGTGCCCGATGGGGATCTGTTCCGTGCGATCCGTGCCGGTCGCGCCGAGGTGGTGACCGACCGCATCGACCGGTTCACCGCCGAGGGAGTGCGGTTGACCTCCGGCGCCGATCTCGCGGCCGATATCGTGGTGACGGCGACCGGCCTGCAGCTGCTCGCGTTCGGCGGAGTCGAGCTCACCGTCGACGGCCGTGCCATCGCCCTGCCCGACACCATGGCTTATAAGGGGATGATGCTCAGCGGCGTCCCCAACTTCGCGTTCACCATCGGCTACACCAACGCGTCCTGGACATTGAAGGCGGATCTGGTCGGCGAATTCGTCTGCCGATTGCTACGGCATATGGACGCCAACGGCTATGACCACTGCACGCCCTGGCCCGATCCGAGCATTGCCGCAGCGCCGCTTTTGGATTTTCAATCCGGATACGTCCAGCGCTCCATCGACCGATTCCCGACCGCCGGGTCGCGACGGCCATGGCGGTTGGGCATGAACTACGCCCACGACGTGCTCGCGCTGCGCCACGGCCGGATCGAGGACGGCACCATCCGATTCGCGAGCCGGAGCACCGACCCCGAGCATGTTCCAGTGCCCGCCACGCCGTGATCGGCGTGGCGGCGGGCGAACTAACCTGATTGTCATGACCCGCGCCGAGCCTGCCCCCAGTACCGCCACCGAGGCCGCTCCGGAATCAATATTCCGGCTCCGGCTCCTCGATGCGATGGCCGACTCCGTACGCGAGCGCGGCTATCGCGAGACGACCGTGGCCGACGTGGTCCGGAAGGCGCGCACCTCTCGCCGCACCTTCTACGAACATTTCGACAGCAAGCAGGACTGCTTCATCACGCTGCTCACCGAACGCAACAATGAGACGATCCAGCAGATCGCCAATGCCGTCGACCCCGCCGCGCCTTGGCGCACCCAGGTCCGCCAGGCCATCGAGGCATGGATCGGCGCCGCCCGGCAGGACCCGACGATCACCGTCGCGTGGATTCGCGACACCCCCGCCCTCGGCGAAGCCGCCGGCCAACTCCACCACGACGCGGGCGAGGCCTTCATCGCCCTCATCCAAAGCCTGACCGCCACACCGGGATTCGAAGCTCCCGGCCTGCACCCACCGACCCGCCAAATGGCCACTATCCTCTACGGCGGCTTCCGCGAGCTCATCGCCTCCACCGTCGAAGCGGGCAAGGACATCCGCGACATCATCGACGTCGCGGTCGACACCGCCATCGCCCTTGTCGGCCCCCGCTACGAACAGTCGCAGCCGGATGGTCCTGAATCCGGCTCTGATCGGTCTCGATGAGAATCGCCGCCGACATTCCGGGCCGCACATCGATTTTTCGAGAGGTTCCCGGTTTCGTCACGCCTGTTTCGACGCGAGCTCGATCACGGTGATATCGGAGGGGGCGCCCACCCGGACCGGAGGTCCCCACGCGCCCGCGCCACGGGTGACGTAGAGCTGGGTATCGCCGTAGCGTTCCAGGCCCGCGACGGTCGGATTGGCCAGGCCCGCAAGGAAATTGCCGGGCCACACCTGGCCGCCGTGGGTGTGGCCGGACAGTTGCAGATCGACGCCGAATTCGACCGCGTCATGGATCTGCACCGGCTGATGCGCCAGCAGCACCGCGGTACGCGCGAGATCGCGGTCGCCGAGCGCCGCGACGAAATCCGGCCCCTGTCCGATGCGTTCGCCCTGAATATCGTTGACGCCCGCGAGGTCGAAATGCGGAAGTTCGGTGCGACTGTTCGCCAGTAGACGCAATCCGAGTTCCTGTACATGCTCGGTCCACTGTTCGGCGCCGGAGAAGTATTCGTGGTTGCCGGTGACGAAATAGGCGCCGTGTCGCGCGTGGAGCCGCGACAGCGGTTCGACCGCTGACCGGAGGTGTTCGACGCTACCGTCCACCAGGTCGCCCACCACGGCGATGAGGTCCGGCTGGGTGCCGTTGATCGTCTCGACCACCCGCTCGGCGAACCCGCGGCCCAGAATCGGACCGAGATGGATATCGCTGACCACGGCGATCCGGAATCCGTGCGCGGCGCGCGGCAGATTGGCCAGCGGCACCGTCAACTGCTTCACCCGCGGACCGGTCAGCACACCATGGGTGCCGTAGCCGACGGTGGTCACCGCCGCCAGCGCCGCCGCACCGCCCACCGCGCGAGAAACGAAGAGCCGCCGTGAAACCGGCTCGCGACGCTCCTTGTGCTCCTGTCGATTTTGCATCCCGGCATCGGATGCCCCGGCTTCGGGAACCACGACCTCCTCGGGTACCGGGACCGTTGTCGCGGAGTTGTTCCCGCGGGCGTTCCATCGCAGGAGAAGCGGCCGTACCAGCTCACCCACCAGCAGCCACAGCACGAGATAGACGAACAGCGCGCCCCACATATAGCCGGGCCAGGCGATGGTCTGGATGATCAGGAACGGAATCCCGGCCGATTCGGCCGCGAACGCACCGATCAACAGCACCGGTCCCGTAATGACAACCCCGGTACCGACTCGGCGGGCGATAGACCCGCGCACCGTTGTATCCCGCACGAGCCGCTGCCACAGATACCGGTGCAGCGCGCCGAAGACTCCCAGAACGATGATTCCCACGACAACGACCACCACGCCCACGGACTCACTCTATGTCGAGTCGACGTCGACGAACCGAACGAAGTGGCTACCGGGCGCGGCCACGGCTCGCCGAACGGTGACGACGTCGACGGCATGGGCTGAGCACTTCGGTCGGCGAGCATCCACTCGGACAACTCTCGGCGGGTCGAATTCGCCGAACCTCCGTTCTTCCAAAGCCAGTGGACCCCAATCGGTTCTGAATACGGCTGTCAGCCGTGCCGAAAGGCCTGTCTGGGACTGCGACGTCGATGACGACTGTGTCGGTGCTCGATGCGATCGAGCCCTCGATTCAGGCCTGCGATAGCGACGACGGATACGATACGAAATACCTTGTGTACCACAGTGATTCGATGTCTGTACTCGATCGCGTTGCCCGGGTGGCTGATTGCGTTTTCAACTACTCGGCTTCCGGCGCGGCTCGAAACCCCCACTGTCCGTGACACTTCGACCGCGCAGTAGTGACACGGTGATGCGAGCCGCTCGGTTGTACCCCGCGATTCATCGAAAGATGCGCCCGCAGAATCACTCTCGAGCAATCCTTCGGGCACGAATATTTGGTCTCAGCAAACATCATTCGCTGAGCAACAAGCTACCGGCTGGTAACTTTAGCTACTTTTGTGCACCCTATTGGTAATTGACGCGATACCGGGGCCGTCGTATGTTGCTCGTCACAACTTTGGCGCGATGTGGTTGGCGGGCTAGATGGTGGATGATGGGTATGGCCTACGGGCCTTGCTGACTCGGGCACTACGTCGGATTCAGGAGTTGGAGGCGGAGCGGCAGGCGCACGAACCGATCGCCGTCGTGGGGATCGGCTGCCGCTTCCCGGGTGGCGCCGATAATCCCGAAAAGTATTGGGAACTGCTGATTTCGGGGCGTAACGCGATCGTCGATGTCCCCGCGGACCGGTGGCCGATCACCGATCCGGCGCAGCCGAGCGGATTGCGCCGGGCCGGATTGCTCGACGCGCCGATCGATGGGATCGATGCCGAATTCTTCGGAATCGCGCCGCGGGAGGCCGCCGCGATGGATCCACAACAACGTCTCGTGCTCGAAGTTGTCTGGGAGGCAATCGAAGACGCTGCGCTACTGCCTGGCAGCGCGGCCGCCGCGAGAACCGGCGTCTTCTTGGGCGTCAGCTGGCAGGAGTATCAGCGGACCATCACGCCGGACTGGGTGCGGTCGGTCGACGCGCACACGCTCACCGGAACGATGTCGAGCACCGTCGCGGGTCGGGTGGCCTATCTGCTCGGCTTGCGCGGTCCCACCGTCGCTCTCGACACGGCCTGCTCGTCATCCCTGGTCGCCGTGCATCAAGCGTGTCGCAGTCTGCGGTCGGGGGAGTCCGATATCGCATTGGCCGGTGGGGTCAATCTGCTCCAGTCCGAGCTGACTTCGGCGGCGTTGTCGCGGATGGGCGCGCTGTCGGCCGACGGCCGGTGCCGACCGTTCGATGCGCGAGCGAACGGGTATGTGCGCGGCGAGGGCGCAGGAGTGGTTGTGCTCAAACGGCTTTCGCGCGCGATCGCGGACGGCGACGAGATACATGCGCTCATCAGAGGCTCGAGCGTGAATCACGATGGTCGTTCGATGGGGCTGACCGCGCCGAATCCCGTGGCACAACGAGAGTTGCTGCTCGAGGCGCTGGCCGACGCGGGTTGTGACGCGGCGCGGATCGGCTATGTCGAGACCCACGGGACGGGAACTCCACTCGGAGATCCGATCGAAATCGAGGCGCTATCGGAGGTTTTGGGTGCACCGCGATCCGATGGGTCGGTCTGCTTACTCGGTTCGGTGAAGTCGCAGATCGGACATCTGGAAGCGGCCGCGGGGATCGCGGGACTGATCAAGGCCGTGCTGCTGTTGCAGCGGGGCCGGATTCTGCGCCAGTACGAATTCGACACGATGAATCCGCGAATCGCGCTCGACGGTACGGCGTTGGCGGTGCCGACGCGCGATGTCGAGTGGCCGGAGGCGGACGGGCCGCGGCTGGCCGGGGTGAGTTCGTTCGGGTTCTCCGGGACGAACGCGCATGTGGTGCTCGAGGCGGCGGCTGCCGTCGACGAAATCGGTGCTGGCACCGAAATGCCTGCGGTTCTCGCCCTTTCGGCGCGGACCGACACGGCCCTCGAGGCGCTCTCCGCGCGGTACGGCTCGCTACTCGCCCGCGCGGAACTGCCGCTCGCCGACATCGGCGCCACCGCGGCGCTCGGGCGAACGCACTTCGCGCACCGGCGTGCGATTGTCGCCTCGACCTCGGTCGAGGCGGCGAACCTACTCGCGGCGCCGCAACCGCGCGAGGGGTTACCCGAAGAGCGGCGAAATCCCCGGATCGCCATGCTGTTCACGGGCCAGGGCGCGCAGTACGCGGGTATGGGCACCGCGCTGTACCACCGTCACCCGGTCTTCCGGGCGGCCCTGGATCGCTGTGACGACATCCTCGGTGTGCTGCCCGGTGGTCTGCGATTGCGGTCGCTGCTGTTCGAGGTGGGCGACGAGGCGCTGACGCGTACCGAGTACGCCCAGCCCGCACTGTTCGCGTTCGAGTGGGCGTGCGTCGAACTCTGGGCCGCGTGGGGGATTTGCCCGGATGTGGTGCTCGGGCACAGTCTCGGCGAGCTGGTGGCGGCGACCGTCGCCGGTGTGTTGGACCTCGAGGAAGGGTTGCGGCTGGCGGCCGAGCGTGGGCGGCTGATGCAGGCGGTACCGCGGCAGGGTGCGATGGCGGCGATCTTCGGCGCGCGGGACGAGTTCGCCGATCTGCTCGGTGAACTCGCGTCGGACCTGGCGGTGGCGGCGGTCAACGGACCACGCCAGTTCGTTGTCTCGGGCACCGAGGCCGCGGTACAGCGAGTCCGCGACTCGGCTGCCGAGCGTGCCATTCGTGCCGTCGCGCTGCCCGGCACGACGGCGTTCCATTCGCCATTGCTGGACCCGATCCTCGACGAATTCGAAGCGAAGGTGGCGGAGCTGGTGCCGGGGTCGTCCCGGATCACCTCGATCCCGCTGGTGTCGAATGTGACCGGGAGGTCCATCGAGGGCGCAGCGATGGATGCCGCGTATTGGCGCGAACATGCCCGTGGGACAGTACGTTTCGCGGATGGGATACGGGCGGTAGCCGACCTCGGTGCGGACGCGTATCTCGAAGTGGGGCCGCATCCGGTGCTACTGGATTTCGGGCGAGGCGTCGATCCCGAGGCGATGTGGCTGCCGAGCCAGCGCCGCTCCTCCACCGACGACACGATGATCCTGACGAGCCTCGGCGACATCTACCGTGCTGGAGCGGATGTCAACTGGGCAGCGGTCGTACCGGAGGGGGCTCGGCGACGGAACGGACTGCCGACCTACCCGTTCGAGAGAGAGCGTCTGGCATTGCCGCTGAGTGCCGAAACGTCCGCGGACACCGGATACCTCGCTGAACATCGGTTCCAGGATCGGCCGGTGGTACCCGCGGCATATCTGGCATGGGCCGCACTGCGGGCCGCCGGTGCGGGTCGTGAGCTGGTCGATTTCGTTATCGCACGGCCGGTTCCGCTGGAGCAGCTCGCAGCGCCGACGGTCGACGCGGCCGACGATCGCATCGATATCAGGTTCTCTGCCGAAACCGGAGGAGTGGCGGCCGTTTCCGCGTCAGCGGTACGCACGAAAACGGTGCGGTCGGAGGGCGTGAACGACCTCGCCGCGGTCGTGCGCAGCGACGCGGCGGAATGGGACGTGGCCGAGTTCTATCGCAACTGCGCCGAGGCGGGACTGACGTTCGGCCCCCGGTTTCGCTGGATCAGGCAGCTGCGTGCCGGCGATCATTTCATGCTGGCCGAGCTGTCTCGCCCCGCCGAGCTGGCCGACGAACCGCAGGCGCTGCTGCCGTGCCTGCTCGACGCCGCCGTGCAAACCGGGCTCGCATTGGTGACCCGCCAGGGGGATACCGGCCAATTGCCGGTCGGAATCGGCGGATTGCGTATCCACCGCACGGACGCGGTCGAGACGGCGTGGGCGCTCGCGACCCGCACCGGCCGAACCAATCGAATCCGGGTCTTCGATACCGAGGGCGACCTCATCTGCGATATCGAAGATGTGTGGTTCGCGACGACCGGATTCGGTCGACCAGCGCACGAGAGCGGCATCATGCCCGACCTGATTCACTTCCCGACCTGGGAGCCAAAGGCGTCTGAACCCGTTGTGGCCGAGCTGGATTCGTGGCTGGTCATCGGAGCCGATATGCAGGCGGATCGGCTGGTCGAGGCGCTTCGTGCGGCGGGTCACGCGGCGGTGGGGATCGAGCGGACGACCGACCGGGCCGCCATCGCAGGGATGCTCGCCGAGGAAGGGCGGTCGGTTGTCTATCTCGGCGACGCCGAGGCCGACGACAGCGCGATCACGGCGGGCATCGAAACCGAGCTCGCCCTCGAGGTCGTGCAATCCATGGCCCGTGCCGCGCATTACGGACCCCTGTACGTGGTCACCACCGCCGGCGTCGCGGTAGCGCCGGATGAGCGGGTGCGTCCGGCGGCCGCCGCGCTGTACGGACTCGGGACGGTAGTGCGCACCGAATTGCCGGAGCTGCGCTGCCGTTCGATCGATCTGCCGGATCACACTCGATCCGACGACCACCGGCTCGTCGCCGAACTCCTCGCCGCTGCCACCGATCCAGCGATCGCGCTGCGGGGACGGGATCGACATGCGCCACGTATGGTGGCACCCGCCGAGCGCGACCACACGCTCTCCCTACCGGAGTTCCGTAGCACTACGGAACTCGACAGGGCCGCAGCCTATTTGATCACCGGTGGGCTCGGTGCGTTGGGTCTGCTCGCGGGACGCGCACTGGCCGAGACAGGTGCCGGAATGGTCGTGCTGGCGGGCAGACGGAGTCCGAATGCGGACGCCGCGGCCGCGATTGCGGGCATCGCGGCGCTCGGCACCCGGGTCGAGACCGTTGAGGTCGATATTGCCGACCGAGCAGCCCTGTCTGCCTTGCTCTCCCGATTCGATGGCGAACTGCCTCGGCTCGCCGGGATTGTGCACTGTGCCGGGGTACTGGACGACGCGCTGTTGATCGAACAGTCCCCGGAGCGCGTGCGTCGGGTGTTCGCGGGCAAGGCGCTCGGTGCCTGGAATCTGCATGAGCTCACCGCTGCCCAATCGCTCGACGTGTTCGTGCTGTTCTCCTCGGTCAGCGCCACCGTGGGCACCGCCGGACAAGGAAACTACGCGGCCGCGAACGCCTACCTCGACGCCCTTGCCCGACTTCGGATTGCCGAGGGCCTGCCGGCCCTGAGCATCCAATGGGGGCCATGGGCAGGCACCGGTATGGCGCGCGGCCTGAACGCGGCGGCCCGCCGGGGCTGGGAGCGTCACGGCGTGGCGCAACTCGACGTCGAGGACGGAGTGCGAACCCTGAAGTCGCTATTGGGTGCCGATGGTGTGATAGCCGTATACCCGCCTCCCACTGCGAGTTCGGAGGATTCCACCGCACAACCGGCTGCCGCCCCCTCTCCGCACATGGCTACCCAGCCCGCCGTCAGCGCGCAGTCGCTGGTTGCCACGCAACCGAGCTCCGCCGCACATCCCTCGACCGCGGACATCCTGACGACAGTCCGCGCGCACGCCACCACCGCGTTGGGCCGTAAGACGCCGGTCGCGGACCGTACTCCACTGCGCGAGTTCGGCCTGGATTCGATGATGGCAGTGGAACTTCGGAATACCTTGTCATCGGAACTCGGGGTCCGACTACCCACCACGCTGCTCTTCGACCACCCGACTGTTGCCGCCGTCGCCGACGAGATCGCCCGGCTCGCCGCCGAACAGCCCCTGTCACGCGTGGGTGCGGCAGTGCGCGATCCCGGCCACACTGCGATGTTCGCCGCCGCCGAAGAAGCCGATCCCGCTGCACCCGCCGCGTCGACAAGTGAACCCGAGGACCGCGCCACGGCGCGGACCCTCCGCGAAGCCGAACGGCAGACTGCCTCTGCTCGGCCGAAACACGGTGGGCGGTCGAAGGTTACGAGCCGCGAGGAGCTGGAAGTCGCCGGATCCGGGTACGACGACGCGATCGCGATTGTCGGGATGGGATGCCGATATCCCGGTGGGGTACGTGGCCCCGGAGACCTGTGGCGGTTGGTGTCCGAGGAAACCGATGCGGTGACCGAGGTTCCCGCGGATCGGTGGGATGTCGAGGCGTACTTCGATGCGGATCCGGATACCGAGGGGAAGACATATACCCGGTGGGGCGGGTTTGTCGACGATGTCGAAGAGTTCGATGCCGGATTCTTCGGTATTTCGGTCGGCGAGGCGCGGATGCTCGATCCGCAGCAGCGGTTGCTGCTCGAAACCTCTTGGGAGGCACTGGAACACGCGGGGTACCCGGCGGATCGGGTGATCGGGAGCCGCACCGGTGTGTTCGTCGGTCTGATGTCCACCGACTACGCGGAGCGGATGGCGCGGGCCGATGTGGCGCCGAATGCCTGGTTCGGCACCGGAAATCTGGCAAGTGTCGCTTCGGGGCGGTTATCCTATTTCTTCGGCGCCAATGGTCCGAGCCTGACCGTTGATACCGCGTGCTCCTCGTCGCTGGTCACCGTGCATTTGGCGGTGCAGAGCCTGCGGCGCGGAGAATGCGATCTGGCGCTGGCATGCGGGGCGACCGTGGTGCTGACACCTTCACTGGACATCTATTTCGCGCGGGCGCGCGGGTTGGCCGCGGACGGGCGGTGCAAGAGTTTCGATGCCCGCGCCGACGGTGTGGTGTGGAGCGACGGTGCGGGAACGCTCGTGCTCAAACGATTGTCGGACGCGCGCCGCGATGGGGATCGGGTTCTTGCCCTGGTGCGGGGTTCGGCGGTCAATTCCGATGGCCGCAGCCAGGGCTTGAGTGCGCCGAATGGGCCCGCACAGGAACGCGTGATCCGGGCAGCGCTGGCGGATTCGACGCTGACGGCAGCGGATATCGACTATGTCGAGACGCACGGCACGGGAACGGCACTCGGCGATCCGATCGAAGTGAATGCGCTCGCCTCGGCACTGACAGCCGAACGGCCCGACGGCGCACCGCTATTGATCGGTTCGGTGAAATCGAATATCGGGCACACCCAGGCCGCGGCCGGGATCGCCAACATCATCAAGGTGGTCGAGTCCATGCGGCACGACCGGATCCCCCCGTCCCTGCATTTCCGGTCCGGGAATCCCCATATCGACTGGGACGACATCGATGTGCGTGTCGTCGCCGAGGAACGGGCGTGGCCACGCTCGTCACGGCCACGCCGGGCGGGGGTGAGCGCATTCGGTATCAGCGGGACGAATGCGCACGTGGTACTGGAGGAGCCCCCTGCCATTTCGCACGGCGACACTCCCGACCGTACGGGCGGGCACCTGCTGGCCCTGTCCGCGAAGAGTGCGGGCGCATTGCGCGACCTGGCCACTCGATACCTGGATTTCCTGACCACACACCCCGACGCCGGGCTTCGCGACCTGTGCGCCTCGGCGAATACCGGCCGTACGCATTTCGCCGACCGGGTGGCGATCGTCTTCGACACCGCCGCGCAACTGCGCACGGCACTCGAGTCGTTGGCAACCGGGAGCAACGCCATAGGCACAGTTGCGGATCCGGCGACCACCTCGCACGAGTCTGCGGCGATGGCTCGCCGATATGTCGAGGGGGACGATATCGATTGGGACACACTGTATTCCGAACGAGCATGGCGGAGAATCGAACTGCCGACGTATCCGTTCCAGCGTAAGCGGCATTGGCTCGACCTCACGCCCGCGCAGACCGCCGACAGCGTGACACCTGCCCTGTCGACCGATGATCCGTCATCCCCGCCGTCGGCCCATGACCGAGCACCGTCCCGGCCGGTCGACAACTCGACGCGCCGAGGGTGGGCAGCTGACATTGCGCCCGAGCAGCCGGTCGGCGGGCCGTCGACCATCGTGTTGACGGTCGAGCCCGGCATGTTCAGCGGCCATCGATTGTTCGGTGCGCCAACGGTGCCCGCAGCGTGGATGGGCACGCAACTCGCCCGGATCGCGGCCGAGCTACCGGGACCCGATCGGTGGGAGGTCACCCGGTTGCGACTGACATCGCCTCTCGCGGTCAGGTCGGTGGGCGCGGTCGAGGTGCGGTTGGAGGCCGTGGCGACCGGATACGAGGCGCGGTTCCTCAGCGGCTCCGACGGTGGTGAACCGACGGTCTTCGCTCGGGCGGCGTTGCGGGCGGCCGACAGCGATGCCGAACCCGTTCCGTATCGCGGTAGTGACCACCGTGCCGACACGAAGGCCTGGCCTTCCTACTACGACCGGGTGGCGGAGCTGGGTTTGTCGCTCGGCGAGGATTACCGGTGCGCCGCCGGGTTCCGGCGGATCAGCGCCACCGAATCCGAGACCTCGCTGCGGTCGTTCGCGAGCAGCGAGTCCGGTTCTCTCGATCCGGTTCTGCTCGACGCTTGTTTGCACAGCATCGTGCTGACCGCGGATCCGGACGCTCTCTTTCTTCCTGCGTTGATTGATCGAGTCACAGTGTCCCGCAGCGTGATTGCGGCTGGCGATGGTCTCCGCTGCCACGTTCGGGTGACCGATCGCAGTGAGCGCGTGATCATCGGTGACGCCGTCCTGATCGACAGCGCCGGACGCATGGTCGCGACGATCCGTGGTGCGTGCCTCATCGCGGCCGCCGATGCCCCACGAGAGGCGAGAACTTCGGGCATGCACAGGAAATCTGCTGGTCCCGAGGAGGCGGCAACCGCGGTCGACCGACTGCTCCATCATCTCGACTGGACACCGATCACCATTGGTGACCAGCTCCCCGCAGGGCAGGACTCCGCAGGGCGATGG
Source organism: Nocardia sp. NPDC050710 (assembly GCF_040654375.1). Lineage (NCBI taxonomy): Bacteria > Bacillati > Actinomycetota > Actinomycetes > Mycobacteriales > Nocardiaceae > Nocardia > Nocardia sp. NPDC050710. Next base: position 142,408 of record NZ_JBFAHV010000013.1, on the reverse strand, counting down.
CTGGTGTTCAGTGACGGACCGGCGGGAGACACCGTCGCCGCCGGGCTGGCGGCCAGAAATATCGAGACCAGCGTGGTTCGCCCGGAAGAGGTGCTCGGCCGGGGGTTGTCGATCGAACCCGCGGAAGCGAACCTCGAGGAGTTTCTCGCCGGTACGCCGTTGGGCGGCATCGTCTACGCCTGGACCACGAGTTCCACGGCCGTCCGGGTCGGCACGGTGCTGCGGCTCGCTCGCTCGCTGGACGGTGCGGGCCGCGCGCCGGGCACGCTGTGGCTGCTCACGGTGGGTGCCCAACGCGTCTCGGACTCCGACCGCCCCGATCCGGAGCAGTCCATGATGTGGGGGCTGGGGCGCACTCTCGCCACCGAGCATCCCGAATTCGACTGTCGGATGGTCGATCTGGAAGCGGGACGTGCGGTCGACACGGCGCTGGTCATCGACGGCTTGATCGCCGGGATCGAAGACCGTGAACTCGCCGTTCGGGACGGCCGGTGGCTCTCCGCCCACCTGGCGGACGGACTGGTGGATTCGGATGTGGCGGACAACTACCGTCTGGTGGCCCACCGATCCGGTGACCTCGGCCGACTGCACTGGGATTCGACTGCCCGACCCGCGCCGGCGCCGGGCGAAGTGGAAATCGCGGTCGAGGCCACCGGTCTGAACGCGCGTGATTTGTGGCTGGCGCTCGGGACTCACCCGGAGGCTCCCGCACCGCTCGGTCTGGAATGCGCGGGCCGCGTCACCGCGCTGGGCGCCGGTGTCACCGAGTTCCGCGTCGGTGACCGGGTGGTGGCGTTGGCGAGTGGCAGTTTCGCGCGCTACATCACGGTCGATCACCGGCTGGTGGCGCCGCTGCCCGCGCGAATGACCTTCACCGAGGGCGCCACCATTCCGTCCGCGTTCGTTACCGCGTGGTACGGACTGTTCGAGGTGGCGGGTGTGCGCGCGGGTGAACACGTGCTGGTGCACGCTCCCGCGGATGGAATCGGTATGGCAGCCGTACGGTTGGCCCGGTGGGCGGGGGCGCATGTGCTGGGCACTCGCGCGCTCAGCCGCTGGGCGGCGAGCGTCGGACTCGATCTCGCACAGGTCGACACCTGGCGTGTGCCCGGCCTTTCCGACCAACTCGACGCGCTCACCGGCGGCCGGAGAGCCGATGTGGTACTCAACGCGATCGCCGGTGAGTTCGCCGGACGTGCCGCGGAAGTCGTCGGCCGACATGGACGATTCATCGATATCGAGGATCCGGTCCAGTCCCGGCGCGAACACGGGTTACCCGCCGGGCACGGTATCGATTACCGAGTGCTCGATCCGAATTCGGCCGATCCGGAACGGCTCGGGACGATCTTGCGCACGGTGATGGAACTGCTCGACAACGGTACGTTGGTTGCCTGGCAACCGGCGGTGCACGAGGCAGACGACGCGGAGTCCGCGTTCCGGGCCTTGTGGGAGCGTCGGCACGCGGACCCGATTGTGCTGCGAGGCAAGACAACCCGTGGGATATCGGACCGCACCCAAACCATCTCGGGCACGGGCACCTACTTGGTCACGGGGGGATTCGGCGGACTCGGCGCGGCCGCGGCGCGGTGGCTCGCCGCGCACGGGGCACGCACGCTCCTGCTGGTCGGGAGACGCGAACCGGACGACGCGGGCGAACGGCTCATGGCTTCGCTGCGCGCCGACGGCGTTGACGTCGTATCTCGTCGAGTCGACGTCGCCGACCGGGAAGCGGTGGTGGAGTTGCTCGCCGGGATCGACGAATCGGGGTTGCCGCCGCTGCGTGGCGTCATCCATTGCGCGGGCGTGCTCGACGACGGTGTTGTCACCCAAATGTCCTGGCCCCGCTTCCAGGCGGTACTCGGAGCGAAATACCGTGCGGCCCAACATCTGGACGAGTTGACCCGCGGCACGGAACTGGACCTGTTCATCACGTACTCGTCGGTCGCTGGCTGGCTCGGCACCCCGGGGCAGGCGAACTATGCCGCCGCCAACGCGGCGCTGGATGCATTGGCGTGGCGGCGGCGCGCCGACGGGTTGCCCGCGCTCAGCATCGGGTGGGGACCCTTCGCCGATATCGGGATGGCCGCGGGGCGGCCCGAGCTCACGCGGCGTCTCGACCGACGGGGGCTGCCGCCGCTGCGTGCGGCGGACGCCACCGCGGCGCTGGACCGATTGCTGACGGCCGACAGTCCTTGTCCCGGCGTCTTCGATTTCGCGGCCGATCGCTGGTACGGCGCGTATCCGAGTCGCGGTACAGCCACGGACGGGAAACGGGAGTCGATGCAGGACACGCAACCCACCGGTACCGAGACAACTCCGCAGCCGGTGGCCGGGCGCTTTCCTTCGGAAAGCGCTGCTACCCAACCCGATACGGCTCCCTGGATAGCGCTTGTGCAGCGAGTCGCGATGCTCGTGCTCGATCGGACCACCGAAATCGATCCGGATCTGCCGTTGCACGACGCCGGTATCGACTCGCTCATCGGGATGGAGTTGCGCGCCGCATTGGCCACCGAGATCGGCGCACCCCTGCCCGTCGGACTCGTCTTCGACTATCCGACCGTGCGCGAGATCGCGAAATTGGTGCAGCGCAAAGGTACTGATGGTGGACTCGACCCCGCCAATGGTGTCGGCCAGGTCAACGATTCCGACCGTGTTGATCATGTCGACCACCTGAAGGGCGACTACCGCCTCGATCGTGCCAATGGTGTCGGGCAGGCCGACCATTCGGACCGTGTTGATCATGTCGAGCACCCGAAGCGCGACTACCGACTCGATGACGTGGCGAGCGCTGTCCGTCACGATCGAGACGCCCCTGCCGCCAACCACATCGATGAGGACGACGACCCGATCGTGATCGTCGGCATGGCCTGCCGATTCCCAGGTGGCGTCCGTACCCCGGAGGAGTTCTGGGACCTGCTGTGGGCGGGCCGCGACGCGATCACCGAGGTGCCGCCGCAGCGGTGGGACGTCGACGCCTTCTACGACCCGGACCCCGCCGCCCTCGGCACGATGTACACCCGATGGGGTGGATTCGTCGACGGCGCCGACGAATTCGATCCCGCCTTCTTCGGCATCGGCGCGGCCGAGGCCAGGGCCATGGATCCGCAGCAGCGACTGCTCCTCGAGACGAGCTGGGAGGCGCTGGAGCGGTCCGGACGGGCGCCGGGGAGTTTGGTGGGCAGCCGGACCGGCGTGTTCGTCGGCTTGTGCTTCAGTGAGTACGCCGCAACACCCGCGCAGGCAACGGATCCGACGTCGATCGGCGCTTACTCGGTGATCGGCTCGGCACCGAGCGTCGCCGCCGGGCGGGTGGCCTACGCGCTCGGGTTGCAGGGTCCGGCGGTCACGCTCGATACGGCATGTTCCTCATCGTTGGTCGCCGTGCAGTCGGCCTGGGACGGTCTGCGAGCCGGGCGCTGCGATCTGGCACTGGTGGGTGGCGTCAATTTGCAGCTGGCACCGGAGACCACGATCGGGTTCTGCCGTCTCGCCTCCCTGTCGCCCGACGGTCGTTCGCGGGCGTTCGACGCCGACGCCAACGGCTATGTCCGCGCGGATGGTTGCGGTGTCCTCGTACTGACGCGACTGTCCGCCGCTCGCAGGCACGGCGACCGGGTCCTCGCGGTCGTTCAAGGCATCGGGGTGAATCACGACGGCCGGTCCAATGGGCTCACCGCCCCCAACGGACCGGCCCAGCAACGAGTTATTCGCGATGCCTTGGCGCAGGCGGGAATTCGCCCCGGTGACGTCGCCTACGTGGAGGCGCACGGCACCGGAACGCCGTTGGGCGATCCGATCGAGGCGACCGCACTTGCCGAGGTCTACGGCGAGAATCGCACCGCGCCACTGCTGATCGGTTCCGTCAAGACGAATATCGGGCACACCGAAGGGGCGGCCGGTGTCGCCGGTGTGATCAAGGCCGTCTTGATGGTTCAGCACGCGAAGATTCCGCCGAGCCTGCATTTCCACACACCGAATCCGCTGATCGACTGGTCGGGACTGCCGCTGGAGGTGGTCCGGGAGCCGCGTGCGTGGCCGGAGACCGGCCGCCGCCGTACGGTCGGCATCAGCTCGTTCGGGATGAGCGGGACCAACGCTCACCTCATTCTCCGGCAGCCCGCGGTGGAATCCGCCCGCACGCCGTCTGATCCGGCGCCGCAGGTGCTGGTGCTGTCGGCACGTGACGATGCCGCACTGGCCGAGTCGGCGAAGCGCTGGGCGGACCGGTTGAGTGGCAGCGGCAGCGAGCTGGCGGATTTCGCCTACACCGCCGCGAGCGGGCGCACCCACTTCGAGCAGCGCCTGGCCGTGGTCGCCGAGACGGCGGACGACGCCGCCACGCGATTGCGCGCTGCGGCAGCGGACCCACGGTCGGCGGTGCGCGGCCGCGTCGAGCGCACCTCGGCCGCGCCGAAGGTCGCGCTGCTGTTCACCGGCCAGGGATCGCAGTATCCGGGCATGGCCCGTGGATTGTTCGAATCCGAACCGGTGTTCCGGCGCGCGTTGCAGCACTGCGATGACGTGCTGGGGCCGATCGCGGACGGTATCGGGCTGATCGATGCCTTGTACGCCGGCCGTGCGTCCGCGGAGGTGCTCGGCCGTACGGTGTTCACCCAGCCCGTGCTGTTCGCGGTGGAGTGGGCGCTGTGGGAGATGTGGCGCGACTGGGGGATTACGCCCGCCGCGGTGCTCGGTCACAGTGTCGGCGAATATGTGGCCGCATGCGCGGCCGGTGCGATGCAGGTGGACGATGCGCTGCGGTTGATCGCCGTTCGCGGCAGACTGATGCAGAGCCTGCCGGATGGTGGCGCGATGCTGGCGGTCGAGGCCGATCCGGCGGCGATCGCCCGGCTGCTCGAACGCTACGAGCCTGCGGTGGCGATCGCCGGATTCAACGGCCCGGCTCAGATCGTCGTCGCCGGATCTCGCCGCACGCTCGACCTGCTGCGGGACGACTTGGCGGCGGCGGGAATTCGCGCGAGCGCCCTGCCCGTGTCGCATGCCTTCCATTCACCCCTGATGGACCCGATGCTCGACGCTCTGGCCGAAGCTGCCCGGCGTACCGTGCCGCGGGACCCCGTGATCCCGATGATCTCGAATGTCACCGGCGCACCCCTGCGCGCCGGAGAGCTCACCGCGGAGTACTGGGCGCGACATGCTCGGCAGCCGGTCCGCTTCGCCGAGGGAATGCGGGCACTCGTCGGACTCGGCATCGATACATTCCTCGAAATAGGGCCGCAGCCAACACTTTCCACCTTGGGCAGTCGTGCCATCGAGGGCACCGCGCGGTTCGTCCCAGCACTGCGTCGCGGTCGCGACGACCGGGAGATGACGGCTGATGCGCTGGCGCAGTTATACGTCGGCGGCGTGACCATCGATTGGGAACGCGTGCACCGGCCGCACGCACGGCGGCGTGTCCTCGCCCCGACCTACCCATTCCAGCGGCAGCGCTACTGGGTGGATCAGCCGCGGAAGACTCCGGCGCCCGGCCGGGACGAACACGACGCGACCGTGCACCGCTTCGGAAATGCCAGTCATCGGCCGACCGTTACCGCCACGACAGTAGGAGTGGACACGCTGCTTCCATACCTTCCGCGCAGACTCGACTTGCCCGGGGATGCCACACATTTCGCCCTGACCCTGGCTCCAGCCGCACCGCAGTACCTGGCCGATCACGTGGTCGATCGCGATGTGGTGGTTCCGGCCGCGTGGTTCGTCGCCACCATCATGGCGACGGCACGGGAGGTGACCGGCACCGAGGTCGTCGAGATCGAGGACCTCGTAATCGCCAGCGGTCTGACGCTGACGAAGGACCATTCCGCCCAGGTGCGGTTCACGCCCCAGCCCAACGGTTTCGCCGTGGAGGTCGCGAGCCGGACTGCGGACGGCTGGCAGACCCACGCCCGTGCGCAAGTCACCGCCGCCGCCATCCGACCCACCGCTGACGTCACCATCGCCGAACTGCTGAATCGTTGCACCACAAGGCAATCCGCCGACGACTTCTACCGGATGCTCGCCGCCGCCGGACTGCACTACGGCCCCGCGTTCCGGCGTGTCGTCGAGGTCGCGACCGGTGATCGGGAAGCCGTCGTCAGGCTGTCGGATCCCGATACCGATTCCGGCGCCGACATGGTGCATCCCGTCCTGCTCGATGCGGCCTTCCAGGCCACCTATGCCGCGATGGCGCCACAGGCGGGGGAAAACCACACCTGGGTGCCCCTTGCCATCGACCGGGTGAGCGTCGCGGCTGCGGGCGGGCGAATCCGATTCGGTCAGGTGCGCGTCCTCGAGCAGACGCCACAGGTGTGTGTCGCCGAGGTCCGACTGCTCGACGAGGAGGGTGCTCCGGTGCTGATCGTGGACGGCTTGCGAGTGATGCGGATGGCCACCGAACGTCCGGATGCGGCCCACGGGGATCTCTACCGGATGGCTTGGCAGGACGCCGGGCCGGTCGCGATCGGCGCCGCGGCGGGTCGCTGGCTCGTCATCGGCGCCGCGGGCGGACCGGGCGACGCGATCGCGGCTCGCCTGCGGGCTTCGGGCGCGCACTGCGCGGTGGCGCGGCCCGGCAGCGGGTTCGGATTCCGCGCGGACGACGAGTTCGAGGTGGACCTCGGGGTACCGGCGGCGGTGCGCGCCTTGCTCGGCGCGGCGGGGGACGGGCGGACACCGCTGCGCGGCATCGTCTACACCACATCGGTGGGCGAGGCCGAGGCTACGACGCCGGATCGGGCGCAGCAGGCGGTCGTGGGCGCGCTGCACCTCGTGCAGGCCGCGGCCGTCACCGGCGAACCCGCGCTGTGGCTGCTCACCCGCAACGGCCAGTACGTGGACGCCTCCGATCGGGTCGCGCCGGATCAGTCCGCACTGTGGGGCTTTGCCCGCAGCGCGCAACTCGAGCAGCATGAAATCGGCTGCCGAATCATAGATCTCGACGATCGAACCGCAGTGAATGTGAACGCGGTTGTCGCCGAGATACTCTCGGACACACCACACCGGCAACTCGCGCTACGTGGCGGAAAACGGCTGCTGCCGCGGCTTGTTCCGGCATCGCAACTCCGACCGGCGCGGGAGCCCGGACGGAACGGTTACGACAACGCGGCCACCGCGCAGACGGTGCTGATCACCGGGGGATTGGGCGGAATCGGCCTGACCCTGGCCCGCTGGCTGGTCGAGCGCGGCACGCGCAGCCTGGTCCTGGCCGGGCGCAGCGCACCGGACGCCACGGCAATCCAGCTGATCACCGAGCTGCGGGAACGTGGCGCGCAGATAGAGGTGCGCTCCCTCGACGTGGCCGATCGTGCCTCGGTAGCGGCGACACTGGGCTGGATCGACCGTGAACTCCCACCGCTGGCCGGGGTCGTTCACCTGGCGGGTGTGCTCGATGACGGGGTGATCGCCGAGCAGACCTCGACCCGACTCGGCCGGGTGTTCGCTCCGAAACTGCACGGCGCCTGGCATCTGCACGAGCTGACCGCACCGCGCGCACTGCGGTTCTTCCTGCTGTTCTCCTCGGCGTCGGCGGTGGTCGGCCTGCCCGGCCAATCCAGTTACAGTGCGGCCAACGCATTCCTGGACGGGTTGGCCGAGCTGCGCCAAGCCGTCGGCTTACCCGCGCTGTCGATCGCCTGGGGCCCTTGGGCCGGAACCGGCATGATGGATCGTCTCGGCGAGAACGATGTGCAACGCCTCGCGCGCCGTGGCTACCACCTGCTCTCCGAGCGTCATGCGTTCGACATCCTCTCGCGCGTCATAGATTCGGAGAGTGGTGCCCGTACGGCATTGGCGCTCGACCTGTCTGCCCTGCATCGGTCCGGTGCCGAAGTGCCCGACGTACTGGCCGGCCTGGCCGCAGGCGAGACACCGCCGCCCGCCCCGTCTTCCGTCCCGGTGGAGCGCCGTCTCATCCACGAGCGAAACGGATTCGACGCCGAGATGGCGGCACTGGTCCGGCGCTGTATCGGCCTGACTCCCGATGCCGACCTCGATCGTCCACTGCACGAACTCGGCCTGGATTCCGTGGCGGCCATCGAGATTCGAGACGAGCTGTCCCGCTCCGTCGGGCACCGCCTGCCCGCCACGCTGGCTTTCGAATACCCGACCCCGCGCGCGGTGATCGATCTGCTTGTGCAATTGGGTCCCGCCGGCGCAGAGCCGGATGCGCGGCACCGCGGCTTCCCCGCGGCGAGTTCGTCAACGGAGGGGGCGGCACCGGATGCGGTTTCGCGACCACTACAGCCCGACCTTCCCGTCCAGACCTACCGCCCCGGCCCGCCCGCATCGGCAAAAGGTGTCCCGCATGAGGCAGGTCGTGCAGGTCCCGCGTTCGACGAGAACGGTACACAGGAGGCTGCAATGAGCGATTCGGCTTCGGAAACCGTTCGGGCAGTAGATCTCTCGCTCTCCGCGCCGTCGCGGCGGGATCGTCCGAGCGATGGCGCCGGGGATATCGCGATCGTGGGTGTGAGCGGTCGGTATCCGGGGGCGGACGGGTTGGATGAGTACTGGCGGGTGCTGCTCGAGGGGCGCGACTGCATTACCGAGATTCCGCGAGAGCGGTGGGATCATTCGCGGTACTTCGTCCCTGATCGGCACAACCCGTATACCTCCTACACCAAGTGGGGCGGGTTCCTCGACGATGTCGATTGTTTCGATCCGCTGTTCTTCGCGATCTCGCCGCGTGAAGCGGAGGTGATGGATCCGCAGGAGCGGCTGTTCCTGCAAACCGCTTGGGCCGCTTTGGAAGACGCGGGTCACTCGAGGGCGGATCTGGCGCGTGGCGGGTTGCGTCCCGAGGATGCCGGGGTGTTCCTCGGCATCATGTGGGGCACATATCAGATGTTCGGCGCGGAGGAGGCGCGGCTCGGCCGCGGGACCCTGCCCGCATCGACCTTCTGGAGTGTCGCCAACCGGGTGTCACACGCGCTCGATTTCCAGGGGCCGAGCATGGCCGTGGACACCGCCTGTTCGTCCTCGCTGACCGCGCTGCACCTGGCCTGCCAGAGTCTGCGGACCGGGGAGTGCCGGTTGGCCGTGGTCGGCGGGGTGAACCTGTCGCTGCACCCGTACAAATTCGTGGCGTTGAGCCAGGGGCAGTTCGCCTCGACCGACGGGCGCTGCCGTTCCTTCGGGGCGGGGGGCGACGGGTATGTGGCCGGTGAGGGTGTCGGCGCGCTCGTGCTGCGGCCGCTGGCCGATGCCGAGGCCGACGGCGACACCATCCACGCGGTCATCAAGGGTAGTGCGGTGAACCACGGCGGCCGGGTGAACGGCTTCACCGTGCCCAATCCGACGGTGCAGGCGGCGGTGATCCGTTCGGCGCTGCGCACCGGCGGCGTCGATCCGGAGACCGTGTCCTACATCGAGGCACACGGCACCGGGACCGCACTCGGCGATCCCATCGAAATTGCTGGCCTGACAAAGGTATTCGGTGGTACGGGACGGGTCGAGCTGCCGATCGGCTCGGTGAAGTCCAACGTCGGGCATCTGGAAGCCGCGGCAGGCGTGGCGGCACTGACCAAGGTGCTGCTGCAACTGCGCCACGAGACGATCGTGCCCTCACTGCACGCGACGCCACCCAACCCGAACATCGACTTCGCGCGTACTCCGTTCCGTATTCCCGAGCGACCGCTGCCGTGGCCGTCGGGCGGCCCCGGGCAGCCGCGACGTGCGACGATCAGCTCATTCGGCGCGGGCGGTTCCAATGCGAACGTCGTGCTCGAGGAGTACGTGGATCAGCGGCCCGTCACCCGGTGGCATGGCGATCAGGTGGTGCCCGTCTCGGCACGGGATGCCGAGCGCCTCGCCGAATACGTGGCCGCACTGGATCGTTTCCTGTCCACGAACGAGCCGAACCTGGCCGATCTGGCGTACACGATGCAGGTCGGCAGGCTGGCGAGCAGCGTACGGACCGCGTTCGAAGCCCGCGACCTGGCCGAGCTCCGCGTGGCGGTACGCGCCTGGATCGACGATGCCCCCGGCGCACGCGGTGCCGCACGCGCGGCCGCGGATCACCGCGTCGCGGGCTGGCTCAACGGCGGTGAGATCGATTGGGAGACGGTGCGGGAGAACGGTCCCCACCGCCGCATCCCGTTGCCGACCTACCCGTTCGCTCGCGAACGGTACTGGATCCCCGACGTAGCGGATGGACACGAGAGTTCGACGGCGATCGACGCACCCGTCCCCGGAGCGAGTGCCACCGGTCGCGAAGTCGGTGCCACCGATCTCAGGGCGCATGCCGGATATCGGGACGCTGCCAATGTCGCTCTCGAAACCATTGATACCGAGACCGATACGGTTTCCCGGCGCGATCAACGGCGTGCGCTGATTCCCGTTTGGCGGCCCGCGACGCCCGGCCGCGGTGATGTACGCGACCACCGGCCGGTGGTCCTGTACGACGCCGCGACACCGGCATCCCTGGTCGAGGCGCTCATGGCGGCGCTCGGTGATCCGAAGCGCCTCATCCGGGTCGCCGATGCCGCACGCGGCGGTGACCTCGACCGTGCCGATTTCGCCGCGGGCGCTGAGCTCGGCCGTGCGCTGCTGGCTCGATACCCGGATACCGGCAGCGTGATCGATCTCTGCGACCTCGCCCCGCTGTCTCCGGGCCACCGACCGACGACGGATTTCGGCCGAATGGGCTTGTACCAGGGAGTGATCGACGCCCGGGCAGGCGCCCTGATCCTGCTGCACGTGGCAGCGGGCAATCCGGGCGTCGACGGTTCGGAGTGCACACCGCTCGCCGGGCTGGTCGCGGCGCTCGCCGACGAGATCGGTGACGTGCACACCCGAACCGTGCATCTGGTCGACCACCGCGCCACCGTCTGTGCGGATCCGCACTCGCTGATCGAGATCCTCGGTGCGGAGTGCGCGTCCGTCGGTGACGATGCCGCTCCGCGGGTGCGGTACCGGGCCGGGCAGCGCGAAACTGTCGGTTTCGAATCGGTGACGCCACGCACCGGACTCGTCGTCGATCCCGCACGCACCTACGTTGTCACCGGCGGAACCCGCGGCCTCGGTGCGGAGTTCGCGGCCATGCTGGTGGAGCGCGGCGCACGGCGGCTGGTGGTTCTCGGACGGGAGCCGCTGCCACCCGAATCCGAATGGTCTCGGCTGGCCGACGCCGACGGGCCGGAGGCGGCCAAGGTGCGGCGACTGGCCGCGCTGCGCGACCGAGGCGTCGCGATCCGCACCTACTTCGGCAGCCTCACCGACGCGGCGGCGCTGACCCGTTTCTTCGCGGAAGTGCGGCGCGAGCTCGGCCCGATAGGCGGGGTATTGCACTGCGCGGGAAGTGTTTCCGCGGAGAGCCCCGCATTCGTCCGCAAGACCGCGCCCGCGGTGGCGGACCTGCTGGCGCCGAAGATCGCCGGAACGGAGGTGCTCGCGGAGGTGCTCGCGGCGGATCGGCCGGACTTCTTCGTGTTGTTCTCCTCCGTCTCGGCCGTCCTGCCAGGTCTCGCGGTTGGGTTGTCCGACTACGCGATGGCCAATGCACACCTGGACCGGTTCGCCGAGGCCCAGCACGCCACCGGCAGGACCTGGTTCCGTTCGATCGAGTGGCCGTCTTTCCGTGGCACCGGGTTCGGTGAGGTGACGACGTCGGCGTATCGGTCGACCGGACTGCCGACGATGACGGCCGCGGAGGGGTTCGATCTGCTCGATGGCATGCTCGGGTTGGCCGACACGCCGGTCGTATTGCCCTATCACGGTGCACCATTGCAACTCTCGCTCCGCCCGTCGAAGCCCGCGGCGGCATCGACATCGGCCGCGGCTCCGCCCTCCGTCCCGCCCGCCGTCGACGCCGCTGCACGCGGCGGGCCGAGCCGGGCATATCAAGAGCTACTGGGGATCTTCTCCGACGAGCTGAAGCTCGCTCCCGCCCGTTTCGAGGGACACAAGCGCTTCGAGGAGTACGGCGCCGACTCCGTGCTCATCGCTTCCGCGGTGCGCCGCATCGAAAAGGTGACCGGACAGCCCTTCGACCCCGCGCTGGTGCTGGAGTACCCCACCTTGGAGGCACTGGCCGACCTGCTGACCGAACAGCATCCGGAATTGTTCGCCGCGGCGTCGCAGCCGAATCCGACTCCACCCCCGGTTGATCCAGGTCCGGCGCGCACAGTCGACCACGCCGCGACGAATGGCGCGCACCGCACCGGCGCACTCCCGGTATCGGGCGAGCGGCGCGGTGGGTCGGTGGCACCGATCGCCGTAGTCGGCATCGGCTGCCGCCTGCCGGGCGGGGACGACCCGAACGCGTTCTGGCGCATGCTCGCCGCTGGCGAATCCGGTATCCGCGAGGTCGACCCGGCGCGCTGGGATCCCGCGAGGTACTACCACCCGACCGGCGGTCAAGGACTGACCAACAGCAAATGGGGCGGTTTCGTCGACGGCGTCGACCTGTTCGACCCCGAGTTCTTCGGGATCGGTGACGCGCTCGCCTGGCAAATGGATCCCCTCCAGCGATTGCTGCTGGAAGCCTCCGTGCTGGCGACCGCGGATGCCGGATATTCCCGCGATGAGCTCTCGGGCCGCCGGATCGGGGTGTACGCGGGCAGCCGCACGGCCAACTACTTCAACCGCATCCCGGTCGCCGACCGGCACACCATTGTCGGTATCGGGCAGAACTTCATCGCCGCTCGCATCTCCGACTACTTCGATTGGCACGCGGGCAATCTCATACTGGACAGCGCCTGCTCGTCGTCGCTGGTATCGGTGCACCTGGCCTGCCAGGCGTTGCGCGCGGGCGAACTCGACGCGGCACTGGCCGGTGGCGTCGAGGTGCTGTTGGACGAGACACCGTTCCTGACGCTGGCGGCGGCCGGTGTGCTGTCCCCGAACGGTCGTTGCGCCACCTTCTCCGAGCATGCCGACGGTTTCGTGCCAGGGGAGGGCGCGGCACTGCTGATGCTCAAGCGACTCGACGACGCGGTCCGCGATGGGGACCGGGTCTACGCGGTGCTGCGCGGCTCGGCGATCGGCAATGACGGGCACACGATGGGCATCACCACCCCCAATATGCACGCACAGATCGAGGTCATCACCGCCGCCCTCGACGCGGCGGGCATGTCTCCCGACGCACTGTCCTACGTCGAGGCACATGGCACCGGCACCATGATCGGCGATCCGATCGAACTGAAAGCCTTGGCAACCGTGCTCGGCGACCGCTCGCGCGGTCCGGAGCCGTGTGCGGTCGGCAGCGTGAAAACCAATATCGGCCACCTGCTTTCGGCGGCGGGAATCGCCGGTGCGTTGAAAACGATTCTCGCGGTGCACCATGCCGCGCTGCCGCCTTCGCTGCATTGCGAGAACCTCAACCCGCGTTTCGCGTTCGCGGGGTCACCGCTGTACATCAACCGCGAGTTGCGCCCGTGGCGCACCGCCGACGGCAGGCCGCGTGCCGCGGGCGTCAGCTCGTTCGGGTTCGGCGGCACCAACGCGCACCTGATCGTCGAAGAGGCACCGGCGGGGCACCGCCCGGTGCGTAACCCGCTGTCGCCACCAGTCTTCCGCAAGAGGAGCTTCATGCTGCCGAAAACGGTTCCGAGCACATCGGCCGATCCCGGGCCCCGGTTCGTACTTCCCCCGGTGCCCACCGGTCCCGCACCGAAAGTGCCCGCCGCGTCGTTCCTGCGTGTGGAGCCGTTGGCATGATCGAACTGGAGAGCTTTGCCACCACTGTCCATGCGGACGATCCGGTGGTGCGGGACCACCGGGTGCACGGCGTGCGGATTCTGCCCGGTGTGGTGTACCTGGACATGATCCTGCGTGCCGCGATGGCGGCCGGTTATACACCGGCGGACCTGGTCATCCGGGAGGCATTCTTCCATCGGCCGGTCGCGTTGGACTCCGGCGGCGCGGTCCGCATCGCGTTCCGAGTGGAGGCGAGTAGCGGCAGCGTCCGGATCGATGTACAGCGCCTCGATGCGGGCGTACCGACCGGCCCGATCGAGTTGGTCGCCGAATGCGTTGTCGCACGCGCTGATTCGCGTGTCGATCCGGTACCCGTGGCGCCTGGTGCGGTCCGGGCGGCGCTGGTCGCGGCCCGAGGTCTGGACGAGATGTATCGGCAGAGCGGCAGCCGCGGTATCGAGCATCGCGATTTCATGCGTGCCGCGGGTGTTTTCGGTCGCCATGAGGATGTGGTGACCGCGGAGCTGACGCTCGGCGCCGAAGGTGCGGCGTATCTGCCCGGGTTCCTGCTGCATCCGACGTTCTTGGACGCGTCGACAATCGTGCCGTTCGTCGACCCGCATCGACTGGGCATCGATGACGACAGCGCGTTCATTCCGATCCACTTCAGCGAGGTCAGGGCGTGGCGCCCGACGCCGGAGCGGGTGTTCGTGCGTGCCGCGGTCGGCGGCCACGGCCAGGATCTGTTGCGGGCGCAGGTGCAGCTCTACGACGAGGCCGGCCGTCCGGTCGCCGAATACCGGCTGACCTCCAAACGCGTTCGAGGCAGCGCGGATATCCATCGGTTGTTGACCGCGTCCGACGGAGCGCAGCCGATGTCACCGGTCGTGGCTTCGACCGGTCCGATCGAATCGGCACCGGCGGAGGCCGGGTACGCGCCGAGCCACCGAGCGGATACCCGGGATCCGCTCGCGGTGATCACCGGAGACTTGGCGGCGCTGGTCGCCGCCGAGCTGGCAGTCGACTCCACCGGCATCGCGACCGACGTGGGCTTCTATGAACTCGGCCTCGATTCGAGCCGACTATTGCGGTTGACCGCGGAGTTGGAGGCACGGGTCGGTGACCCGCTCTATCCGACCCTGCTGTTCGAGTACCAGACCATCGATGCGCTGGCCGGGCATCTGGCCGACACCGTCGGCTCGCGGTACCGTGCGGCCGCCACGGAACCGGTGGCGGCGGGGCAGGTCGAACCGCGCCGGGACAGCCTGGTCACCTTCGGATTCGATTGGCAGCCCGCGGATTCACCACATCGTCGGGAGCCCGGCAGCCTGCTCGTCTTCGACACCGCGGATCAGCCGTATCTGCACGAGGGACAGGCAACGGTCGTCCGGGTACGTCCCGGTGCCGAATTCGTTTCCGGTACTTCAGAATTCGTCGTCGATCCAGCCGACCCGCACCAGCTGCGGTTACTGCTCACCGAGCTGTCCACCCGAGGCCGAACCTTCGACGCGGCAGTGTACCTGTGGAGCGAGCGCCTCGCCGGAGCCGAGATCGACCCGCACCGCATCGCGGAACAGGTGTACCTCCCGCTGCGCGAGTTGGTGCGAGCCATGGCGGATGCTTCGGACGCACCCGCGCACCGGATACTGGCCCTTTCGACAACGTCGACCCCGGGAACGCTCAGCAACGCACTGATCGGTGGCTTCGGGCGCACCGTCCGGCTCGAGCTGCCACGACCGATCGTCCGGGCCGTGTTGTGTGATACGGCAGCCGATTTCGATACCGTGATCGCCGCCGAACTCGCCATCGACGACCACGACCCGGCGGCCGAGATCCGCTATCGCGCGGGTCGGCGCGAGATCCGGACGCCACGGGAAATCTCCATTGCCGCAACGGAAGCGACCGCCTCGCCGCTCGAACAGCACGTGGTGGCGATGGTGACCGGCGGCTTCGGCGGCATCGGCAAGCAACTCGCCCGCAGGCTCGCCCGTGATTATCGGGCTCGGCTGATACTGGTGTCGCGCAGTCCACTCGACGAGTCGGGGGCGAGGCTGCTGGCCGAAATCACCGGCCTCGGCGGCGAGGCCGTGCATGTGCGGGCGGACGTCTCGGTTGCCGCCGATGTCGAACGAGCGGCGGCTATCGCACGCGCCACCTTCGGACGTATCGACGCGGTGTACCACGGCGCGGGAGAGTTGCGCGACGGACTGCTCGCCAGCACGGCCGGCGACGCGGCGAGGTCGGTTCTCGCGCCGAAACTCTGCGGCGCGGAGTGGCTGATCAGGGCCGTCCCGGAGGCGCGCCTGATGGTGCTGTTCTCGTCGGTCTCCGCGGTCTTGGGCAATCCGGGACAGGCGGATTACGCGGCGGCGAACCGGTATCTCGATGCCTTCGCCGAATTGCACACCCATGCCGCGGGATCATCCCGGGTGATCAGCATCAACTGGCCGCTGTGGGCCGAGGGAGGGATGCGTCCGCCCACCGAGCAGATCGAGGCATTGCGGCGGGCGGGAATCGGCTTGCTGCCCACCGATATCGGGCTGGATCTGCTGATGTCGTCCGCATCGGCCGATCGCGCCCAAGTAGCCTGTGTCTGGGGAGACGCGGAGACTGTGCGTGCACGACTGAGCCCAGGTCCGACCTCGCCCGCGACGACACCAACCGAGATCCCCGCGGGGCCCGGCGCACCCGCCGAGACCGAGCCCGTTTCCGTATCTGTACCGCGGAGTCGCCGCGCCGAGGACGAAACCCCCCTCGCCATTGTCGGTTTCAGCGGCCGGTATCCGGATGCGGACACCCTCGACGAGTTCTGGCGTAACCTGCGCGACGGACATGACGCGGTCGGACCCGTCCCGGCGCAGCGGTGGTGGCTCACCGCCGCCCAACGTTCGGCCGACGCCCCGCCGATGACCGGTGGCTTCCTGCGGGACGTGGCCGGTTTCGATCCGCAGTTCTTTCGTATCCCGCCCGCGCATGCCCCGCTCCTGGATCCGCAGGAGCGCTTGTTCCTCCAGCAGGCGTACGCGGCGCTCGAACACGCCGGCTACCACCACGAGGATTTGGCCGTCCGGGATCGGCGGGTCGGCGTATTCGTCGGCGCGACCTGGAGCGACTACCGGCTGCTCGGCGCGGAGGCCACCCGGAACGGCGATCCCGTCGCGGTGGCGTCGATTCCGTCGTCCATTGCCAACCGGACGTCATACTCCCTCGGCCTGCGCGGGCCGAGTCTCACCGTGGACACGGCGTGTTCGGCGTCGCTCACCGCGTTGCATCTGGCCCGGCGCAGTCTGCTGGACGGCGAATGTGACGCGGCGATCGTCGGCGGCGTGAATCT
Organism: Nocardia sp. NPDC050710; assembly: GCF_040654375.1. NCBI lineage: Bacteria > Bacillati > Actinomycetota > Actinomycetes > Mycobacteriales > Nocardiaceae > Nocardia > Nocardia sp. NPDC050710. The sequence goes on along the minus strand of NZ_JBFAHV010000013.1, from coordinate 125,442 downwards.
GCTGCTGCACCAAGACAAGTTTCTGTTGCTGAGCAGCTTGGGCATGATGTCGGACACCGGCAGGTGCCGGCCGTTCGGTGCCGGGGCCGACGGGTATGTGCCCGGCGAAGGGGTCGGCGCGGTCTATCTGAAACCGTTGCGCACCGCCCTCGCCGACGGCGACACCATCCACGGCCTGGTGCTGGGCAGCGCGGTGAATCACGGAGGGCAGACCGCCGGGTACAGCGTGCCGCACCCCGGGGCGCAGGCCGAGGTGATCACCGAGGCGCTGCGCGCGGCCGGGGTCGAACCCGGGACGATCGACTACCTCGAGGCGCACGGCACCGGCACCGCACTTGGTGATCCGATCGAAATCGCTGGCCTAGCAGTGGCATTCGGCCATCCTGTCGGCGAGGGGCGACAGCGTGCGCTCGGCTCCACCAAATCGAGTATCGGACATCTGGAGGCGGCCGCGGGCATCGCGGGCCTCACGAGGGTGCTGCTGCAATTCCGGCACGGTCGCATCGCGCCGACCCTGCATGCGGCGGAGCTGAATCCGGCGATCGCGTTCGATACGGTGCCGTTCCATCTGCCGCGACAGCTCGAAGACTGGCCGCGCGCGACCGTCGACGGCGTTGCGGTGCCGCGTCGCGCGGGTATCAGCGCATTCGGCGCGGGCGGTGCGAATGCCCACGTGGTGCTCGCGGAGTTCATCGACCAGCGGGCGCGGCCCGCGGCGACGGGCGAACCAGAGGTCTTCGTCCTTTCGGCGCGGTCCGCCGACCGGCTCCGGTACTACGCCGAGACGATGGCGCGCCATTTCCATGCGCTGGACCCCGCCGATTTCACCGATGCGGTGCGTACGCTGCAGGTCGGCAGGCCCGCATGGGGACATCGGCTCGCGGTTGTCGCGACCAGCCCCCATGCCGTGGCGATCGCGCTCGAGCAGTACCTCGGCGACCGGTCGAGCACCGTGCTGACCGGAACGTCGGACGCCGCTACGCGGCCGGCGGAACTCGGGCCTGCGACGTCCCCCGAACAGATGGCACGGCGGTGGGTCGCGGGAGGCGCTGTCGACTGGACCGAACCAACCCGGCGGATGCCGCTGCCGGGATACCCCTTCGATCAACAGGATTACTGGATCATCGCGCCACCGAACTCCGGATTCGACGCGGCCGTGGCACGATTCGAGTCCACTCCGCGCCAGCGCGGGATCGTTGAGCCCGGACAAACGGAGCTGGGGCGCTACGCGGCGATGCGACTATTCGGCGTGCTGACCGACCTCGGGCTCTCGGCAGGGGAGTGGTCGGTCGAATCGGTGCGCGGTCGAATCGGCGCGCTACCTCGCTTCCGACGACTGCTGGCCAGCTGCCTCGACATCCTGATCCGGCACGGAGTGGTGCGAGCCGAAGGCGACCGGATCGTGGTCACCGGGCCACCGCCGGGGACAACGTGGATGCGTGCGGACCTGCTCGCCCGATTCCCGGAGACCGAACCGTATGTGACGCTGCTCGATGCCTGCCTGGCCGCCTACCCGCAGGTGCTGCGCGGCGAGCGAGCGGCGACCGAGGTGCTGTTCCCGGGCGGCGAGCTCGATCTGGTCGGTGCGATCTACCGAGGCAACGCGGCCTATGACTTCGCCAACGGCCTGCTCGCCGATCTCGTGGCGGCGGTCGGGCAGGAGCGAGCAGATGACCGGGCGCGGACCGGCAATGCGGCGCCGCTGCGGGTGGTGGAAGTCGGCGCGGGCACCGGCGGCTCGACGCACGCGGTGGTAGCCGCGCTGGTCGCCTCCGGGCTGCCGTTCGAATACCACTACACCGACGTGTCGCAGAGCTTCGTCGCGCACGGCAAACGCACCTTCGCCGACCGGCCCGAGATGCGTTTCGGGGTGCTCGATATCGAGGCCGATCCGGCGACGCAAGGATTCCCCGTCGCGGACGCGGATCTCGTGGTGTGCGCCAACGTCTTACACGCGGTGCGTGCGATCGGACCCGCATTGCATCACGTCCGCCGTCTGCTCGCACCCGGGGGCGTGCTGGCGTTCACCGAGGCGACCACCGATCTCGAGGTGCTCGCATTGACCTTCGGACTGCTCGACGGCTGGCACGGATATCAGGATCCCGAACTGCGGATCGCGCACTCGCCCTTGCTTTCCGAGGATCAGTGGCGCGTCGCGCTGACGAATGCCGGCTGCACCGGCGTGCGGGCTTGGGGCCCCGGGCTCTCCGCCGACGCGGAGCCGAGCTTCCGCCTGCTGGCGGGGGTGAGTGACTCCGCGCCAGCGGTCTCGCAGCAGGACACAGTTGCCGTCGGGACCCCGCCCGCGTCACTGGATCATGGCAACTCGGTGGATATTTCGAGCCTCGAAGCCGAGGTCATCGGCATGGTCGCCGAGGGGATCGGGGTGTCGGACGCCGAGGTGCATCCGGAGCTGCCGCTGTCCGAGTACGGTGTCGACTCGATTCTCGCGGTCAAGATCATCGACCGGGTCAATGCCCGGTACGGGTTGTCGCTGCGGCCGACAGCGGTCTTCGATCACCCGTCGGTGCGGCAATTGAGCCGACGGATCGCCGACGACGGCGCGCTCGCCGCCGTGACACCCACTGCCGCGGCGCCCGCCGCCATCTCATCCGCGCCCACAACGCCCGCCGCGGCACCATCCGTTCGCCCCACGATCGCACCGTCTGCACCGTCGATCCCGTCAGGAAGGACCGTGCCGCAGTCGATGGATATTGCCGTCATCGGAATGTCGGGGCGGTTCCCCGGCGCCGCGAATCTCGAAGAATTCTGGCGAAACCTAGCCGAGGGACGGGATGTCGTGACCGAGGTCCCGCCGTCGCGCTGGCCGATCGCCGACCACTTCCGGCCGGGACCGGTCATACCCGGCAAGACCTACTCGAAATGGGGCGGATTCCTCGACGACATCGACCGCTTCGATCCGGCGTTCTTCGATATGGTGCCCACCGAGGCCGACTATATGGACCCGCAGCAGCGGTTGTTCCTCGAACACAGCTGGCTGGCACTGGAAGACGCGGCGATCGATCCGAAGTCATTGCGGCGTAGCCGATGTGGTGTTTTCGCCGGGTCGCCCGGATCCGACTACGCGACGTTGCTGCGCAACCGCGCCGGGTTCGGGTCGCACCATATGTTCACCGGTAACAGCCCGGCTATCCTGCCCGCCAGGGTGGCCTACCATCTCGATCTCACCGGACCGTGTCTCGGGCTGGATACCGCCTGCTCGTCGGCGTTGGTCGCGGTGCACCAGGCCTGCCGCAGCCTCGCGACCGGTGAATCCGATCTCGCACTGGCGGGTGGGGTGGCGGTCTTCGTGACGCCCGAGTACCACCTGCTGGCCTCGTCGATGGGGATGCTGTCGCCCCACGGCCGCTGCGCGAGCTTCGACGCGGCCGCCGACGGGTTCGTTATCGCCGAAGGCGTCGGCGTGGTGGTATTGAAGCCACTGGCCGCGGCCGAACGTGACGGTGACCCCATCCAGGGGGTGATCCGCGGGATCGGGGTGAACCACGACGGTCGTACCAATGGCATCACCGCGCCGAGCACACGCTCCCAGACCGAGCTGGAACTCGAGGTCTATCGGGTCAACGGCATCGACCCGTCGAGTATCGGCTATATCGAAACACACGGCACCGGAACGCGATTGGGCGATCCGATCGAGGTCGCGGCCCTCACCTCGGCATTCCGCCCCTACACCGACACGGTAGGCACCATCCCGATCGGCTCGGTGAAATCGAATATCGGGCACGCCTCGCACGCGGCCGGAATGGCCAGCCTGTTCAAGGTGCTGCTGGCCATGCGCGCCGGGCAGATTCCCCCGTCGTTGCACGTCGAGTCGGTGAACCCGCTACTGGATCTGACGAATTCGCCGTTTTTCGTCAATACCGACCTGCGTGCGTGGCCGGACGGGCCGCGCCGCGCCGCCGTCAGCTCCTTCGGTTTCAGCGGCACCAATGCCCATCTCGTCGTAGACGACTACCCGTCGGCTCGGGCACCCCACCGAAATGCCGGAAGCGATGGACGGCAAGTGGTGGTGCTCTCGGCTCGCACGGCGGGCAGCCTCACTCGCGCGGTGCGGGCGCTGCGCAGGTATCTGGCCGCGCACCCGGAGGTCACGCTCCCGGATATCGCGCGGACCTTCGCCCTCGGCCGGGCGGCCTTCGAGCACCGACTCGCGATCGTCGCGGATTCCGTCGACGGCCTCACCGCACGGCTGGCGGACTTCATCGAAGGCGACACTCCGGCAACCGTTTTCACCGGCCTGCTCTCCGACACCACGGTTGCGGAACATGCCGCGACGGTGCTCGCTGATCCGATCGAGACCGCGCGGCGATGGGTCGCGGGCGAGCGAGTCGAATTCACGGGCTGGTCGGCGGGATTCGCGCGGCGGGTCCACCTGCCGGGATACCAGTTCGAGCGAGAACGGTGCTGGGTGCCCGACGACACCGCATCCGAGATCGCGACGGCGGGGACAACAGTTGCCGAACCGGCATCGCGACCTACGGCTGCGCCGCAGCCGGCGCTCGTCGCCGATCAGGGCAGGTCACCCTCGCGTGCCGCGATGGCGACATCCACCGCGGAACAGGCGATTCGATCCGTCCGGTCCACCGAGGACGCTTCCCTCCCGCGGATCGCGGAGGACTACCTGAAGGGTCTGCTCGCCGCGTATTGCCGACTTGATATCGACCGGATTCGAACACGTATTCCGTTGCAGGACTACGGAATCGATTCCGTGCTCATCAGCAGAATGAATGATCGGCTGGAGACCGACTTCGGCCCGCTACCGAGCACCTTGTTCTTCGAGTACCAAACCGTCCGGGATATCGCGGGCTACCTCGCCGAGGAGCACTCCGAACGGTTGGTGGCGCTGCGCACCGAAGCCACCCCGCCGTTCACGCCCGACGCCCCGGCCTCGACCCCTACGGCGGCCGGATCGGCGGACACCACCCCCACGGCCGCCGTCGACCCCACGGCCATGCGCCCCGTACGCGACGAGAACGACGACATCGCCGTTATCGGCATGGCGGGCCGGTTCCCGATGGCACAGGATATCGAAGAATTCTGGGCCAACCTGGTTGCCGGCCGCGACTGCATCATCGAGGTGCCGCCGGACCGCTGGGATCACCGCGCCTTCCACTCCGACGACCCCGACGAGCCCGGCACCACCTACGCGCGCTGGGGCGGTTTCATCGATGACGTCGACAAGTTCGACGCACGGTTCTTCGGTGTCACTCCCAAAGACGCCGAGGAGATGGACCCGCAGCAGCGGCTGTTCCTCGAAACATCCTGGGCTGCTTTGGAAGACGCCGGTTACACGCCGGACCGGGTGCGGGCGACCGCGGGGGCCCGCGGACTGGTCGACGCCGGTGTCTTCGCCGGTGTCGGGTACGCCGAGTACCAAGCCTTCGTCGGTGTGCCGATCTCCGGCTATTTCGCCATCCCCAACCGGGTTTCGTATCACCTCGGTTTCAGCGGTCCGAGCCTGGCGGTGGACACGGCGTGCTCGGCCTCGCTGAGCGCCCTGCATCTCGCGTGCGAGAGTCTGCGACGCGGTGAATCCGCCTATGCCCTCGCGGGCGGCGTCAATGTGTCGATTCATCCTGGGAAGTACCTGCTGCTCGGCTACGGACGATGGGCCTCCACGGATGGCCGCTGTCGCTCGTTCGGCGCCGGCGGTGACGGCTATGTGCCGGGCGAGGGCGTGGTCACCCTGGTGCTCAAGCCGCTCCGGCATGCGCGTGCCGATGGAGACCGGGTCTACGGCGTGATCCGGGGCAGCGCCGTCAATCACGGCGGTCGTACCAACGGGTTCACGGTGCCGAATCCCACGGCACAGGCCGATCTCATCGGCCGTGCGCTGACCACTGCCGGGGTGGATGCCCGCGACATCGGCTACGTCGAGGCACACGGCACCGGTACCGCGCTCGGCGATCCGATCGAGATCGCGGCGCTGACACGGGCCTACCGCCGGTCTACGACCGACCGGGGCTACTGCGGTATCGGCTCGGCGAAATCGAGTGTCGGGCACCTGGAGGCGGCCGCGGGTGTGGCGGGTGTGGTCAAGGCGCTGCTGCAACTGCGGCACGACACGATGGCGCCGAACCTGCACAGCGACCCGTCGAACCCGGCGATCGACTTCGCCGCGACCCCGTTCCGGATCATCGACACACCCACCGCATGGCCGCGGTCCGAGGATGGCACACCGCGAATCACCACTGTCAGCTCGTTCGGTGCGGGCGGATCCAATGCCCATGTGATTCTCACCGACGCCGACCAGCTCCCACCGTCCGAGGCGGATGACCAGCCGCGGCTCGTGGTGCTGTCGGCGCGCGACGCCGACCGCCTGACCGAGGGGGTCGGCCGGTTGGCTCGGCAGCTGCGCGAGAACCCGCTGCCGCTCGCGGATGTGGCCTGGACACTGGCCGTCGGCCGGGTGGCGTTCGAGCATCGGCTTGCCGTGGTGGCCACCTCCACCGCGGAACTGGTCGAACTGCTGGAGAGTGCGGTCGATCCGGCCGCGCAGGTGCCCGCGGCGGGGCTGCTGGTGTTCCGAGGCGTGGCCCGCACCCATCGCGACCTCGACGAGCTACCCGGTGAATCCGAGGCGGACCGCACCGAGCTGCGCGGCCTGCTGCGCTCCGGCAACCTGCCGCGAGCGGCCGAATTGTGGGCCGCGGGGTGGACGGTGGAGTGGGAACGGGTCTACGAGCGCCCCTTCGGCAGCATCGTCAGCCTGCCCTCCTACCCGTTCGCGCGACGCAGGCATTGGATCGTGCCCGAGGACTACCGCCGCCGCACCGCGCCCACCGGGATGTCGACACTCGTCGCGAAGACGGTTGTCGCGCAGCACCCGGAGCTGACCGGTGCCGGTCAGCACAACGGCCACCGGCCCAATGGTGCGGCCGCGCAGACTATCCCGGCGGGCGAGGTGAACGCCCATACCGGGGATGGCGACGGCGTGGTAGTGGCCGCTTCGCCGATCGTGGCCGAGCCGGAACCCGCGGTGCCCGGCGAATCCGACGACGAGTTGCGCGCACTGCTCCAGGAGCAGATCCGCGATATCTTCGCCGATCTCACCAAAACGGATCCGGCGGAGCTCGAGCTGGACGCGGAGTTCGTCGACTTCGGCTTCGACTCCGTGGCCACGGTGCGCATGCTCAACCGGCTCATGAAGCTGCACGAGGTCAAGATTCCGGCCGAATCGATCGAGCTGTACCCGACGATCAGCGCGCTCTCCGACTACCTCGTCGCCGAAGGGATCATCGCATCCTCGACCGCGCCGATCGGTGCTCCGCAGGGCACGGCCGACGCACGCTCGGTCGATGCGCAGGTCGAAATCCCCGTCGTCACCATGGACGCACCGATCGCGGTGGCATCGGTCTTCATCACCGGCGTTACCGGTGTGCTCGGCGGCAAGGTGCTGCACGATCTGCTGGCGCAGACCGACGTCCGGGTGACCTGCCTGGTACGCGGCACCTCGTTGGAGGCGGCCGAGAAACGGATCAAGCACTTCCTCTCCACCTACGACCCGGACGGCGCCCTCGACGACGCCTTTGCGGCAAGGGTGACGCCGGTGCTCGGTGACGTATCGAACGACCTGTTCGGCCTGGACGAGTCGACTTGGCGCAGCATCGCGCAAGAGGTCGACCTGACCATCCACGCCGCTGGCCGTACCACGCTCGTCACCTTCTACGACGCGCTCGCCCCGATCAATGTCGAAGGCACCAGGCGCGCCGTTGATTTCGCGCTCGAGTCGCGTGGCAAGTATCTCGTCTACGTCTCCAGCTTCAGCGTGCTGGGTGACCGGCTCAACTTCAACAACCCGCCGTTCACCGAGCGCGACCTCGAATTGGGCCAGGCCTACGACCATCTGCCATATCAGCAGACGAAATACGAGTCCGAGAAACTCATCAGGGCGGCGAGCGAGCGCGGTCTGCTGTGGGACATCGTGCGTCCGGGAAACATCATGGGCGACAGCGTCACCGGGCGGTATCCGTTCTCCGAGGTGAGTGTCAAGGGCGTCTACTACGACATCCTCAAGACGATGATCGAGAGCGGCGAGACGATGCTGACGCCGGTGTACTGGGACATCTCGCCGGTCGACTATGTCAGCGCGGCCATCGTGCACATCGGGTTGCGCAGACCGACCTATCGGGAGACCTATCACCTGACCAATCCAGACATCCGGCGCTACTACGACGTCGTGCGCTACGTCCAACAGGCCGGGTACGACGTCGATCTCGTGCCGCTCGAGGAATTCCATCGCCGGGTCACCGAACGGGAGATCTATCGCCGCGGCACCGACGAGGTCTACGACAGCCAGACCCTGGAGATGTTCAAGTACGGCATCGAGCTCTTCGGCTTCATCCACTACGAGGAGAGCTCCTACGCCGATTGCGCGTACACCCGGCGGGTGCTCGGCGCGGCGGGCATCGAATGTCCGTCCACCGAACAACTGGTTCAGGTCTATTTGGCCCACTGCGCGGAGGTCGGCTATATCCCGGCGTCGAAGGCGGCCGAATCGACCGTCGAGGCGGCGCGATGAGACGCACATATCCGGCGTTCGTCTCGCCGATGGGGTCCGCGGAGGTAGTGCGATGAATGCCGAACGTACCCTCGTCTTCCCCGGTCAAGGCGCGCAGCGGGTCGGGATGGGCGCCGACTTCTGCGCCGAATTCCCGCTCGCGCGTGCGGCTTTCGACGAGGCCGCCGAGGCGGTAGGGGAGGACCTGCTGCGGATCTGCGCCGAACGGGATCTACGGCTGCATCGCACGGAGTACACCCAGCCGTGCGTGCTCACCATGGAGATCGCGGTGCACCGGGTGCTGACGGTCGAATGCGGCGTGCGGCCGATCGCATTCGGCGGACACAGCCTCGGCGAGTACAGCGCGTTGGTCGCGGCGGGCGTCCTCGAACTCGCCGACGGGGTCCGGCTGGTGCGGGCCCGCGGTGCGCTCATGCAGCGGGCGGTAGCGGAGGGTGCCGGCGCGATGGCCGCGCTCATCCTGCCCGATATCGCCTCGCACGGAGTGGCCGAACTCGTCGCCGGCGTCGGTGCCGAGGTCGCCAACGACAACTCACCGGATCAACTCGTCATCAGCGGGGCCGCCGAGGACGTCGCGGCCGCCAGAGCGCTTCTCGCCGAGCGTCTTCCGGAGCTGCGGTTCGTTCCGCTGAGGGTGAGCGCACCCTTTCATTCCCGGTGGATGCGGTCGATCGAATCGGAATTCGCCGGGTATGTCGCCGACTGCGCGCCACGGCTGCGTGCGGATCGTGCGACGGCGGTGACCTCGAACTTCACCGGCGAGTTCCACCGGCCCGAGACACTCACCGACCATCTCGTCCGCCAGATCAGCGCGCCGGTCCGGTGGCAGGACAATATGCGGGCACTCGGCCGCACCGGAACGGCGATCGTCGAGGTCGGCCCTTCGGCGCCGTTGTCGAAGTTCTTCGCGGCGGTCGGGGTCGAGGTGTCACGAGTGGTCACCATCGGTGATCTCGCAATGTTCCGGACCGAACCATCGCAGTCGGCCGTTCACACGGAGCCGACCGCTGCGCGAATGCCCAGCGCTCGGTCCGCGCCACCGGTGGCGAGCCTGCCGACCCCACCGACCATGGCGAGTACGCCGCCCGCACCACCCGCGGATCGGTTGGTGCTGCACCGGCGGCCGGCCGCGCCCGCGCTGTTACGCCTGTTCTGCTGGCCGTTCGCGGGTGGGAAGGCCGCGTCCTACACGCAGTGGCGGACACGGTTGCCCGACTGGGTGGAGTTGTGCGCCGTCGAATTGCCTGCCAGGCAACGGCATCTCGGGCAGACGCCGATCCGCCGGTTCGGAGAATTGGTGGATGCCGCAGTGGCGCAGGTAGTTCCGCTCACCGATGTGCCGTTCGCCTTCTTCGGCCACAGCCTCGGCGCGCTGACGGCCTTCGAGGTCGCACGCGGACTCCCCGCCGGAGTCGCTCCGGAGATGCTGTTCCTCGGCGGGTCGGTGGCGCCGCACCTGCCGCGGCCGGGACGCCTGTCGAGTCTGCCCGATGATCAATTCCTCTCCGCGGTAGGGCATTACGGCGGCATCCCGCCCGAGGTCCTGGATACCCCGGAGGTGATGGCACTGTTCCTGCCCGCCTTGCGCAGCGACTTCGAGATCTTCGACGACTATCGGTTCGTCCCACATCCGCCGCCGGCCTGTCCGGTCCACCTCTACGGCGGACGCGACGATCGCCAGGTTGCTGCCACCCAACTCGAGGCGTGGCGCGATGTGCTGCCGGGGGTTCGCTCCACCGAGCTGCTGCCCGGCGGCCACTTCTTCCTCTCGGACCAGCGCGACGCGCTGGTCGACTCCATCGCGGACAAGCTGCTCGCTGTCCGTCCGAACGCGGTACCCGCCTGATGAAGGGATCACCCCATGAAGGTCGAAGTTCTCACCCCGTCCTGCAATCTCGATACGGTCCGCGACGGCCGCGGCGGCATATTCACCTGGGTGCCACCGGAACCGCTGCTGGAGTTCAACATGATCCAGATGCATCCGGGCAAGGTCCGCGGCCTGCACTATCACCCGCACTTCGTCGAGTATCTGCTGTTCGTCGAGGGCAATGGTGTGCTGGTCACCAAGGACGACCACGAGGATCCGAACTGTCCGGAGGAATTCATCCACGTGTCGAAGGGGATCTGCACGCGCACGCCGATCGGCGTGATGCACACGGTGTACTCGATCACGCCGCTGACCTTCATCGCGATGCTGACCAAGCCGTGGGACGAGTGCGATCCGCCGATCGTTCAGGTGGCGCCGCTGCCGCATACCTTGGAAGGCAACGGGTGATGTCCCGGCTACGGGTGGCCGTCGTCGGCGCGGCTGGCTATGTGGGCGCGGCGCTGGTCGAGGCATTCGGCAGGCTCCGCGACTACGAGGTGGTTCCCGTGGTCCGCACGAACCATGAGCAGCTGCGCGTCGCGGGCGGCTACGACGTGCTGGTCAATGCCGCGTGTCCGTCGAAACGCTTTTGGGCCGAACATAATCCGGATGCCGACCAGGATGCGACGGTGACCGGGACCGGGCGGCTGCGAGATGAGTGGACATGGGACAGGTTCATCCAGATCAGCAGCATCTCGGCTCGGACCCAACTCGACACCGTGTACGGCCGCAATCGCGCTGCGGCCGAGGAGTTATGTACCGGCGCAGACACTTTCATCGTGCGGCTCGGTCCGATGTACGGCGGCGACTACCGCAAGGGCGTGCTGGCGGACCTGGCGGCCGACCGTCCGGTGTTCGCCAGCGGGCGATCCCGGCAGAGCTTCGCCCCGGTGGAGTGGTGTGCCGAATGGATCGCCGGTCACGCGGGCGGTTCCGGTCTGCGTGAGGTGGGCGCGCGGACCGCGGTGACGCTGGCCGAGGTGCGGGATGCGGTGGGGTCGCGGTCGGAGTTCGCGAAGGACTACGTCGACGACCAATTCCCGGTCACCGCCACCGAGTCCGATTGGCCGGACGCGGTGACGGTGATCGACTGGCTATCGAGGAGGCGGATTACCGGTGGGCAGGCGAACTGATGCGGTGCTTGCTCGGCCGGAAGTACTTCTCCGCACACAGCACGAGCAGAAATCGAACGCTGGTCGCCACGTCGCGGGTGCGCATCTTCGACGCGCCCGCCGTGCGGTTGAGCACGTGAATCGGAATCTGCTGGATGCGGAAACCGTTGGCGTTCATGATGTAGAGGCTTTCGAAGAAGAAGGAGTATCCGGTGGACCGCACCCGGTCGAAAGCGCCGACCGGAACGGTGCCGAGCCGGTAGTATCGGAAAGCGCCGGTGGCGTCGTAGGGCATTCGCAACAGTGCCACGGTGAGGAAATGCCCGACCCGGGTGAGGATCTTACGGAAGGGAGTCCAGTCGGCCAGGCTGTCCTCTTTGAGGTATCGCGATCCGACCACGATATCGAAGCCGGCCGCGGCGGCGCGCAGGGCGGGCAGATACGACGGCGGGTGCGCGAAATCGGAATCCATCGTAATGATGTTGTCGTATCCCTCGGAATAGGCCCATCGGATACCGGATTGGTGTGCGGATCCGACGCCTTGGCGCCCCGGCCGGTGCAGCACGTGAATGCGCGGAGCGTGCTCCTTGGCCAGGTCTTCCAGCAGCTCACCGGTGCCGTCGGGGGAGTTGTCGTCGACGAAGAGCACATCGAAATCAGTGCCCTGCTCGAGTATTTGAGCGAGCAACGGCCCGACGTTGCGACGCTCGTTGTACGTCGGAATAATTACCAGAGTTCTTTCGGAGGCCGTACTCATGCGACCAAATTTTAGTACGTTCGGCGACCGAAATATAGGTATTGCCGGTTATTTCGAGAACCGCTAGTCTCTGGTTGGAGGTTTCATGAGGAAAGCTTTGATAACCGGTATCACCGGCCAGGACGGGTCATATCTGACCGAATTCCTGTTACAGCAAGGGTACGAGGTTCATGGAATAGTCAGGCGTGCCTCGAATTTCAATACCGATCGCATTGATCACCTCTATTCCGACACGCATTCGCAACGTCGGTTGTTTCTCCACTACGGCGATCTCATGGATTCCAGCAGCCTGAACCGGATTCTGGAAGAGGTGCGTCCGAGCGAGATCTACAACCTCGGTGCGCAGTCGCATGTGCACATCTCGTTCCAGATACCGGAATTCACCGCGGACACCAATGCGATCGGCACCCTGCGAATACTGGACGCGATCCGCAAGACCGGCATCGCGACCAGGTTCTACCAGGCGTCGTCGTCGGAGTTGTACGGCGGCTTGCACGATGTCGCACTCAGCGAGGACACCCCGTTCCATCCGCGTTCGCCCTATGCGGTGGCGAAGCTCTACGCGTACTGGATCACCGTGAACCACCGTGAGGCCTACGGGATGTACACGGTCAACGGTACCTTGTTCAATCACGAATCACCCAGGCGTGGTGAGGTTTTCGTGACAAGGAAGGTCGCTCGCGGTGCGGTCCGGATCGCGCAGGGGAAACAGGATCGGCTCTTCATCGGCAACCTGGACGCGCGACGGGACTGGGGTTATGCCAAGGAGTATGTCGAGGCGATGTGGTTAATGCTCCAGCAGCCGGAGCCCGACGACTATGTCATCGCGACCGGGGAAACGCACAGCGTCCGGGAGTTGTGCGAGGTCGCGTTCTCGGCAACAGGTGTCGAATTGGTGTGGGAGGGCACAGGACTCGAGGAGAAGGGGATCGACCGGCGCACCTCACGGGTGCTGGTCGAGGTGGATCCCACCTACTTCCGGCCCGCCGAGGTACACCACCTGACCGGTGATCCGCGCAAGGCCAAGGAGAAGCTCGGGTGGGAGCCGAAGACGAGTTTCACGGAGTTGGTGCAGTTGATGGTCGCCCACGATATGGAGAACGCGTGACGGAAGAGATTGAACGCTGCCGGGTGTGCGAGAACACTCGGCTGGAAACGGTCGTCGATCTCGGCACGATGGCCTTGACCGGGGTGTTCCCGGCCGCGGACCCGCTCGGGGTGCCGCGCTATCCGTTGGAGCTGGTGCGCTGTGTCCGCACCGGAGCCGACGAGTGCGGCCTGGTGCAGTTGCGGCACACCGCGAACTTCGACGAAATGTATTCCGCCGGTTATGGATACCGCTCGGGCCTGAATCGCTCGATGATCGATCATCTCGGTCATCGGGTGTCGCGGATCCGGGAGCGGGTCGACCTCGGGCCCGACGATGTGGTGATCGACATCGGCAGCAACGATGCGACATTGCTGAAGTGGTACCCGGCCGGTGCCGCGACAGTGGTGGGCATCGATCCGCTGGGGGAGAAGTTCCGGGAGTTCTACCCCCCGCATGTGCGGTTGGCGACCGGCTACTTCTCCCGCGAGTTGGTCGCTTCGCTGCTGAACGGCAGGCGGGCCAAGGTGATCACCTCGATCGCCATGTTCTACGACGTGCCGAGCCCGCTGGAGTTCATGCGCGACGTGTACGCCGCCCTGACCGATGACGGCATCTGGGTGCTGGAGCAGAGCTATCTGCCCGCCATGCTGGCCACCACGTCCTACGACACCATCTGCCACGAGCACCTCGAGTACTACACCCTCGATCAGATCGAGTGGATGGCGCGGCGGTGCGGCTTCGTGGTGCTGGAGGTGGAACGCAACACCATCAACGGCGGCAGTTTCGCTCTGACGCTGGGCAAGCGGGGTGCTCCGAGCGCCGCCGACGCGGGCGAGCTGGAGCGGATGCGTACCGAGGAAGCCGGTCTCGGTCTGCACACACCGGAGATCTACGCCGACTTCGCGAAGCGGGTCGACCAGCATCGGGAGCAGGTCAGGGAGTTCTTCGACCGGTCCAAGCAGGCCGGGCTACGCACGCTCGGCTACGGTGCGTCCACCAAGGGCAATGTGCTGTTGCAACACTGCGGGATCGGACCATCGGACCTGCCGTGCATCGCGGAGGTCAACGACGACAAGTTCGGCAAGTTCACCCCGGGCACCGGCATCCCGATCGTATCCGAGGCGCAGGCGCGCGAGCAGTCGCCGGACCAGTACTTCGTGCTGCCCTGGCACTTCCGCTCGATGATGGTCGAGCGGGAACGCGAGTTCCGCTCCGCCGGAGGTCATCTCGTGTTCCCGCTGCCCGATCTGGAGGTGGTGTGAGGTGACCGTTGTCGTCACGGGCGCGTCGGGACAGGACGGCACGTTGCTGACGAACCTGCTGAGCGCGCGTGGCGACCGGGTACTCCCGCTCGGCCGCACCGGCCCGGTCGACATCACCGACGCGGATTCGGTCGCGCGGCTGGTCGCGTCGGAGCGTCCGCGGCAGGTGTACCTTCTTGCGGCTGTCCAGCATTCGTCGGAGGATCCGCCGGTGGATGCACGCGAGCTGGCGCGCGACTCGCACCGGGTGAACACGCTGTCGGTGCAGCATTTCGCGGAGGCGATCGACCGCTACGGGACCGGTACCCGGCTGTTCTATGCGGCGTCGTCACATGTATTCGGACCCGGCGACGGCACCGTCCGGGACGAGGACAGCGGGTTGCGGCCACACTCGATATACGGGGTGAGCAAGGCCGCGGGGCTATTGGCCTGCCGGGCCTACCGGGCGCGCGGTGTATTCGTGTCGACCGGGATCATGTTCAACCACGAATCACCCTTGCGGGCCGAAAAGTTCGTTACCCGCAAGATCGTGCGAGCGGTCGCACGGATCCAGCGGGGTGCGGCGGAGGAGCTGGTATTGGGCCGGCTCGACGCGGGTGCGGACTGGGGATACGCGCCGGACTACGTCGAGGCGATGACCCGGATCCTCGCGCTCGACGAACCGGACGACTTCGTGGTCGCGACCGGTGAATATCACTCAGTGGCGGAATTCTGCGCGGTCGCGTTCGGCATGGCCGGGCTGGACTGGCGAGAACACGTCCGCGAACGCCCTTCCGTGCTGACCCGTGACCGGCAGCCGCTGGTCGGTGACGCGGGAAGGTTGCGTGAGCGGACGGGATGGCGGCCCTCGGTGGATTTCCGCGGCATGGTTCGAGCCATGCTCGCGGCCGAAGGGGTGCGCTTGATTGACGAAGCGAGGCCGGTGGCCACCGGCGGAACGGATGGATGATGTGAACCTGAACGACGAGAATCTCCTTGCCGCGCAACTGATCTCCATCGCGGACGGGATTTACGAGGAGACCGCGGCGCGACTCGGCGAGATCGGCACCGAAACGGTGATCGATGCGGTGCTGAAGGAGATCGCGTGGCGGGCCCGCGACGGCGACGCGCCGAGTCAGCCGGTCACGGCGGTATTCGAGCTGACCCACGAGGGTAAGCAACTGGACTATCTGGTGACCTTCGGCGCCGAGGACCCCGCCATCGCCCCCGGCGCCCTGGAGGATCCGTGGCTGGTGGTGCGGCAGGATCTGGTGGAGTTGCTGCGCGCGGTCTACGGGCCGCCCGACGCCGAGATCGGCACCCGCGCGATCGCGTTGAAGGATGAGCCGGGGCCGGGCAGTTTCGCGCCGGACGACCCGTGGCGGATGGCCCGTGATGCCGCGGCCCGCGCTGCGGACGGCATCGTAACCGCTTGTTCGACATACCATTACGACCTCAACACACTGTCGCTGCGATTCGGTTCGGACAAGTGGGGCGGCCACTGGTACACCCCGCACTACGAGCGGCATTTCGCGCCGCTGCGCAATAGTCGCGTGCGGGTGCTGGAGCTCGGTATCGGCGGCTACCAGGCGCCGAATGTCGGTGGCGCCTCATTGCGCATGTGGAAGCAATACTTCCGCCGCGGCATGGTGTACGGGCTGGACTACTTCGACAAGTCCGGCATCGCCGAACCGCGGTTGCAGCCACTGCAAGGCGACCAGGGTGATCCGGCATATCTCTCGGAACTCGGTGGCTCGCTGGGCCCGTTCGACATCATCATCGATGACGGCAGCCATATCAGCGGCGATGTGATCGCCTCGTTCGAGGCGCTGTTCGCCCACGTACGCCCGGGCGGGTTGTACGTGGTGGAGGATACGCAGACCTCGTATTGGACCGGCTGGGGCGGCAGCAGCACCGAACTCGACACCCCGGCGACCTCGGTCGGCTACCTCAAGACACTTGTCGACGCGCTGCACCACCAGGAATTCGAGAAGGCCGCGGGGCGGCAGAACCGGCCGCACGACGAGTGGGTCGGCGCGGTGCACTTCTACCACAACATTGTTGTCGTCGAAAAACGTCGCAACAGTGAGCAATCCGCTCCATCATGGGTGCCGCGGCATACCAATCCGATGGAGTGGATGAAGCCTAAGGAGTGATGGGCATGAAATTCCTCGTCGTCCCGGTACCGTCGTCCGGGCACCTGCTGGCGATGGTGCCGTTCTGCTGGGCGTTGCGGCTGGCCGGTCACGACGTGCTGGTCGCCTCGCGCAGCGACGTCACGGCCACCGCACGACGTTCCGGGCTGAACGCCGTCGAATTGCCCGCGCTGAATGTGCCGATGGACGAGCTGCGTACCAAGGTGAACCCGAGCATGTTCCCGCTACCGCCGTTCGCCGACCGGGACCAGGCGTCGGGTAAGGGTCTGTGGCATATCGCCGCGCAGAACTGGCACAACCACGCGACCCAGTACCTCGAGGTGTTCGCCGACGTCGCCAGGGACTGGGGCGCCGACGTCATCCTCACCGACCCGCTGGCGACCGTCGGGCGGTCCCTCGGCGCCGCACTGGATCTGCCTGTGCTGGTGCACCGTTGGGGTATCGATCCGACCGGCGGGCCGTTCACCGAACGTACCTCGGAATTGGTCGCGGAGTCGGGTGGTGAGCTGGCCGAACCCGTTGCCGTGCTCGACATCTGCCCGACGAGTATGCAGGCGCCGGACGCGCCGCCCGGTACCCCGATCCAGTTCATCCCATTCAACGGCACCGGCCTGCTGCCCGACTGGCATCGAAACGATCAGGGGCGCAGACGGATCGCGGTCTGTCTCGGCGGTAGCACACTGAGCCTGACCGGGCCGCGTCCACTGCTGGCGATCGTCGAGTCGCTGTCCGAGGTCGCGGACGCCGAGATCGTGGTCGCGCTCTCCGCCACCGATCGTGCGCTGGTCGGAGAGTTGCCCGATCACGTCCGCGTTGTCGAAGAGGTGCCGTTGCAACTGTTCCTGCCCGGGTGCGATCTTCTGGTGCACCACGGCGGTTCGACGACCGGCCTCACGGCCGGTTGGTATGGGTTGCCGCAACTGGTGCTGCCACAGATGTTCGATCAGTTCGACTACGCCCGCGGCATCGTGCGCGCGGGGGCGGGTCGGGCGGCCGAAGACCCGGCCGCGCAAGCCGATACGAACGGCCTGGCCGAATCCATCGGAACGCTGCTGCGTGAACCCGGGTTCCGCGCCGCCGCCGAACGGATCGGGGCCGATATCCGTGACGCGCCGACACCCGACGAGGTAGTGGCGCAGGTCGTCCCGCAGCTCGCCGATTGCATCGGCGCGCGGACCAGATAAGAGCACCGCGACGTCCTCGGGCAGGAACTCGCTGAAGTTGGAAAGCGCAGGTTGTACATGATATCCAGCACATGGACGAGGTTCCGTGGCGCACTGGACTATTACGCCGCGATGTACGCGGTGTTCGTCGTCGGCATTCTCGTCCCGGTCGTGATGATCGCGCTATCGCTCACAGGATTACCGGGCGCGGCCACCGCATTACTCGGAATCGTCTGTGCGGCAGTGCTGTTCGTGCTTTTCGTACCGTCGGTGCCGGTCGAATGGCGAGACGTGGTGCGTAGTAAGCCGATCGTCGTGCGGGTGCTGTGGAGCGTGGCCATCCTGGCCGTGGTGCTTGTGCTCGCCCGGCTGACGCAGTTCATTCTCGACGCGGACAACGTCGACAGCTCGCTGTCCGCCGAGGACGACTTCCTGGTGAAGAAGTCCCATCTGACCGGCTATGTCAGCGGCGCCGCCATGGCCGAGGACGACCCGGCGAATCTGTACAACCGGCACCGGTACGAGTCCCCACAGGCGGACTCGGTGCTGCCGAGCGTGCTCCCGCAGGACCGGGACGCCTATCTGTACCCGCCGCCGTTCCTGCTGCTGCCACGGCTGCTGCTGGTGTTCAGCCACGATTTCGGCACGCTGCGGGCACTGTATTACTCGCTGTACGTCGCCCTCGTCCTGATCGGCATGCTGGGGATCGCCCGCTGGGTCGGCGGTAAGCAGGGCGGCGTGCTCGCCGCGTTGACGCCGGTCGTATGGCTCAGCTTGCCGACCCTGGCGACCTTGCAGATCGGCAATATCCACGTGCTGATCCTGTACGTCGGCGGTGCCGGCGCCATGGTGCTGTTCCATCTGCGGCGCAATATATTCGGTGGCGCGGCGCTGGCGTTCGCGATCATCGCCAAGGTGTCACCGGGGATCCTGCTGGTGTATCTGCTCGTACAACGACGCTGGCGACCGGCGGCGTGGACCGCGGTATTCGGCGGAATCTATTCGCTCGCAACGCTGCTCATCTTCGGATGGGAGCCGTGGCGGATGTTCCTGTCCGACGGCACCTGGCAGAAGTTGGCCAGTGGCGAGTTCCACCAGTTCGTCCTGGTGGAACGGGCCAATCAGCTGGTCAACTACTCGCCCTATGGGCTGCCGTACAAGGCGAACATCATGGGTTGGGATGTCGGTGATCCCACCGGACCCGCCCGGTTCATTACCAACATCTATACGCTGCTGCTGATAGTCCTGGTCGCGGTCACCGCGGTGCGGATCCACCGGCGGCTGCGCGCCGGAGCG
This sequence comes from Nocardia sp. NPDC050710, assembly GCF_040654375.1. Lineage (NCBI taxonomy): Bacteria > Bacillati > Actinomycetota > Actinomycetes > Mycobacteriales > Nocardiaceae > Nocardia > Nocardia sp. NPDC050710. Next base: position 106,218 of record NZ_JBFAHV010000013.1, on the reverse strand, counting down.
GAGGGCGCGCGGTTCCGGGCCGAGAATCTCGCCATCTGGCTGGCGGTACTCACACTGGCCTCGTTCCGGGCTCCGTTCGGGCCGTGGGTGTACATCGCGGTCGGCGCGGTGTGGATGTTCGCCGTATACGCGGGGTTGATGCGTGGGAGCAAGCGCAACATCGCACTGCTCACCGTGGCCTGGCTCATTGTCGCGGTCTACAACGAGAACGTGTACTTCACACTGGTCGCGCAGACGATCATCTACGTCACCTGCTTCGCGGTGGCCTGGCGGGCGAGTGGCGGTACCGAGGCCGAGGAAGCCCGCGGCGTCGAAGCGTCGAAACCCGAACCGGTCGGTGCGGCATGAATACCTACTGTGTGATCGGCGCCGGCGCGGCCGGCTTGGCGACCGCCCGGGCATTCGCCGCGCGCGGGATCGCGTTCGAGGTGCTGGAGGCAATGGACGGGGTCGGCGGGATTTGGGACGCGCGCCGCCCGGATTCGCCGGTCACCCGCAATACCCATGTGATCGCTTCCAAAGGGGTGCAGGCGTTTCCGGATTTCCCGATGCCGGAGGAGTATCCGGACTATCCCAATCATGAGCTGGTCCTGCGCTATCTGCAGAACTATGCCGACGCCAACGAACTCGCACCGCATATCCGGTTGAACACCGAGGTGCGGCGGATCGAGGCCGCCGCGGACGGGCCGGACGCCGGATGGGAGGTGACCCTCGGTGACGGCACCCGGAAGTCGTACGCGGGCGTGGTCATCGCCACCGGGCACGACCGGACTCCGCGCCGCATCGACATCCCGGGCAACAGCACAGTGCCCGTGCTGCATTCGATCGAGTACCGGCATCCGGAGCAGGTCATGGGCAAGCGGGTCCTGGTGGTGGGCGCCGGGCAATCGGCGGCCGACATCCTGTCCGACTGCGCGGTGAACGCGGCACTGACCCTGCACAGCAGTCGGCGTGGTTTCTACTGCATGCCGAAGTATCTGCTCGGGCGGCCAACGGACAGCATGTTGCAGGGACGCATGTGGCGGCCCATGCGCAAGCGGGCCTTCCAAACGCTGTTCTCGTACCTGCGCCGCCGATCCCGGTCATTCGGGTTGCCGGTGCCCGACTTCGGTGACGGCATCGTCATTCCGATGCTGGGCGATCAGCTGCACCACTACTACACGCACGGCGACATTACGCCGAAACCCGATATCGCCTCGATCGAGGACGACCGAGTGACCTTCGCCGATGGCAGCGAGGAGAAGGTCGACATGGTCATCCTGGCAACGGGTTTCGTGCCGAACTATCCGGCGGTCGACCCCGCGCACCTCAACTGGGCCGAGGGGGCGCTGCGACCGGGGCTGTACCTCAACATCTTTCCGCCCGGCGCGCCCGGACTGTTCGTCGTCGGTATGGTGCGGCCGATCGGCTCCCACTGGGATGTCTACGCGCACCAGGCCGAACTCGTCGCCGACTTTGTGCGGGCGAAAGCGGACGGGCCGCAACGGATCGAGCGCTTCGTCCGCGCTACCCACGGTGCGCAGCCAGATCTGTATGCCGGACTGCGTCTTTACCATGCCGAGCAGTACCCGCTCGTGGTGGAGAAACAGGATTACGTGAACCAGCTGCGCAAGCACGCGAAGCTGTTGAAGTGAAAGGGCCTTCCATGAAAGCACCCGGTCCAGGACTGGTCGAAACCGGCCGCATGCTGCCGAAACTGGCGAAGAACCCACTGGCGACGGTGGGCAGCCTGCTCGACGGCTACGGCGACGTGGTCCGGGTGAAGGCCGGCCCGATGCTGGTCTACCTGGTCGCGGACCCGGCGATGACCGAATACGTGCTCAAGGACAACTACACCAACTATCGCAAGAGCCCGATCTACGACGAGTTCAGTATCCTGCTCGGCGACGGCCAGTTGACCACCAACAACCTGGACTACTGGCGCAAGCAGCGCAAGTTGATCAGCCCGGCGTTCTCCCATACACATGTCAAGGGATTCGCCGACGACATCACCGACAGCGCGGCGGCCATGCTGGATAGCTGGGATGCCGCGGCGGGCGAGTATCGCGACATCTACGACGACTACGTCAAGCTGCTGCTCGCGGTCACCGGACGCATCCTGTTCAGCATCGACTTGTCCACGGACACAACGCAAGTCACCGATGCGATGCGCGCCGCCTTCGCGTTCATCATGAAGCGCGTCAACGCCCCGGTGAAACTGCCGCAGTCGTTCCCGACACCGGAAGCGCGGCGGGTCGCCCAGAAGGTGGGCGAACTCGACGACGTCGTACGGCAGCTCATCGAGGAACGCCGGGGCGGCGGCGACACCTCGGATGTGCTCACCGCACTGGTCCGCGCCCGCGACGAGGGCGGACTGGGCATGCGGGAGGAAGACCTGCTCAACGAGATCAAGACGCTGCTCGTGGCGGGTCACGAATCACCGGCCAACGCGCTGTCGTGGGCGTGCTATCTGCTGGCTACGCACCCGGAGATCCAGGAACGCCTCGCGGGCGAGGTCCGCGACGTGCTCGGCGACCGCACCCCCACCTTCGCCGACCTCGGGCAGCTCAGCTACTGCCGGATGGTTATCGAGGAGACGATGCGGCTGTACCCACCCGCGTGGATCGTCGAGCGCACGCCGATCGCCGACGATGAGATCGGCGGGTATCACGTTCCGGCGGGAGCCCGGGTCACGCTGTGCATGTACTACATTCACCGTGACAAGCGGCTGTGGGACGATCCGACGGAGTTCCGGCCCGAGCGCTTCGCCGACAAGGAAGTGGCGGAACGCCACAAGTTCGCGTTCTTTCCGTTCTCCGGCGGCCCGCGGATCTGCCTCGGCAAGGATATGTCGATGACCGAGATGGTGCTGATCCTGGCCATGACCGTGCAACGATTCCAGCTCGAACTGGACAGCACGCATCCGGTGGTGCCGCTGGCGTCGGTGAACCTGCGCCCGGAGTTCGGCATTCGGATCCGACCCGTGCGCAGGGCCACCAAACCGGCGCTGACCTGACCGCGCTCGCGGTCAGCCGAGCAGCTCGCGGCCGAGCGTCAGTAGTTCGGCCGTCGAGAGAACCTCCTCGTCCGCCGATATCTGCGGCGGGTGGCCGAGGAGCGCGGGAGCGGTACTGTCCGGGACCTCACGCGCCCCCGTTACCGGTGGCATCGCGGGGTGGTTCGTCGCTTCGAGGCGGGCGGACAGTTCGGCGGTGAGAAGTTCGACAGTGGGGTGGCCCCAGATGATCGCCGCGGGGACGGTGATGCCGAGGCGAGCGGCCAGGCGGGAGCTGAGTTCGACAGCGTGCACCGAACCGACACCCAGCTGATCGAAGTTCTGGGTGCGGCCGATCCTGTCGGGCGTGACGCCGACGACCTCGGCCAGTTCCTCGGCCACCGTGTCGCTCAGTGCGGTGATGCCGACCAGAGGGCTCCGCACCTGATTCCGCATCGAGTCACCCGCGACCACGGTACTTGCGGAGTGTTCGTCCCGCACCGGCTCGGTCTCTGCGGAGATGGCCCAATGACGTTGCCGCTGAAAAGGATACGTCGGCAATGACACCACCCGGCCGAGTGGGTTGACCGCGGACCAATCCGGGTCGACACCGTGCTCGAATAGCGTGCCGACCGCTTGCAGCAGGCTACGGCGCGGCACTGTGCCTGGTCGCAAGGCCGCGGAGACCACCAAGGCCGAGGCCTGGGAAGCATCCACCGTCTCGGTCGGCGCGACGACCGGCGCGCTGTCGCGAAGCCTCTCGTTCAGGAAGCTGTTCACCTCTGCCATGGTGGTCGCCACCAGCGAAAGGCGATGTGCGAAAGGCCGTCTCGTGCGGCAGAGGGTGTGGGCGAGATCGTCGAGCGTGATGCCGGGGTTGCTCGAGAGGTGGTCGCGGAGGCGGCGAACCTGCTCGCGCAGTGCGGGTTCGGTGCGCGCGGACAACGCGATCACACGCTCCTTATCGCTCGAGGTCTCACGCGTATTCGGCTGCGGACCATCCGCGATCTCGGCCGGGACTTCTTCTACGATCACATGTGCGTTGGAGCCGCCGAAGCCGAACGCGCTCACTCCGGCGCGGGCCGGTCCCTGCCGTTCGGGCCACGGCAACAGGGCGCTCGCGACCTGTACGCCCGCCGCCGCGAGATCGAGATCCGCTGCGGCATGGTCGAAATGTAGGCTGCGGGGGATCTGGCGATGCCGCAGTGCCAGTGCGACCTTGAGCAGTCCGGCCATCCCGGCGGCCGCCTCGGTGTGCCCGATATTCGTCTTGATGGAACCGACGGTCAGTGCGGTGTCATCGTGCCTGGCCGCACCGTAGACGGTACCCAGCGCGGTCAGCTCGGCGCGGTCACCAACAGCGGTGCCGGTGCCGTGGGCCTCGACATAGTCGATGGTCGACGGGTCCACGCCCGCGCGGGCACAGGTGCGACGCAACAGTTGTTCCTGCCCGGGAACGCTGCTGGCGGGCATGCTGTCTTTACCCGCCCCGCCGACTGTCATCCCCCCGTGGTGGTCGCCATTGTTGTTGGTGGCGCTGCCGAGCACGGTGCAGTAGATGCGGTCACCGTCGCGCAATGCCGCCGACAGCGGTTTGAGCACGACGGCAGCGCCGCCTTCGCCGCGCACATAACCGTCGGCGGTGGCGTCGAAGGTGCGCGAGCGGCCGCCCGGGGAGAGCACACCGAGTTTGGACAGGCCGATCGCGGTGTCCGGGATGAGATTCAGCTGGACACCGCCCGCGATCGCGACCGCGCTCTCGCCGGCGCGCAGCGCCTGACAGGCCAGGTGAACCGCGACCAGCGAACCGGCACAGGAGGCGTTGACCGTCATACTCGGCCCGTCGAAACCGAGGAAATACGACACCCGGTTCGCGATGACGCCCTCCACGTCGCCGGTGCTGGTGAAGGGTGTTGTGGCGGCGGGGCCGCGACTCAACTTTACCGCCCGATAGTCGTTGAACTTGTTGGCGAAGTACACGCCGGTATCGGGGACGGCGTCGGGGCGAATTCCGGCGTCCTCGAACGCCTCCCAGGACAATTCCAGTGCGAGCCGCTGCTGCGGGTCCATGTCGGCGGCCTCGCGCGGGGTGATGCCGAAGAACTCGGCATCGAACAACTCGACATCGGGCAGGTACGCGCCCGCTATCGAGACCGTTTTCCCGGGGGCCCCGCGCTCGGTGTCGTGGTAGTTCCCGGCGGGCCACCGGCCTGCGGGCGGCGCATCCGCGACCGCATCGACTTCGCCGATCAGCAAGCGCCACAGTGCTTCCGGTGAATCCGCGCCACCGGCGAAGCGGCAGCTCATGCCGACCACGGCGATCGGCTGGAGGCTCGGTGCGCCCGTCGCCTGCTCGAAGTTGAAGCGCCGCTGCGACTTCTTCCGTTTCACGTTACCTACTCACCTGCCCGGATTCCGTCCGACCAGGTGCCCGACGGACCAATGTCTTTCGGTGAATCCGCCGATCTTGTTGTGGGGTAAAGGGATATGGACGAAACTCTACCTGTGCTATTTTCCGAACGCCCTGTTTTCGCTCGCGTGACCTCTGCGCTGGGGGGCGAGGCACGACGTCGTGAACTGATTCGCTTCGCTTCCGTCGGGGCGGCCGCTTTCACGCTGGACACCGCCGTTTTCCTGACGCTCAAGAGCACCGTGCTCGAGTCACAGCCGATCATCGCGAAGGTGCTCGCGGTGCTCGCGGCGATCACACTGTCCTACATCCTGAACAAGCAATGGTCGTTCGCCGCACGCGGCGGGCGGCGCGGCCACCACGAGGCAGCGCTGTTCTATCTGGTCAGCTTCCTCGGCATCGCGATCAATACCGCACCGCTGTGGGTGTCGCGCTACGTGCTTCACCTCGAGGTGCCCGAGGTCTCCCGGTACACCCAGAACGTCGCCGATTTCGTGGCCGCGCAGCTGATCGGTACCGCGCTCGGCATGGTGTTCCGGTTCTGGGCCTTCGTACGGGTGGTGTTCCCGGATCAGGTGGAACGCGCACCCGAGTAGTCAGGCGTGGGGCATCCAACGATCGAAGGCGACCTCTTTTGTAAGGAGGTCGCCTTCGATCGACGTTAACCGTTACTTGACGCTGATGACCTTGTCCGAGGGCTCTTTCGCGTACATGGAGGCGATGCCGTCCGCGTACTTGGTCGCGATCGGGGCGCGCTTGAGCGACATCTTCGGGGTCAGTTCGTCGCCGCCCGGCTCCCATACCGCGCCGAGGATGGTGAAGCGCTTGATCTGCTCCACTCGCGACAGCTTGCTGTTGCCCGCCTCCACCGCGGCGCGTACCTCTTCCACGATCTCCGGGCGAGTGGCGAGGGTAGCCAGGTCGGCGTCGGTAGCGCCGAGTTCCTTGGCGCGCAGAGCGGCGACATCGGGGTCGAGCACGATCAGCGCCGCGATGTAGGGCTTGGCGTCGCCGATCGCGACGGCCTGACCGATCAGTGAGGAGGCGGCCTTCATCGCGTTCTCGATATTGCTCGGGGCGATGTTCTTGCCCCCCTCGTTGATGATCAGTTCCTTCTTGCGGTCGACGATGCGCAGGTAGCCGTCGGGGTCGATGGTTCCGATATCACCACTGTGCAGCCAGCCGTCCGCATCGATCGCTTCGGCCGTCTTCTCCGGCATGTTGCGGTAGCCGCGGGTGATGATGGGGCCGCGCACCAGAACTTCACCGTCGCTGTCCAGGCGCAGTTCCATGCCGTCGACGGTGCGGCCGACCGAGCCGGGGCGCGGCTTGGCCAGCTCGGTGTAGGTGCCGACGCCGGTGGTCTCGGACATGCCCCACACTTCGGTCATATTGAAGCCGAGGCCGAGGAAGTACTCGAGGGTCTCCGGAGGCACCGGTGCGGCGCCGGAGGCCGCCACGTCCAGTTCGTCCAGGCCGAGGGCGTGCCGCAGCTTCGACAACACCAGGGCCTCGGCCACCCTGTGCTGGACGGCCAGTATCGGGCCGCGGCTCTTCCCCGCGAGATCGGCTCGGGCAGCGGCGATTCCGGTGCCGATGGCCCAGTTGGCGAGTGCCTTCTTGGCCGCGCTGGGTTCGGTGGCGAGCTTGTTCTCGATGCCCGTCTTGATCTTCTGCCACACCCGTGGCACGCCGAAGAATGTGGTCGGGCGGGCGTCGGGCAGCGCGGCCGCCACCTCGCGCGGGTCGGTGACGGTGGTGATCTGGATGCCGGTGGTCAGGTTGAGGGCATGTGCGGAGATGCGGTCGGCAACGTGCGCGGCGGGTAGGTAGGACACCGTGCGGTCGGCGAATCCGACCGGCAGCGGTCCCTTGACCAGTGCGATGATCTGGGCGAGCACATTGCGGTGGGTGATCTCCACGCCCTTGGAGGGGCCGGTGGTACCCGAGGTGTAGATCAGGGTGGCCAGGTCGTCGGCGGTGACCGCGCGCCAGGCCGCGTCGAAATCGAAGTCGTCGAGGGGGTTCGCCTCGACATCCTCGAGCGTGATGGCGCCGGTGGCCGGGCCGTCGACCACGATGGTGTGCTCGAGGTCCACGCCCGCGCCGTTCACCGCGCCGAGGAAAACCTGTTCTGTCACAACGACTTTGTTGGCCGCGTTGGTGAACACGTGCGCGATCTGATCGGGCGAACTGGTGTTGTAGACCGAGAACGGGGTCGCGCCGAGATGCAGTGCGGCGGTGTCGACCAGATTGAACTCGGGGCGATTGGTGAGCATGATGCCGACGGTGTCGCCGTGTCCGACGCCGAGCCGGGCCAGGCCCGCGGCGATCGACTTCACGCGCTCGCCGTACTCACGCCAGGTGATCTGCTGGGTGCCGCCGACCGTCCGCATCGCGACCTGCTCGGGCCGCAACGTCACGGTCTCCTGGAACGCTTCGGGCACGGTATAGACCGTTTTGCCCGATTCGTGCGTATATCCGATTTCTGTTGTCGTCATATCCCTGTTCCCGATTTCTCTGCCGTGAACCGAACCTCGCGGCGTTCGTACGCGTCCGGTCCGAGACCCGCTGCGGACAGAACGCAGCGGTGCTACTGCCAGCTTCTCACGAGTCGGCGCGCCACGTGTGGCGCGGCTCACTCATCGTAGTCAGATTCGCGGTTGGTGAGGTGGCTTACGTGTGAACCTATTTCGCCGCGGCCAGGCGACGGGGCCGGTCGGCGTAGAACCGATAGGTTGGGTGACAACGGATGTGGGAATTGCCGCAGCGCCGAGCGCCGAGACCTGAAAGACTCAGCAGCACCCGGTGATTCAGGGTAGCGAAGGGAACTGCATGTCCACTGCAAGCGTCATCCGCCCACTCGCGCCGAGCGAACAGATGTTCGCCTTCGGCGAGGTTTTCGTCGGCTACTCGGTTCGAGTATCCGGCCGATTGGACCTGAGCGCGTTGTCGACGGCGTTCGACGCCGTCGTTCGCGCCTATCCCATTCTGGGCGCCCGTCTCGAAGCCACCGGGACCGGCGGGCATGTCCTGGTGGCCGCCTCGGGGGCGGAACCGGAAATCTCGGTGGTCGACGGTGATCCGGAGCAGCTGCTCGCCGGCGCGAAGTTCGATCAGAGCGTAGCGGTCGGTGCGCTGTGCGTGGTCCGCGACGACGATACCGCGAGTGTCACGCTGGTGATCCATCACAGTGTGGCGGATGCGTACCACTCCTTTGCCATCCTCGGCGATCTGTGGTCGTTCTATCGTGCTGCCGCAGAAGGTCGCCCACTCGAGGTGGAGGTCCATCCCTATCCGGAGCCCGTAGAGGCGCTGCTGGCCGCCCGCGGCGTCGAGAAGTTCCCGATTCCGGCGGCGCCCGCGCCTGCGTCGCAACCCGCGGTTACCCCAACGCCTTCCGCCCCGTCCGCACCGGACGACATCGCCCCGGGATACCCGATGCCGCAGACGACGCGATGCCGTCTGAGCGCGGAGGCGACCGCGCGGCTGGTCGATCTCGCGCACCGCGAACAGGTGACGATGCATGGGCTGGTGTCCGCGGCGATCCTGTTGATGGAGGCCGAGATTCGGGCTCTGCCGCTGACCGAGCTCATGTACCTGTACTCCGTCGATCTCCGCACCAGGGTCAGCCCGCCGATCGGCCTGACCGACGGCACCGACGTCCTGGGATTCGCGAACTACATGCCCGGCGCCGATGCGGGGGCAACGCTGATCGGCCTGGCCCACGGCGTCTGCGATACCTTGCAGGCCGCCGTAGCCTCCGGATTCGTGCAGCAGACGCCCCTGCAGATTCCGGATGTGGCGGCGGCGGGACCACCCAGGATTCCCGGGATAGTGATAGCGACGAACTGGGGCAGAGTGCCACAACTGCCGGCGCAGCGGGATGTGCGTATCGACGACTTCCGCTCGATCTTCATCGCGAAGCCGGACCGAACCGGGCGACGGCCCGCGGCCAACACCTGCATCATCAGCACCTACGACGACCGATTGAGCATCGAAATCCACCATCAGCCACAGACTGCCGCGCAGGAGCAGCGCCGCATCGAACTACTCACGACGACACTGCACACCGCGATCGGAATCGACTCCCCGCAGTGACGCGGGTACCGCCGCGCGAGTAACGAATACGTCCTCCGCGGGCCTTTTCGGTGAGATGGGATGTGCGGCATTCCCACCCGCCCGTAACGTAGCCCAATGGTCGCCGTCTGTGTCCTGCGCGTCGACACCGCGAGATGTGTCTCAGTCTCTGCGTGTGGCAGTCATCGCCGGGGGTGTGACAGGATCACCCGGTTCGTTGATCGGTGCACAGGAGGGCCCTCGATTGGATCTGCGCTTGGGACCCAACAGATCTCACCGGATCCGGCGTGCCGTCACGGCGCTCGTAGTCGGGGCCGGTGTGCTCGGTACACCGGTATCGGCGTCAGCGGAGGACGGCGTCGATGCCTATGTCGATCGCCTGGCCCAGGCGGCGGACACCCCGGCGCTGCAATGGTCCGACTGCCAGGACGGCTTCCAGTGCTCGTCGGCGAAGGTGCCGCTGGACTACAACCAGCCGCAGCGTGAGCAGATCGAGTTGGCGGTGATCAAACTGCCCGCCACCGATCCGAGTCACCGCATCGGCACCCTATTCGTCAACTTCGGCGGTCCCGGCCCGTCCGGGGTGGATCGCCTGCGGGAACGGGTGCGGTGGCCGTGGCTGTTCTCCGATGAGCTGCGGTCACGATTCGATGTGGTCTCCTGGGACTCCCGATCGGTGGCCCGCAGTGCGGCGGTGCGCTGTTTTCCGACGGTGGATGAACAACTGGTTTTCCTCGGTTCCATGCCCGAGATGCCCACCGCCGCAAGCGAGGAAGCGCCTTTCTACGACTGGTCCAGGGAGTTTGCCGATCGCTGCGTGCAGCAGGCCGGTCCGATCCTGAACCATGCCTCGACCGCCAACACCGCCCGAGATCTGGACCTGTTGCGCCGCGCCGTCGGCGATCCGAAGCTCACCTACCACGGAATTTCCTACGGCACACAGCTCGGCGCGATCTACGCGAATATGTTTCCCAGCCGGGTGCGGGCGCTGGTGTTCGACGGATCGATGGACTTCGAGGGCAGCGCCAATGGCCATGGCGCACAAGGCACCACGGTTCCGCTGGACACCCGTCAGGACGTGGCAGGCGCCATCGCCGCCACTTTCGACGCATTCCTACAGCAGTGTTCGGCGGCCGGGCCGCGTTGCGCGTTCTCCTCCGGTGATCCGAGGCTCAAATGGACGGCGCTCGCGGAGCGGGCTCGACTGGCACCCATCAGGGTGGATGGCCAAGCGTGGACGTACACGGCGATTCTCAATGCCGCGGCGAGTCTTTCACAGTCCTCCACCTACCCGGACCTCGCGGTGCTGCTGCAGAAGTTGTTCGACGCGGGCACCACCATCCCAGGTCTGCTGCCGGTCGCACACGGCGCGTCCTACCTGGGCAACCGCACCGAGGCGTATCACGCCATTCAGTGCACCGACAGCGTCGTCCCGACCGATACCGGCGTCTACAGTCGCGCGGCGGTATCGGAAGATCTACGGGTGCCGTACTTCGGGCGCGTCGCCGTATTCAGCAGCACCACCTGCGCGTTCTGGCAAGCCCGCGACGCCGACCGGTATACCGGACCGTGGAACCGCCGCACCGCCGCACCGATCCTGGTGCTCAACAGCAGGTTCGACCCCGCGACCCCGTTGTCCGGTGCCTCCGCCGGCGCGGCCCAACTGGCGAGCGCCCAGGTCGTAGTGATCGAAGGTGCGGGCCACAGCAGCATGTACGTGCCGAGCGCCTGCGCCGAGCGGGTCAAACGGGAGTACCTGGTCACCGGCGGACTACCACCGCAAGGTACCGGCTGCGCCATCGACAAGTCGCCCTTCGACTGACGGTGCGCCCCGGGTCACGGCCGGACCCGCTTCGACGGCCCCACATCGGACGCACGCCGGGGATGCAGAGCAGTGGGGGCTGGGATTCGCTCGAGGACGGCAATCGCGCTGTCGCGCCGCGCCTTCGACGGATGGAACAGTGCCACGGCGACCGCACCGAGGTAGGAAGCGCACACCGTGGCGACGGCGAGCAATCCGGCCACGGCGACGGCGTTGGTGAGCAGGGCCGTGATCATCGCTCATCCCGTTGCGAATAGCGGTGGCGGATAAGTCTTGTGGGAAGACCGGAGATCATGGGTGAGTCCGTTCTGGCAGTGAGGCTGACACTCCGAATTGAGCCCGACCGACGGGGAGACGCGGTGTGACCGAGTCGTCTAGAGTTCGTGTATGCGCAGGTCATCATGGCTCGCACAGAATTCCGAGTCGGGCCGAGTCGGGCTGAGTCGGGCGATGCGGGGGCCTCGGTAGGATGGCGAGCACCGCACGGTCGCCACGCGCGAGGTTCAGCGAGGTACTCAGGACGTTGTACCGTGCGGCGGGATCGCCGAAGCCCGCCGCGATCGAGGCCGCGGTGAGAATTGCCGAGGGTCGCGTCGTCCCGGATTCGACGATCGAGGGCTGGCTCGCAGATCCGGCCGAATCGGCAAGGGTCCCTCGGGACGGCCAAGACCTTGCGGCAATCGTCAGATATCTTTCGGACAAGGCGAGAACCAGGAAGCGCGGCTTCCGGACTCTCAGCCCCGATGCATGGGAAGCCCTGCGACGGGAAGCGTGGAAGGCCCCGCGACTCGGTCCCGAATCCCCTCGGCGAATGACTTCACCGGTCGGCGAGGATGGGTGGTATGACCCGGGCGACTCACCGGATTCCGTGGACATCGAAACAGCGCGAAAAGTTCGTGGCACCGGGACACGGCCGCGTAGGTACGAGGCCGAGACCGAGCGAAGCGGACATCGATTGTTCCTCGCGCATTCCAGTGCGGACAGGCCGATCGTCCGCGAACTGTTCCAGCTGTTGGCGCTGGACGGGTTCGAACCATGGCTGGATGAGGATTCGCTACTCGTCGGCCAGAACTCGGATCATGGCGTGCGGGAGGCCATTCGATATTCCGATGCCATGGTTGTCTTTCTGAGTTCGAACGGTCTCGAGAACGACTATGTCAACCAACATATTTCACGGATCATGACGAGGGGAGGGCAAACCTACGGCGGCGGCCTGATTATTCCGATCAAGCTCGAAGACTGCGAAGTCCCTGCACGACTCGCCCGGATACATCCGGTGGTCCTATCTATATCGGATGACGACTTCTCCATCGGCGCAACGTATCTGAGGCTCCAGGTAGCGTTGATTTTCCATGCGGCAAGTTTCGGGCATGTCGACAGCGCCGGGTTCCGGGCATACAGATACGGTATGCCACCGGGATCTCCGGCGAATTTCCCCACCGCAAAGCGTGCCTGCGACTGGCAGTCACGCTATTCGATCAAAGGCGGGTACCTCGTTCGCGGCAGGAATCCCGATGGGTCCAAATACTATGGAACCGCGTCCATCGACGCCGCCGAAGACGTTCCGACTATGCAGACGGTAATCGGACACCAGGTATTCGACTATCCGCCGGGGACGTGGCGCCACAGCGACAGATCCGTGTCATTCGAGGGAAGAGATTACACCGTCACGTACACCCGAACGGACTGCGGAACCCTGCTCGGCACGTGGGGCCGCGGGGGAGTGGAAGAGTTGATCCCAGCTTCACCACTGTCGCACGCGGGTGTCCGAATCTCGGTGACGAGCACGGGCCCGACGACTGCCGGACCTCCCGATGCCTCCCGCGCGTAGATCCGGTACGTGCGGCGGACGGGTGCGGCACCCGATCCCGTCGCGATACCCAATGCTCCCCGGATCGCATCGGTCGCATGCGGCTTGCCGCCCCGCCCTTGCCCGACTGTGGAGGCGTTGTCCCACATCAGCATTCGCGGCATGCGACCCCGGTTCGCTTCGCGCAGCTGCCGACGCGGCAGAGGCTGATCGGACTGCGCTAGGGAGTCTCCTACTGAGTACTTCGATCATGCAGCAGCACGGCGGCGGGTCCGGCACCGAGACGGCCATTTCGGTGGAGGGCTACCGCGTGCTTGGGGGCACGGCATGTAGCCTGGCATCGGAGGAGGGGCAATGCTGATTGATTTCGTTCCCGACGGGAGTTTGTACCCTTTCGAGTCGCGCTGGTTCGACTCGTCCGTCGGCTGGGTTCACTACATCGATGAGGGTGCCGGGCCGACGCTGCTGTTCTGTCATGGCGCTCCGACGTGGAGTTTTCTCTACCGTCACATCGTGAAGGAGCTGCGCGACCGGTACCGGTGTATCGCCGTCGACTATCCGGGTTTCGGATTGTCCGAACGTCCCGCGGGTTTCGGCTATACGGTGGCCGAGCACACCGCGGTCCTCGGCGAGCTGATCGATCACCTGCAGCTCGATGGCTTCGTTCTGATGGGACAGGATTGGGGCGGACCCATTGGTCTGGGCGCGGTCGCTGCGCGCGCGGATCGGGTGCGGGGGATCGTGCTGGGCAACACCGTGTTCTGGCCGATCGAAGCAATGGCTAATCGGGCGTTCAGCATGATCATGAGCAGCCGTCCGATGCAGCGGCGGATACTCGAAAAGAATTTCCTCGTCGAGCGCGTCCTGCTCGCAGAGCTGGGGCACGAGCTCACCGCGGCCGAGGCCGACCACTATCGCATGGTGCAGCCCACCGCGGAAGCCCGGTGTGCGCTCGCCGTGACGCCCAAGGAAATTCGTGCCGCACGCCCGCTGCTGGACCAACTCGCCCGAGATGTGCCCGCCCTGCTCGGCGACAAGCCGGCCCTGTTGGTGTGGGGAATGCGGGACATGGTGTTCCGTCCGAACGCCTGTATTCCGCGAATGCGTGCCGCCTTCACCGATCTCGACGTAGTCGAGCTGCCGCACGCGCGGCACTTCATTCAGGAACACGCACCGGACGAGATCGCGGCGGCGATCGCGAAGCGGTTCCCGTGAGTACGATCGATGAACGCCGGACCAATTACCTTGTCGTCGCGGGCATCCCGTACCGGCGGCGCACTGGATGCCGTGGTGGGATCTGCCCGAGGTGTTCGGGCCGTCGCACACGGTGTGGAAGCGGCAGCACCCGCTACGGCGAGGTTGGCGCGCTCGGGATCACGGCCTTGATCTTCGTGCCGCGCAACAACCTGTGGTTCGCGGCCGAGGAAGACACTCGTCGGGATCGCTGACGCGGTGGTTCGGCGGGGATATGCCGGTGCCGAATCTGGGACCGGACACGCCGACATCGCCGCCGCGCGTCGGCACACGCCCGCGACTTCAACCGGCCCGCCGAACTACTGCTGACATGCTGAAACTCGGCTTTGTCGAGGCCCTTGGGCAATGAGCACTCTCACCGGCACTGTGCGTCGATGTACTCGGAGAAGTGCGGGAACTCGGTGGCCGCAGCTTCCACGATCTGCGGCGGCGGAACTTCGCGTCCAGGGGCGTGGCGCATAGCGATCGCGCGGAACTGTTCGGTGGGTTGCGGGCTCCAGAGCCGAGATAGATGATTGGCTGTTGTTCGATCGCCACTGCTGGGCGCACCAGCCAAAAACCGGTGTAGTCGCCCGCACCGCTTGTTCCGAAGAACCGGAACTCGGAACCGTCCGCGTGCTCATTCCCGGTCCACAGCCGATACCACCATGCTGTCCGGTCCGGCGCCTCGAACTGTTCATATATTTCGAAATCGCAGTCGCGCACTTCGTCCGTCTCGTCGTTGTATTCGTACTCGAAGCCGACTGCCAGCACCGCGGCCAAGGCCATGGGCAGAGCGAGATCCCCGCTGTGTCGTTCCTGTCGATCCGTCACGCGACCGACAATAGCCGGACTCATGCGAGCCCCGACCCCGCGTATCTCCGCCCGAATCCTCCCGGATCGCAGACCTACCCAACGACTTTGCCGGGGCCATGGGGGTGTGTGCAGGCTTCCTGCGTCATGCCGAAAAGTCCTCGGCCACTTATGAATCGGCGTACGAACGCGGTTCGCCGAGGTCGGGCGCGTTGGGCTCGTCAGCGAGTAGGAAGACATGATCGCCGACATCGCGCCCGACCTCACGGCGGCCCGTCCGGGATCGCTCGGTGAGGCTTGCGCGCCCGGCCCCGGAGAGCGGCAAACCCTCTCTTACCACCGGCTGTGGTGGTTGGACCACCACAGCCGGTCCTTCGGCTCGATGCCGGACGAGGCTCAGATGTCCTCGATCTTGCTCTCCTCGTAGGTGATCGTCACCTCTTCGGTCGCAGACCCCTCCGCTCCGGCCGGCGGCAATTCCCGCCGATCCGACACCCATGCGCCCAGCAGGTGGATCCGCCTGACCGGCATATCCCAATCCAGGACGGTGATCGCGATATCCCGGCGAGCGGTATCCATATCGCGCTTGACCAACGTCGTCTCGATCCAGTCGGTGAACGCCTTGCTCCGGTCGGGCCCGCGAGTGATCGTGATTTCGCCACCCTGTGCATAGTTGATGGGCAATTGACCGTCCGGAGTCATCTGCTCGACCGCCACCGCATCCAGGCCGATCGACAGACCGTTCACCTGCGGAATAGTTTCTACTTGAAACTTTCCCAGCTCGATGCCGAAGGTGTATCCACTGATCGTGTCGCCGAGAGACATGGGAACTCCTCACCTGTCGGGGCGCTACACAGTCCTCGCTCCTGAAATACGAGACTTTCGCGCCGTCGTCTGTTTGATGGTCAACACAACGAACTCCGGCCGGGCGCGTGGGCGTGATACCCACGTCACATATCATCCCGACATCAATGGTGAGCCGCAGCAGAACTGGCACATCTCGCCAGCCGCGATCGGGCAGATCGGCGTTATGGCACGATCTTATGGGTGACAAGCAGACCCGATGCCGCACAGCACCTGAGTGACCTCGCACGGCTGCGCCGCGTCCGCGACCGCATCGACCGCGAGTACGCGCAGCCGCTGGACGTCGAGGCGCTCGCTCGCGACGCGCACATCTCGGCCGGGCACCTCAGTCGCCAGTTCAAGCTCGCCTATGGCGAATCGCCGTACGCCTATTTGATGACGCGGCGCATCGAACGCGCGATGGCGCTGCTGCGTCGTGGTGACCTCAGCGTCACCGAGGTCTGTTTCGAGGTCGGCTGCTCGTCACTGGGCACCTTCAGCACTCGCTTCACCGAACTGGTGGGTGTTCCGCCCAGCACCTACAAGCGGGAGGCGGAGCAAGCGACGGCGGGGATGCCATCCTGCGTGGCGAAGCAGGTCACCAGACCGATCAGGAATCGAGAAGCACGGGTCACCTAGCCACATTTATCGTGATCTGCATGGACATCACCATTCACCAGACCTACCTCCCGCAGGACGATCCGGACGCCGCCCTGGCCTTCTATCGCGACACTCTCGGCTTCGAGGTCCGCAACGACGTCGGATACAACGGAATGCGCTGGATCACGGTCGGTCCCACCAATCAGCCCGGCATCTCCATCGTCCTGCACCCGCCGGGCGCCGACCCCGGCGTCACCGACGAGGAGCGGCGCACCATTGCCGAGATGATGGCCAAGGGCACCTACGCCGCCATCAACCTGGCTACCGAAGACCTCGATGGCGTCTTCGAGAAGCTGCAGGCCAGCGATATCGCCGAGGTCGTCCAGGAGCCGACCGAACAGCCGTACGGGGTTCGCGACTGCGCCTTCCGTGATCCCGCGGGCAATATGGTCCGCATCAAGCAACTGCGCTGAGCCGTCGCACGACCGCAGCGCTCACCGTCGTCACACCGAACATCGGCTCACCCATGACACGCGAGGTGTGGGTGGCCGGTGCGTCGGCGAACCGCGCGCTGATGCGCGGCGGTCGTGGAATGGCCGATGTCTCGGCGGGGCGTGCTACCCGGCCGCGATCAGGCAGACAGCGGTCCGCTGCCGGGACCAGACCGGCGAACACGAATATCGAAGCTGGTTGGATCGAACCCGGCACCGTCGACGGTGACTACGAAGGCGGCCCCGCCACACAGAGGAGACATGATGAGCACGCGTACGAGGACGGGCACGAAGCGGACGACCGCGCAGTCGCCCGAGCTGCACGATGCCGACAGCCACGATCTGATCCGGGTGCACGGCGCACGCGTGAACAATCTGAAGGACATCAGCATCGAGATCCCGAAGCGTCGCCTGACGGTATTCACCGGCGTCTCCGGCTCGGGTAAGAGCTCGCTGGTGTTCAGCACGATCGCCGCGGAGTCGCAGCGGCTGATCAACGAGACCTACAGCGCCTTCGTGCAGGGTTTCATGCCGACGCTGGCGCGGCCCGAGGTCGACGTGCTCGAAGGGCTGACGACCGCGATCATCGTCGATCAGGAGCGGATGGGGGCCGATCCCCGCTCCACGGTCGGCACCGCCACCGACGCCAACGCGATGCTCCGCATCCTTTTCAGTCGCCTCGGGAAGCCGCATATCGGCTCTCCCCAGGCGTTCTCCTTCAATGTGGCCTCGATCAGCGGAGCGGGCGCGGTCACGGTGGAGCGCGGCGGGAAGACCGTGCGGGAGCGCCGCAGCTTCAGCATCACCGGCGGCATGTGCCCGCGGTGCGAGGGCAGGGGCTCGGTCAACGATATCGATCTGACCCAGCTGTACGACGACACCAAATCCCTCAACGAGGGTGCGCTCACCATCCCCGGCTACAGCATGGACGGCTGGTTCGGCCGGATCTTCAGCGGCTGCGGCTTCTTCGATCCGGACAAGCCGATCAAGAAGTTCACCAAGAGAGAGCTCAACGATCTGCTCTACAAGGAGCCGACCAAGATCAAGGTCGACGGCATCAACCTGACCTACGAAGGCCTGATCCCGAGGATCCGGAAGTCGATGCTGTCCAAGGACGTCGACGCACTGCAGCCACATATCCGCGCCTTCGTGGCGCGGGCGGTCGCCTTCGCCACCTGCCCCGAATGCGACGGTACCCGGCTCAGCGAGGAAGCCCGGTCGTCGAAGATCAAGAAGATCAGCATCGCCGACGCGTGCGCGATGCAAATCAGCGACCTGGCGAAATGGGTAGGCGGCCTTGAGGAGAAGTCGGTGGCGCCGCTGCTGACTTCACTGCGGTACACCCTCGATTCGTTCGTCGAGATCGGGCTGGGCTACCTCTCGCTGGACCGGCCCGCGGGAACGTTGTCGGGCGGTGAGGCGCAGCGCGTCAAGATGATCCGCCACCTCGGGTCCTCGCTCACCGACGTCACCTACGTTTTCGACGAGCCCACCGCGGGCCTGCACCCGCACGACATCCAGCGGATGAACGATCTGCTGCTGCGACTGCGGGACAAGGGCAACACGGTGCTGGTCGTGGAGCACAAGCCGGAGACGATCGTGATCGCCGACCATATCGTCGACCTCGGTCCCGGCGCCGGATCGGCGGGCGGCACGGTCTGCTTCGAGGGCGCCGTCGAGGGGCTGCGGGCCAGCGGCACGATTACCGGCAACCATTTCGACGACCGGGCCGCACTGAAGGAGACGGTGCGCAAGCCCACCGGAACACTGGAGATCCGGGGCGCGACGACGCACAACCTCCAGGACGTCGACGTCGACATCCCGCTCGGGGTGCTGTGCGTCATCACCGGCGTCGCCGGCTCCGGTAAGAGCTCACTGATCCACGGATCCGTCCCCGACTCGGCGGAGGTGGTGTCGGTCGACCAGACGCCCATCCGCGGCTCGCGGCGCAGCAACCCGGCCACCTACACCGGACTGCTCGACCCGATTCGCAAAGCGTTCGCGAAAGCCAACGGCGTGAAGCCCGCACTGTTCAGCGCCAACTCCGAGGGCGCCTGCCCCACCTGCAATGGCGCCGGCGTCGTCTACACCGACCTGGCGATCATGGCCGGTGTCGCCTCCACCTGCGAGGAGTGCGAGGGGAAACGGTTCCAGGCGGCGGTGCTGGAATACCACTTCGGTGGCCGCGATATCAGCGAGGTGCTCGCGATGTCGGTGGCCGAGGCCGAGGAGTTCTTCGGCTCCGGCGAGGCGCGCATACCTGCCGCGCATGCCATTCTCGAGCGGCTCGCCGACGTGGGGCTCGGCTATCTCACCATCGGCCAGCCTCTCACCACACTGTCCGGCGGCGAGCGGCAGCGACTCAAGCTGGCCACCCACCTGGGCGAGAAGGGCGGCGTCTACGTTCTCGACGAGCCGACCACCGGACTGCACCTCGCCGATGTCGAGCAGTTGCTCGGTCTGCTCGACCGACTTGTCGACTCCGGCAAATCGGTCATTGTCATCGAGCATCACCAGGCGGTTATGGCGCACGGCGACTGGATCATCGATCTCGGCCCCGGAGCTGGTCACGACGGCGGCAAGATCGTCTTCGAGGGCACTCCCGCCGACCTCGTCGCGGACCGTTCCACCCTCACCGGCGAGCACCTCTCGGCCTACGTCGGCGCCTGACCGTCGGCGACGATCGTCGCGTGGTTGACGCCGAGCGGGGCGGCCTCGTGGGCGTCGAGATGGTCCAGGCGACTGGCATGCGTCTGGACTATCGGTGCCGGTTTCGTTGCATCGGGGGAGTTCGACGCGCTCGGCGCGGAGGACGTCACCTCGGTGCTACCCCAACCTTGGTGGTGATCTGCTCACCCCTTGGGGGACCGACCCCAGCACTCGGGGGCCTGATACCGGTGGTCGATGCGGCGGACAGTTGGAGAAGTCACCGCAAGCAGACCGGAGCCTCCAATGTCGATCACCAGCACAATCGCCGCCTCGGCGGAACGGCGTGCCACGGTCTCGACGCGAGACGGCGTGGCACTCGCGGTTCGCGAATACGGGCCACGAAATGCGGACCTCACGGTCGTCCTCCTGCACGGACATTGCCTGCGCACCGCCTCCTGGTCCTACGTCCGCAGCACACTGCTGCGCCAGTACGCCGGCGCTCGGATCGTCTGCTACGACCACCGCGGCCACGGCGACTCCGCCGCGGCGTCTCGGCGGACCTACAACCTCGAGCAGCTCGGCCACGATCTGCGTGACGTTCTCGATGCTGTCGCCCCCACCGGGCCCGTCGTGCTCGTCGGCCATTCGATGGGCGGCATGACCGCACTGACCTACGTCAGCCAGAACCCCCAGGAGATCGGTACTCGCATCGTCGGCGTCGCACTCATCGCGACGGCTGCGAGCGGGCTCGCCGACGCCGGCTTCGGCCGTCTGCTGCGCAACCCGGTCGTTTCCGTATTCCAGACTGCTGTCCGACATGCTCCGGGCATGATGCAGCACGCGAAGCGTGTGGGCTGCAAGGTCTTCGCTCCGATCATCCGTACCGCCGAATTCGGCGATCGCAAGGTCAGCCCTGGGGTGCTGGCCCTTGCCAACGCCATGCACAACCAGACCCCGATCGTGACGATGGCGGGTTTCTTGAGCGCGTTCATGGCCTATGACCAAACCGACGCGCTTCCGCTTCTGTCGAGGATCCCGACATTGGTGCTCAGCGGCTCCGCCGACCTGATGACGCCGCCGTCGCATTCCGTCGCGATGGCCGCCGCCGTCGATTACTCGGATTTCGTGATGGTCGAGGGCGCCGGTCACTCGGTGATTCTCGAGCAGCCGAGGCAGGTTGCCGAGGCGATTGCTCGCCTGATGAACCGGGTAGGCGGCACCGACAGGATTGAAGGCCCTCACCTCACGGTCGTCGCGTAGTCCGGTTCCCACCTGATCGGCAGCGGCTTATACCTTTCCCGTCGATCGGTCGATCTGTCATCGAAAGCCGGTGTCGAGCAGTCTATTTCGCGTATGCTCAAGGGCTGGCAGTGAGTCGTGTGCTGGGGTTTTGCTCGTGGATCCATGCGGATTCGGAAGGGGCCATGCATGACCAGATACGTGCACTACGTCGGTTCGCTGCCCGAGGAGCTGATGACGGGTGATCGCGCCGTCATGGAATGGTTTGTCGATCGTAGTGAGGGCTGGCCTGTCACCGCGGTGCCCTGCGACCTGGACCCCGACTGGATCCTCCAGTACCTGCACGCGCGCAAGGATCATGCCGACGTATTCGAGGTCGTGCGGGCGGGGGAGTTCGCCGACTACAGCGACTTCCCCAGTTATGGTCTGCGGTCCGGCCGGGTATTGGAGCCGCGGCATGTAGCGATGAACCGGGATGAGCGGATCGGTGAAGTCGTCTCCGCATTCGAATCGCTGCGGCGCGACCGCCCGTTATCGACCGAGACGAAAATCCAGATAAGCCAGCCTAATCCGCTGGATCTCGCAATGTTCGTCTTCGCGGGTGCGGCGGTATCCGATGGGCTTCCGGTCGGGCCGGCTTTGCGGCGCTCCGATCTCGTGGTGGCTGCGCTTCGGCATCTGCCGGTGTTCACCGAGGCCGTGCTCCAGGAGATGACAGAGGTCATCGCCAGGCACGGTGATCGTGTTGTCTGGCAACTGGAGTCGCCCATCGCACTGCTGGGCATGGTCAAAGCCCAGCAGCTGCACTCGCAGTGGGCGGTCGGCAGGCTGGTCGCGCGGCAGCTGGCGGGCATTCTCGGGCGGATGCACGAGATCGGAGCCGAGACGGTGGTGCACCTGTGCTTCGGCGACTATCAACACAAGAGTCTCTTGACCCCGCGCAGTCTCGACCCCGCGGTAATACTGCTCAATCACACTGCGCGACTGCTGAATAAGCGAGGCATCCCCTTGCCTGCGGTGCATATTCCCTGCGCATACGGTGCCGACCCGGCTCCGTTGGACCCCGATTTCTACGCCGCGCTGAGCAGGCTGGATCCGGACTGGCGGGTAATCGCCGGTGTCGTGTCACCGGACTCGGTCGAAGGTAGTGCACAGGCGCTTGCCCTATTCGAAAGAGCTTCCGGCCGAACTGCTTACGGCGTCGCAACGGCGTGCGGCCTCGGCCGGTGCACCATCGAGACGGCCGAGCAGGCGGCAGCGGGCACGGTCGCCGTAGCACGCGGTTAGTGACACCTGGTGTGGCCTCGCAACAGGTTGTGTGGTGGGTCAGCGCAGGTGGGTGAGAACGGTGGCGGCAATACCGATGGTCGTGGCGCAGATGTCGGCATGCGACTGGACAGCGACTACTCCATCGTCACTCGTTCCGGTATGCCGAAGGACTTGGCACAGCAGTTGAGATCACTGGACACGGTGTCTCCCGGCCCGAGGGAAGCGGCATGTTGCGGAGCCGGGGGATCCACCGCGCTACTCCGAAACCGGCTGTCCGACAGGCGTGTCGAAGTGATCCGTCATGCGCGAATCGGTGCCTCTGGTGGAATCGGCGATTCCATCCGCCGCATAGACCGGCACTCCGAACACAGTGGACGTACTGGTCACTCGCAATGGGGTCGAAGGGATGATCGTGAATGAACGGATGGCCAGGTGACGGTTGGCCGAAGTATCAGTCAAGATTCCGAGCCGGAAGTAGCGCGCTACCAGGCCCGAGTGCTCCGTGTAGTTGATCTCTTTCGGATCATTGGCGGCCTGTTCCAGATTTTGATAGTCGATTCCGTTCAGAGACCACTGCAGCGTACAAGCGTGCGGTAGATGGTTCCCCGATGGATCACCAAAGCGGACTCGGATGGAGGTCGCCGGCGGCGTGTTCTCTCCTCTGTCCACCACGATCCATCCGGCAAAGGTCGAAATAGGCGATTCGCTGAGGTAATAGGTGCCGAGCGAGCCGTCGAACATGTGCTCGAGCGGATGGTCCGGTGCCGCCTCGAATCCGTCGGAGACCGACAACGCGGTCTCATTCCCGATGTGCAGATCGCCGCGCACAGTCAAGTGCCTGACCTCCAGATCCGGCACCCGGACGGTGAGGAAGGCAGACAGGATCCGCTCTACGGTGTTGTTGCCGACTTGGACGGTGCCACGGAGATAGAACACCGTCGTCCGGGTGATGTTGGAGACCGTATAGGTGGTTTTGTTCGTGACATCGACATCGGCGACGTCGTACAGCAGTTTCAGCGACGAAACACCGCTGGCCTCCCATTTCAGCTTCACCGAACCGCTGTTGTCGATGATCATCGGTTCGACGGTGAAGTTCTCGAGACGAAAGTCGGGCGGGAACTTGCCGACGTTGATCGCGACGCTTCCAGTCTCCCAGGCACCGTCGCCGTCTACCTCCCGCCACTCCATCGCGATGGCCAGCATCGTGCTCCCGACCACCGAGTTGATGCGCGCGTCCATCAACTGGATCGTGACGCCCTCGTCGCGGTCGATGACGGTGAATCCCGTTGTCGGCGTGAAGGTGATCGTCTTCGCCGCCGGGTCCGTGCGCGGCGTCCACTCCTTCAAACTGATCTGCGGGGCGATGCTGGTGATATCCGGTGTCAGATCGGCGGAGTTGGTCCCGGTCGGCACCGTGATGGTGATCTTGCGGCATTCGATAGCCTTCCCGCTGCGGCGACTGCCGACCAACACGAAATCGGCGTGTTGCGGATCGCCGCTGGACGGCGAGATACGCACTGGATCCGGATCCGTGTTCAGCTCGAAATACAGTGGTGCGCTGGAGCTCACGTGCACACCGTCGGTCGCGGAGTACTGGCCGATGATCGACATTCGTTCTCCTCGTTCGTCGCTGGGATCGGTCGGACGGCATCGGGCGTCAAGCGGTGAATCCGAATCGGTTCAGGGCTCGGTGATTCCGGATCGGGCGATCACCGGCACACTGAAATCCGCTGCGTCGTAGTCGAGAATCAGCGGCGCAGCCGGTGGAACGACCTCGAGTGACCGAATGGCCATGCCGTTCCACGCGTGGGTACTCGTCGATTCGACACTGATGTACCTGGCGTTCACGGACTCCCCTGCGCCAGCCTGCCAACGGAACTCGGTCGCGTTGTCGGCCCACCCACCACCGAGCGCAGTCCATTGCTTACCGTCGGCGGACACCGCCACCCTTCCCTGCCGCGGCCGAAAGTTTCCGGCGTGATCACCGAACCAGAGGTCCACCGACGTGATCAGCGATCGCGATCCCCGGTCGACGATTATCAGCGGGCCACCGAAGATTCTGTTCTTGGTCAGGAAGTAGGTATCGAGCGATCCATCGAGAATGTCCTCCACCGGGTGTCCCGGCTCGGCTTCGAGATTCTGTCTCAGGCTCACCGACTGCGGCCTGCCCATCCGCATCGTGCCCTGGATCTCGAGATTGCCGATCACCAGGTCCGGAATGCGGACGGTGACGGTGGTCATGAGCGTACGTTCGACGGTGTTGTTGCCGACCTGCACGGTGCCGCGCAGATAGAACACCGTCGTACCGGTGACGTTCGGCACCGTCCACGTGGTCTTGTTCGTGACATCGACCTCGGCGACGTCGTACAGCAACTTCACCGACGAGGCGCCCTGCGCCACCCAAGACAACCGCACCGAATCGCCGTTGTCGATGATCGGCTGCTCGGCGGTAAAGTTGTCGAGGACGAAGTCCGCCGGGAACTTGCCGATGCTCATCGTGGCGATCCCGGTCTCCCACGGATCATCGAAACCGGCTTCCCGCCACTCCATTTCGATGCGCAACGGGGCGCTGCCGACCTGGGTGTTGATCCGGGCGTCCATCAGCTGGATCGTGACACCCTCATCGCGGCCGATGATGTCGGCGCCCGACGACGGTGTGAAGGTGATCGTCTTGGCGGCGGCGTCGGTGCGTGGCGTCCAATCCTTCAGACTGATCTGCGGGGCGATGCTGTTGATGTCGGACGTGAGATCGGGTGAGTTGTTTCCGGTCGGCACCGTGATGGTGATCTTGCGACATTCGATGCCGAGTCCGCTGCGTCGACTGCCGACCAGAATGACATCGGCGCGCTGTGGGTCACCGCTGGACGGCGAGACGCGCACCGGGTCCGGATCGGTGGTCAACTCGAAATACAGTGGCGCGCTGCTGGTGACCTGTTCGGTCTCGGTAACGAGGTACTCCCGGACAATTGTCATTATCGCGCTCCTCGCTGGTTGCTGGTACGGCTGTATTGGGCGGCGTCTTCGAGAACCAGGAAACCGGAACGAATTTCGGGATCGATGCCGACGGGCAGCGAGGCCGGGTCGGGGACGACGATCGGGAACTCCGACCACTCCGCGCCCACGGCTTCGGTCCACGACCACGTGCCGGTGGCGGTGGTGGGCTGGGGGAGCGTGACCGCACCGGTTTCGGTGCGGGCGATGAGCAGCGGGCCCGCGCGGAAGTTCACCGCCATGGCGGCCAGCGCGGCGTCGGTGAAGCGTTGCGGCACAACGACCGAGGACACCGGGAGGATGTCGGTGGTGGCGTGGACGGCGGCGCGGGGGTCGAGCAGTAGGGTGACGGTGGCGCTGCTGTCGCCTTCGAACGCCAGCTTCAGGCGCTCGCCGACATCGATGGGTCGCAGATATCCGCCCGAGTTGTCCGGATTGTCCAGCACCGTTTCGAAATGCTCGTAGTCCTCGTCGATCACGCAACCGATGAGTCCGTCGTCGGTTTGGACCGCCTCGCCGAGGCGGACGTTCCACCGGTAGGAGGGCATTTGCGGCGCGGGCGGATTCACCACACGCGGCCAGGTGACGTCGGTGCGGACCGGTCCGCACAGCTCCAGGTCGAGCCGGGCGCGCACCAGGGCCAGCGGACGGCCGAGCAGGAAGCCGAGGCTGTAGTCCTCCGGCCCGTCGGGGTCGATGGAGGCGAGGGTTCGGTCGACGATGTCGCGGACGGCGTCGAGGACGTCGGGGCCCTTCTGCACGATCACCGACAGGTACCGGTGGACGTGCGGGTATTCCGTTGCCAGATCGTCGAATTCGGCCACCGGTGAGCCGGGGAGCGCGGTCCAGGCGACGATCTGCTGGCCGGACGCCGACAGCACCCGCCGCAGGTCGCCGAGCGCATGGCCCTCGGGATCATAGATGGCGAGGGACCGATCCAGCCGGTTGTGTATCAGCCACGCGCACACCGGATTCGCGCCGGGAGTGAGTTCGGCGTCGTCGTCGGACCGTGCGGACAGGAAGTCGAAGCGCAGCCGGGCGGGTTGCAGTAGCCGGGGGCCGAGTTCCACGTAACGGTCGACTTGGATATCACCGACGGCGTACTTCGGCGTCATGGAATCGGGCTTGCGCAGCTGATCGAAATGCAACGGATTGTCGATGAGGTTGACCGCACGGCCGAATCGGTCCACCACCGACAGCCGGATGAACAGCAGCTGCCCGGACCGCAATTCCTGGAAGTCGGAGTCCGGCCAGTCGTCCCATTCGAAGACCGGCCGCGCGCCGCCATCCGGCGATGCTCCGGCACCGGTCCCGATCATTCCGGCGATGTCGCCGGTGGGGGCCCGGTTGACCATCGAAAGACGTTGCCCGACGGCGGTGCTCAGCCCGTCCAGTCGCTGCGACAGCTGGTCCAGGTCGGTCAGTTGTTCGTGCATGGCGGCGAGCACGTCGGCGCGCAGGTCGGTGCGGCCGTTGGCGTAGCTGTCGAGCTGTCCGTCCTGGTCGTAGCCGCTGGTGGGCATGAGGACCTGGCGGCCGCTTACGGTGACGGCGGGCTTCAGGTGGCCCTCGCCCTCCCAGCGGTAGTAGTTGCCGTCGAAGGAAAAGCGTTCCTGGCCTGCTTCGACGAACGGGATGGCCGTGTACTCGACCTCCCACTGCAGGTACAGCGGCTGCCACGGCTGCTCCCACGGATCGGTGCCGTACTCAGGCAATGTCCCGGTCGGATTATTCAGGCTCGCACCGGTTTTGCGGGCTTGGTCGATGAGAAAGAATTCGGTGACCAGCTTCGACATCGGCGCAGGCAGGCCGGTGACGTTCACCTTCGCGACCTCGGCGGCCACCGTGTCGGCGGTGATGGCGCCGATCTTGGTGACGAGTCGCTCCTCGACCCGGCACGGCAGGTCGGAGCCGCGCGTCAGCGGGGCGCTCAGGTTCGCGCCCTGCAGCATCAGCACCGGGTCGGCGTGCTGTTCGAACGGGGCCAGGGGCACACGTTGCAGCTCGAGACCGGTGCGCAGACCGTGTTCGGCGGCATAGGCGCGGGCCTTGGCGGCCAGCGCGTCGGCCTTGGTGTCCCACGGTATCTCGTCCCGCAGCGCCGCGACCTGGTTCGACAGCTGCGCCACCCGCCAGGCCGCCGAGTTCTCCCGCGTCGGATCGAGTTGCCGGAGGATGCCCGGCGCGTAATCCGCCGGTGGTTGCGGGTCGCACGACAGCGCCCACAGGACGTAGAGCCGCTGCTGCGCGCCTGCGAGTTCGCGTTCGACGGTGTCGAGATCGCGTTGGCGGCCGTTCAAATCGGCGGTGACCTCGGCGGCGAGTCGCTGTTCGGCGGCGAGTTCGGCGACCGACAGCGCGGCCCGCGCGTCCTCGCCGCCGCGGTCGACGGTGCGCCACACGAACCCGCCCGGTACCGGCCCGAATCCGGAATCGTGGGCGGCGCGTTCGGGGAACAGCTCGCCGTCGGCACGATCGTATTCGTCGAGCACACCGAGGGTGAACGCGCGATAGAGCTGAGCATCCTTCTCGCTCAACGCATTCGAACCGCCCGACTGCTCCTGGAGTTCGCCCGCCGCCTCGCCCGCGCTGTTGCCGATCGCCACCGCGATCTCATTGGTGTGTGGGATCGCGGACGGATACACGCCGCCGTTGGGTCGCCAGTCGATGCCGAGGGCGCTGCCGGTGTAGACCGAGCGCCGCGGCTCGCCGAAGGTCGCGGCCAGCTGCCACTCCAGCCGCGACATCAGGTCGGCGAACCGCTCGTCGGCATGGTCGCCGACCACGAGGATGTCGCTGTCGGGGTCCGAATACCAGCCTGCGACAAAGTAACTGAGCCGGTCGTCGTTGTCGGGATGGAGGTCGTCGAGGGTGTCGTGGAGGGAGAAGACGTTCTTGTTGTACGGCTGGAACACCGAGAACGTCAGGAGACCTGGCCCGATCGCGGTGAGGAACTGCTCGCCGCCCGGCTCCTGCCACGGGCTGCCGGTGGCGAGCTCGACCAGTCGGCCGATCTTGGTGGCGGTCGCGGTGTCGGTGGTGGGGTCGAGATACGACACCGCCCCCTCGCGGGAGTCGAGGTAGTCGCTGTGCACGATCCACGCGCGCACGCCGCCGTTGGAGCGGCGCGCCACCAGCCAGCGATTGGGCACCAGCGGGAAGTCGCCGACCTCGCCGGTCTCCTCGTCTTGCAGACCCTCGCTGAGTGCCTCCGGCAACTGCCAGTGCAGGTACACGCCGAGACGGGACGGGTCGCCCGTCCACTGCTCGGGCCCGGCGAACGGCGCGGGTTCCGGTGCGGCGTTGTCGTTGACGAACGGGACGAAATTCGAGGTCCAGCGCTGGATGACATAGCTGCCGTCGGCGTCGCGGGTCCGGGCGTTCACCGCGAACGCCGCCACCTCGACCGGCACGATCAGAGTGTCGTTGGGCATGAGAATCCCTCCGGATAGCGTCGATCAGGGGCGGGCGAAGGTCTGCAATTGCGGCGCCTTGAACATCTGCAGCGCGAACTGCGCGGGCGACAGGGTCGGCAACTCGTGGGCAGCGGCCAGCGCGGGCGCCAGCGCGCCCTCGATGTCGAGCACGTCGTGGGAGGGCCGCAGGAACTTATCGAACCCCGGAGGGTCGGGAAACTCCTCGATGTACTCGCCGACGACGCCGCTGAGTTTGCGCAGGTCGATGGTGCCGAGATCGCCGATACCGAAGTGGATGCCCTGCGGCGCTTCGGCGATGGTGAAGGTGTCGAGGGTGTCCGGGTACAGCAGCATGAGCACGTTGCTGCCGAACATCACGCGATGCAGTGGCTCCAGTTCCGTCTCACCGTGGAACGCGGTGTAGCGGGTACGCGGCCAGTTCGGCACCAGTATCGAACGGATCAGCACCCCGCAGGCGGGCGGATTCGGTACCGCGGCGGCCAGCTCGTTGAGGTCCTCGTCCAGCGTGTGGCCGACCCCGACACTCAGCGCGCCGTCGACCGCGGCCCGCACCCAATCCGGATCGACATAGAAGAACCGGATGCTCTCCGGCGGAAGCATTCTCGGGTCGGGGACGAGGTGATCGAAGGGCACCATCTGGAGTGTCGCGAGCCGGTTCAGCCACTCCTGCACCGGATCCAGCTGGTCGCGGACAGCCGACCGCAGCACCGCCCTGGTGTGGGTGTCGGACACCGTGACGCGTAGCGCGTCCGCCGACAGAGCCGACAGCGCGCCGTTGCCCCGTACCGCCGCGGCGGCGGGGCGGCGCGGCGCGGTGGCCAGCTCGGCCCCGCTGCGCGCCAGTGCCAGCGGCAGCCTCGACTCGAGTAGATGATCGAAGGCGGTGCGCACCCGGCTCTCGTGCAACGCCGCTCCCGCCTCGCTCACCGCGCGTCCCGCGATCAGCTCCGGATGCGCGGCCGCCCGGCGCGCGGCCCGCCTGGCCGCTTTGCGGAATTCCAGCAGCCGATTCCGGAACGGCGCGTCGGCCAAGGCCACCGTGCGGCCGAGGCCGAAGGCGCTGGCGTAGCCGGTGTCGAAGACACCGGACTGCTTCAGGTAGATCAGCGCCTCACCGCCGGAATCGAGCCTGGGTTCGCGCGGGGCAGGAAGCGGCTGCGCGGGCGTGGCGGTGAACGGTCCGCGATAGAAGGCGATGCTGCGTTCTCCCGATTCCAGGCGCTGTGGCAGCACCGTCGCGCCACTCTGAAGCCGTTGCCGCGCATCGGCATCCAGCTCACCGGGCGGCACCGGCAGGCACAGCTGGAGATCGGGTTCCGAGGCGAGGTTCGCCACCAGATCGCCGAACCCGATGCCGTTGTCATCGAGGGTTTCGAACGTCCAGGTGTACAGCGACACCATCCGAAGCCCCTCCGACGGCGCCGCCGTGTCCCGCAGGTATGGCTCGAATCCTTCCACCGTGACCAGATGCGCCACGTGCCGTGCGGCGGTCGCGGCGGGAAAACGATTGGCGACGACGACCGCGTTGCACTCGTCGAGATTCGGCTCCGGGTCGGCGCCGCGCACGTGGTCGGCGTCCGGTCGCCCTCCTTCCCTCAGGTGGGCGAGCAGCGCCGCCTCCGCGAAGGTCGGGCGGAGCTTCGTGAACAGATCCGCCGGGATGTGGATACTGCGGCAGGCCATTTCGGCTTCGCCGTCGAGCAGGCTGCCGGTATCGATGGCGGGCGGTTTACCCGGTCCGGCCTGCCCGTCGAGCAGTTGAGCGACAGTGGAGACGGTGACCTCACCGATCGCCTGGGGGTCGTCCGCAACTTCGCCCGCACGGAACACCAGCAGGAATATCCACGGGCTGCCGTCGTCCTCCCCTGCGGGCAGCATCGCCCACGGCAGGCCGGGGGTATCGAGCGTGATGTGCGGCAGCAGCTGGCTGTATTTCCCGACACCGCCCGGCACCGGGTAGCAGGCCTGCACCTCGGAGTCGCCGAGCGCGAAACGCTGGGTGCGCACGTCGAATCGCTGGTCGCGGGTCGGCAGCGGGGCGACGGTCTCAATCTTCTGCTCTACGGCCAGGGCGTAGCGGCCCGTGTACAGCGACGGGATGCGGTGGTCGAGGAATCGTGTGCGGTGTGTGGTGGTTGGCATGTCGATCCCCTCTTCTCTCAGCCGACGAGCATCGGTTCGGCCGTGAAGGCCGTCTGGCAGGCGCGGGCGTAGGCCGACAGGTCGCTGTCAACCTCACCCAAGTCGAAGCCGAGTGCGGCCAGCTGCCCGGCCAAGCGGCGGCGAGCATCGGCCTGCGCCGAGGCGGCGACCGTGCTCGCGATGGTGGAGATGACGCTCCCCGGCCGCTGCGGCACGGCCCCGACCGGGCCCGCCGCGGGGTCGAGTGGCTGACTGCCGTCGGGCGCGACGGTGTCGAAATCGAGCGCCTCCTCGTCGATGAATCCGGTGGACGTGCCGTATCGCGGTGCGGGCGAGGTGAATTGGACGCCGAGCAGCTGGTTCTTCACCAGGTGGTCGTCTCCGGCGGGCAGGTCGCCAGTGCTGCCGGAACCCCACAGCTCGGCCGACACCGTCGCCATCCGGCGGCTGCGGGTCCACTGCCCGAGGTCGAGGTCCGTATCGCCCCGCTTCAACTTCACCCGCTGGGTGCTGGTCACACCGCGCCATGCGGTCGGCCGCAGGTCGACGGGACTGCCGTTCTCGACGGTGGTGCTCGACGTGCCGAGGTACACCTTGGTGAGCGGCACGGTGGTGTCGGTGTCGAAGGTGAATCCGTTGGCCGACACCTCCCACGAGCCGTCTCCGCCGGTCTCGCGGTTCTTGTCCATGAGCAGCCCGGCCTGCGGCAGGACACGTACGTTGTTGCCTGCGGGCGGCAGCATGGCGGAGAACCCGGCCCAGTCCAGATCGTTGCTCGCCCCGGCGCGTCCGTTGCCGAAATTGATGGTGAACGAGATGAACCACAGCTTCACCTTGGCCCGGCCGCCGGTGGGCGGTCCCCAAACCGTCAGTCCGACACCGACTTCCACGGTGATGGTGATTCGGACGAAGATGATCTTCACCGAGGCGGATACACCCATCGACACCCGGATGCCGACGTCGAAGTAGAAGGGGTTCCACTGGACGAGGGCGTCCATCTTCGCATCACACCAGGCGCGGACCGGGCCCGCGTGGAAACGCACGGCCAGCTGCCCGCCTGCCATCGCGGCACCCGGGGTGAACGCCAGGTACGCCTTGCCGGAGATAGTGACCGCGCCGGTCAGATCCCAGTCGAAACCGACCCGCGGCACCGACGGATACCGCTGCGGGGCACGGTAGTTCTTGTGGTATCCACCCACGGTGTAGACGAAGTCGCCCGCGTGCGGGCTCGGCCCGAACCAAGTGCGGAACGCCACGCCGCCCTGCAACCGGCAGTTCGGGTCGAGGACGAACGAGTTCGGGGCGAGCGCCATGGCGAAGCCCATCTCGCCCTCGCCGGGTTTGAGCACCGCCTGCAGATTCGCCGCTACGCGGGCCAGTTTCCGGCCGCCCCCCTTGGGGAATTCCGCGGCCGCGGTGCCGAGCAGAGCGACGGTGAACTCGTCACCGACCTGCACGATCGCCATCGCGCGGCCCGAGACGAATTCGGCGAGGGTGAAGCCGAGCCCGGCCGCCACCCAGAGCTCGTCCTCCCTTGGCGAGATCCACGGGTTGTCTCCGCCTATGAGGGTGCGCAGCACCGAGACGGGCTTACCGGACCCCGCGCCGATCGAACCCGGATCGGCCAGCGCTTTGACGAACGGGAAGTTCGCGACCTGCGCGACCTCGGGTACTCGGATGCGGCTGTTCCATCCGAACCCCACCGACACGCCGGTCAGTCGCAGCGCCGGGATGCCGATGCCGGGATTGCCGCCGATGCCGGCGTAGCCGAAGAAGGAGGGCTCGGCGGTACCGGACTCCGGGACCACGTACGCGCCCATGCCGGTGCCGTATATGCCCGACTTCCCGCCCTTGAACGAGAACATCAGCACGCCGCCGACGACCGTCTTGTATGGGGATTCCGCCTGCGTCACACCGAGTTCGCCGACGATGTGCAGGGGGTTGTAGTCCAGGGCGAGACTCGCGACGGCGCCGTCCTCACTGAGCGTCAACCCGAACCGGCCGTTGCCCCGCTCGGACGACGACCTGGTACCTGCCAGCAGAGCGAAGCCGTCGCTGGTCGCCACCGCGCGCACCGGGCGGTACGGCGAACCGGTGCGCCGAACGTGAGTCGAGGCCGGGGGCATCGGTCGCCCGAGCCCGTCCAGCCGGGAGGGATCCGTCGAAGTCTCGGGACGCGGGGTTTCCAGCCGCACCAGAAAGCGGCGTGGCTGGGGGCCGGGCTTCGGCAGCAGCAACCAGGCCCCGGGCGGCAGCTCGTCGGCGAACGGGTCGGGTAGCAGGGCGCGCGAAAGACCTTCGCTCTCCACAACTGCCAGCTCGGCCAGCCGGGCGGCAGGCAGCGGCCTGTCGGTGCAGATCACCTGCCAGCCGTCGGCGCCCGCGGTGAACATGCGCTCACCGTTCTCCCGCAGCACTACTGCCACGCCTGCGCCGGTCGCCCGCACCGTCGTGCCCGCATGCTCATCGAGGCGCAGCGTGAGCGTGTCGGACGGGCCGCACGGCAGGTTGGGCAACTCGAACCCGGCGCACCGGGCCAGCAGTTGCGCCGACGCTCCCGCCCCGGGGAGCTGGACATCGAGCGCGATGTCCGCGCCGTCGCGCGCGCGGCTGAGCCGCACAGAAGCGGGTTGGTCGGCGTAGGACACCCGCGCGCTCCCGTCACCGGTCTCGATTCCCGCCGAGAATTGCAGAGCGCCGTCGGGAAACAGCGCGCGCAAGCCGTCGCCGAAACCGAACGAATCGATCGGAATTTCGACCGATTCCCCGTTTGATTCGTCGAGAAGTTTATGGAGCCACTGGATTCGGACCGTCACGAATACCCCTCCTCCTCCGGCGCCCACTCGCGGCCCGAGTGGACTGCTCGCGTTCAGCGTAGGGCTAGTCATCTGGGGTTGGTGACGATTCGCAATTGCCGCTGTGCACCAAGCGGTTTCGTGAGCTATTCCGCACTTTCGTGCGACGGCCGTACGGAAGCCAAATATATGGGAAGAACTATCGCTGAATTGCCGCCGAAAATGGCGAATGCCGCAGCGGGGGCGCAACGCGCCGATGACCGCTGATGAGACATCTCGAACTGCCGGATAGACGAAATCGACGTCGAAAGCGGGTCTTGGCCGAAGTAGGTGGAGAATCGCCGACCTGGTGCCGCGTCCACAAAGGTTGGACACGCAATCCGACCGAAGGTCACCGTCAGTCGGCCCACCGCACTGTAGGTCACCCTCGGTCGGTTCACCGGGCACCCAGGTCGGGTGAATGAAGGTCACCTCCAGTCGGTCTGGCGGGATGAAGGGGGCCTTCGGTCGGTTACCGCGCCGACCATTCTGGACGCGGCCGCCAGCTCCCTTACGCTTCTGGCGTGATCGAGATCGGTTCGAGGGCGCGCAAGTTGCCGGCACCTCCATTCGTCGTCTGGCAGTCGCTCACAGAGCCTCATCGGCCACAAGCTCGGCCCTGGCTCAACTTGCTACCCGATGAAGTCGAACCCAGAATCCTGGAGGCAGAAGAACCCACCAGAGTCGTGTGGTCATCACTATGGCGGAGCAGACCCGATGACCAGGTGCACTTCGAGCTCACGACTGTTCGGGGTGGAGAGACCTTGCTTAGGTTCACCTTGCTGACTCCGGACGAAGCCCCGGACCAAAGCAAGACCGGACACCTTCGGTGGCGGCTCAACCAACTGCTCTTCGCTGATCTACGGCTCTCTTACGGCCAATAACTGCGGCAACTCCCGAATATCCGCACATGCCGCCGATCGGTCTAATCAGTCGGCCGCGGCCTTGATCCGTTCGGCGATGTCACGTTCGCACAATGCGGCATCTGACGACGCCGACGCGATCGCCCTCCTGCGTGTTGTAGGTCACCCACTTCATGGCTACCTCCGGCGTTCTATGTTGGATAACATAGAATGTGTTCTATGGCTAGTCAGCGGTCGAACATCTAGGATCGGAGGCACGATGACCGGCTGAGGAAAGGACCGAAGTGGCCGATCGACGCGCCGAAACCACGCGTGAGAGCAGGAATATGCTGATCGTGGCCGCCACTGCCTTGTTTGTCGAAAAGGGCTATCAGCAAACGACTTTCGCTGATGTCGCCGAACGATCCGGCATCAGCCGGGGGTCCATTCCCTGGCACTTCGGCAACAAGGACGGGTTGCTGGTCGCCGTGCTCGACCACGCCTCGGAGGCGCTGCTCGAAGGATCCGACGACGCCGATTCGACTCGCGCTCCAAGGCCCGACGACTTCGTCGTTCAGACGAAGCGGTCATCGATGGTGCGCACGTCGCTGCTCTTCGTCGCGCTCTATGTCGAAGCGGTGGACCCGCAGTCGCCGATTCATGACAGGTACGTGGCACTGCACGACCGGCTTCGCGATGCGGCCAAACGGTGGATCAATGCCTTCGTCCGGCTACCGGATGCGGTGACCGCCGACGACTTGGCCGTCATCCTTGTCGGCGCTGCCATCGGGATACACCTGCAAGCGGCGATGGCGCCGGAGCGGATCCGGATGGACCACGCGGTGGACAAGCTGGGCGCGCTGCTGGACGCCACTCTCCTCGGGTAGGAGCCCGGTCGGCGTGCAGCAGGTGATTCCACCCCTACCCGCGCAAGACATCGCCGATATCTACCCACTGATTCTGCGATTGGTGACCGAGAAGGAGAACTGATGCCCGCGCTCGCCCCCTGGGTACCACGTCTGATCTTCGCGACGGCGGCCATCCACTTCGTATACGCGTTCATCCAGCCCAACGATTGGGCAGGCATCGCGGGCGAAGGTTTCCTGGCGACCGCCGCCGACGTCGACGACCCCGACTACTTCGCACGCGACGCCACCGTGTGGTTCATGATCGGCGGAATCGCGATGCTGGCCATCGGCACGCTCACACGCAACGCCCTCGCCACCACCGGCCGGGTACCGGCGCACGTCGGGTGGTACCTGATCGCGATCGGAATTCCCTTGACCGTCATCTATTTTCCGGTCACCGGCGGGTGGCTGATGCTGGCCATCGGGGCGGTCGCGCTGGCCGCCGCACGCCGCTCGAACAGCGAACTCGCCACCGGTCGACAAGGTCAGTAGGCACTTCGCCGGATTTCCGTTCCGCTCCGGCCGATTCGGCCACGAATTCCGACATCCACTGTTGAATTACGGCAGCGCCGCGTGTCTCGTCCGATCGAGCATGTCGCCGCCCAGGCGGACGTATCAGACCACGCGCTGGAGCGCGCGCAGGTCTGCATCCAGCGTCCTGAACAACCAATAGACGCCGGCGAATGCGAGACCGGCCGCCACGCACAATCCCAGCACCGAATCGCGCACGAGCGGAAGCTCCGCGGGTTCGAGTGCGGTGAATCCGGCCAGCACCGCAAGCAGCGGCACCGACGCCGTTACCGCGAGATAGACCGTGGTTCTTCGACGCATTGCGCGAAGATCGGCGAAGTCGTGCGCCGTTGTGCGGCTGTGGCGCAAATAGATGGGATAGACACAGCGGGCGATGTAGAACGTCGAAAGGAAGAATGTGTACGCAACGGAGATGGTGCCCGCCACCAGAACGGTTGTCGCCGCATGGACCAGCAGCCGCGCCGGAAAGTCGGTAAACCAGTGAAGCAGCATTACCCCCGTGACGGTTGCGCACAGTGCGAAGGTAAGTGTCAGCATCGCAACCCGGTCGCCCCACAGTAGTGTTCGCGACCGCACCCGCGCCAGCGTTGCTTCGTCATAGCGATTGCCATGACGCAAGCCGCGGGAAACCGCGAGCAAATCACGCGACATATATGCGTAGATCACGACGGCCAGCGGCCAGGCACAGAGGTTGAAAATGATGATGCCCCGGTCGAGCTGCGTATTGGTGGCATCGGGCAGGCGTTCGCGCATCAGTTCCTGAAGGTGTACAGCCATATAGACCGTAGCTAGGCTGACGCCGACCACCGAAGACAACCACAGGATGGGGGTGGGCCATCGCGAAAGTCGTGCCCGCCAACTGTCCGGCGGCGGATAGACGAGATCACGGGCCCTCGCCTCGAGACACAGGTCGAGCTGCTGGGCCAACTCCGAACCGCACGAGTAGCGGTCTTCGCGGTCGGGCGACAGACATTTCAGTAAGACTCGGCGCAGCGCCATGGGGCAATCCGGCGGCAGCTCCGACAGGAACGTCGACTCGACGGGTCTGCGTCGCAGTTCGAGCATGCGGGCCAGCGACGTCTCCGACTCGCCCGCGGATGTTTCGTCCGCGAACGGGCGCCGTCCGGTGAGCAGCTCCCACAGCATGACGGCCAGTGCGTAGATATCGCTTCGAGTGTCGAGGTCGGCGGCGGTCGTCGCCAGATCTGGATGGCAGGCTTCTAGCTGTTCGGGCGACATGTACGCCAGTGACCCGCCGAAGTACGCCAGGGGATTCGTGCCCTTGATACGTGCGCTGAAGCTGACGTTGAAGTCGGCCAACTTCGGAATTCCCTCGGCGCTCAGCAGTACGTTCGCGGGTTTGATGTCCCGATGCAACACCCCTCGTTCGGACGCGTGCTCGAGTGCGTCCGCGAGTCGGCGGCCCAGCCAGGCGACGGTCTCCGGCCACGTCAGTGCGGCGGTCCGGGCCCGAATAGCTGATTCTGTGGGCCGAACCTCACCCTTATCGGCGAGTACCTCGTCGATGGCGTCGAGTAACAGCTGCCCACTGCGCTGTTCCGCAGGGGTCGAACGAGATAAGCGCAGCACATCGAGCAGTGTTCCCCCCGGTAGGTATTGCATGTAGAGCAGCTTCAGCTCGCCATCGGCGATGAGTCGCTGGTCGAAGATGCGCACGATGTAATCGTGGTCCAGTTGGGCGAGGGTCTCCGGTTCGCTGCCGTGATTATGGGAAATCTTGACCGCGACCAGGCGCTGCATTGATTGTTGCCGTGCGAGAAACACCTGGGCGAACGCGCCGGCCCCGATCCTCATCAGGAGGTCGAAATCGTCGACACGATCGCCGACGTCGATGGAGTCGAGAGCGATTTGGGCGCTCGGACGAGCGATCATCGTACTGTGATAGTCGCTCGTGAACTCTGCGAGCCCGGGGCCGGCCTGCGTGGCGGTGACCTCCGCGACCGCGATCGCCGCCTCTTCGGTGTGCTCACCGCGGCGCAAGGCGTGGAATTCTTCATAGACCAGCTCGGCGGGAAGCGGACCGTCTTGCAGCTCCGGGAATTCCGCACGGTATTCGACGAGGCGTTTGGGAAAGTGATGGCGAAGCCAGCGATTCTCGAGGTCGACTTTGATCAGTTCGATCAGGATCGAACGACGCTCACCCGGGTCCCGGGGTAGGTACGCGGACAGGTCGGGTGGGGACCCGGACGCCCAAGCCTCTGAAAACTGTGCCACGACGGTGGCAAGCGCTGTGCGGGTTCGTTCAGCTGAATCGATCGGCTCGTACATCGGTAGCTCGATATCAGCCCGAGGCGGTCACGCGGCGGCTACCTGCGATGCGGCCCTATGTCGTAATCGCCCCACACTGTCTCCCTTCTGCTGAACCTCCCAGCTCAAGGGTATCGCTCTGATGCGAGCGCATGGGCGGCAACAGTGGGGATCGGCCGCGGGGGAGCTGTGTAGACGCGCGTCTGGGAGCGGCGGGCAATCTGTGGGCTAATCGAGTTCTGGGCAGCGTTCCGGCTGGTGTGGATTCCCGATCTACCCATGAGCGCGCGGATACCTCGACAACCACCGCACCACATCGACGATCTCGACACCTTCGGCATCCGCCAGCAGTACCTGGCACAGGTGGGCGGCGACCTCGGCCCTGTCATCGAGAATGCTGAAGTCATCGTCCGGGTGGAGCTTCGGCAACGCCAGTGCCAAGCCCGCCCACAACCGTGGCCGGAGCGGGTCGACGTGCAGCTCCTCGGTGTACAGCGCGACCGCCGCGGCCAGGTCACCCGCCAGATAGGACCGGTCGCCGCGCGGCTGCTCGGGGGTCGACAGAGCTTCGGCCGCGGCGTGTCCAGCAGCTTCAGCTGCGCTGGAAGGTGCAGGCGGCGACGGTCGTTCGGCACGGCCCTCTGGTCCACCTGATCCGCGGGCGGCAGGACGTCGGGCCCTGGCGCCTGCGCGATCCAGCACGTGGCCAGCTCGGCGATGCGGCCGATGTCCGGTGTCAGGTTCCGCACCTGCCAGAACGTCCGATGCGCTATCGCCACCTCGGACGCGGCGACCCTGACCGCCGTGGGCACGTCCTCCTCACCCCAGGGGCACATTTCCTCAATGAGCGCGTTCAGGAAATGCGAACCCGCCTCGGTGAGCAGGCTAGAGGCCGATGCCTGGGCCACGGCACCTTCCACCTGCAGACGCCACAATTCGAAATCGACGTTCGCCTGCATCGATCGGTGGCAGTCGGCGCGACGATGTATTCGCCAGAAGTCGGTGACTCCGAAGAACGCGTAGATCCCGTGCAGCAGGCCCATGATCGGACGCGGGTCGTCGCGCCACGGCGCGTAGAAGCGGCACACCGGATCGGGATCGAACAGCACGATCTGATCGGTCAGCAGCGTGAACTTCGTGTGCTGGACCTCGTGGATCAGCGTCAGCGCCGGCTGGAATGGGTCCGCGGGGGCCGTGGTGTAGACGCAGCCGACTCCGTTGAATGCGGTGTGGCTCGTGCTCGCCGCGAGCGGTTGTGCGCTCAGCGGTGCCAAAGACTGCAGGCAACTGCGCATCGGCACGGGGTACCGGTCGAAGTCGCGGCGCAGTAGTTCCCAGGCCGCCGCGAAATCCTGCTGCCACGTGCGGGTTTGGGCGGTCGTGAGCCGGGGTGGCCGCTGACCGTCCAGCAAGTGCCGGAACGGGTCCAGGTCGTCCAGGAACACCTCCCGTTCCGCATCCGCCCCCCGCAATCGCCGCAGCGGCAGCCAGGCGGGATCGGACTCGTCATCCCGGGACGGGACGAGAACTGTGCTGGTGCCCCGGGTGAAGCGGAGTGCGCCGTCTTGTGTCCGGTGCAGTTCGCAGTGCCCGTTGTCCTCGGCAGGGCCGAGCTCGGCCCTGCCGATCCCGGGCAACATCACCACGCCGTTCCGCACTACGACGTTGATGGAACCTTCGGGTAGACAGGCAATGCCGCCTGCCGCGGCGAGCCAGCCCAGGTAGCCGCAGTCGGCCCACAGTGGGGTCGGCGCGTCGTCGGGCTCGGCGTCAAGGCGCTGCGGGACCTGGGCGAGCCACGTGCCGACGTGCGGGTACGACAGTAACGTCACGACCTCGGCCGGGTGGGATCGTTGCAGTTCGGCCAGCGTCTGGTAGGCAAGGGAAAGTCCTGCGGCGTCGGCAATTTCGGGGCGCGACGTGGTTTCGGCGATGAGTGTGCGCAGCAGCGCGCCGCAACTGGACACGCGGATCCGAATGTTCGAGAACATCATGGACCTGCTGCTGGGCGGGACCGTGGAATTGGAGGTATGGGGCCTCGGTCCCACCCGAATAGCGGTGATCGAAACCGACGGCAGTGTGGCGCAGATCGACGACTTGAAGGCGACGTTCTCGGGTGCGACCAAACTGCCTGCCGACCAGCACAATCCGCTCGACCGGGCAATGCTGGAACCCGAGATCGTGGAGTGCCAGATCGGCGTGGACGCGCTCAGCGACACCTGCCGCGCCTGCTCGATACACACCGTGTGCGGCGGTGGTCCCTACGTCACGCGATACCGTGAGGGCGACGGCTTCCGAAATCCCTCGGTGTATTGCGCCGACCTGACCACATTGATTCGCCACATCGAATCGCGAATGCGCGCCGAGGTCGCCACGGTACTCCACGGGTGATCACTGCCAGGGGCGCTGGAGCGTCTGGAAGAGGATTACCTGGACGGGTAACAGGAGACCCCGGGGCCACCAGCTCTTCGGCGCATCCGATGCGCCTCAGGTAAGCCGAAAAGGGCTCGGGGTCTTCCCTTTCCCCGAACAGCGCTGGCTCGGCCTCGGCGGCCGCGGAGGGCGCTGATCGTGGACCGAACCCAATCGGACCGGGTGTTTACTCGTCCCTCGAGCTGCCCGACAGTGCCGATGCGGAGGCCTTGGCGACGTCCATGTCGATCTCCTGGATCTGGACTGTCACGCCATCCGGATCGACGACCCGCAGGCTGCGCCCGAAGTCCTCGTCGACGATCTCGTAGTCGTAGCCCTGCTCGCGCAACCGGCTCCCGACCACTTCCAACTTCTCGTCGGTCGCGAAGCCGAGTTCGGTCGATCCGGCCGGGCGTCCCTTCGACACCGTGAAGTCGTGCAGCCCGACCGCCCCGGCGCCAGCCGAAAGTTGCACCCACACATCGAGACTCGCATCCGAATCGACCACGAGCCCCAGACCGGCGTAGAACTTGCGGCACGCTTCCACATTCGCGACGTACCTGATGGGCAGAACAGTCAGCATCTTTCACTCCTTTTCGGAACGGGTGGAACCGAGTATGGGTAGATGCCGCACCTCTGCGCCCCTCTCTGCCGGGCATCCGCCGGGATTCGACACGTCGGCGGGCGGATATGACGGAATCCGTCACGGCAGCAAGCGCAAGTATCGAGCGGATCGTGGTCGTGGCGGTTACAGCTCCGGCAACCGCTGACGCAGCAGGCAGAACTCGTTGCCCTCGGGATCCTGGAGCACGTGCCAGGACTCGTCGCCGGTCTGCTCGACGTCGGCCGGCCGCGCACCGAGCGAGAGGAGCCGCTCCAGTTCGGCGTCCTGGTCGCGGTCGACCGGGTTCACGTCGATGTGCAGCCGGAGCTTCGCGGTCTTCCGCTCGTCGACCCGGCTGAACACCAGCGTCGGAGCCGCCCCGCCGAATCCGGACGGCGGACCGATCTCGATGCCGTCGTCCGCTGCCTCCCTGCCCAGCTCGACATAGTCCAGCACGGCACACCAGAAACGGGACAGGGCAACGGGGTCGGCGCAGTCGACGACGAGTTCGGACAGGCGGCAGCTCATACACTCAGACCCTAACCAGCGGCGGGTCGCGGGCGGTTTCCAGCTGGCCACCACGGAAATGCTCTGGATAAACCGCGACAACAAGCTGCTCCTCGGAATGACGATGCGGACACTCGAGCAATCCGTCGCCAGCGCCGGTCGTATGCTCCTCACGCCGGTCGTTCCTCCACTGAAATGACGATCGGACGACTCGGACGAGGCGGTGCACCGGCTCGGTCGAGTCGCCCGGCTCGGCCATGCCGACCTCGGCGAACGCATCCGGCTCGATGACCGCCGTCGATGACGCCGAGGACTCGGCTCCGGGATTGCTATAGAATTGCTGAATAATTCGACGCTCGAGCCTGATTGAAGGCGATTCCGCACCCGGTGTGTCGAGGGTGCGGCAGAAGTGCGTCCGGCCGCACGGCGGCCCCGCGCAGAACTTCGACCCGAGGGCGGCGCTCCATGACAGACGTCGACTATTGCGTAGTTGGTGGGGGATTTGCCGGTTTGACGGCCGCCTTGAGGCTGAAACAGGCGGGTCGATCGGTGGCGGTGCTCGAAGCCCGTGACCGGCTCGGCGGGCGCACATTCACCGAGGTGCGCGCGGACGGGTGCTGGATCGATCGTGGTGGCGCCTGGATCGGACCGGGGCAGGACCGGATCTACGCATTGATGAATGAGTTCGGGGTGCCGAGTTACAAGCAGTACACCGACGGCGAAGCCATGATGGTGGTCGACGGCAAGCAGCACCGCTACTCGGGCATGATCCCGTGGACGATGAGCCCTTGGGCGGCGATGAATCTCGGCGCCGTGCTGCTCGAGCTGGGACATATGTGCAAGTCGATACCCCTCGAGGCTCCGTGGACAGCGAAGAATGCCGATAAGTGGGATCGGCTCAGCCTGGCGCATTGGCTGGATAACAGCGTTCTGTCCAAGCCCGCTCATGAGCTCCTCGAGACCGCGATCGCCGGGTGTTACACCTCCGCGGCCTCGGAAGTGTCGCTGCTCTTCGTGCTGTACCAGATGGCGTCGGGGGGTGGGCCCGGCTTCGTCCTGGGAGTCAAGGACGGCGCCCAAGATGCTCGACCAGTCGGAGGTATGGGCGCCATCTCCGGTCCGATAGCGGCCGAGCTCGGCGATTCGATCCATCTTTCGCAGCCCGTCCGGCACATTCATCAGGACGCCGAGGGGGTGACGGTTCGATCCGACGATTCGACAGTGCGCGCACGCCGGGTGATCGTGGCGGTTCCCCTGGCGATCGCAAGCCAGATTCTGTACGAGCCGATGCTGCCGGTAGATCGATCGTTCCTGCATCAGCGGATGCCGAGCGGCTCGATCGTCAAAATTGCCGCCGTGTACGACGAACCGTTCTGGCGTACTGACGGGCTGTCCGGACAGTCGGCCGCGCCGGGGTCGCCGGCGACCATCACCATCGATGCCTGCACGGACACCGGGCGACCCGGGGTTCTGTGTGTCATCACCGAAGGACCTATCGCGCGGCAGATCGGACAACTCGACGAGGCCGAGCGGAGGAAGGCGATCCTCGCTGCACTCGTCGAGCGGTTCGGTGACAAGGCCGGTTCCCCCGTCGACTACATCGAGCAG
Organism: Nocardia sp. NPDC050710; assembly: GCF_040654375.1. Lineage (NCBI taxonomy): Bacteria > Bacillati > Actinomycetota > Actinomycetes > Mycobacteriales > Nocardiaceae > Nocardia > Nocardia sp. NPDC050710. Next base: position 62,901 of record NZ_JBFAHV010000013.1, on the reverse strand, counting down.
AACTGGAGTGTCGAACGCTACTCCGGTGGCGGGATGCTCAGTCACGCGCCAACCGGTGTGCTGACCGAGTTCGGTCATGCCCTGCGCGAACCTTGCGGCCGAGTCCACTGGGCCGGAACCGAGACCTCTGCGGTCATGTGCGGTTGGGTCGATGGAGCCGTTCGCTCAGGTGAGCGGGCTGCGCGGGAAGTAATGGAACACGACACCGTGACCTCGGCCGGAGGAAGGTCGAGCGGTCGTTGAAACCATTGTGCGACAGGGCTATCGGTGCTCGGCTGGCGTGGTGTGGCCTGCGATGCGGAGGTTCATCCGCCCATGGCCGCAGATCGTATGGCCGCTCGGTCGGCAGCGCGGCAGAGGACGACATCGCTGTTCAAACCAGTGCAGCTCGGGTTCGCGCGTAGGCGATGACCTCTTCCGCGTAGGCCGACATCTCTTGTTCGGCGGAGCATTTCCCGAGGTGGTGGATCGCGTCGTCGAGTCGGGGTCCCGGCCCACGGTCGGCGAGCAGGACGACGATCGCTTCCCAGGTTCCGATCCGCGGGTCGGGTTGGGTCAGCAGCTCGTCGAGATAGCGATCCGGCTCTATCAGCCGTAAGGCTCTGCGCGCGTAAGCGTGTATGCGTCGCGGCAGTTCGGTGCGGATGGCGTCGATGTCGGTTTGCAGCACATGCTGGCCCGGTTGTTCGGGGTCGAGCCGCAGTGACCACGGTGCGGTCAGCTCGTCGGGCAGGGTCTGGGTGTCGATCAGGCCGGGGCCGGTGGCCTTTTCCAACGGTGTGGGCGATAGGCCCAGCTGCGCATTGCGCCAGTTGGCGTATTCCCACCAGGACGTCGGTGTGGCGCTCAGGTGCAAGCCGAATCCGAGCACCTGCTGTCCACTGATCCACGTGCGGGAAACCCGGGTGCGCCCGACGGATGCGACCCCACCCGGCTCGATCCGTGACCAGGTGGGCTCGGATCCGTGAAACCCATACGGCTGTAGCAACTTTGCTGTCTCACGCAGCAGGCGACGTAGTGCCGAATCAGGGCTGACCATGCTCGCAGACTAGCGCCGTGCTCCGACAGGTCATCAGGTTTGTGGGCGACGCTTACGGGCCCTCGACGACGATCCCGGTCTAGGACTCGGGCGAGTCGGGTATCGGTTCGAAACCCAACTCGATACGCACTGCCGCGATGAAAGAGTGCTCTGCGGCCTGGACCTCGTTCACAGCCCGCCGGAATGCATCGCGTGCTGCGCGCCGGTCTTCTTGGGACGTCTTGTCGCCGTGCAGTGCCATCTCCAAGGACCCCGCCGCGGCGACCGCGTCGTAGAGCGCCTTCCTGAGATTCTTGCTCTGAACCCCTATCGGACTCTTCGATACGATGTCGAACACGCCGTCGGTTGCGCCGACGGCTTCGACATCAGCTCTGAGGCTGTTCAGAATGCTGTTGCTGCGGTCACGGGACCAGTTGCCGGGAACCTGAATCCGATAGCGGATCTCGGCCGACCTGTTCAGGACCTTCGTCGCGGTCACGAGCAGGGTTTCGCGGCGCCACTTTTCGTGTTCCCGATGTTCGGCCGCGGCGTTTGCCAACTCCACGTTCGATTGCGCGGTACTGATCGCCTTCCGATTCGTGCGGTTGCTGACCAGCACGCCGGTGAAGGCTGCCGCTGCGACGATGCACGAGCCCAGAAGGGGTAGCCATGCTTGCCACCAAGCAGGTGAACTTTGAATGATCTGGATGACATGCGGTGTGATGTCCTGACCCACCGGCCGATCATCGCATCGGGCATCGCCCGTGACCGGATGATCGGCCCAGCCCAACCGCACCAGCTGACCCGGCCCGCGACCGGCCATCCACGGACTCGAGCGGGATCGGGGGCGTAAGACCCCTTGCCCTCGGTCGCGGACAGGTGGACGCTCGAGTCCATGGTCAAGCCGTATCGAGCACGGTGGGGTGTCAGGGCGTCCAACGCGTGGATGCGGACGGTGATACGCGCCGGATTGCCAACGTGGACCTTCCGTGTCCTCGCCGTGCCCGGACGGCGCACCGGCCGCGTGATCGAGACGCCGCTGGCAGTGTTCGAACAAGGCGACCGGCGATATCTGGTGGCTGCTTACGGAACGGTCAACTGGGTGCGCAATCTGCGTGCGGCACAGGGGAGGGCAACCCTGCGCCATGGCAAACGCACCGAGACCGTGACGGCCGTGGAGTTACCTGCCGCTCGAGCGGCCGAGGTGTTCCGCGCGTCGCTGGTGTCGGGGCCACCGCGCGTTCCCCGACCCTTCGTGGCGCTGTATCGACGGTTCTTCGTACTGCCGTACCTGGATGTGAACCCGGACTCCTCGCCGCAGGAATTCATCGACAACGCTCACACTCATCCGGTTTTCGAAATCGTGTCCGTCTGAATTACCCTCGCCGAGCAGGTGAGCGGATCATCTGGGTCCGTCGCTGTCACCAACACGCGAACATGCCCGCGTTCCAGGCGATTTCGTCACTTCGGCTCGGTGTGCCATTGCCTGCCACGGATTATCCACCTTCGGTGACGACCGCCTCGAGGTGCCACTCGAGCACGTGAGGTGCTGCGGTGCGCGTGCCGAGCTTGCGTCCGTAGCCGTTGATCGCTTCCATGCTTCAGTGAACATTCGCCACTACTCCGACCAGGCGGCCGAGCTGGAACATCTGATGGTCGCTGTGCCCGGGAGGATATGAAATGGCCACGCCATTGTTCGTGGGACTGTCCACGTTGGATATCGCGTACTCCGTCGACACCTACCCCCACGAGGACACCAAAACCCAAGCGCGAGACCAATTTCTCGGCGCCGGCGGGCCGGCTGCCAATGCCGCGGTCGCTTGTGCGATCTTGTCCGGCGAATCACCTCTGTTCATCACCGCGCTGGGGCGCCACCGCCTCGCCGATATCGTGCGCCGCGACCTCGACGACCACAACGTCCGCGTGGTCGACACAACCCCCGACCGCGCCGATGAACCGCCGGTCTCCTCCATTGTCGTCGCCCGGCAGTCGCAATCGCGGACCATCGTCTCCCTCGATGGTTCGCGCATCACTGCCGTCTTCGACGCCGCACTGGATGTCCATGTGCACGGCAGAGCGAACCTGCTGATCGACGGCCACTACCCCGACCTCGCACTCGGGATCGTCGACAGTGCGCGCCGCGCCGGAGTCCCGGTGGTGCTCGATGCGGGCAGGTGGAAGCCGGTGCATGACCAGTTACTCCCGCTCGTGGATATCGTGATCTGCTCCGAGGCATTCAGGCCGCCGGGATTCGCCGGCGATGACGTCCAACTGCTCGACTACATCCGCGCCCGAGGTCCCGAGCACGCCGCAATCACCCGGGGCCCCGATCCGGTCCTCTACTCCACCGGCAGTCGTTCCGGCAGCATCGCCGTTGCCGCCGTCGACGCGATCGACACACTGGGAGCCGGTGACATTCTGCATGGGGCCTTCTGCCACTACCACGCGATCGGCCACGGCTTTATCGGTTCCCTCGAGCGAGCATCGGCGGTCGCGACCCTCTCGTGCCGCTCCTTCGGCACCCGTCGGTGGCGCGATGCCATCAGCGACTTGGTGAAATGACGTAATGGCTGTTGTCGGCGCGAAGCAGCAGATCGGCGCGGTCGCGCGTTCGGGCGATCAGCCGGGCGTTCTGCAAGTCGCTGTCAGTGACCTTACGGCGAGCCTGCTCGAGGGATTTACCTTTGGCCAGGTGGCGATCGAGCAGCCGCGGCTCGATCACCGCGGTGCCCGCGTCCAGGTACCACACGTCGTCGAGGTGAGTCGCGACTTCGCCCCAACCCGGTTCGTTCAGGAGCAAGTAGTTTCCCTCGACTATCGCCACGGTGTGGCTGGTAAACGTGATGGCGCCGGGTACCGGATCGTGCAGCGTGCGTTCGTAGGCAGGCCAGGAGACCGGTTCGCCCACCGGTGTGCTCCGCAGTTGCTTCAGCGCAGTCAGAAAGCCCTCGATGTCGAAGGTGTCCGGCTCGCCCTTGCGATCGGTTGCGCCCTCGGCGCGTAGCACTTCGTTGGTCAGGTGGAACCCGTCCATCGGCGCTATCTCGGCGGTGCTCGGAGCGACCGCGTTGATGGCGTTGCTGAGCGCTACCGACAGTGTCGATTTGCCAGCGGCGGGAGGGCCGGTGATCCCGACAACGTAGCGGCGATCCACACCGCGTTGCTGCACCGCTGCCATAACCCGGCCGGCCAGGTTGTTCAGCGAAACCTCGCCATCGTCCATCGGTACAACCTTTGCCTGGTAGCAGATCGCCAACCGCCACGTTTCGACAAATGTACTCAGAGCCCTTGCAGCGCTTCGTGGCCATCCCGCCGCAACGCTGGTTGCCGGCCCGCCCGGGTCTGGGTGATCTTCACCCGGACGCCGAACTGACCGGAATGCGGATGGGCACGGTCTCGGCGTTGATGATCGCGGCGCAGTTACCACCCGGGACCCGGGCCAGGGTCGGGTGAACTGGACGGCCGGGTCGGTGGGGATGGCGGTGGTGTGGTCAGGATGCGGGTGGGCTCAGGGTGAGAGTGCCTGTATGCGTGTCGAGTTCGGCGGTCGTACCCAGGGGTGCCGCGTGTGGATCGGGTCCATGGCCGAGTTCGAGTCCGCCGAGGATCGGAAGGTCGAGTGAGCCGAGCCGGTCTTGGAGGACATCGATGAGGTGCCAGCCGCGGTCGGTGTAGTCCTCGAAGCCCGGGAATCGGCCCAATGCGATTCCGCGTAGGCCCTGGAGCGCTCCGGATCAGCTGGGTCAGTTGCCGGTCGATTTGCCCCAAACCGATTTGACGTTCGGCCTCGATCAGCAGGATCGCCCCGTCCAGGCTGGGCAGGCCGGCGCCGACCATACCGGCCAGCGCGCCGAGCGATCCGCCGATCAGGAATCCGCGGGCGTGGCCCGCGACCTCGACCGCGGTCGAGGTCAATTGCGGGTTGCGGTGCAGCGCCGGCGCCACCACGGGTGGTGATCACCGCCCTGACCGTGGGGTCGGCGTAGGCGGCGTTGAGGTCGGCGAGCCGGTCTTCGTCGCGTCCGGCCGTGTAGCCACGCCGATCCAGGACGTGCTCACCCACTTCGACTTCAAAACCCCAGTCCTGCAAGATCTTTGTGTAGTCATCGATCGCTGCGGGGTCGGGGTAGCTGGCTGGTGATACCAGTCGGACGTGGTCACCTGCTCGTAGCCGTGGCCACGATGACGTCGTCAGCTCGTTGGATCGAGTCATGCCCAAACCCCCTCGGTTGCGGATCCGGGCGCAACTGTAGTGGTGGGCACTGTGATCGGCGACAGGTGGTTATCGATTGCTGCGGCGTGGATCCGCTGTCCACTGCACGGTCTTAATCTAGGCATTGACAAGATTGGTGGGTGCGTGGGAAGTTTGCCGCGCGGCACCGACCGGTGCGGCGGCAACGACATGTTGAAGGGCTCAATCCCATGCCGACTCTTCCCTGGATTACGGTGAACTCCGGAACGGACTCCCAGGCGCAGGTGATGGCCTCGCGGTTGGAGGTGACGTCGCTGCGCCATGTGCCGGGGTTCCTGATGGCGTCGCTGACATTGTGGCGGCAGGCTCGTCGGTCACCCGGCGTGCTCGGGGTTTCCCTGAAGGCGGAACTGCTGAAACGGACGTTCTGGACGTTGTCGGCGTGGACCGACAAGGACGCCATCTCCGGGTACGCGTCCTCCGACCCGCATCGGACGACAGTGGGAATCAAGCGCGCGGTGATGCGGGAGTCGACATTCGTCTTCTGGGAGGTTCCCGCCGACAGCCTCCCGATCACGTGGGCGGAAGCGCAGCGCCGCCTCGATGAGGAGCGCCGGTCCCGCGAAACCGGCGCGGAATAGCCGGAATCGGCGCTGCCGCTACTTATTTCGGGCTCTCGATTCGACGCCGGGTGCATCTACCGCCACAGTTATAAGTGCATAGAGGCCGACGATAGGTCGGGCAGGCGTGCACGAGAGGGCTGCAGATGTTCACCCGGATCGCAATTGTCAATCGCGGCGAGGCCGCCCGCAGACTCATCCACACGGCCCGGGAGTTGGGTGTCGAAACCGTCGCGCTCTACACCGACGGCGAACGTCATGCCACCTTCGTCCGGGAAGCCGACCTGCGGTATTGCCTGGGACCGGCGAGTGCGCGCCCATACCTGAATCTGCCCTTACTGGAACGCGCCTTACATGAGACCGGTGCGGACGCCGCCTGGGTCGGCTGGGGATTCGTGGCCGAGGATCCGGCATTCGCCGAGCTGTGTGCGCGCGTCGGTGTCACCTTCATCGGGCCGAGCGCCGAAGCGATGCGCAGACTCGGCGACAAGATCGGCGCGAAGCTGCTGGCCGAGCAGGCGGGTGTACCGGTTGCGCCGTGGAGCGGCGGGTCGGTCGAAACGCTCGACGCGGCAATCGAATCCGCGCAGCGTATCGGCTACCCGCTGATGTTGAAGGCGACCGCGGGCGGTGGTGGACGCGGGATCCGAATCGTCACCTCGGAGGCCGATCTGCGCGAGGCCTACCAGCGCACGAGCGAGGAGGCCGAGCGGGCCTTCGGCAGCGGTGTGGTGTTCCTGGAACGTCTGGTGACGGGTGCGCGGCATGTCGAGGTGCAGGTGATCGCCGATGGGCGGGGCGGCGCCTGGGCGCTGGGTGTGCGCGATTGCTCGGTCCAGCGGCGCAACCAGAAGATCATCGAGGAGTCGGCCTCACCGGTGCTCACCGCGGAGCAGACGCTGGAGCTGAAGGAATCCGCGCGGCGGCTGGCACTGTCCGTCGGCTATTGCGGTGCCTGCACCGTCGAATTCCTGTATCACCCGGGGGAACGGTTCTTCGCGTTCCTGGAGGTGAATACCCGGCTACAGGTCGAACATCCCATCACCGAGGCCACCACCGGCGTCGATTTGGTAGAAGCCCAGCTGCAGGTGGCGGCCGGAATTCCGCTGAGCGGGCCGGTGCCGGCCGAACGTGGGCACGCGGTGGAGGCCAGGCTGAACGCCGAGGATCCGGACCGTGATTTCGCCCCGTCACCCGGCCGAATTTCCTTGCTGCGATTGCCGACCGGGCCGGGCATCCGAGTGGACACCGGTGTCGGCGAGGGTGACGAGATCCCCGCGGACTTCGATTCCATGATCGCCAAAATCATTGCCTACGGCCGCGACCGGACCGAGGCACTGCGGCGCCTGCGCCGGGCACTGGCCGATACAACGGTGGTGATCGAGGGCGGCGCCACCAATAAGAGTTTCCTGCTGGCGCTGCTCGGCACGCCCGAAGTGATCGACGGTACCGCCGACACTCGATGGGTGGACCGCGTGGCGGCCGCCGGTGAGCTGACCGCGCAGCGCCACCTCGGCGTGGCCCTGGCGGCGGCGGCGATCGATGGCTACGAGGACACCGAGCACGGCGCGCGCGAGCGGCTCTGGGAGAGTGGACGCGGGCGGCGTCCGCATGTACAGCACGAGGTCGGCCGGGCAGCCGAACTGCGAGTCGGCGAGCGCGGATACCGGGTCACGGTGGCCAAGAACGGATTCGGCCGCTTCTGGGTCGTGATCGAGGACGGCATTGCGGATCGGGTCGAATTCGACGCGGCGGTCGAGCGGATCGACGCGCACCTGGCCGTGCTCACCGTGGCCGGTCGGCGCTATCGCTCGGTGTCGGCGACTCACGGCACGGTCCACTTGGTCGAGATCGACGGCGTCGCGTATCGGGTGAGCCGGGACGAAGGTGGCGTGCTGCGCGCGCCCGCGCCCGCGCTGGTGGTCGCGACCCCGGTCGAGGTCGGCGGCGAAGTGCACAGCGGTGCACCGGTTCTGGTGCTGGAGAGCATGAAGTTGGAAACCGTGCTGCCCGCGCCCTGCGATGGCCGGCTCCGGGAACTGCTGGTCGCCGTCGGCAGTCAAGTCGCGGCGGGTGAGCTCTTGGCGCGGGTGGAACCGGCGGGCGGCGCCGCCGGTTCGGCGCCGTCCAGGCCGGTCGATCTGATGATCCCGCTGCCTGAGCAGCCGCCGAGCCCGGCGGATCGGGGGCGCCGTGCGCTCGCGGATCTACGAGCCGAACTGCTCGGCTTCGACGCGGCAGCCCCCGACGCTTGGGCCCGCTACCTGCTGGATCGCGACGCGCTGGCGGCCGCGGACGGTGAGTGGCTCGCCGGTGAGGTCGAGCTGGCCGAAATCTTCGCGGATATCGTGGAATTGGCGTCCCCCGAGGCATCGGGCCGTGGCGCCGACAGCCCGCGCGAACAACTTCATATCTATTTGCAGAGCCTCGATGCCGAGCGGGGTGCGATACCGGTCGAGTTCCGCACCGGGCTCGGCCGCGCACTGGCCCACTACGGGGTCGCCGGCCTGGACCGGACCCCCGAACTCGAAGCCGCCGTCTTCCGAATCTTCCTGGGCACCAGTCGGATTCACTCAGGTGTCACGATAGTGACCGAACTGCTGAAGCTGTGGATCGGTGCGAACCCGCCGCAGGCGGCACACCACCCGCACACCCGCGAGATCATGGACCGGGTGATCCGGATGTCACGCTCGCGGTTCCCCGCGGTCGCCGACCTGGCCCGCAGCGTCGCCTTCGCGTGGTTCATGCGTCCGGCGACCGATGCCGCCCGAACCGCGATGCTGGCCGGGGTGTCGGAGGAATTGGCCGCCCTCGCGGCGGCGCCGGATTCGCCGGAGCGGGCACGTCGGATCGCCGCGCTGGTCGACATTCCGGAACCGATGTACGAGTTCCTCGCCGAGCGTCTGCTCGCCGGCCCGGACGGCCGATTCGAACCGCGCGAGCCCATGTTGGAGGTGCTTGCCCGCTGGCATTACGGCGAACAGCACCTGCACACACTGCGCGCCTTCGATATCGCGGGCCGTCCGTTCGTGGTCTGTGACTATCGGCTGGAACTGCATCCGGCCCATGCGGTGCCGACGACCGCCGTCGCGACCGTAGGCGCCTTCGCGGAACTGCCGGAATACGCCGATCAGCCGGACACCGCGCTGGTGGCGGCATTGCGCGCCGAACTGCTCGCGGTCCCGGTCGGTCAGGTGGCCGTGGCCGACCTGCACCTGGTCTGGCCGGACGCACCCGCCTCACCCGATGAACGCGCCGAGGCGCTGTGCCGCGGTTTGATCGCTGCCCGACTGTCCGAACAGGCGCGACGGATCGTGGTGGCCGTGGCCGGACCGGTCGTGGAGTTCTACACCTTCCGGCGGGCCGAATCGGAGCTGGTCGAGGATCGGCTGGTACGCGGGGTCCACCCGCTGGTCGGGAGGCGGCTGTCGCTGTGGCGGCTGCGGAACTTCCGCCTGTCGCGGATCCACACTCCCGAACCGATTCTGCTGTATCACTGCGTGGCCAAGGACAATCCGGACGACCAGCGGCTGGTGGCGCTGGCCCAGGTGCGCCGCTTCGAGTTGACCCGCGACGAGCAGGGGGTGATCGCGGCGGTCGGTGATGTCGACACGGTGCTCTCGGCATGCGTCGAAGGAATCGGGCGGGCTCGCCACGATCTGGACCCGGCGGGGGCCTGGCTGGATATGAACCATATCTGGCTGGATATTCGGCCGGGTATCGAAGTCGACCTGGCGGAGTTCGCGGCCTGGCAGCGTTCCGTCGCACCGGAGTTCACCGAGGCCGGCGTGCAGGAAGTGCTGGTCCAGGCGCGCCTTGCCACCCGGGAGGGGACTTTCCGGGAAGCGATCACCCGGTTGCGCTACGAGCCCGGTTCCAGCGCGCAGGTGACTATCGACGGACCTCCGCAGGTCGCGCTCGAACCGCTCGACGACTACGACCAGAAGGTGGTACGGGCGCGGCGGCGCGGCACCGTATACCCGTACGAGCTGATCCCGCTGCTCACCGGCACGGTCGGCACCTTCACCGAATACGATCTCGACTCCGATTCGGCCTCGGCCCGGCTCGTCCCGGTGGACCGGCCGCGCGGGCGCAATACCGCGGGCATCGTGGTAGGCGTGGCGTCGACGCCGACCTCGCTGCACCCGGAGGGCGTATGCCGGGTCACCCTCTTCGGAGACCCCACCAAGGCACTCGGCGCGGTATCGGAGGCCGAATGCGCCCGGATCATCGCGGCGCTGGATCTCGCGCAGCGGCTGGGGGTTCCGGTGGAATGGTTCGCGCTCTCGGCGGGTGCGCGGATCTCGCTGGACTCCGGCACCGAGAATATGGATTGGGTGGCCCGCGCGCTGCGCCGCATTGTCACGTTCACCCAGGACGGCGGCGAGATCAATGTGGTGGTCGCCGGTATCAATGTGGGCGCGCAGCCGTACTGGAACGCCGAGGCCACCATGTTGATGCACACCAAGGGCATCCTGGTGATGGTCCCGGACGGCGCGATGGTGCTGACCGGCAAGCAGTCGCTGGACTTCTCCGGCGGGGTGTCGGCCGAGGACAACTTGGGCATCGGCGGCTATGCGCGGGTGATGGGCCCCAACGGGCAGGCGCAGTACTGGGCCGCGAACTTGGCGCAGGCCCGCGACGTGCTGTTGGCACACTACGCGCACAGCTACCTCGATCCGGGGGAGTCGGCGCCGCGCCGGGCCGCCAGCACCGACCCGGTGAGCCGCGACATCACCGTTTTCCCGCATCCGGGTTCGGAGTTCCGTACCGTCGGTGAAATCTTCTCCGCCACCGCCAATCCCGACCGTAAGAAGCCCTTCGACATCCGCGCCGTGTTGCGCGCGGTCACCGATCAGGACCATCAGCTGCTGGAGCGGTGGGCCGATATGGCCGACGCGGATACCGCGGTGGTCGCCGACGCCCGGATCGGTGGCTGGCCGGTCTGTCTGATCGGGATCGAATCGAAGCCCGTCGTCCGACACGGTTTTCCGCCCGCGGACGGCCCGGACACCTACACCGCGGGCACACTGTTCCCGCGTTCGTCGAAGAAGGTGGCGCGGGCGATCAACGTGGCCAGCGGCAATCGGCCCTTGGTGGTGCTTGCCAATCTGTCCGGATTCGACGGATCGCCGGAGTCCATGCGCACGCTGCAGTTGGAGTACGGCGCCGAGATCGGCCGGGCGGTGGTGAACTTCGACGGCAAGATCGTCTTCTGCGTGATTTCCCGCTACCACGGCGGCGCCTTCGTGGTCTTCTCCAAGGCACTGAATCCGAATATGACGGTGCTCGCGGTCGAGGGATCCTTCGCCTCGGTGATCGGCGGGGCTCCGGCCGCGGCGGTGGTGTTCGCGCGCACGGTGGACGCGCGCACCGTTGCCGACGTCCGCGTCCGCGACCTGGAACATCGACTGGCTCGCGCCGATGTGTCCGAACAGCCCAAGCTGGCCGCCGAGTTGGTGGACCAGCGCACGGCGGTGCGCGCCGAGCATCTGGCCGCGCTGGCTGCCGAATTCGACGCGGTGCACAGCATCGAGCGGGCGGTGCGAGTCGGGTCGGTGGATTCCGTGGTCGCCGCGAGTGAGCTGCGCTTTCGGATCGCGACCGCGATCGACGACTGGATGCGGGACACGCGTTTCTCGCCGGAGTCGGAATGAGTTCGGGCGTAACCAGTTTCAGTGGAGGTAGCGGTCGTGGTAGCCGCCCATAAACTGGTCGGTCGATCTAATTGAAATTTGGGATATTCCCCTCATTTGAAACGGTTGCAGGCATTTTGCGGTATGGAAGTCCGGCAATATTGGGGCGCCTACTCTTCGAGTGGCCGAGTTAACAGAACCGTATAAGAATGGTCACGACTTAGATGGTGTTGCGCCGTGGTCGAGTCGGTCCCGGATGTGACACTGCGTTCACTTCTGATGGTTCGGTGAAACCTATCAGTTGACCGACAGCAGGACGACCGGGTGCGCGGCACACAGTGTGGTGCCGCTGCGCGCCGCGGTCAGGGGGACGGGCTTGTGCGCCCGTCGACTGGAGATCGACACGATGACAATAGAGGTGGGGCAGCCCCCCGCGGCGGTCGCGGACCTGCGCGCGCGACAGCAGCTGATTCTCGACCGCTACCGCGCGGAACTGGCGGCGATCGACAGCGCGCTGGTCGCCGACGACGTCACCTGGCAGGAATGTTCGATCCAGGCCGAGCGCATCATCGCCGACTGTGCCGACGCGCTCGCCTCCGGTCGTGTCGGCATCGTGGCCCGACATCTGCACGCCATTGCCGATATGGCCCAGCGGCGCGGTGACCGCGGCATACGGCCGGATGCCTCGGTGCGCGCGGCCCGGGTGCTCTCCGAGCTTGTGCTCACCGAGATGGCCGAAATCGTTTCCCCACTACAGGATTCGACGCGGCGCCTGGGGATCGCCGCGATCACGCTGAACCGTGCGATCTACGCGCGGCTGGAGGCCGGGGCCAAGGGCTACGACTCGTTCCTGCTCAACCAGGTGCGTATGGTCAACGACGCCGAGCGGCGGACGCTGGCCCGCGATATCCACGACCGACTCGGCAACAGCATCAGCTTGGCGATGCGACGGCTGGAACTATGCGCCACGTCGCTGCCCCCGGGAGATCCGACCATCCCGGACGCCATCGCGGCGTTGACCGATACGCTGCAGGAACTTTCGTCCATCACCACCGGCCTGCGCACCGACGAGGGGACCGGCAGTCTGCGCGGTGCGCTGACGGCATTCGTCGGTGCGATGCGACTGACCAGACCAACGGTCGGGATTCATGTCAACGGGGTGGAGTCCTGGGTCGACTCGGCGGTGCTCGATGAAATCTTCCTGATCCTGCGGGAAGGAATGCGCAATGCCTTCGCGCACGCGTCGGCCGGGCAGGTGGTGGTCACGGTCGACATCGCGCCGCACGAGGTCTGGGCGACGGTGGCGGACGACGGTATCGGGTTCGACACGAAGGCCGACCGTCGCACGAACGGTTTGGATTCCATGCGTGAACGCGCCGAACTACTTTCCGGCGCGGTGACCGTGGCCTCGCGCAAGCACGGAGGCACCACGGTCGGGGTGTGGATTCCGGTGCTGGCGGCCTGTGTATGACGGAGGGAAGTATTTCGGTGCTGGTCGTCGACGACCACACCATGTTGCGCAGCGCGCTCTGCGCCATGCTGCGGATGGAGCCAGATATCGATGTGGTGGCCGACGCAGCCGGCGGATCGGTCGGCGTCGGCTACGCCGCCCGGTTCAACCCGGATGTGGTCATCCTCGACGTCGAGATTCCGGGCGATGAAGTGGCGGTGACGCTGGGGCTGCTACGCGAGGTCAGCCCCGGGTCGCGGGTGCTGATCGTGAGTATGTACGAGGATATGGCGCTGATCAAGGAGTTGGTCGGCCTCGGCATCGCGGGCTATCTGCACAAGAGTGCCAGCCGCGACACTTTGCTCTCGACGATTCGCAAAGTCGGCGCGCGGACGGACGAAACTCCCGGGGTGGTCATCTACGTATCCTGGCAGGAGGAGCGTTCCGCCCGCGAGCGGTTCGGCGAGGAGCGGCCGACGGAATTCGGGCTGACCATGCGCGAACTGGAGGTACTCAACGGGGTGGCCGCGGCCCTCAGTAATCGGCAGATCGCCGCCGCACTCGGGATCACCGAGGGCACCGTGAAACGGCACTTGCGCAACATATTCGAGAAGCTGGGGGCGGTGTCGCGGCTGGACGCGGTCAATCGCGCGCTATCCGCCAATCTGATCAATGCCCGGCCCACGCAGTTCGGGCCCGACTGAGCGCCGGTCAGACCCCGCTCAACCCCATCGCGGCGTTGGCGGCGAGCTGGGTGGCCATGAAGGCGTGGTAGGGACGACGACTGAGCCTGCGGGGATGATGGTGGCGCGTGGTGAGGGTGAGGTAACCAACCGCCGCCGCGCCGGGAAGCAGGCAGGCGCAGATCGGGACGAGTCCGGGAATCTGTTGTGCGGCAACCAATATGCCGAGTGCGATGAGGGTCGCGAGCGCGGCGACCAAGCGGCGCAGCGGCCACTCGGCCAGCAGTGCGATGAGGGTACGGGGGCGCGCGATGCGGTCACCGTCCACATCGGAGAAATCCTTGGTCACCGCGCCGACGCATCCCATCCACAATGACATCGCGACCGCGAAGGCGACCAGCGTCGGCGTCGGCCGCGCACCGACCGCCACGACGCCGGCCGCGTAGGTGAGTAGGCCACCGGCAACAACCACCGAGGTCGAACCGAGCCAGCCGCGGCGGAGTTGGAACGGTGGCGCCGAGTAGGCGTAGCCCAGAGTGAGGAATGCGCACACCAGCAACGCCGGGATCGGACCCGCCAGCGCGCCCAGCACCACGGCACCGACCGCGGCGCCGACCGCGATCGGCAGCGCCTGAGCGGGCGCGAGTTCGCCGCGCGAGATCGGGCGTCCCACGCCGTTGATGCGGTCGTTCGCGCCGTCGGCAATGCCGTTGGCGAGATAGATGCAGACTGTCGCGAAAAGCCAGGACAGCAGCGCGCAGGCATAACTTCGGATGGAGAATTCCCGCTGCCCGATACCGTATTCCGCGGCGATTGCGGATGCGGCCAGGAAACGCAGCACGAACATCAGCTGAACCGTGGGGCGAGCTTCCAGGAAACACATTCGGAGCCTGCGGTAGGCCGACATCGTTTCCGTTGCTGCGCGTGCCGGGTATGCCTGTGGCGTTGCGGCGGTGGCCATGGACAAACGCTAACGCGAGTGCCTGGGCGCGGTCCATACTTATCTTTCGATAAATACGGCGAATCGGTCGCCGATCGTTCGGGTCGAATTAACGAGGAGTTGGGTGAGGGTTCCGATGTCACTGAAAGTAGCCGGATAACTCCAGGTAGCGGCCGTGCATACCTCTTTGGATACATGTCCCTATGTTCCCAAAGTGTCTCTTGGGGTGCTGGTAACGAACAGATATCGTCGGTCTCGATCCCGGTCGGAGTTGCCCTGGGATCAAATTCCTGAAATTTGGCGAGAAATTGGGGGCAGTATGTCCGCAGTGGCCGTGATCGGTGGTGGAATCGCCGGTCTATCCGCCGCCTACCACCTGCGTGGACGGGCCGAAGTGACCCTGTTCGAAAAGGAAGCGAACGCCGGTGGTCACGCCAACTCGATCGAAGTGCACGATAATGGGCGGACCCTCGGACTGGACACCGCTTTTATTGTCTACAACGAGTCGCACTATCAGCGGTTGACGCAATTCTTCGCCGATCTGGGGGTGGCGACGCAATCGCATCCAGGCACCTTCAGCTTCTACCACGCCGACACCGGGCTCGGCTTCGTCTCGGAGGACTTCGTCCTGGCCGAGAACGAGATCCGCGCGAAGTACGGACCGGAGTTCGTGCCGATGTGGGCCGAGGCGGAGCGGTTCTACCGGGAATCGCCCAAGCATTTCATCCGTAAGCAGGCCGAGATGCCGATGGGTGAATATCTGGATGCCAACGGCTACAGCCAGGACTTCCGCTACGGATTCATCGTGCTGATCGCTACCGCCGCCTGGTCGGTGCCGGCCGATCGCATCTGGGAAATGCCGGCAGCCACCATTATCGCGTTCTTTCTCGGGCACGGCAGGGAGGGCCTCGGCGGGCGCACCGCCCCGTGGAATACGGTCACCGGCGGCAGCATCAACTATGTGCGCGCGACGCTGGAGCACCTGCGTGCGGCCGGGCAGCAGATCCGGCTCGGCGCCGCGGTCGATCGGGTCGACGAGGACGACACCGGGGTCACCGTCTACACCGCCGAGGGCCCCCGACGCTTCGACCAGGTGATCATCGCCGCGCATGCCGATGACGCGCTGGCCATGCTGACCGCGCCAACGTCATCGCAGCGCATGCTGGAAGCCCTGTCCTACAACGACACTCGCGCCACCCTGCATACCGACCCGGTCTGCATGTCCGGGGATCGTTCGATCTGGCGCAGTTGGAACTACGTGCGCGCGGGCGGCCCGGCCGATATGACGTCCTGGGTCGTCTATTACCTCAACGAGCTGCAGTGCTTCACCAGCGAGACCGATTACTTCCTCACACTGGACTGCGGCGTCGACATCGATCCGGACCGAGTGATCCGCGAACTGGCTTACCGCCACCCGATTTTCACCTACGAGGCCCGCCAACTGCGACCGGTGCTGCACACCATCAATGAGGGCGGATCCCGGGTCAAGTTCGCCGGCTCGTATTTCCATTCGCGAAAAATGGGCATCGATATCGTCGGGAACCACGAATCCGGATTCGATTCCGGTGCCGCCGCGGCCGACGCGGTGGTGCGCAGTCTGTCCGCCGCACCGGCACATTGAGTTCTCCCTCATCAGAACAATTCGCTGTTACCGCATCAGGAGTGTGTTTCCCATGACCGAGCAGGCCGTCACCGTATCGCTTTCCGTCGAGGAAGTGGAGAACTGGCTGCGGGAGAAGATCGCCTACAAGCTGTCCGTCGAGCCGGTCGAGGTGTCGGTGGACGACTTCTTCGACAGCTTCGGCCTCGATTCCACCGAGGCGCTCGTGCTGGCCGGCGAGCTGGAGACCTGGCTGGGCTTCGAGCTGGAGACCACCGCGCTCTGGTACCACCCGACCATTGCCGAGCTGGCCGAGTACATCGTCGCCGAGAAGGACCGTCTCGCGGCCTGAGCGTCGCGAATCATTCACCGCCGCAGCGTTTTACGCCGTCGAGGAGCAGTGCTCATGCAATCACAGACAACGCTTTCGCCTACGCCGGGTGCCCGGCTCGGCGATACGCCCATCGCGATCGTCGGTCTCGGCGCGCTGTTTCCGCGTTCGGCGGATCTGACCGAATACTGGTCGAATATCGTCGCGGCCGCGGACTGCATCGAGGATGTACCCGAAACCCATTGGAAGATCGAGGATTACTACGATCCCGACCCCAGCGCGCCGGATAAGACCTACGCCAGGCGCGGTGGCTTCCTGCCCACCGTCGACTTCAATCCGATGGAGTTCGGCCTACCGCCGAACATCCTCGAGGTCACCGACGTCTTGCAGCTGCTGAGTCTGGTGGTGGCCAAGCAGACTCTCGCGGATGCGGGCGCGCCGGATTCGTCCTGGTACGACCCGAGTCGCACCGGTGTCATTCTGGGTATCACCGGCGCCAACTCACTGACTCAGCCGCTGGCTACTCGCCTGCAAACCCCGGTGCTCAAGGAAGTGGTGCGCAGCTGCGGCCTGAGCGATCAGGATGCCGAGGAGATCGCGGCCAAATTCGTCAAGGCCTTCGCGCCCTGGGAGGAGAACTCCTTCCCGGGCATGCTCGGCAATGTGGTGTCGGGGCGCATCGCCAACCGGTTCGATCTGGGTGGCACCAACTGCACTATCGATGCCGCCTGCGCCAGTTCGCTGGCGGCGGTGCATATGGCGGCCGCCGAACTGGTGTCCGGCCGGGCCGATCTGATGATCAGCGGCGGTTGCGACGCCGAGAACACCATCCTGATGTACCTGTGTTTCAGCAAGACGCCCGCACTGTCCAAGAGCGGGGTCATCCGCCCGTTCGACGAGAATTCCGACGGCACCATGATCGGCGAGGGTATGGGCATGCTGGCGCTCAAGCGCCTGGCCGACGCCGAGCGCGATGGTGACCGGATCTACGCGGTGCTACGCGGCATCGGCACCTCCAGCGACGGGCGGTTCAAGAGCATCTACGCCCCGCGCAAGGAGGGCCAGCAGCTGGCATTGCGCCGGGCCTATGCGGATGCCGGATTCGGGCCCGAGCAGATCGGGCTGCTGGAATGCCACGGCACCGGCACCGCGGTCGGTGACTACACGGAATTGTCCGCGCTGCGTGAGGTTTTCGCCGAGGTCAGTGCCGAGAAGCAGTTCTGCGCCGTGGGCAGCGTCAAATCGCAGATCGGACATACCAAGGCGGCGGCGGGCGCGGCGGGCCTGATCAAGCTGTCGTTGGCGCTGCACCAGAAGGTGCTGCCGCCGACCATCAATGTGGCCCAGCCCAAGGAGTCGGTGGACTTCCCGAACTCGCCGTTCTACGTGAACTCGGCTACCCGGCCATGGGTGCTGGAGCCGGGTCGGGAGAAGCGGCGCGCGGCCAGTTCATCCTTCGGCTTCGGCGGCACGAACTTCCACTGCGTGCTGGAGGAATACGATCCGTCCGGCGCGGATGCCCGGGCGTTGCACCGGGATTACCGAGTGCACGCGTGGCACGCCGCGACGCCGGCGGAATTGCTCGCCGCGGTCGGAGAGCTGCCCCGAGGTGTCGAGCTGGACACGGCGATCCCTGAGGCGCACGCGCGTCTCGCGGTGGTCGCACAGTCCGATGACGAGCTGAAGACATTGCGAGACAAGGCCGTCGAACAGCTGCGGGCCCAGCAGTCGGTGGACTCGTTCGAGGTGCCTGGCGGTGCGTACTACCGGCGCGCGGCGGCGGTGCCGGGCAAGATCGCCGCGCTGTTCGCCGGGCAGGGTAGTCAGTACGTCGGCATGGGCGCGCAGACCGCAGTGGCGGTGCCGCCGGTCCGCGCCGCCTTCGATGCCGCGAGTAAGCACTCCGATCCCGCCGATCCGCTGAGCCGGGTCATCTTCCCACCGCCCGCATTCACCCCGGAGGACGCCGCGGCCCAGGAAGAAGCGTTGCGCCGCACCGATTTCGCGCAGCCCGCCATCGGCGCGCTGGCCGCCGGACAGTACCGCTTCCTGGACGAACTCGGCTTCGTTCCCGACGGCGCACTCGGCCACAGCTTCGGTGAGCTCACCGCACTGTGGGCGGCCGGCGCCTTCGATGACGACACGTTCCACCGGTTGGCCCGGGCTCGCGGTACCGCCATGGCCACGCTGCCCGAGGGCGCGGCCGATCGCGGCACCATGGCGGCGCTGCGCTGCGGCCCGGAGGCCCTGACCGAATTGCTGGCGGCGCACCCCGATGTGGTGGTGTGCAATCTCAATGCGCCGGAACAGACCGTGGTCGGCGGCGGTACCCAGGCGGTGCGGGAATTCGCCGCCGCCGCGGGGGCGCGGGGCCTGCACGCCCAGCTGCTGCCGGTCGCCGCAGCCTTCCACACCTCGTATGTGGCGCACGCGGTGGACGCGTTCCGGGCGGCCGTCGCCGACGAGTCGATCGGTAAGCCCGCCCTCGAGGTATTCGCGGACGCCGCGGGCGCCGAATACGGCGCGGATCTGGCGGCGAACCGGAATGTGCTGGTGGAGCAGCTGTCCCGGCCCGTCGGATTCGCGCCGCGAATCCTGGAGATGTACGACGCGGGTTACCGGGTGTTCATCGAATTCGGTCCCAAGTCGGTGCTGTCCGGCCTGGTGCGCAAGATCCTGGCCGAGATGCCGGACGCGGTGGTACTCGCCGCAGACGCGGGCGCCGACGGCGACCGCGCGCTCAAGCAGCTCGCGGCGCGGCTCGCGGTGCTGGGACTGCCGTTGACCGGCCTGAACCGGTACAGCGCCGAGGAATCCGAAGTAGTCGAAAGCAAAGGAATGAGGATCCCCTTGAACGGCATCAACTATGTCTCGGAGGAGCGGCGCAGTTCCTACCGCGACGCCCTCGAGAACGGATATCGCGTACCGCAGCCGACCCCGGCCCCCGCCGCCCCCGCCAGCGGGAACGGCAACGGCAATGTCGCGCCGCTGCCCGCCGCCGCACCGCCCGCGCTCGCGACCCCCGGCAGCCAGGGCGACCTGGCCGGTGATCACCTGGCGCTGCACCGGGAATACCTGAGCAGCCAGCTGCGGGTGGCCGAAAGGCTCAGCGGCATCCTGGAATACGACTCGAGGCAGGGCACGCTGGACGACCGCACCGTCGCCGGACTGGCCTCGGTCAGCGACCACAGCGTCGCCATCGGACAGGCGCACAGTCACGCCAGTGAGGTGCTGCTGGGCTTCGCGTACCTGGAGGCGGGCCAGAGCATCGAGGCTCCGGCCGTCCGTCGCCCGATCGAGCGACTGTCCCGGCCCGAGCCGGGGACGCAGGCCGAACTGATGGCGGCCCCCACCTACGCTCCGGTGTCGGCTCCGGCCTACGCCCCCGCGCCGGCTCCGGCCTACGCCCCCGCGCCGGCTCCGGCGCCCGCCCCGGTTGCCCAGCCGATCGCCGACGCGCCGCAGCCCGTCGCGGAACCGATTGTCGCGCAGTCGGCTCCGGTCGCCGAACCGGTGGTCAGCGCCCCGGCCACGACCCCGGTCATCGGCGACGCCACCGAGGTGGTGCAGGACGCCCTGCTGTCGATCGTGTCCGAGAAGACCGGCTACCCGGCCGACATGCTGGACGTCTCCATGGATGTCGAGGCCGATCTGGGCATCGACTCGATCAAGCGGGTCGAGATCATGGGCGCACTGCAGGAGCGCTTCCCCGACAGCCCGCAGGCGGGTCCGGAACAGATGGGCGAACTGCGCACACTGGGCGGGATCATCGCCTTCATCAGCGTCGCGATCGGCGGCTCGGCCGCGGTGAACGCGGCGGAGGTGATTCACCCAAAAGCTGATGGCGCGTCCCGCATCTCGCGGATGCAGGCGCGCCTTTCCGAGCTGCCTGCGGTCGCTCCGCTCGTCGGAGCCTACGCATCCGAGCCCGTCGCACTGATCGCCGGTGGCGGCAGCGCGTTGGCCGAACCGCTCGCCGCCGCACTCGCGGCGGCGGGCTGGTCGGTCGTCACCGGTGCCGACCTCGGCCCGGACGACCGGCTGGACCTGGTCGTATTCCTCGCCCCGGACGCGCCCGCTCGGTGGTCGAGTTCCATTGTGGCGCTGGAAGATGCGCTGGAACTGGCGCATACGACCCAGCACGCGCTGGAACAGGCGGCCGTGCGGCGCCGCGCGGCCTTCCTCACCGTCAGTCGTATCGACGGCCTGCTCGGCTTGTCCGGTACGGCTGACGCGGCGGGATTGCTGGGCGGACTGCCCGGTCTGATCAAAACCCTTACCATCGAGGCGCCTTCGCTGTTCTGCCGGGCGCTGGACCTGAGTCCGGACCTGTCCGTCGAGCAGGTGGTGGCCCGGGTGCTCGATGAACTCGCCGATGCCGATACCGGCACCGCCGAGGTGGGCATCACCGCCGACGGCACCCGTCGCACGCTGCGCGCGTCCACCGAGGACGGCGCCGATCCGCTGCTGCCGCAGGGCGATACGGTGCCCGAACCGACCGCCACTGATCTTCTGGTGGTGACCGGCGGCGGCCGCGGCGTCACGGCGGCGTGCGCGATCGGACTGGCCGAACAGTACGGTTGCGGACTGTTGTTGCTCGGTCGCAGCCCGCTCGAACCCGAACCCGGCTGGGCCACTGGTCTTTCCGAGGCGGAACTGAAGGGCGCCATCGTTGCCGACCTGCGCGGGGGCGGTGGTAAGCCGACCCCGCGCGAGGTCGAACGGATATTCCGTGGACTGGTCGCCGGCCGCGAGATCCGTGCCACCCTGGCCGCGATTCGCGCCACCGACGCCACCGCGGAATACCTCCCGGTCGACATCACCGATGCGGCGGCGACCGCCGCGGTGCTCGCTCCGTACCGGGGCCGGATCACCGGTCTGGTGCACGGCGCGGGGGTGCTCGCCGATAAGGCGATCACCGATCAACGCCGCGCGGATGTCGCCCCGGTGCTGGCCACCAAGCTCACCGGTCTGGCGTCCACCCTGGCCGCCCTCGATACCGAGCGGCTGCGGCATGTGGTGCTGTTCTCCTCGATCGCCGGATTCTTCGGCAATCGCGGCCAGTCCAGCTACGCCAGCGCCAACGAAGCGCTCAATCGGGTGGCCGCCACCTTGCGGCGGCGGTTGCCCCGGAGCCGGGTCACCTCGGTGAACTGGGGTGCTTGGGCGGGCGGCATGGTGACACCGGAATTGGAGCGGATGTTCACCGAGCGCGGGGTCACGCTGATCCCGCTGCGCACCGGCGTCGAGTTCTTCACCGAACAGTTCAGCACCGCACGGTCCGTCGATGTGGTGTGTGTGGTCGGGCCGAACGCGCCACTGTCGGCCGCGCCACCGCGGACGCGGTCGGCCGAGCCCGCGGTGGTGCGGCGCGACTTCACCGGGGCGGCACAGGATCCGGTGCTGGCCGACCATGCGGTGGGCGGGGTGCCGGTGCTGCCCGCGACCGCCGCGATCGGCACAATCCTCGGTACCGCACAGCGGATCACCGGGCAGATCGTGCGGCGTCTGAGCGGATTCTCGGTGCTGAAGGGCGTCGTCCTCGACGAGGGCGCGCCGACGGAACTGCGGCTCACCTACACCCCGGGCAGCGCGGCGACCGCGGTGCTGGTGACCGACCCCGATGGCAGGCCACGGTTCCGGGCGAGTGTGCTCGATGGTGACCCGGCGCCGCAGACACTGGCCGGGCTGCCGGATATGGCGGCGGCACAGCCGGTTTCCGTCTACGCCGACGGCACGCTCTTCCACGGCCCCGCGCTGCGTGGGATCACCCGCGCGGTGCAGGACTCGGACGGGCGTCTGGTGCTGACCTGCCGACTGGCCGACCGCCCGCTGCTCGGCGGTGCGTTCGCGGCGGAGGACTACAGCCCGGTGCTCGCCGATCTGCTGTTGCAGGCCGCGCTGGTCCAGGTGCACCGCACCACGGGCCGCAACAGTCTGCCGACCGCGGTCGGCGCGATCGAGGTGCATGACGCGGTGCCGAGCGATGCGGAGTTCCGCATCGTGGTGGATCCGCTGATCAGCCGTGGCGCCACGGCCACCGGCACGGTCACCGCGGTGAGCGCGACCGGCCGGGTGCTGCTGCGCTTCGATGCCGTCGATCTCGTGATCAGCGAGGCACTCGGCGCGAAATTCACGACGGACCACACGGATCGGACAGCGTGAGGACATGTCAGACACGGACAACGGCGCGGCGCGCGTGCCGGTAGCGATCGTCGGAATCGGCTGCTTGCTGCCCGGTGCGCATACCCCACGGCAATTCTGGGACCGATTGCTCGACGGCGCCGATCTGCGCACCGAGGGCGGCGCGGAGGTATTCGGGGTCGACCCGGCCACCATCGGTGGCTGGGGTGATCCCGAGCATGAAATCACCACCACCCGAGGTGGTTTCGTGTTGGAACCGGAGATCGACACGACCGATCTCCGGGTTCCGGCCGAGCGGGTCGACGGCTTGGGGCGGGTGGTGCGCTGGCCGTTGTACGTGGTCCGGCAGGCATTGGCCGATGCCGGCATCGCCGAGGACGACGCGGTGCTCGCCCGCACCGGTCTGGTACTCGGTAACTACTCCTTCCCGACCGAACGCTCCGTGGACCTGTGCGTGCCGCTGACTCGGCGCGCGGTCGCCGAGGGGCTGCGCGTGGCCGGACTTCCACTGCCGGACAACGGAGTTCGTCAGTGGGATCCGGAAGTTCCCGTCGAATCGCTCTGGCCGTCGGGTCTGCCCACCACCGTGGTCGGCGACGCCTTCGGCCTGGGTGGGCCACGGCTGGCGCTGGACGCGGCATGCTCGTCGGCGCTGTACAGCATCGGGCTGGCCCGCGACTATCTGGCCACCGGCGCGGCCGATGTGGTGCTGGCCGGTGCGGTGTGCGCGCCGGATCCGCTGCTCATCCACCTGTGCTTCTCGGATCTGCGTGCCTTTCCCGGCAATGGTGTCAGTCAGCCGTTCCGCGCCGATTCCAGCGGCATCGTCACCGGCCAGGGTGCCGGCGTGGTGGTGCTCAAGCGTCTGGCCGACGCCCAGCGCGACGGCGACACCATCTACGCGGTAGTCGAGTCCATCGGCCTCGGCAACGACGGCTCCGGTGCCCACCTCCTGGCTCCGAATATCAACGGCCAGCTCTCCGCCTATCGTCAGGCCTACAACGGCGGTATCGACCCGGCGGCCGTCGACTACATCGAATGTCACGCCACCGGAACCCCCGTCGGTGATCCCATCGAACTGCGCGGACTCGGCGAATTCTTCGGAGCGAACGTACCGCTGCTCGGCTCGGTGAAGGGCAATGTCGGCCACCTCCTCACCGTCGCGGGCTTCACCAGCTTGATAAAGGCGATGCTGGCGATGCGCCACGGGATCATCCCCGCCACTCCCGGCGTGGGCGACCCGATCCGCCCGACCGGCGCGCAGTCGGTCGCCGACCGCATTGTCACCACCAATCAGCCCTGGCCGCAGCGTGATTCGTCGCAGCGGCGCGCCGGTGTCTCGGCCTTCGGCTTCGGTGGTACCAATGCTCACCTCGTCCTCACGACTCCTCCGGAGTTCCCGACCGACCCGGCCTCGGCGCCGAGTCGGGTGGCGCCGGTAACGATTCGGCCTTCGGCTGTTGCCGCCGCGGATTCGGACCCCCATGCCTCCTCGGGTCCGGCAGCGGTGCCCGGGCAGATGGCCGCACAGGTTCGGATGGCGGTGTCCGGCATGGGGGTTCGAGTCGGGGCCGTCGCCGGTGTCGACGCATTGCGCCGAACAGTACGGTCCGGACGGCCCGCGCTGGTGGAGCGGCCCGAGGGTCGTTGGTACGGAATGGAGCAGGTGGGTATCGCGGAACTCGCCGACGAGCGGGCCGCGGGCTATGTCGACAGCGTCGAAGTGGATATCCGCGCCTATCGGTTGCCGCCCGCCGAACTTGCGCAGATGAATCCGCAACATCTGCTGTTCTTCCAAGCTGCCGAGGAGGCGCTGGCCGAATCCGGGTTGACCGGTAGCGGGCGGGAGCAGGACGGGCGCCGGGTGGCGGTGGTGGTGGCCATGGAGATGGAGCCGCGCTCGCACGCCCACCGCGCTCGTTTCGATATCGGGGCCCAGGTACGGGCCGAATGCGCGAGGGCAGGGCTCGAACTCGGGCCGGACGAGCTGGACCGACTGGAGGCCGCGGTCCGGTCCGGTGTGCACGATCCGATCGGCGCCAATGAGGTGCTCAGCTATATCGGCAATATCATGGCCAGCCGGATCGCCTCCGCGCACAACCTGACCGGGCCCGTCTTCACCATCTCCGCCGATGCCATCGGCGGCGCCCGCGCCCTCGAGGTGGCCGGACTGTTGCTGCTCGATCCGAGCGTCGAAGCGGTTCTCGTCGGCGGCGTGGAACTCGCTGCCGGAGTGGAGAATACGCTGGTTCGAAGGGCTCTCGCCGACGATGACCGCCCGGACCTCGGCGACGGTGCCGCCGCCCTGGTGGTGCGCCGCGCCGACGACAGCGATCCCCTCACCATCGACCACATCACCATCCACCGCGGCGCCCGGGACCAGTTGCCCGAACAGCTCGAAAAGAGCTACGCGGCGACCGGTGTCACGCCATCCGAGGTCGGCTATCTGGAACTCGCCGGTTCGGTATCCGGCTCCGACCTGACGGCGTTGTCCGAAGTCTTCCCTGCGCGTGAACCCGGCATCGCGAGCTGTGTCCTCGGCAATCACGTCGCCCTGACCGGCGACGCCCAGCAGGCCGGAGTTCTCGCGGGTGTCGTCAGCGCAGCCCTGGCCCTGCGCCACCGCGAACTTCCCCCGGCCCCGCCGACCCTGCGCCGGATCGCCGACGACGTGGTGGAACTCGATGGCTCCGCCCTCCACCTGCTCGACGCTCCCACCCCCTGGCTCGCCATGGACCGCGACCGCCGCCGGGTCGCCGCGGTGCACGCGGCCAGCGGCGCGAGCACCGCCCACCTTCTGTTGTCCGCGGCTCCCGCCACCCTGCCGCATTCCGAGGATCAGAACTCGGACGGCTCGAGGTCGGCAGCGGTCAACCGCGCGTCGGCTGCCGGTCCGGTGCCGGTCGCGGACTGGGTGGGCGGCGGTGGGCCGCTGCTGATCCCGCTGCACGGCGAGAGTGGCGTGGAGTTGGCCGCGCGGGCCGAAGTGTGCCTCGGCGCGCTGGACTCGGGGCGGGATCCGGTCGAGTTGGCGCGGGAATATGTGGCCGCGCCGCGGGCCGGGACTTACACCGCGGTCGTGGTTGCCGGAGATGGCGTCAAACTGCGCACGGAACTCGAGGCCGCGGCCCGGTATCTGCCGGAAACCATTGCGGCGGGTAGGGAATGGGCCACCCCGGCGGGCAGCTTCTGCACCGCGCGGCCGGTCGGACCGGACGCGCGAGTCGCCTTCGTCTACCCGGGCGCGTTCACCGCCTATCCGGGGGCCGGCCGCGAACTGTTCTCGCTGTTCCCGGCGCTGCTCGCGGCCTTCGAGCGGGAGGCGGTGCTGCCGTGGGCCGAGTACAAGTATGCGGCGTTGTATCCGAGTGCGCCGCGCGGGATCGATCGGACCGCGCTGATGCGGCACGAGGGTGAGCTCATCGAATCGATTCCCACCATGCTGGCGATCGGCACCAATGCCGCGGTGCTGTCGACACGCCTGCTACGGGATTCGCTCGGCATCCGGGTCGACGGCGGCTTCGGCTACAGCCTGGGGGAGAGCAGCATGCTCTTCGCGATGGACGTATGGGACGCGGCGGTACGCGATGACACCCCACTGCGGAACTCGCCGCTGTTCGTCGACCAGCTGCGCGGCCCGAAGCGGCTGATCCGAAAGCAGTGGGGACTGGCGGATACGCTGCCGGACCGCGAAGTCTGGACCACCCAGGTACTGCTGGCCCCGGCCGACGCGGTGCGTGCGGCGATGACCGACCTGGACCGGGTGTATCTGACCCACGTGAATACGCCGGGTGAGGTGGTGGTCGCGGGCAGCCCGTCGGAGGTGAAGGAACTCATCGCCCGGATCGGCTGCAAATCCGCCAAGGCCCCCGCGAATCACGTTATGCACTGCGCCGCAGTCGAATCCGAACGCGCCGCCTTCGCCGGACTCAACAGCCACCCGCTCGGTAATCCGGCCGCGGGTCTCGAGCTGCTGTCCAGCTACGACTACGGCCGGGTCGATCCGTCCGACCGCGTGGTCATCGCCGATCGGATCGCCGAAACACTCTGCAGCACAGTTGACTTCACCAGACTGGTGAATAATGCCTACGACCGTGGCTTTCGGGTGTTCGTCGAGGTCGGCCCCGCCGCCACCTGCACCCGCTGGATCGGCGAAACACTCACCGGGCGCGACCATATCGCCGTCGCCGCGGACCGGCGCGGCATCCCGAGCGGTGTTGCCCTGGGGCAGGCGCTGGCTCGGTTGGTCAGCCACGGCGTTGCGGTGCGTCTCGACCTGTTGTTCCCGGCCTCCGAAGCCGTCGCGGCCCAGCCTCGCTACCGCGTCGCGGTGACCTGCGGAGGGGAATCGGTGGTCGACCGCGTCGCCGCGCGGACCGCCCCGATCCTGGCGGAGGCCAAGAGGGTGGCGGCGCGGAAGACGGTGGATCCGGTCACCGTCATCCCCGCGGTCCCCATCGTGGATCCGGATCTGATCATCATCGAGGGAGAGCCGTTCGTGTACCTGCCCCGTCGCGCTGCCGCCGAACAGGCCGCACCGCAATCAGTTGCGGTCGGCGCCCCGGCCGCCCCGCCGATCGCCCGCGCAGCGGGTCCGCTCGATACCGCTCGCACCCTGGTGCTGCGCCCGATGAATCATTCCGTCTCCCAGGCGCATCGGTCCTTCCTGCGCGCCCATGACGCCCTGCTCCAGCGCAGCTTGGACGACCTCGAGGCGGGGCGTGGCTTCCCGCCCCCACCGAACGAATTCCCTTCGTCCGCGCCGAAACCGGAGCAGTCGGTGATCTGGGATGAGGCGGCGCTGCTGGAATTCGCGAACGGGAAGGTGGCCAACGTCTTCGGCCCGGACTTCGCCGAGATCGATACCTACCCGGTGCGGGTGCGACTGCCCGAACCGCCCTATCACTTCGTCACTCGCGTCACCGAATTACGAGCCACCACCGGCGAATACGTACCTTCCGCGATCACCACCGAATACGATGTGCCGAAGGGCGCTTGGTACTCGGTGGACGGTCTGGTGCCGTGTGCGGTCACCATCGAGGCCGGGCAGTGTGACCTGCTGCTGGTCAGCTACCTCGGTATCGACTTTCGTAATAGGGGCGAAAGGGTCTACCGGCTGCTCGACAGCGAACTGGTATTCCACGGGGGCCTGCCCCGCGAGGGTCAGACCCTGCGCTACGAGATCAAAATCGACCGCTTCGTCTGGAACGGCGACAGTCTGCTGTTCTTCTTCAACTACCGTTGCTTCGCCGACGGTGTGCTCATTCTGGAACTGCTGGACGCCTGCGCGGGTTTCTTCTCCGCCGCCGAACTCGAGGATTCTCTCGGCGTTGTCTTCAACGCCGCCGATCGCAAGCGCCGCGAGTCGATGACCAAGACCTGGTTCAAGCCGCTCGCACGCACCGACCGGACTGCCCTGACGGCGGCGGATCTCGCGCTGCTCGCCGACGGGCGTCCGGCAGAAGTCTTCGGCCTGGCCTGGGACCAGACCGCCGACGGCTCGAATCGCTCACTGCGCCTGCCGGATCAGATGTTGCGCATGATCGATGAGATCACCGCGATCGACCGGCTCGGCGGCCCGCGCGGCCTGGGTGAGATGACCGCCGTCAAATATCTCGATCCCGAGGGCTGGTACTTCAAGTGCCACTTCACCGGCGACCCGGTACTCGCCGGATCCCTGGTCGCCGAGGGCGGGGTGCAGTTGCTGCAGACCTATGCGCTCTACCTGGGCTTGCATCTGGTCCTGCCCGATGCCGAATTCCAGTCGGTACCGGGGCTGAGGACCCAGGTGAAGGTCCGCGGCCAGATCACTCCGAAGCAGCGCAGCATCCGTTACCACGTGGAGATCACCGAGATCACCATGCTGCCGCGTCCGACGATCATCGCCGACATCATCGTCTACGACGGCGATAAGGCGATGATCAGCATGCGGAACTTCGGCGTCCAGGTCCGGGAGAAGCCCGGTACCCCGTATCGGCCCGAAACCGGCGGCGTGCCAGTATTTCTCGGCCGTCGCAATGCGGCCGGTGAGCCCGCCTTCATCAACGAGCTGCATCTGGCGCACGCCGCCAAGGGTGATCTGGCCACCGCCATGGGCCCGGAGTTCGAGATCTATGCCGACCGCAAGGCGCCCTATATTCCCAACGGCGACTTCCGATTCGTCGACCGCATCATGAAGTTCGGTGGCGTGCGCGGTGAACTCAGGGCCGGCGCGACCATGGAGACCGAGTACGACTGCCCGCCGGAGGCCTGGTACTTCCACGAGAACGCCTTTCCCGGCATGCCGAACTGCGTCTATATGGAATCCTCGCTGCAGGCCGCCATCCTGCTCGGCTACTACCTCGGCGCCAGCCTGGCCACTCCCGATCAGGAACTCAATATTCGCAACCTGGACGGAAAGGCCACCGTCGTCAAGCAGATCGACCTGCGCGGCAAGACCATTCGCCAGCACACGACGATGCTGTTCAACCAGATCATGCCCGGTACCTCGCTGCAGAAATTCCGCTACGAGCTATTCGCCGACGGCGAACTGTTCTACCGCGGCGAGTCCATGTTCGGCTACCACACCGTCGAGGCCCTGAGTAACCAGGTCGGCCTGGACAATGCCAAATATGTGGCGCCCTGGCTGGATCAGCAGGGCGAACTCGCGCCCGGCCGGGTGCGCTCCCTGGCGGTGCGCACCGAGGACAGCTGGTTCACCCGCCCCGGCTTGCGCCTGGCCGGTGGACATCTGCGGCTGATCGATGAGGTCGACATCGTCGACGACGGCGGCTCTCACGGGCAGGGCTACCTGCGCGGTCTGCGCCGAATCGACCACGACGACTGGTATTTCGAATGCCACTTCTACCGCGACCCGGTCATGCCCGGTTCGCTCGGTGTCGAGGCGTTGATCCAGGCGCTGCAGGTCTACGCGATCGAAAACGGCCTGGAGGCCGGTTTCACCGACCCGGTCTTCGCGATGCCGCTGGATGTCGAAATGGTCTGGAAGTACCGGGGACAGATCCTGCGCACCGAGGGCCCGATGACCTTCGACCTGCACATCAAGGAAGTGCGGCGCGCGGACGATCGCATGCTGGTGATCGCCGACGCCAATGTCTGGAAGCCCGGTATGCGCATCTACGAACTCGCCAACGTCGCCGTCGAGGTTCACGAACGCAGAGAGGACGAACGATGAGCATCGCAGTTGGAACCGAGCGTGATCCCGCCGATTACGCGGTCGAGCCCGTAATCCACCACAGTCAGGACGGCTTCTACCAGACGCTGACCGCCCTGCACGAGTCCGTGTACGTGGTGCGGACCGCCCACGGCACCGGCCTGACCACCACCCGCCCCGACGACGATGCCGCCGTGGTCGCCGCGATCGGACCGCTGCCCGCCGACCGGCTCGGCTCCGCCGCCTTCCGTGCGTGCCACGGCGTCCGGTACGCCTACATGGGCGGCGCGATGGCGGGTGGCATCGCCTCGGAGGATTACGTGATCGCGCTGGCCCGGGCAGGTTGCCTCGGCTCGTTCGGCGCGGCCGGATTGCTGCCCGAGCGGGTGGAGGCAGCACTGCAACGATTCGCCGCCGAGATTCCCGGATTGCCCTACGCCGCCAACCTGATTCACAGCCCGAGCGAGGAGGAGCTGGAGCGCGCCGCGGTCGAGCTGTTCTTGAAATACGGCGTGCGGTGCGTGGAGGCCTCGGCATTCATGGACGTCACCGCGCATATCGTTCGCTACCGGGTGGCCGGGCTGTCTCGCACCGCCGATCGCCGGGTGCTCATCGCGAACCGGGTGATCGCCAAGGTATCCCGGGCCGAGGTCGCCGAGAAGTTCATGCGCCCCGCGCCCGCCGCGATCGTCTCCGATCTGCTCGATCGCGGGCTGATCACCGCCGAGCAGGCCGAACTGGCCAAATTCGTCCCATTGGCCGACGACATCACCGCCGAGGCCGATTCCGGCGGCCACACCGACCGCCGCCCGCTGACCACGCTGTTCCCCTCCATCCTGCGCCGCCGCGACCAGGTGCAGCAGGACCTGGGCTACCCGGTGCCGGTCCGGGTCGGCGCGGCCGGCGGTATCGGCACCCCGCTGGCCGCCGCGGCCGCCTTCGCCATGGGCGCCGATTACGTGGTCACCGGTTCGGTCAACCAATCCTGCCTGGAGGCGGGCACTTCCGTCGAGGTCAGGCACCTGCTGGCGGCGGCGGGTGTCGCGGATGTGGATATGGCGCCCGCGGCGGATATGTTCGAACTGGGCGTCGAGCTGCAGGTGCTGAAGAACGGCAGCATGTTCGCGATGCGGGCCAAGCGGCTCTATGAGCTCTACCGCACCTATGACGGCTTGGATGTGTTGCCTGTCGCCGAGCGCGCCCGGCTGGAACAGCAGATCCTGCGGCGTTCCGTGGAAGATGTGTGGCAGGACGTCGTCGCCTACTTCACCCGCCGCGATCCGGATCAGCTGACCCGGGCCGCCGACGACCCGAAGCGCAAGATGGCCCTGGTCTTCCGCTGGTACCTCGGCATGGCCTCGCGCTGGGCCGTGGTCGGCGAGGCCGATCGCGCACTGGACTACCAGATCTGGTGTGGCCCGGCGATGGGCAGCTTCAACGAATGGGTGCGCGGTTCCTATCTGGCCGCCGCGGAGAACCGCCGGGTCGCCGATGTAGCGCTGAATCTGCTGCACGGTGCGGCCTTCACCACCCGCGTCCAGCAGCTGGCCCTCAACGGCGTCCGGGTGCCCCGCGGCTGCGCCGACTACCGTCCGGCTCCGCTGACCGACAACTCCGGGAACGGTGCGTTGTGACCTCGGTCGAAACTCGCGCGGATTCCGCCGCACCAACCGACCTCGGACCGTATCCGGCCGCCGCGGCGCTCGAGGCCGCGCTGGGAGATCCTCGGGCGCAGGACAATCCGTTCGGATTCACCGCCATGCTGGCGCGCGCCGAACAGCATGATTTTCCCGAGGCACTCGCCGAGATCGCCGGACCCGCACTGCGGTTGTCCTACATCCCGGCCGAGCACGGCGGCGACCTGATCGCCTACGACCAGACGCTGATGCTGGTGCGGGTGGCCGCGCGACGCGATCTGACCATCATGCCGGCGACAATGATCGACATCACCGCGACACTCTGCGTGCTGCTTGCGGGTTCGCCCGAACAACAGGACCGTTCGGTGCGGCTGCTGCGTTCGGGCCGCTCCATCGGATTCGCGTTCTCCGAACCCGCGCACGGCAGCGACCTGCTCGCGAATACGTGTGCGCTGACCCCGGACCCGGTGACTGGCGGCTGGATCCTCGACGGCGAGAAGTGGCTTACCGGTTTCGGTAAACACGCCGGGGCCATGCTCGTCATCGCCCACACGGGCGGCCGCGGGCCGGCCGCGTACTCGATGGCGCTGGTCTACGATCCGCTGCGACAGAGCTCGGCCCGTTACCGGCTGCAGCGCCCGGCGGGTATGCGCGGCACGGATTTCGCGCACTTCCACTTCACCGAGCTGCCCGTGGCCGAGGACGCGGTGGTCGGCCGGATCGGTCGCGGCATGGAGACTGCGATGCGGGCCATGCAGGTGGTCCGGGCCACCAGCACCGGCGCCAACCTCGCGGCGGTCGATTCGGCACTGCGGCTCACCCTCGGGTTTGCCCGGCATCACGTCGTCGCGGGCTGCCCGGTCGATGAACACCCGATCAACCGGCGCGAATTGGGCACGGCCGCAGCGGCATTGCTGGCCTGCGATGCGGCCGCGCTGGCCTGCGCGCGCTCGCTGCACACCTTCCCCGCCGCGCAGAGCCTGTGGTCCAGTCTCCTCAAGGCGGTGCTCACCGAGCTGTCCACCGAGGCGTTCGCCCGCTGCGCCGATGTGCTCGGCACCCGCGGCGTGCTGCGCGAGGGCCCCGAAGGCGCCTTCGACGTGCTGCGCGCCGATAACGCGGTGGTCCGTTACTTCGACACCAGCCCGACCGCCAATCTCCGGTTGGTCGCCATGCAACTGGGCCGGTTCAGCGAGACCGGCTTCACGGCCGGCCAGCACGACGCGCTCGAATTACTGTCGGACACCTTCGATCTCGACGCCGAACTGCCTCCGCTAGACCTCACGAAGCTGGCACTGTCGGCACGCGGACTCGAAGTCGTCACCGGTGGATTCCCGGTCGCCGCGGCGGGCATGCGCGCCATGCTCGGCGCGGCCCGCCCGTGCACGGGCCGGGCACTGGACCTGATCGACCGGCTGGAGCGCGCGCTCGCGGCGACACGGACCGATATCGCCGGTCTGTCCGCGTTGTCCACGGCCGAACGCGCTACCGCGGCATCGGATCTCGCACTCCGCATCGCCTACCTGCACGCCGCGGCGGTATGTGTACAGCTGTGGTGGTTCAACCGGGCGCGCTCGCTCTACGGCACCGCCCCCGGTTCCGTCGATTGGCTGCTCCCGGCGCTCACGCTACTGCTCGACCGCGGTGAGTGCCGTACCGCCCCGTTGCCGATGGCACTGGCGGACAACGCATTCGAAGTAGTCGCGCGGCTGAACCGTGACCGTCGGCTCTTCACCGCGCGACCGCTTCCGCTTGCCACCGAGGAAGGAACCGAACCATTATGACCGTGCAGCATGTGACCGCGCTGGCCGAGGAGCTCGAGCGCTACCTGGGCGATCCGCACGACCCCGCGAATCTGATGTCGTTCCAGCGCATTCTGCGCTACGACGAGCTCGAGGAGTTCCCGCACGAACTGCTCGGCCTGCTGCAGCGCTGGGCGTTGCACGAATACTGTCTGCCGGCCGAGTGGGGCGGTCGCGCGGGCGACGTCGAGACCGGATTCTTGCTGCTCCGTCTGGTTTCCCGCCGCGACCCCACCTGCGCCGTCGGGCTGATGCTCACCGATCTGGCCTTCATGCCGACCTGGATCGCGGGTACCGAGGAGCAGCGAACGCGGCTGGTGTCGCTGATCAACAACGGCGCCAAGCTGGCGTGGGGCCTGTCGGAGCGCGACCATGGCAGCGACGTGCTGTCCAACGATATGCGCGCCGAGAAGGTCGAGGGCGGCTATTTACTGACCGGTGAGAAGTACATGATCGGCAACGCCACCCTTGCCGATATGGTGACGGTGCAGGCCCGCACCCGCGAACGCGGCGGACCGGGCGACTGGTCCATCTTCTTGATCGAAAAGCGGCTCGGCCCCGCGGGTTCGGTGCGGGAGCTGCCCAACGAGCGGTTGCACGGATTGCGTGCGCTCGATCTGAGCGGCATTGAACTGGACAAGTTCTTCGTTCCCGACAGCCACCGCATCGGTGCCGAGGGACAAGGCCTGGAAGTGGTGCTCAAGAGTGCCCAGGTGGCGCGCGTCGCGATCAGCGGGCTCGCGCTCGGCGCCGCCGATACCGCGCTGCGGGTCACCCTCGATTTCATCGTGACGCGGGAGATCTTCGGCCAGAAGGTCGCCGAGTTCCCCTACACCCGCCGTCAGGTCGCCGAGAGCTTCGCCGACCTGTTGCTGGCCGAGGCGGTGGCCACCGGTGCCGTGCGCGGGGTGCAGGCCGCTCCCGAACAGAGCGCGGTCTTCTCCTCGATCGTGAAATACTTCGTGCCGACCTCGCTGGGGCGCACCTTTTCCCAGCTGTCCGAGGTGCTGGGCGCCCGGTTGTACCTGCGCGAGCACCCGCACTACGCGATCTTCCAGAAGATGCTGCGCGACATCGTGGTGTCGGTGTTCGCCGACGGTAACACCGTGGTGAATCTGAAAGCCGTCGGCTCGCAGCTCGACCAGATCCTTCGCCAGGCGAGTTCGGCCACCGCGGAACAGCGCGTCGCGGCCGAGGAGAAGGTCGCGAAGATGTTCGATATCGACGCCAAGCTAGAGGAATGGGTGCCCGCGCAACAGCAGTTGTTCAGCCGCGCCGGCGACGCCACCATCCTGGCACTGCCGCAGGCGATCACGCAGCTGCGTCAGCTGGCCGACACCCGCGACGGCGTCCAGCGCGCCTGGTTCGAGCGCTCGGCCGACCTTACGGCCGGCCTGCTCGGTGAGCTCGATCGAATCACGGCGGAACAGCAGCGGGCCAAGGAGACCCTCGGCCGTGGCTACGGCGCTTCCGCCGAGATGTACCGGCTCGCCGAGCAGTACTGCGCCCTGTATGCGGCGGCCGCCATCGTCCACCTGGTGGTGCGTTCGGCGGGGGTGCTCGCCGCGCCGTTTCCCGACGGCGCGGTGTTGCTGTTGTGCCTGGAGCGCATCTGGCGCAGCTTCCATCCCGCGGCGCCGGTCACCGACGCCACCGTGATCGACCACGTCATGACGGTGCTGCTCGACCTGCATCGTGATCGGAAACTCTTCTCGCACTGGCAGTTCCAATTGCAGGCCAGCGGCGAGACCACCGCCTGAGCACTACCTCGGACACAACATCCTGGAAGGACACATTGTGTACTCGATGAATTCGCGGCACCAGACGGCCGTACCCGCGGACGTCTGGGAGGTGCTGCTGGACTGTGAGTCCTTCCCCGACTACATGGGCGGGGTCAACGAGGTGGAAATCCTCGCGGTCGACGGCCTTCGCCGCACCAGTAGCTGGGTCGTCGAACTGAAGGGCTCCGAAATGGAGTGGGAGCAGGAGGATCTGATCGATGCCGAGCGGCATCGCATCGAGTTCCGGCAGGTCGACGGCGATCTCCACACCTACCAGGGCTACTGGCAGATCCACGCGGACGCCGAGGGCGGCGAACTGGAGCTCAACGTCGAATTCGACATCGGGCTACCGCTGGTGGCCGAGATGATCCATCCGGCCATCGCCAAGGCACTGGAAGGCTACGCGGACTCGATCGTCACCCAGGCCGCACAGTGAGGGAATTCTTGTGAGCGATATCAAGTCTCGCGGTAACAAGGACGCCGCGAAGATTACCTTCAAACAGATCAAGCGCCACTTCTCGCCGTCGATGGCACTGGCGGGCAAGTTCACCGGTCAGGGCGCGGTCGAGGATTCGGCCGACGGATGCCGGGTCACCCTGTCCGACGGACGCACGGTGCTCGACTTCGGCTCCTATGCGGTCGCACTGCTCGGTCATCGCAATGCCGCGGTGGTCGACGCGGTCCAGGCGCAGCTGGACCGGATGCCGACATCCACCAGGACGGTGCTCAATCCGCTGCCGGGGCAGGCCGCGGAGACGGTGGTGGATTATCTGGCCGCCGCCGAGTTCGGTGGCGAGCAGGCTCCGGAGTTGACCAAGGTCTACTTCGGTTGCGGTGGCGCCGACTCTGTCGAGGCCGGGATCAAGCTGGCTCGGCTGGCCACCGGTCGTGCCACGGTGCTCGCGGTCGAGGGCGCCTATCACGGCAAGACATTGGGTGCACTGGCCCTCACCCATCACCAGCGATTCAAGGGAAACCTGGGCCCGGTGCTGAGTAACACCGTGCACCTCGATCCCGCCGATCCGGACGCGGTATCCCGGGCGATCGCCGAAAATGAGGTCGCCGCACTGATTTTCGAGCCCGTTCAGGGCGAGAACGGTGTTACGCTGCTCGATCCCGCGGTGCTGTCGCGCTGGTGCGCCGACGCGCAGGCGCATGGCGCGTTCGTCATCGCCGACGAGATCCAGGTCGGGTTGCGTCGCTGCGGTGACCGGTCTGTCGCGCTGGCCTATGGACTGCCGGTGGACGCGGTGCTGTTGGCCAAGGCGATCGGCGGCGGTGTGGTGCCGATCTCGGCGCTGGTCTGCACCGAGGCGCTGTACGCCCCGCTGGCCGATGATCCGGTGCTGCACACCGCCACCTTCAGCGGATACCCGCTCGGCGCCGCGGCCGTCGCCCCAGCGCTCACCACGATCGAGGCCCATGTCGCCGACGGGATTCGGATCGCGGGCGAGATGGCCGACGGGCTGGCGCGGCTCGCGGCCGACTACGACACAGCCATCAATGCGGTGCGCGGGCGGGGCCTGCTGTGGGGTGTGGACTTCTGTTCGCCCGAGTTCGCCGGCGAGGTGCAGGTCGGGCTGGCGCAGCGCGGCTTGGTCATTTCCACCTGTCTGAGCCGGCCCGAAGTTCTGCGGCTGATTCCGCCGATCATCGCCACCTCCGAGGATGTGGCGGAGGCACTGTTCCTGCTGCGCGGCGCGATCGAGCAGGCCGCCGCCCTTATCGACCCGACCCGAACCGGATTGGACGCATCGCAATGACATCGCTCGAAATCGAGGGCGCGGCCGAGCAGTTGGCCGCCGACACCGAATTGGCCGCCGATATCCAGGGCTTCACTCCCGCGGTGCGTGCCGGATCGGTTCGAGACGTATTCCTCACCGGCGCCACCGGATTCCTCGGTGTATTCCTGCTGAAGGAGCTGCTGGACCGGGGACTGACCGTGCACTGCCTGGTGCGTGCGGCCGATACCGACAGCGCCTGGGCGCGGTTGACCGCCAACCTCGAGACCTATGAACTGGCCGAGACCACCGCCATCGACCGGATCCGGGTGGTGCCCGGCGATGTGACCCTGCCGAAATTCGGTCTGTCCGATGGTGATTACGCCGATCTCGCGGAGAGCGTGGAGGCCATCTACCACACGGCGGCGAAGGTCAACTTCCTCACGCCCTACAAGTGGCTGCGCAAGCAGACCATCTCAGGTATGCACGAGGTGCTGCGGCTGGCCTGCGCGGCGACCGCGCCACTGCACCACGTCTCCACCGTCGGTGTTTTCGGGGGAACCGACCCGGCTCCGCGCGGCGAATCGGACCCCACCGGATCTCCTGCGGATATGCCGCTCGGTTATACCAAGAGCAAGTGGGTTGCCGAACAGTTGGTTTTGGAGGCCGACCGGCGTGGCGTGCCGATCACCATGCACCGGCCCGCGCAGGTGTGGGGCGACTCGAAATCCGGTGCCTGCCAGAAGAACGACTTCGTCTGGCGGTTCATCACCGGTTCCATCCAGGCCGGGGTGTATCCGCGCAACTTCCGGCTGAAGATGAACCTGGTCCCGGTCGACTATGTGTGCGCGGCCATTGCCGCCGTCTCCAGCCAGGAGGCCGCGCTCGGCGGGGTGTACCACCAGATCGGACCCGCTGCCATCGATTCCGAGGCCATCCTCGGCTTCATCCGTTCGGCCGGGTTCGAGCTCCAAGAGGTCAGCATCATCAAGTGGCTCAAGGCCATTTCGGCGGATGTCACCAATGCGATGTTCCCACTGATCCGCACCACCATGCTGATGGAACAGCAGGAGCCGCTGGTATTCACCGACCACCTGACCCGCCGGCTACTCGAGGGCACCGGGATCGAATGCCCGAGTATCGACGAACGGCTGTTCGATACCTACGCGTCCTTCTTCGTCCGGCGTGGGTACCTGCCCGCGCCGGCCTGATCGGCCTGACCTGCCACGCACTGACAGGAGTACTGCGATGTCCGCGCCGACCACATCCCCGTCCATCAGGAACGCGCACGATCCCGCGCGCTTCCGGAATACCGATCAGCGGCTGACCCGCCGCGAATCCATGATCGCCGCGCTGGCGGCCGACGGTATGTCCAATCGGGAGATCGCGGTGCGCCTATTCATTTCCGTGCGCACGGTTGAGAACCACCTCCAGCGCATCTATCACAAGCTCGGCATCCACAGCAGGCTCGATCTCACGACCAGGCGTTGACTAGTCTGTTAGTGATCACTAACCTTCCACTGCTGATCGAGAATAGCGTCGTCTACACCGCCGACGCCGCGCAGCCGCCGCACGGTCACCGCCGAAGGCCCACCTCGGCCCGCCAGTTCGACAGCGGCACCCACGAGAGCGCCGGCGCCGGCTGCGACTCGGTCAGCTTGCGCCGACGCCGAGCGCTGTGAGCAGGACCAAAACCACCGTCGTGACCGCGAATACGCCGTGCCCACCGACAACGATGACGGGGAAATGTCCTTCCGCCGCCTCCTGTGGACCGACCGCGACCTGAGCTCGGTATACCGGAAGCCACCGTGCCAACATGGCGAATCCCAGCAATGCGACCGGAATCAGCAGCCCGAACGCGACCCAAGCCAAGGCGACCTCGTCGACGACGAGGTAAATGATCCACACGATGAGTCCGGCCACGGCGAGCAGGAAGTGGCCGAACACGACCGCGGGCGGCAGGTGGCTGGTACGCGGTTGCCGCGTCCCACCCTTGGCGATCCAGGTGCCCAGCAGGACGAACCCGCCGATCGCGGTCAACAACCAGGTGATCAATGCGGCAATACCCATGACGAATCTCCTGAGGTTTGGAGGTGACGTGGTTGGGTCAGCGTCGGAACCCGCTGGCCTGGGTGGCTTCGTCGGCAACTCGCACGCCGTAATGGTAGGCCAGCTTCCCCCCGAGATATCCGGACACGGCCAGGACCGCCAAGCTCACCGCGGACAGCAGCAACGGTCCGTAGGAGACGGCGTCAGCCGGTCCGCCGCCACTTCGCCGCCACAGGAAGCCGGCCGCGAAGGCGACCGTCACGGCGAGGTTGAGGCTCATGTGGATCAGTCCGGTGCGATACGCGGCGGTGCCGGTCGGGATGGCGAACAGATCGAGAAGGCCGATCATCGCCGCGGCAAGTGCGCCCAGCACGCCTATCGCGATCAGCCACAGCGAGCCCTTGGCCAGAAATTCCGGATCGTCGGCGAACCGTGAGGCGATATCGAAGATCACGCTTGCCACCCATGTCCCGATCGGCACGGTCACCAGGATCGGGTGGAACGGATGCCCGTACGGCCCGGCGAGTAATGCGCTCACCGGGTGTTTGGCCTGCTGTGAATCGCTGGTCATGACAACCTCCGAAACGTGAGGGCCTTCCTATCTCGGCGCTGTCATTCGAGGCCGAGCCGAGCACGGTGGTTGGATACCCATTCGGATTGCCGTATCACCATGATCGATATCGCGGTCGAAGGCAATCGGCGATTCGGCGCGTCACCCATCGATAATCAGCTGTTTCTGCTGGTAGCGAGCGCTCGTCGGCGTCGTGTCGGTGACGTTTCGCAGGTGTGTAGCGGTCGCATAGGCGAGCGACCGACCAGCATGGGCCGTTCGGGTCCACCGCTGAGCCGAGTTGCCCACGATGCCGGTCCAGCCGGTTCGAACACCGGTAGGAGTGCCGCGGCGGTGCACAACGGTCGACCGGTCTTGGGGCCCTGTCGAGCCCCAAGACCGGCGTACTGACCGGCAGCGCCATCCATCAAG
Source organism: Nocardia sp. NPDC050710 (assembly GCF_040654375.1). Lineage (NCBI taxonomy): Bacteria > Bacillati > Actinomycetota > Actinomycetes > Mycobacteriales > Nocardiaceae > Nocardia > Nocardia sp. NPDC050710. The sequence continues at coordinate 23,162 of NZ_JBFAHV010000013.1, read as the reverse complement.
AGGTCAGCAGTATCACCTGGACAGGCCTGCCTCGATGGCGTCGATGATGCGTGGGCGCATTTCGGAGGCGCTGATGATGGCGTCGACCGAGCCGACCTCGACCGCGCGCTGGATATTGTGCACGCGATCGAATTCCGCGGCGACATCACCGAGCTTCTCGGCGCGCACCGACGAGCGGATCTCGTCGAGCTCTGCGGCCAGAGCCACCCGGTCGGCTCCGGTTGCATTGGCCGCGCGCGCCTCCAGGCCCCGCACTCGTGGATCCGCCGCCGTTCGAGTGTTGACCTCACTGGAGAACACCACTGCCGCGGCCGGTGCGCCGCCGAGCACGGATGCGAACGAACCTTCCAGCGCGAGCACGGTCATATTCGGGTTCAGCGCCTTCGAGAACACCACGAACGCGCCGCCGTGGTAGCGGGAGATCACGCAGAACACGATGGGGCCCTGGAAGTTCACGATCGCGCGGCCGATCTCGGCGCCGTATTCGAGCTGCAACTTCCGCATGGATTCCGGCGAGCCGTCGAAACCCGACAGGTTGGCCAGCACGACCAGTGGCCGATTGCCGCTGGCCGCGTTGATGGCACGCGCGGCCTTCTTCGACGATCGCGGGAACAATGTGCCCGCCGTGTAGGTGTCCGGGCCGTCGGTGGACGGGAAGCCGCGCCGCGCCACGCCCCGGGATTCGATGCCGAGCATGCACACCGGGATGCCGCCGAGTCGCGCGTCCTGCACCACCGCGGTTTCGGCGTCGGCCATCCCCGCCCAGCGTTCCAGCACCGGGTGGTCCTGGTCGGACAGCGCCCGCATCACGGTTCGGATATCGAAGGGCTTCTTGCGGTCCGGGTTGGCGGTGGCGGAGAAAATCTCGCCGACGGTCGTGAAGTCGCTGTCCGCCATGGCATGTGGGAAGTCGGAGACGTCGCGATCGACGGGGTCGCCGGTCTGCGATCGCCGCGGTGACTGCTCGCCGGGCGCCACGTAGGTGTGGTCGTAGTGCGACATCAGCACGTCCCGCGCGGCGTACAGGTCCGGCGCCCAGTACTGGGCCTGACCGTTCGGGCCCATCACCCGGTCGTAGCCGCCGATACCGAAATTGTCCTCGGCCGACACACCACCGGAGAAGTCCAGCGACTGCTTGCCGGTGAGCACCATCGCGGAGTCCGGCGTCATCACCAGGATGCCCTTGGTGTGCATGAGCATCGTCGCCTCGGCGTTCCAGTACGGCTGCGCGCCGACATTGATGCCCGCGACAACGATGTTGATCTCTCCGCCGTCCTGGGTGAACTCGACGATCCGCTTGAGCGCCGCCGCCACCCAGTCCATATTCTCGGTGCCCGACTCCATCGAGATCCGGGCGCCGGAGGACAGTGCGTACCACTCCAGCGGTACCTGCATCCGTTCGGCGAGATCCAGTGCGGCGATCACCCGGCGGCACTCCGGTTCCGACAGCGCGCCGAGCGATTTCGTGGGATCACCGAGCAGTACGACCCTGGTGACGCCGTCGGGATGCTGTTCGGTCGGCGTGGTGACCACGCCCGCGACGATCGCGGCCTTATTGCGTCCCTTCGGCCGGTCGACCGGCACGAGCGTGTGGTCGGCGTCGAGGTCGTACTCGGCGAACTCACCGAGCAGTGCGGTCAGCTCGTAGGGGTAGACGGTGTTTCGGCTGCTGGCCCGCAGCACCTTCTGCCGGTACTCGTCGAGCGGCTCGACCGCGTCGTCGGTCCGGTCGCCGATGATCACCTCGGTGCCGCCGGTGCCGTCGAAAGAGACGCGCACGGCGACCTTGACCAACTCACCGGTCTTCGGGTTGCGGTGGCGCGCGATGAGCAGGATCTCCTCCAGCCCGGCCCCCGCGGTCGTCGGCGCCACGCGATCGACGATCGTCTGCAACTCGGCGCGGGTGATGTCGACTGGCGGCCAGACGTACATCACGATGCGGTTGGTGTGGAAGCGTTTGGCCGACGGCCGCATCGACTGCGCCCGCCGAATCGAATCGAGGCAGGTGGCGATGGTGGCCTCGGCCGTCGGCAGCGCGAGCAGCCTGCCGTCGTGCTCGCGCAGCGCGGCCAGGTCACGCACCTGCGCGAACGCGATGAGGCGATCGTCGGAATGGTTCTCCTTCGCGACGCACCGGAACAGGTAGATCTCTTCGTCGTCCGAGGACGGCAGCCGGGTGAGGTCGAATTTGTGCAGCCGCTTCATCTGCATCCGCTGCGCGATGTACGGGTGCAGGCCGCGGATCAGTCGCTCTTCGCCCATACCGGTGGCGGACGGGCGGAAGGTGAAGTGATGGTGCATCACCGCGCCGCCGCTGCCCGCCACGGTGGCGGTGATCCGGTGCACCTGATTCGGCAGCGGATGTGCGCTGAGTACCCCCTGCAATGCCGCGGCCATCGCGTCGAAGTCCTCCGGCTGCTTCTCCCAGCCGAGGTAGATATCGGCCTCGATGGACGCCGCGCCGTTCGCCAGTTCGGTGAGGCCGCGCAGCACCGTGCCGAGCGCGTCGAAACTCACGGTGGCCGATACCAGGCTCAGGCCCCGGCGCTCGGCGATCACGAAGGTGCACCCGCCGGCCTCCCGGGTGTGCACGCCGGTGAGCCCCTTGTTTCCGTAGTACCGGCGGGTCAGCACCTCCAGCATGGCGGTGTTGTCCACACTGCCGCGTACCAGCCGCTGGCCGAGCAGCCGCACCAGCGGCTCGGTGCTGCGCACCATGTCGGAGATGCGCTCGGCGCGGTCGGGAGCGTCCGGGTGCGCGTCCAGGTGGCGCAACTCTTTGCGGACGTTGGTGTACACCCGGGCGCGGTTGCGCCGCAGCAGTGGCTGGCCGAACCAGCCGTAGACCACCCCGCGGGCGAGGTCGGCGACCGCGGGGAAGCGGACCTGTGTCGCCGCCACCAGCCGCTCCAGCGCCAGACCGACGGGTTCGGCCAGCGCCCGGTCCGGCACCGGCTCCCGGAGCCACTCGCGCAGCAACGTCGTGATGATCGTGACGGTGTCGGATGGACGCTGCTGGGTGAGGAAGATCCGGAACACCGCGGCCTCGAGGTCGGGGGTGCGTTCCAGATCGGTGACGCCGTAGTGCCCGAGCGCCTTGGCGAGTTTGGCCTGGTAGGACGCGGGCAAACCGGCCCGCTCGACGTCGAGGCTCTGCAGATAGGTGTGGAAGTACTCGCGGGCGCTGTGGACATGGCTGTGGCCGCCGTCGTCGTCCCAGGACCGGTTGTGACTCAGTTCGGCGAGGTCGGCGAACACCTGCACGAGTTCCAGTTCCTCGGCGAGGGGCCTGCGGTTGTCCGCGATGGCGTCGCGGCGGGTGGCGAGGTAGTCGTCGACCACTCGGGTGTCGTCGTGCGGGTCGACGTCGAAACCGAGCAGCAGGCTGCGCAGATCCTGCTGCCCGCGGGCCAAACGCACATGCGGTTGGAGGGCTGCGGTCTCGCGGGGCAGATCCAGTTCGACCGGCCCGGTCGAGTTGGCGTCCGCGTCATCGTCGTCTTCGGCGAGCGGTTCCAGTCGCAGCAGTGGCGCACCGGTTTCGACCTGGGTGCCGACCGACACGCCGCATTCCTTCAACCGGGCCCGGAACGGCGCGCGCAGCACCGTCTCCATCTTCATGCTCTCCAGCACGAGCACCGGCGCGCCCGCCTCGACCTCGTCACCGATCTGGAGCGGTGTGGCGACGACCAGGGCGGGGGCGGGGGAGCGGACCACGCCGCCCTCGTCACGACTGATCCGATGCGTCACACCATCGACATCGACCATGTGGATCGGGCCGTGGGTGCCGGTGATCAAGCGGTACCGGGTGCCGTTGACCACGATCTGGCCGGCGTGGCGATCGAAGCGCTCGAGATCGACGTCGGCGGTGCGAATATCGCCACCCGCCTCGACACCGACACGGAACCGATGCGCACCGATGCGGGCGACGCGGACGCGGTAGCCGACGCCGCGCAACTTCAGGTCGCGCGGACGACCGCTCTCGTGCTGCACCTGGGGACGCCCGCCGGAGGCCGTGGACAGCAGCCGGTGCCGTTCTATCCGCTCTTCCTCCTCGTAGGCGTCGATGGCGGCGGCGGCCAGCGCGATGGTCGAGTGACGGTGCGATACGAGGCGGCCCTCGCCGCGAACGCGGTCGATCCAGCCGGTGTCGGCGCTTGCATCGATCACCTCGGGCTGGATCAGCAGGTCGAGCACGAAACTCTTGTTGGTCGCGCCGCCCTCGATGACGACCTTGGTCTGCGTCAGCGCGCGGCGCAACCTGCCCAGCGCTTCGTCACGATCACGGCCGTAGGCGATGATCTTCGCGATCATCGAGTCGAAGTCGGCGGGAATCGTGTCGCCCACGCTGACGCCGGTATCGACGCGAATGCCCGGCCCGGCAGGCAGGTCCAGTCGCGCGATGCGGCCCGGGGCGGGGGCGAAGTCGCGATCGGGGTCTTCGGCATTGAGCCGGGCCTCGATGGCGTGCCCGCGCTCGGCCGGGGGATCGCCCTCGAGCCGGCCTCCGGATGCCACCAGCAACTGGGCCCGGACGAGGTCGAAACCGGTGGTGGATTCGGTGATCGGGTGTTCGACCTGCAGGCGGGTGTTGACCTCGAGGAACGCGAACTGCTTGTCACCGGGGTGGTAGAGGAACTCCACGGTCGCCGCGCCACGGTAGCCGACGGCGATCGCCAGCCGCTCGGCCGACGCCTTGAGGTCGGTCGTCTGCTCGGGCCGCAGCACCGGCGACGCCGACTCCTCGATGACCTTCTGGTTGCGCCGCTGCACCGAGCAGTCACGGACACCGATGGCCCATGCGGTGCCCTGGCCGTCCGCGATCACCTGGACCTCGACGTGCCGGGCGCCGGTGACCAGTCGTTCCAGGAAGACCACGCCACTGCCGAAGGCTCGCGCGGCTTCCTGGCGGGTGCGTTCATAGGCATCGACGAGCTCGGCGTCGTTCGTGATCACCCGGATACCGCGCCCACCGCCGCCCGCGGTCGCCTTCAGCATCAGCGGGTAGCCGATCTCGGCCGCGGCCGCCAGGGCGGCGTCCACGGTCTCGACCGCACCGCGGCTCCATGGCGCGACCGGCACACCGACCTCTTCGGCGATCAGCTTCGCGCCGATCTTGTCGCCGAGTTGGCGCATGGCCTCCGGGCCGGGGCCGATGAAGGTGACTCCGATCTGCTCACACAGCTCCGCGAACGCCGGGTCCTCCGCGACGAAACCCCAACCGACCCAGGCGGAGTCGGCCTCGGTCTCCAGGAGAGCACGCTCGAGGACCTTCAGGTCCAGGTACGGGCGCGCGGACGCCGGTCCGAGGTCGTAGGCGATGTCGGCCTCCCGAACGAACGTCGCGTTCCGATCGACATCGGTGTACAAAGCGACGGTCTCGATCGGTAGCCCCGTTTCCGCGGCCAGATCTCGGGCGGCGTGGATCAGGCGCATGGCGGCCTCTCCGCGGTTTACGATGGCGATGCGGCTGAACACTCGCCAGCTCCTTCCACAGCACTGGCCCACTCGGGCGGGGTTGTGACTACCGGTCCTGCGTAGTCTGCATCTCTATCGCGCGCAGGTACACAGCGGGCGGCTGTTACTCACGCGTATCGTGGGAAACGCCTCATATGAGGCCATGGCAGCAGTCGAGGAATTCCTTTGTCGGCGGCGGTGGAACGGCTCGAGTGTGCCGGTGTACTTCCCTATGTATCGCATCTGGGCGCAGTAGCGTTCCACGTCTTCGATAGTTTCGCCCTTGGTCGCTGGGCTCGCCGGAGTTCGAGCAGGGCGTCGATTCGCGACCGGCACATGTCGAATCCATTGACCTGAAGCGTTTCTCTTGTTTTCATGGCCCATGTGACGGCCCGCCGCGTACGAATGTCGGGGGGTGCGCCCGAGCGGCTCTGAAACGCTCCGCCGCAGTGTGGGAGGTGGTCTGTGTGCCCGATATTCTCGATGTACTGCACGCTCGTTGCGCTGAGATCGCGGGTGAGGCGATCCTCTCGGGGGAGGAGCATCCACACCTCACGCTGACCACACGCGAGGTAGAGGAGCTGCTCGACCATATAGACGACCTGCACCGTCGCAACCGTGACCTCGACCTCGCTTACCGCGAGCTCGACCACCGGTACACCGTGCTTCGTCGAGCGACCCGCGAAGCCACCCTGTCGTTGGAGAGGATCCGTGCCGCGCTCGAGCAGCGCACCGCGCATCCGGAAGCCCATGCGCGCCAGGCATGCACCATCGCCAGCTTCGCCGCCCAGAACCTCACTGTCGCGAGCCTGAACACTGAAGGACCAGCGAGTTGACATCCCGCAGGTAGATGGTCGAGTCGACGTTCCCGCGTGCCGGGACATCCGGACCAGCCGCATGCCCATCGAAGACACTCGCGGGTCGAGCGCCGGGACCACTCCGGAGGTGTCGTCGTTGCCCGTCGAGATCTACGGTGGAGATATGACCGCCTTGGAATATCAGCATGTGCTGGTCGCGCGGGACGGCGACACGGTGCGCATCACCATGAACCGGCCGGAGCGGCGCAATGCGCTGTCCGGCGAGCATCTGGCCGAACTGCTCGCCTCGTTTCGAGCGGCGGGCGAGACCGACGCCACCGGGATCGTGCTCGGGGCGCACGGTCCGGTGTTCTCCTCGGGACATGATTTCGCCGACGTCGCCGGGCGCGACCTGCTCGGTGTCCGGGAACTGCTCACCCTGTGCACCGAGCTCATGTCGACCATCGAATCGGTGCCGCAGGTGGTGATCGCTCGCGTGCACGGTCTGGCCACGGCCGCCGGCTGCCAGCTGGTCGCCTCCTGCGATCTGGCCGTCGCCGGCGAATCCGCCGGTTTCGCTCTCCCCGGCGGCAAGGGTGGCTGGTTCTGTCACACCCCCGCGGTACCGGTGGCCCGCGCTGTCGGCCGTAAACGGCTGATGGAAATGGCCCTCACCGGCGATCCGATCGATGCCCGCACCGCCGAACAGTGGGGCCTGATCAATCGAGCGGTGCCGGACGCCGAGCTGGACACCGCCGTGGACGAGTTGCTCGCGCGCGCTACCCGAGGCAGCCGGGCCAGCAAGGCGCTCGGCAAACGCACTCTCTACAGCCAACTCGACCGCCCCGAAGCAGATGCGTACGCCCTCGCCCTGGAAGTCATGGCCGCCTCCGCCCAGCTTCCCGGTGCTCGCGAAGGGATGGCGGCCTTCCTGGCGAAGCGCCGGCCCGTCTGGCGCGATTAGCGCCGGGAAACTCCTGATCGGCACGGGTTCTCGGGCTGCGGCTCAGACGCGAATGTTGTTGAGTGCCGCGAGATAGTCGGTCGGGTCGATTGCCTTTCCATCGCGCCTGACCTCATAGTGCAGATGGGGCCCGGTGGATTTGCCGGTGGATCCCACGGCGCCGATCTGGGTCCCCGCGGGGATCTCGTCGCCGACCTTGACGAGGGGTCTGTCCTGTTGATGGGCGTAGATGGATACGGTGCCGTCGGGTGCGCGAATTTTGACGTGGTAGCCGTAACCGGTGGTGTAACTCCAGCCCGCTTCGATCACCGTGCCGCCGGTGGCCGCGTAAATGGGGGTTCCGGCGGGTGCCGCGAGGTCTATCCCCGTGTGTTCCCCACCGCGAGCGCGGAAATTCGAAGTCACCGTGTACGTTCCGGAGTCGAGTGGGAGCCGTGCTCGGCCGTCTCCGGGGATGGGGGGACCGGCGGGTTCCGTTGTTCCGCCGATGCCGCCGACAGCCGGTGGGGCGTACCCGGCATCCGGCGTCGGTCTCGGCCCGGGTGGGGCGGGGAAGCCCTGGATGAGTTTCTTGACCGGTATCACGTTCCGGTCGGCGTTGGTGCGCCCGTCGCGGACAATATCCAGGGCTTGTTGCAGTGCGGTTGTGAGTATGCGGCTGATCTTCAGCTGGCCCCAGGGTTTGTCGGCGTCCGCGCCGATGGCCGAGATCTGGGCGTAGACATTGCGCAGGATGCGATAGATCGCGGCCTGGTCGTCCTTGTGGTCCTTGGCCAGCTTCTCGATATACCCGGCGAGGTCCCTGTCCAGTCCGTTGAATTTTCCCGCGGCCTTCTGCATGGACTGGGTCTGGCCCTCGAGCGCGTCCACGGCTGCTCCCGAACCGTCGACCTTACTTGCTTGCGCCGCCAGATCGCTCCCGTCGACGCTCTTGCCGCCCTCGCCGTACAGGTGTGCCAGCGAGATCAGGGTGTTGATCGCGGCGCGGTTGGACGAGGAAAGGCCCTCGGCGATATCCGCGGCGGCCTCGGCGCCAACGGCTGGATCCGTCACCTCTGAGCCCGCCACGACCGCCTCCGCATCGTTGCCGGCACACTCGAATATGCACCGCGCGTAACGAATTGATTGTTCCTCCCCGCCGAACAACTACTCCCCATCGTTGGGAATGCGTGGGTTGTGAGAGTTCTGCGCGCCGCAGCCATCGGTGGTGGCTATTGTGTGACGTCGCCCCAGATCAGTTTGGCGAGTTGGTCGCGGTCGGCGGCGTCGAGTTTGGTGCAGGCCCGGTAGATGTGGCCTTCGACGGTGCGTACCGAGACGCACAGCCGCTCGGCGATCTGGCGGTTGGACAGCCCGCGTGCGATGAGGGCGGTGATCTCGCGTTCCCGGTCGGTGATCGGCAACGGGTGGGCAGCGGATGCGATAGCGGGGGTGGTCGCTCCATCGCATCGGGCGGCGAGGTCCAGGGCACGGGCCGCGGCTTGGGCGCTGAGTCGGCGTTGGCCCGCACGATCATGGATCGGAACCGATTGCGCCGCGGCGTCGGCGGCTGACAGTAGTAGTCCGGCATTCTCGAACTCGACACTGACCGCGGACAGCGCGTGTGTGTCGGAGTGTTCGACGGCGGCGGCGTGGCGGGCGTAGATCGCCACTACGGGCCCTTGCACGCGGCCGGCGAGTGAGGCCAGCCGTGGGGCGAGGGTTCGGTCGCCGAATCGGGTGGCGTGGTGCAGGGCTTCGGCTTCCAGTGCGTACTGGCCCGCGGTGTGGGCGATGGCTGCGGCCTTGCGGGCGAGTTCGACCGCGGAATGCTGACTGCCGGAGCCGGCCGCCAGCCACGCGCGGGCGATCATGCGTTGCGGTTCGTGCAGGGCCATATGTGGACCGGTGTATTCCTCGGCGTCGCCGAGAACCCGTTCGGCTTGTCGGGAGTCGCCCAAGGCCGCGTAGGCGCGGGCCAGAATCAGCTGCGCCGGCAGTTTCCAGGGGAGTGAGGATTCGGCGTGGAGTGCGGCCAGGGCTTGTTCGAATGAGGTGATCGCCTCGCGGAAGCGGCCACGGTAGGTGGCTACGACGCTGCCCGCGATTTTACCGATCGCCCAGCCGAGAAACTGTGTGGCGGAGGAGAACTCGCAATATTCGGTGGCCCGCTGCTCGGCGACGTCGAGTTCGCCGATGATGGTCAGTGCCAGCACGTCGCCGTAGCGCACCATGACCCGGATCATGCCGTCGGTGGTTTTCTGCTGGGCCCGGCTGCGGGCCGCGATCGGTGCGAAGTCGGCGCCGCGCCCGGCGACCGGCATCGCCAAGCCGAGGGCGAACGCCGCCCAGTCGACAGCTTGTTTCGGGGAATTCGGGTCGGCGAGTACACATTCGGCGGCCTCGATACCGTCAGCGATCTTGTTCTCGTGTATCGCCATGGTCGCGTCCACGGCATCGACGATGAGGCGCAGCGCGGGATGCTCGACGCGCTCACCCAGCAGGTTCATTATTTCATGGCCGCGTTCGACATCGCCCACGCACCAGAACAGCCGGCTGGCGCGCGGAACACCCCATTGGACGAGTTGAAGTTGATCGAGGCGGTCCGGGTCGAAGTCGGCGAGGACCTCGTCGGCTTCCTGCGGTCGGCCCTGCCACAGCAGGGCGCGGGAGAGTAGTTCGGCTGCGGGCAGCCCGCCGCCGCGCTCGCATGCGACGCGTGCGAGGCGTTCACCCAGCGACAGATTGGACAGGGCGACAGCGTCTTTGGCGGCGGTGATCAACAAGTCGTTATCGATGGGCTGGGCGCTGTCGACGCACAGTTGTGCCAGTCTGATGCGGTGGGCAGCGGTGCTCAGATCCTCGTCGCGCAGTCTCTCGACTATGCGGCCGCGGCGCTTGCGCGCGGCGGCGGTGCCGATCCGGCGACGCACCACGTCACCGAGTAGCGGGTGGCTGAAGCAGGCGCTGACAGACCAGCCGTCGCGGCTGGTGCGGATCAGGCCGGAGATTTCGGCGGCGTCCACGGCGTCCTCGCCGACGAGGTCGGAGAGGACGTCGATGTCCAGTGGCTCGTAGAGGGCCAGCATCTTCAGCGTGTCCAGGACCGGCTCGCTTACTCGGTCGAGCCGGTCGTCGAGGAGTGCGACCAGCCCGGAGGGCACCGCGGCGGGCCCGCGTAGTTGCCAGACCCCGTTGACTTCGGTCAGGGTGCCCGCCTCCACGGCGCCTTCGACCATATTGCGCAGGAACAACGGATTTCCGCCCGATGACTCCCACATGACGTCGGCGCTGAGGCCTTCCAGGGTGCCGCTCAGGACGGTCTCGACGAGTGCGACGCACTGCTGTTTGGTCAGTGGTTCCAGTTCGATGCGTTCGAGGTAGCCGTCCTTCCACAGGGACGTGACCGCATCAGGGACTGGTTCGCCGGTGCGGACGGTGGCCACGATACGAGCGGCGCGGTCGACGGCGATCTGGTGCAGCAGGGTCGCGGAGAGTTTGTCGAGCAGGTACGCGTCGTCGACGCCGATCACGGTGTTTTGTTGGCCGAGTAGGTTTTCCCTGGCCGAGCAGAGTAGTGCGATGGGATCGCGAGAGGCGGTCGGGGCGATCCACGGCGCGAATACACCCAGGGGAATAGCTTGGGACGACTCGGTACATGCCGCCCACCGGACGGGGGTATCCAGTCCCGAGGTCACGAGTCGGGCGAGGGTGGTCTTGCCGACCCCGGCGGCACCGACGAGTACGACACCGCCGACATCGCCGCTCGTTAACGCTGCGCGAACGGCCTCGTATTCGACGGGGCGATCGAGCAGTTGCCAGCGCTCCCCCATGAGCAATAATTCTAGATCTTGCCCGCCGCCGCCGCGACGGGTTTTCGCTGGCGTGCGCACGGTGGTGGTTCCGGCTCGCGCACCTGCCGCCGAGGGTGGGGGCGGGTGCGCGGGCGACGCGGTGGTCATTCTGGAAGTTGGTCCGGGGTCGGTTCGAGCCGGGGGGCGTTGTTGACGTTGTGGCGGTAATCGCTGGATGCCTCGTATACGCGCTGCTTGAGCCGGTTGATCGATCCCAGTGGCCGGTGGGCAGCCAGACCGCGCCAGGAGTTGAACGACAACACGTCGTCACCGAAGGCGCGCCGTTGCGGGGTGTAGGGGTCTTGGCGGTCGAAGCGGATGGTCGCCACCGTCCGGTGCGGTGATTCGGCTTCGGGCCAGGCGACGGTGGCGTCCTCGATCGGCATGGTGTCGAGGTCGGTGCACAGCTGCACGCGCAGCTCGTATTCGGCGCTGTGGCAGGCGAAGAAGTCGACGACCATGTCCTGGTGGGCGTTGATGCCCGCGTCGTGGCTCACCGGTTGACCCGTCAGGGCGCTGACTTCCGGTGAAACCGGGGTGTAGAGGATCTTGGCGATGTAGTCGCCGTAGCGCAGGGGTGCCGAGGAATAGAAGGTTTCGCCCAGGATATGGGTGTTGGGCCGGACGAACACGCCCAGATTGGGTGGCAATGGACGTCCGATACGCCGCAACACGTGCTCGTCGAGCGCGGAGAGGACGGTGCTGCCCGTATGCAGGACGGAATCGGGCAACCGGGCCAGCACCCATGCGGTGGGCATGCCCTGGGTGTAGTAGGCGTGGGCGTCGGCGAACAGGAATTCACGGTGGGTGACCATGATGAAGTCCTGGGTGCTGGCCGTGTCGCCGGGCAGTGCGCGTGGCCCGTCCACGCCGAGCACCTTGATTCCCAGCCCGCGCACGCCGCGCAGCTGGTCGCTGCGGATTACGCCGGAGGTACTCGACAGCCGGGCGACGACCGGATAAGTGGCCGGGGTGGCGAATAGGCCCTGGGCCAGTTCGGATGGCAGGCCGGGGTGAACGGTGAGTTCGCCGCGCAGGATGCCGTGACTCTTGGCGTGCGCGTCGCGCAGCCCGTGCTTGTAGTTGCGATAGGCGCGTTCGTTGTTGCTGCGCAGCACCGCGATGATCTTGTCGATATCGCGGTCTTCGTCGGGGCGCGGCCGTTCGAGATCGTCGCGGTAGCGAAGGTAGGTCCGGGTGGTCGTGCGCGGTGCGGTCAGGTCGGTCATCGCGGTCGCTTCCTTTCCTGCTCACGCAGCGGGCCGACGCTGCGCCACGGAGCGAACGGGTTGGCGACACCGTCGAGCGCGGGCGCCAAAGTGGGAAAGTGACGCAGCAGGACGCTGCGCATGGTGTTGTCGCGTACCCACGCCATGCCGGCCTCGGTGTAGATCTCGGGACGGAAGTCGGTAGTGAAGAATCGGTCACCCGACAACCGCCGCGAGGCCATCAGTACGAATACGCGGAATGCGGTGTCGCTGAAGCCGAATCCGGGTGGTTTGGGCTCGGCGTAGAGCCCGATCATGAGATCGACATCTTCCACATCGCCGTAGACCCGCTCGAGTTCCCGCGCCCACACCGGGTTGTCGGTCAATTCGTCGAACGAGGTGGCAGGTCGCAGGCGCAGTTGGCGGCGGAACTCGTTGTAGCGCGGTACTCCTCGTTCACGGACCCGCAGGATGTCCACGGTCGCGAGATCCATCAGCGGGTGGCCGGGGCGGTCGAGTTTCTGCAGGTGGACCGGATAGTTGTGCAGGGTCAGCGCACCGGGGTTGGCGCGGCCGAAAGAGTAGAACATCGCGTCCATCGATGTCTCGGCCAGACGCTCGCGGATGTGGGCGACCCCCAGATCGGGTAGCTGATACTCGGCGACGACACTGTCGTCGGCCAGGCTGCGGATCACGAAGTCGTCGGGGATGAGCGGATGCATCCGATACATGGCGACGAATTCCTCGGTCAGCGAAAACGGGACACCGTGGTCATCGGTGGCGGATCCGGGTATGCCGCACAACACTTCGTTACCACTGAGGCGACCGAACCGGCGAGCGATCCGTTCCCCGAGGACGCCGAACCAGTTGGCGCGCATGGCGGCGACGGTGGTTGGGTGGGCGATAATGGCCGGTGTCCAGTCGATGGTGTGGATCTTGGCGAGCAATGCCGAGTTGACCAGACGAGCGGTGTTGTAGAGCTGATCGTCGCTCATGTCGGGGTAGCGGCGGGCCAAGCGCTCGCAGATCGCATTGTGTTCGCGCATGAACAGCGAATGCAACAGAGCGAGTCCGACCCAGGCGTTGGCCGCCGTGCCGGACAGATCCAGCAGCCCTTCCACGTCCAGTGGCGGCAGTCCCAATTCGTCGACCTCGAGGCGCCCTTTCTCCCCGGTCCGTAGCGCTGCGGCGAATTTCGGTGTGCTGCCATAGATTTGGGAGGCATCCCACCAATGGGATTCCTGGGTAGTGTAATTCGGGGGACCGTCGGGGTCGGGGCTGGGGATCGTGGGGGTGCGCGGGATCGTCATAGGCGGCGCCGGCCACGGATCCAGATCGGACAGCGGAATCGTCCAGGGCTCCGCATCGGCATCACCGTGGCTGAGCCAATCGTGGACCTCGAACTGAATCCAAGCCGCCGCCAGCAGATTCAATGTGGTCGCGGGCTGAAATTGTTTGCGGGTCAACAGATCTCGACTGATCAGCCGCGGGTTTGGTTCCAGAATCCGGTCGGAATCCTCCGGATAGGTGTGTTCCAGTGGGATGTTGCGACCGAACCGGCAGCCGACCGAACCCGCGCGGGGTTCGGCGAGAGTGTTGTAGGTCCCGTCGATGGTTCGTGCGCGCAGGTGTTCGCCGACAGTGGACCCGTCGGTGGGCAACGGTCCGTCCGGATGAGGACCGGTGTCGAAGAGATTCTCGGCGCGCAGGCGGCTGCGCAAGCCGACGAGGACGGCCAACCCCACCGGGGAGGGCAACCGGAACCAGCCGACACCGCGATCGAGCGCCTCGGCGACCGCGACCAACAGTCGGGTGACGGGCGGCAGGCGACGCGACGACGGAGGCGGCTGTGAAGTGGGGGGAATTGTCGACTTTTCACTGACCATGAGGAACCTCCAGTGGCTGGCGCGAGCTGCGACGCGCCAAGATCGAATTCGGATGCCAGTCTCCGGGGCGCCCGGACACCCGTCACGAGTAGTCGACTACGCCAACCCGATCGCTGGAACAGAAGTGCCGATCCTTCACAACCGCGACACCTGTTCTGTCGCGACGACTACCGCCCTGGTGAGCCGTCCGGGTCCGAGCTCTTACTTTTCCCGTACACCGCCGATGTCACCTGGCAGCGGGTGCCAAACCGCGCAATCGGGTAGCGCGGTACGCGCGCCGGACGGCCGCGGTTGGACAACGCTGTCTTCGATGATGCTGCCGGACGGCGGGACGCATCCGCGGCAGCTGCGAGAAAGGGGCGCTTCGGTGATCACTCCGATCGAAATCAAGGTCAACCTCGAAGGGGGCATCGCGGAGGCGCTGACCCGGCTGGAGTGCGCGGGCCGGCCGGCGATCGACCGTCGCATCTGGTTCGCCGAGCCCCGTCCCACCGGGCCCGGCGCAGCGCCGACGCTGCTGTCGAGCCGAATCGTCATTCGATTACGCAGCGGCGAGAACGATGACCTGACCGTCAAACTGCGCCCCTGCCTGCCATCGCAATTGGTCGGCAGATGGACCACCCCCTTCACCGACGACGGACTGCGGTACCGCATCGAAGAGGACTGGAACGCGGAACGCCGCGTCCTGTCGGCCTCGGCGGTCAGTGACCGACCGGCCGGATCCCTACGTGACGCGACCGTGCTCGGCGCCGACGTCACCACCGTTCTGGCCACCGCCCAGCGCCAACTCCTGGTGAGCTGCACGCCACCGGGGGTTGCCGTCGACCGCCTCCTGGCCATGGGCCCCATCGCGTCGACGAAGTGGACGAAGGTGCGCGTGGGGGATCTGCAGGTCGATGCCGAGCGCTGGACCGTCGCCGACCTCGACCTGCTCGAGCTGTCCCTGAGAATTACTCCCGAACACGGTGAGTCACGCGGCGAGGTGCGAAACCGCGCCCTCCATCGACAACGCAAACTCGAGGCCGCGGTCCGTCGATGTGGTCTGCGCATCGCGACCGGCGATACCAAGACCCAGCAGGTGCTCGCCGCGTTGACAGCGCGATCGATCCGCCGGTGATCCCTTCGCGCCACGAACTGCGGCCGTGACCGTCAACCCGCGGGACCGCCGCGCGCATGAGCCGACCGCACCGTGACCTGGTCACTTGGCCGCACCCCTGCCGGGCAGACCAGACGTGGGAAGGCGCTGGCGAATGAGGTAGCAGAATACCCTAGCTCGACATCGATACACAGCGGACGATGGCTTGTGCAAGAACAGAATTCACACTGACGGAAGCCAGCGGACATTCGGGCACTACTTGTACGCGACACCGAGGGACGCAAAGCCGCGAGCCCGACAACGATCGGACGCTTTTCCCGGAATTCGATGAGGCATTCCTATCGGAGCTCGAGCCGCGGGCCGTCTACCGCAGCGGCCCGGGTTCTGGCCACGACAACGACGACATGGCCGCTCCACCATCCGCCGACCGCATGCGCCCAGAATCAGCCCGACCGCGGTTGCATACGGCCAGAGATACGGCGGCGAGATGCGCGGACGGTGCGGGCGAGCAGCGTCACGGTGCGGGGGTGAACCTCGATCGGCGCGAGGGGATGTCGTCGTTTCCGGGCCAGCGGATGAGCATGGCCGGTCACGTGGTGGCCGGTGTTGCTGCCGGAGTGCTAGTGGATCGGCAGGGGGTTCGCGCTGCATCGAGCGCTGTGCTCGATCGGTGTCGATGGCCGATCGCGTTCTGCGAAGTAGCATTCCGGTGCACCTGATGCCACCATACGACTATGCGGTCGACCACCGGGCCGGGGTTGCGAGCCCACTTGATGTGATCGTCGCTGGCACCGGCGGGAACGATCGTTGTGCTGTAGTCCCATCGGGTGAGATGGCGGGCATCGAACAGTTGGTCCGCGAATGCCTCGACACCGCCTCTCGGCGCGAGGGTGTCGCCCTCGAGTGCGATCACCAAAGACGGCGTGTCGATCGTGCCCCGGGTGGGATACGGCGGGTGTCCCGTCAACACCATCCTGGCCCATTCCCGCATGAGCGTGCGCGCCCCGGGCGCGCCGAAGGCTGGTTTGGGCAGGTAGCCGAAGCCGCCTGTCACGACCGGCACCAGCGAGGCCATCGTGGCTACGGGTAGCCCGAATTTCGGGTAGTGGCGGAAGTGCGACAAGCATCCGCCAACGGTGATCAGTCCGTCTGCGCCGTGATGATCGAGCTCATAACCTGCTGCGAGCTGGGCGCCCAAGCTGTGTCCCAGCACGATGACCGGACGCGACGCGGACCGGGCTTGCTTCACAGCCTGGGCGATGGTGCCGATTTCGTCTCGGTACGACCAGTCGTTGTTGCGTGACACCTGCGGCTCGCCGTGTTCGAATCCCCGACGGGGCAGAGCGATCGCCTGGCCGGTTCCCACGGATGATCCCAGGCTTTCAGGTGCGCTTGGCGAAGCCGTCTATCCGGCCGCGGGCCAAGACATGGCCGACGGCTCCGACAGCGCTTCCGAGGCGACGCCGCTCGCCGGAGGGGATGGCTTCGGCGAGCGCGAACAGCTGGATGGCGTAACGATGCGGGCCATGGCCGGGGAGCGGTCGAGGGCCGTTGTAGCCGGACGTAGTACCCACTCTGAGCATGTGCACACCTGCGGAGACGGTACCGGGGTTCAGGCCTGCGATCGGCGGCATCGTGACCGTGGGATCGAGCAATGCGGCACCATGGCTGGAGGGGAAGGGCAACGGTACGTCGGCATCTTGTATCACCAGGAGCAGTTCGGCAGTGCCGACGGGAGCCGGATTCCATGCCAGCGCGGGCGACAAATCGTGGCCACCGAGCTTGGTGTTCAGGCAGTCCCTATCATGCGGTCACCTCCGGCTCGGGGATCTGAACGAGAAGCGCATGGTGATCGCCACCGATTCCGGTTCGCTCGTCGTCGAGGGCGGGGCCTTCAGGATCAAGGCTGCCGACGGCACCACGGTTGCAGGGGCGCCGCTGACCTGCCGGCTCGACGATTTCGAGTTCCCGATTGCGGTAGAAATCAAGGACCGCACGGCCACTCTGACCCCGCAGCTGGATGTCGAGCACGCGGTGTACAAGCCGACGGCATTGCCTTTCGAAAGTCAGGCTCCGTGGAAGACCGAGTACGAGCGTGAGCAGGCCGCGGGACCCGAATGACGTGCACGATCACCTTGGGCGCTGCAATCGGCACACTGGCCGGTGGTCTCTGCGGTGCGGTGGGGCTGTGTCCTCGCCGGTGCGGGCAGGTGCTGTCCTCACCGGCGCGCTCTCGGCGATGTTCGGAGCCCTCCCCGGCCCGGTAGTCGGTTGCAGCACATACGTACCTGTCGACCTTGTGCACCTTCCCGGCACCACTGTGAGGTTCTGGCCAGAGGCTGGTGACCCAAGCTGATGAAATCGGCGGCGAGGGGGTTGAGAGGGTGTAGTTCGAGAGAACTGCCGAGTGGGTCGCCGAGTCGGCGTTCAGTGACAATGACCGAAAGTGGTTGTAGTGCAACGATATGTTCTCATTATTGGGAACGGCTGGAGGTCGAAACCTGTTCCCGTTCAGTACAGTTCAGCTACCCGGGCCGCAATTCCTGCCCCGGGATCCTTTATCCCGCCCCGTGTCGACGGCTGCGCATTTCGCGATCGGCAGATCAGCGATGCGTGAATTACGGAGCCGTCGCGGGCAATCGAAAGGAAGTTCGCCATGGGAAATCTGTCGGAACTCGCGGGCCGTGACCGTGAGCAAGTGATGAAAGCCGCGCCGCCCGCGCTCCGCGCGGCACTGGCCCGGCATATCTCGCAGTCCGATGAGGGCTCGTTCAAGTCCTTTATCGGTACGGACCAGTAGTCCGCGCGAATCGAAGGGGCCGTGGGCGAGTCGGTACGCCGAATAGCCTGCGGCCCCACCGCCGGGCGTCCGTACCGTTACCGAGGGAAGAGGGCCGCAACGATGGGAAACTCGACAGAGGAATTGCCCTGGTCCGGTTGGGGATTGGATTTCGCGGAGTTGCGTCATAGTGGCTGGCAGCCGCTGGCCTTCCGCGAATTCGTTGTCAAAATTCACGGCCTCTGCAACTTGGCCTGCGACTACTGCTATGTCTACGAGATGGCCGACCAGAGTTGGCGCGACAAGCCGAAGACCATGAGTCGTGAGGTATTCGACCGGGCCTGCCGGATGATCGCCGATCATGCCGCTCGCTTCGCGGTGCCCACGATCGATCTGGTCTTCCACGGCGGCGAACCGCTGCTGGTGGGAACAAATGAACTGGACTACTTCGCACGCACCGCGCGTCAACTGTTGGAGCCGGATATCAAGGTGCGCTTGGGTATTCAGACCAATGGTGTGCTGATCGACGAGGACGTGCTGCGCGTCTGCGAGCGATGGGACGTCCGCGTCGGGGTCAGCCTCGACGGTGGCGCGACCGAGCATGACCGGCACCGGCTCGACCGGCGGGGCCGCGGCAGCCACGCCCGGGTGACCGCTGGACTCGAACGTCTGCTGACCGGCGAACGGCGCCGACTGTTCGCAGGTTTGCTGTGCACCATCGATCTGGCGAATGATCCGGTACGCACCTACGAGTCGCTCTTACCTTTCCGCCCGCCAGCCGTGGACTTTCTACTGCCGAACGGCAGTTGGACCACGCCGCCACCCGGCCGTATCCCCGATCCGGCCACAGCCCCATACGCCGACTGGCTCATCGCCATCTTCGACCGCTGGTACGGCGCACCGGAATTGGAGACGCGGGTTCGAGTCTTCGATGACATCATCGATCTGCTATTGGGCCGTTCAGCAGCCTCAGAGCTGGTCGGCATGGCGCCGGTTCGGCTGGCGGTCATCGAAACAGACGGCTCATTGGAGCAGGTCGACGAGCTGAAATCGGCCTTCGACGGCGCGGCTCGGATCCCGGTCCGGGGCGACGGCAACCAATTGGACGCCGCGCTGTGGGAGCCCTCGATCGCGGCGCGTCAGATCGGTGCCGCGGCGCTGGCCGACACCTGCCGTGCCTGTCCGATCCACACCGTGTGCGGCGGTGGACATTACGTGCACCGGTACCAGGAGGGCGCCGGATTCCGCAACCCGTCGGTGTATTGCGCCGACCTGAAGAAGCTCATCGGCCACATCGAAGCCCGGGTGCGAACGGATCTCATCGCTGCCAGAGCTTGACGGCACAAAACAGACTAGGAGATGACCGATGACAGTCTTGTTGGACGAGAGCATCGACATCACAACGGATTTGAGTTCGGGACACGGATCCGGAGCCGGCGCCTCGGCACTGATGCAGGGATTGCTCACGCTGCGCATGATGCTCCTGCACGCGCTGGTCGATGAAGTGGCGGACCATCCCGAGGTGACTGCCCAGGCCGGCGTCGTCGACGCCTACCGGGCGCTGGCCGATGTACAGGCCCACCATCCGGAGGTGGTGGCCACCCTGCTGTGCTATCCGAACACGGGCACCTGGCTCAACCACGTATTGCTCCGTGCCACTGCGGAATCCGATGATTCGCGGGTTCCGCTCTGGGCGGACTGCGGCTATCTGGGGTGGCTGGCCGCCTCGGCGAGCATCATGTCCGGGACCGCGGGCTCGGCACAGCTGGTGCTGCGCAACGGTGCGGTCATGCTGCCCGGCCTCGGGCTGGCGCGGCTCGGTGAAGACGACGTGTGTGGACACTGCGACCTGAGCTGGACGACCTCCGGCACATTGCATTTCACCGCAGCGACCGGATCCGTCCAGGTCGACTCCGTAGCGGAGGAAACACAGTCGGCCTGGCTCCCGCTGCACTTCCTGGGCGGCGGCGACGGCGAACCGCTGGTCCGGTTGGACGATCTGGATCCATTCCGGCAGCGCCAGGCCGGGCTGCCCATGCCACGACTCGACGCCGAGCAAGCCAGGCGCTGGCAGCAGGACTTCACCGCCGCGTGGCAGCTCCTACATCGTGACCTGGACCGGTATGTCGCGCCGATGCGGGAATGCCTGCGCAGCATTACGCCGTTGAGCGTGCAGGCGCGAGTGGAGACGGCGTGCTACACCTCTTACAACGGGCCCGGTTGCGTCTACACCACCGCCACGATCGACACCTGTGAGTTCGCGCTCACTCTGCTGCACGAGATCCAGCACACGAAGTTCAATCTTCTCTCCGATCAGGTCGAGCTGTTCATCCCCGATACCGCCTGTCGGTTCTACGCGCCCTGGCGCGACGACCCGCGACCGATCTTCGGTCTGCTACACGGGATTTACGCATTCTTCGGAGTTGTCGATTTCTGGCGGGTGCACCGCACCTCGAACTGTCACGGATCACTGCAGGCGCATGCCGACTTCGAACTGTGGCGCACACAGCTCTCGGTGGCCACGGTGCAGGCGGCGGACTCAGGGCTGCTCACCGACGCGGGCCATCGTCTGCTCCGAGGGCTCGAAACGGCCATGCGCCCGTGGAACGACGAGCAGGTGCCCGCGGAAGCGCGGTATGCGGCAGCGGAATCCTCTGCCGCACATCGGACCTACTGGGCGGTGCGGAATTCGGTACCCGACCCGGAGGTCATCGCCGAACTCGCTGCGCGGTGGGATTCGGGCAAGAGGCCCGTCCCAATCCTGCCCTCGGCGAGTCTGATCGACCAGGCGGGCATCCCGGCGCGGTACAAGGGGCTGCACCTGGCCGCTCAGCTGACCACATTCGACACCGCCGCGGCGGCCGCGCTGTCGAGTCCGGAGCAGCCAGCGGGGGATCACGCATATCTGACCGGGGATATCGCCGGAGCACACGTGCTCTACAGTGAGGAACTCCGCGCGGATCCGTTACGGCCGCAACTCTGGGCTGGGCTGGCGCTGACAGCGCCGAAGATGTTCGGCGAGAACGACTTCGGTGTCCTCGCCGAACGAGCGGAGATAGCAGCAGGACTGTACGCCGCACTGGGCGCCGACACCGATATTCTGCAGTTGCTACGCTGGCTGTCGGCACCGTCATGATCGGCTCGGGGGCGCGCGTCCGGATCGACTTCGCGCTGTTGTGGTCCGGCAATGCCGTGTCCCTGATCGGATTTCACGGCACCAGGATCGCCGCGCCGCTGCTGGTGCTGTCATTGACCGGTTCGCCTGCGGCCGCCGGTTGGGTCGGTTTCGCGGTCAGCGCCCCGAGCCTGCTGTTCCGGCTCGTCGCGGGCGAGATCGTAGACCGGTATGACCGGCTCCGCATCCTTCGTATCTGCCAGACCGTCGGACTCCTCACGGCCTGCGCTGTCGCGGCGGCGGTGCTGTTGGACGCGCCCGCGCTGGTGCCGTTGATCGTGCTGGCCGCCTTCGTGGAAGGCGCCGTCTACGTCTTCGTGGACTTGGCCGAACTGGGTGCGATCTGCGATATCGTGCCCGAAGACCAACGCCCCGCTGCCTTCTCCTTCCTCGAGGCCGAGCAGCCGGTCGCGTCGCTGCTCGGCCGTGCTGTCGGTGGCGCCATCTACGGCTTGGCGCGCTGGTTGCCGTTCGTCATCGACGCCGCGTCCTATCTGTACTGTCTGGTCGCCTTGTCGTTGATTCGCCGGGATCCGGCCGTGGCGACGCGCTCGGCCGAAGCCGAATCGCATACCAGCAGAAGAGATCTCGCGGTAGGACTGCGGATGGTGTGGAACGAGCCGGTGCTGCGTACGACAACCGCCGCGGCCGGCGCGTCGAATATGATCATCCAGCTGGTGCTCCTGCTGATCTTGTTCGAGCTCGGTAGTGGCACGCACCCGACCTGGACCGCCGGGGTGGTGCTCGCCGCCGCGGGCGTGGGCGGCATTCTGGGCGCGGCGGTGGCGGCGCGGCTGACAGCACGATTCCAGGCCTTTTCGATCTACCGAGCTGGACTCTGGATATGGACCGCCGTGTTGTTGCCGATCGCGTTGAGCGACAACCCGATCGTGCTGGCTGTGTGCTGGGGAGGTGTGGGCGCTGTCGGAGTCGCCGGCAACGTGGCGATGACCATCTACCGGGTCGAGGTCATTCCGGAACACATTCTCGGTCGCGCCGCGGCGGCGGTCGCCCTGGTCGCCGATGCCGCAGTTGCTCTCGGCGCCCTGGGCGCGGGTTATCTCCTGACCGCGATGGGTGTCGTTCCGGTGCGCTGGATGTCATTCGGTCTGATGTTCGCCCTCGCTTGCGCTGCGGGTATCCGCCGCACCGTATCGGTGTCGGCGACAGCACCTGTCGGCTAGCCACTCGGCAACCGGGAGCGACCGGCACGGTCGCGGGCGACCCACCACCGTGCTCAGGATGTACGGCACATCGTCGGTGCTGGCTCGAGCAGTCCGCCTCGCGTAGGCTGCTGTGCGGCGAGAGGCAGGTTGATGAAACACCCGCTGTGGGAGCGGATCCCTACCGATCTCCGGTCCCGCGTCGATGAGCTGATCACCCAAGATCTGAAACTGCAGGCCGTCAAGGCGATCCGCGACACGGTGGATGATCCGTGCCCCGGACTATACGAATGCATGGATCTTCTCGTCGAACGGTGCGTCGAACTCGACGAGCCGTGGGTCAGGCCGAGCCCGCCGCTGCACCTCGATGATTTGATCAACCAGGTCGCGGCATTGCCCCACATCCCGGATGTCATCGAAGCTCTGTGGGATGGCGACACCAACGGCTGGTTCGTACTGCTGATCGCCGTGACCCTGCAACCGAAAACCGAACATGACCTCGCCCTCATCAGGCACGGCACCGACCTTCGACTGTTCAACAGCGATGTCCCACCATGGACCGAAGCGCAAGAAGCCACATCCATCGGTTGCGCCCTCGCTGATCGGCTCGGCGTACCGTTCCATTTCGCAAGCCCGGACAAACCCGACCCGGACCCGCCTCGCTGGTGGGACGACAAGGCATAGCCACGCACTTCTCGGCGAAAGGATCGGCCATGCGGATATTGAGGACGCCCGACGAGCGGTTCGCAGGGCTACCCGGCTTCCCGTTCGAACCGCATTACGTGGAGGTGGCGGCCGGTGACG
>NZ_JBFAHV010000012.1:0-212346 GCF_040654375.1 Nocardia sp. NPDC050710 | reverse complement strand
CGAGCCATCGCCACCGGATACGACAAGACCGCGACCTCTTATCGAGGCATGCTCGACCTGGCCACCCTGCTCGTATGGCTTTGAGGACGGCCCCTAGTGCTCACGGGTTGTAGCGGCCCTTCGGATGTCGAGAAGATCTGGGAATGTGGCGGTATCCACTTCCCGAACGGCGTGAAAGTCGTCGCAGCCGAGAGTGCCATGGCTGGGCTCAGTGATCAGACTGTCGAGGTGGTTGCCGAGCTGCCACGCGCCGATCTGGACTCGTTCAAAGCGAAGTCGCATCTCGGCCGATTCCAGGCCGGAGTGCCGAGCGATTGGAAGAGCCAGTACTGGCAGGGCAGTGGCGTAGCGGATTGGCTGCAGGACGATGCCGGGAACGAGCATTACTCCGAATGGGATGGCAAAACCGGGCGACAGGTGGTCATGCACGACCTCGGAGGCGACAAGAGCATGGTGTTCTCCCGCGGATTGTGCTGACAAGTAACGACGCCCAAGGGTTGCGATCAAGTTGAGGCCGTGGAGGGGGCGGACGCTGGTGATGGTGCTCGCCGGAACCACGGATGCCTGTACTCCCTCCGGTCGCGGCGTCGGTGCGCCGACAATCGGTGGTGACTTGGACTGGGCGACAGTGGTTTCGGTCTGCGGTAGATTGTCCGGGGAGAAATGGGAGGTACTCGGGTGATTCGTGGTTGGCTCGGGAAGGCCGTAACTGTCGTTGCGACAGCTGTGCTTGTGTCGACGATCGGTGCGGCGATGGCCACTGCCGCACCGGGTTTGCGCGCACCGGCAGGGGGTGTTCAGGAGCTCTCCGTGCCATCCAGCATGGGTCCGATCAAAGTCCAGGTGCAGTGGGCGGCGCGCGGCGGGAGTGCGGCCCTCTACGTACTCGACGGTCTCCGTGCGCCGGGCGACCACAACCAGTGGACGACCGATACCGACGCGCTGCGCCAGTTCGCGGGCGACAATGTCACGTTGGTGTTCCCGGTCGGCGGTCGCTCGAGTTTCTACACCGACTGGTACCGCCCGAGTAGTACCAACCATCAGGCAGCGACGTACAAATGGGAGACCTTCCTTACTCGGGAGCTGCCTGCGTTCCTGCAAGGGTTCGGCGTGTCGCGAACCAACAACGCGATCGTCGGGGCCTCCATGGGGGGCAACGCCGCGCTGACGCTGGCCGCCCACCATCGTGACCAATTCAAGTTTGCCGGATCCTTTTCGGGCTTTGTGCACCCGACGTTTCCGCTCTGGAACGAAGCGATGCGCGCCGCCATGTGGGACGAGGGCAACTTCAATGTGGACGACATGTGGGGTCCGGCCGGGAATTCCGCCTGGAAGCGCAACGATGCCACCGTGCAGGCCGAGCTGCTGCGCGGACTGCCGATGTACGTCTGGTGCGGTAATGGCCTGCCTGGTCCGCTCGACCTGCCGAACGGGGCCGGTAACACCGTGAACGCGATGGGTCTGGAGGCGATGGCACTGGCTGCCGCCGAGATGTTCCGTGATCGAGTGGCGGCGTTGGGAATTGCCGCCCGTATCGACATCGTCAACGGAACGCACACCTGGCCCTACTGGCAGCAAGCGCTGTCGATAGCGCGTCCGATGATCCTCGATGCGCTGGGCACGCGTTGACCCACCGCTCGTAGGCGATCTGGGGGCCTCGTCCGTTGTGAGCTGCTTCTCGGCCCGTCCGACGCCCACGGCCTTGATGTCTTTGATCTCCGCGGTCCGCTTAGTTCGATCTGTCTTCGCAGATCGGTGAAGTCTGGCAAGATGTCGGTCCGGTTCGAATAGGTTCCCGCCCTGTCCACTCGTAGGCCCTTCACCTGAATCCCAGGTGACCCAGGCTTCGTGGTGGTAGGGGCGGGCGTTCGTACTCGCGAATGCAGCTGCGGCGCAGGCAGATCCAGGCGCCAGTGAGCGTTCGACCAGCTAGCGGCGTGGCAGCACAACGAGGCCGGTCATATATCACCGGCCCCGCCGCCGGTCTGTCGCCAGGCTCTTTGGGCACGAGAGGCTATCCGCATGCGGGCCGTCGCGAAGATAGGTAGATCGACCGATTCAGGCCTACCCGTGGAGCGCGCATCATCGGCCCATGACACGAACGCTACGAAGAGTACTGGTCATGCTGGGTTGTGCAGTTATCGTATTGCTGTACAACCCGATTGCCGCACCAGCGCATCCGATGCCGGGCAGCAAGGTTCTGCTCGATGTGCGCGAGACGGCGATCAACGCAGAATTGTTGGTACCCGCAGCCAATCTCGCGGAGGCCAGCGGTATCGACATCAACTTGAAGCCGGACCTGTCGGCCGAGGACTCCGCCGGACTGACGAGCTATTTGCGCGACCATTTGCGGCCCGCCACGCCGGACGGCGTGCCGTGGACCGTCCAGATCAGCGACATGCGTCTGGACTACGCAGACCGGACGGCCACAGGTTCATACAAGGAACTCGTCGTCCATGCAGTGTTGACCCCGCCGCCGGGCGTCGACATGCGCCGATTCGTATTGGGCTACGACGCCGTCATCCACAAGGTTGTCACGCATATCGCCATTGTCGCGGTCCGCCAGGACTGGCAAGCCGGGCAAGTCGATGCCGATAATGACGGCAGACAGATCGGCGTCGTACGCATGGACGCCGAGTCCATGACCGTGCCACCCCTATCGGTGGATCTGAACGATGCCAGCGTGTGGCGGGGATTCGTCGGAATGGTGATACTCGGTGGCCATCACATTCTCGAGGGCACTGACCACCTCCTGTTTCTGTTTACCCTCCTACTACCAGCCGTGCTGATAGCCAAGGCCGGTCGTTGGCACCCGGACAACCGACCACGTCGCGCCGTTCGGCACATCCTGGCTGTCACAATCGCATTCACCGTGGGGCACTCCGCTGCGCTCGTGGTCAGCGCCCTGAGTCGGCTGGAGATCCCTGCGCGCCCGGTCGAAACACTCATCGCCGCGACGATCCTGGTGGGCGGCGCACACGCCATCCGGCCACTGTTCCCGGGCCGAGAAGCCGTCGTCGCCGGGACATTCGGGCTTATCCACGGTATGGCGTTCTCGTTCACCCTGGCCGAACTGGAGTTGTCCACCAGCCAACTGGCGCTCAGTCTGCTCGGGTTCAATCTGGGCATCGAGGCCGTTCAGTTGCTGCTGGTCGCGCTCGCCCTGCCGCCACTACTGGCACTGGCCACCACCCGAGCTGAGCCGGTCCTTCGCGTCGGCGGCTCACTCCTGGTAATCATCGCCGCCCTCGGCTGGGCGTTCGATCGACTCGGTTTCGCCAACCCGATCGCCCATGCCGCGGACCAGGCCGGCACCATGATTCTTCCGATCATCATTACCGCGGCCGTTGTCGCCATTGTGGTACTGTCCGCCCAGGTGCTGAGACGGCGGTCACCGGTGACGTCGACCGGAACTGCTGGGGTCGCCGGGTAAGAGCCTGTGAACGACTGCTCATTTCCGTGGTTGGGTGCAGGCGAGTCGGCCTCGAGCAATGGGAACTGCACTCGATCCAGCAGTATCAGCGCGTCGTCGTCGGACTGCGAAGCCTCCCGGCGAGCACAGAAACTCCAGGAGCTCGGCAATGACCAACGCACTGCCTATCCGCCTGACACACGAGGAAATTCACTCCGACCCGTGGAACGCTGGCTCAGATCGCGCGAATGGCATCTCGGGAACTTCTTTCTCCGGGGATGAACCGAGATGCCATCGCACTATTCACCACAGACGGGCTGCAACAGGCAGCGAGGCGATGCCCCACAGGCGGTCGCCGCGTTCGGTGAACGCTCGTGGTGTCCTCGGGGTGTTTTCGAGGTGGCTCTACGGTGCGAATCTCGGCGCGGTTTCCGGCTGAATGCCAGCGCACCATCGAAATCGGACAAGCTGACGCATGTTTGGCGCGGTCCCGACACAGTGAGGAGCCGATCGACTTCGGGCCAGCGGGTACAGCGTTGGACTCTGCCCCTACGGGAGAGTCCAACATGATGACGGGGCTCTCTTCGCCGCATCTACAAGCGTGGACTGCGCTCGTGAGCGCCGTACGTGAGTTCTATGTCGTCGGGCCGGCAGCGGCACCGCGAGAAGAGCTGATGACCCGGCTGATCATCCCCGTCCAGGAAAGCATGGCATGACCACGGTAATAGACATTGAAACCCGCGATACGCAGCACTGCGAGACTACGGCTCTGGGAGTGCTGTTGCGGCAGCAGGGACTCGATCTGTCCGAGCCCATGCTCTTCGGCCTCGGCTCCGGTCTGTCCTTCGTCTACTGGGACAGCAAAACTATGGGGTTCCCCTTCCTCGGGGGACGGGTCAAACCTCTCGATCTCACCAGAAACCTGACCACCAGAGTCGGGCTGGAGCTGCTGGTGCAGGAGACCACCTCCCCCCGCAGGGCTTGGGAGAACGTGGTTGCCCCCATCGACGCCGGCCACCCCGTCGGATTGCAGCTCGACAGCTACTACCTGGACTACTTCACGTCGAAGGTGCACTTCGGCGGTCATATCGTCGCCATGTACGGGTACGACGACCACAACGCCTATCTGGTCGACACCGACCAGCAAGGCGGAATGGTATCCACCGGCCTGACCAGCCTCGCCCAGGCCAGGGCTGCGCGCGGCCCGATGACCGCCAAGCATCGATCCTTCACCCTCGCCACTCCCAGGAACCCGCTCTCCCCGCGGAGTCAGATCATTCCCGCGATCACCGCCTGCGCCGACGCCTTCCTCAACCCGCCCATCGCCAACCTTGGCCACCGAGGCATCGAGAAGGCTGGCAAGCTGGTGCGAACATGGTTCCAGCGGACCGACAACCCACAGCGGGACCTGCTGCAGGCTGCCCTCTTGATGGAGAAGGCCGGCACCGGCGGCGCCCTGTTTCGCAACTTCTACCGCGACTTCCTCGCCGAGTGCACCCAACTGATCGACAGCGGCCACCTGCGCACCGGCCATAGGCTGTACACCGAGGCAGCCACCCTATGGACGGAAGTCGCCGCATTGATCACGACAGCCGGTGAATCAGGCAATGCGCAGTGCCTCGTACAGGCAGGCACCATTCTCGGTGATCTCTCACGCATAGAGCGCGAGGCCATGCAGGCGCTGAGCTGCCTGGGAAGCAAAACCCCGAACACGATCCAGCCCTGACGCTCGGTGCGTCTCGGCACCTTTGCCATAGGACCGGGCAATCAATCGACTCTCATCTCCGATCCATAACCACCGTGCTGGAATCGGTCCAAGCCGGCTTGGGTACCGAGTTCCGGTCGGAGTTCGGGATTGCGGACATAGAACCGGAGTAGGTGGTAGACCCTGGTGGGGTCGGTGGCCAGGAACGGGTGGGGGATGTCGATGATTCGGGAGCCGGTTTCGGATCCGCGGGGGACGATATCGATGACGTTGGTTCGGGTGGACCGCACCTTGTCGCAACGGGATTCGATCGCCGAGATATCGTCCCAGGCAATGCCTACTGACGATTTTCCGTACCTGATCGTCACGTGACCACGAGTCAATTCGATACCGGCGGTGGAACGACTTCTGGCCAGAACCGAATATCGCCGAACTGGTAGTACCAACGCACTGCCATCGGCGGTAGTCCGAATCTCGGCGGCTACCGGCGCTTTTCGTGGAACCTGCGACCATGCCGCTAGCAGGAATCCGGTGCCCAGGAGACCAGGGAGGGCAAGGAGGGCAAGGAGGGCAAGGAACAGAATCCCCTCCGACACCGACTCTTCTCCGGTCAGAACAGCCCAGATCACGCCGGGCACGGCCTGCAGAAAGAGCAATCCCATCGCGAACGGAAATACCGCATATCGGTACAACCCGAACGCCTTTCGCTGCCACCCCGCAGGTAGCGGCAAGTCGGACGTGCTCAGATAGGCACCCACGAAGAATCCTTTCTCACTCACCGCAACTGACAGCCGAAGCGATGTTTTCGAACAACCCGGCACACGGGCATCAATTTTTATCGTCTGAGGCTGTCGCGAAACCTTTTACAACTGGTTCCAGATAGGTGTTGACGTCCTTGAACGCCGCCTTCATATTAGACAGTGCCTTCGTCAAAGTGGCGCTCGCCTGTGCAACATCGGTCATAACCTTCGGGGCAACGTACGGTGTTGCAGCCCCACCGGACGCCACTCGTCCACCCGCGCTGGACGCAGACGCCGACACCGCGGCCATCCGACCTTGCAGTTCTCCGTACCGCCGGGCCTTCTGCTCCAAATCTGTCGCGTACTGCGCCAAATCCTCTGCGGCACGGCTTGGATCAAAGCCGACCATCGACACCTCCCACTCCCAAGCAGCTGCCAGTCCGATCCAACCCTGTCAACGAAACCCTCACCGCGCAAATCACAGAGCGATCCTTCGGTTTCGCCTTCCGGTTTAGACGCGCCGCAGATCCGTTCGGTTCCATCGAATTTCTACGACGCCCAACAAAGTTCCGGGAACTCCCCAGATGCGCTCACTCACCGAGGTCGAACAGACTTCTCCGATTCCATGCTGCGGCAGCGACTCTCATGGTCCTGCTCGCCGCAGGGGGCAGGGCCTCCGCCACCACTCGGCAGCCGCTCCCCGGCGATGTGCTCGGCCAGGTAGGACCGTGTCATGATTACCCGATGAGTTCGGGGGGAGGTCATCGGGATGGCGAGATTGCCCAATTTTCTGCCGAAGTATCATGGGGACGAAGGTGATACGCGGTATCCGTCGCCACGCAAGTTGCGGTCGCTGGGTGCCACGTTGATCGACTTCGTCCTGCAGTTCGGCTCGATCGTTGCGATGGGGTTGCTGCTGGCGGTGGAAATCCCGAGAACGTACAGCTATTCGGTGCTGCTGATACCAGTCGTCATCCTCGGCGGGAACAGGATTCTGTTGCCGAAGTGGGTGCATGCGAGTGTCGGGGAGTTGATCTTCGGGCTGGTGGAGATTCGCGGTAGCGACGGTGCGTGGCCCGGTTGGCGCGATCTGTGGCGGGGACATGGGCATGGTCGCGATGGCTTGCCCAACCTCGTGGATGTCCGCCGCTGCGATGTCTGAGTGCTGGTCAGGTCTATGGCCTGCTCACCCTCGCCGTACCCAGGATGCAGCGCACGTGCACGGCAGTTTGTCCAATGCTGGGTTGAGGTCAGCGACACATAGCTGTCCGCAGGGCTCAGCTGCTGGTTGCGGAGTACCCAGTTCAGTCGCTCGGCATCGAGGCGCGCGGGCCGGATCATCCCGGATCCGCGCCGCAACTACTGAGGTCCCGGCAGGACCCGAACACGGTATAGCCAGCCGCTACGCTGCAGGATGAATCTGCTGAACGCGATCGAAGGGGGAAGTATGCTGCTGGGATACAGGAGCTTTCGGAGTTCAGCGGTTTGCGCCGTACTCCTGACTCTCCTCTGCGCCTGTGCGAGTGGCACATCCGATCCGACGGCCGTCGGCGCGGCAGCTACCGACACCCCGGCCTTCGAATCGGCGCCGGAGATCGGCCGCGGCGTGCCGCCGACGACACCGAGCAGCACCTACCGCAGCCGGGTTCAGCCGCAAGGATCCCAGGCCAGGCTCGATGCGTTCGACGAACTGCGCGCGATCGATCCGTGCGATCTGTTCGATACCGCGGCCGTAGCCGAGGTCGGATCCGCGCGCGTCATGCCGGCCCAAGACATGGGTCGCTGCGTCGCATCCTTCGACGACTTCTTGGCCGAGACCAGGACCTCCGCAATCTTTGTGGACATCACCGTCGGCACACCGACAGATCGTGTACCGGACGGAGCACGGACGTTCGATGTAGCCGGGCACGAAGCGATCCAGACCGTCGACAGCGGCGGGTGCGCGATCACAGTGCCGATCAAGCAGATCGATGACGGCCTGAAAGCGTTTCTCACCTTCTCCGAGATGGTCGGCAACGGCGGCCGCGCCAATTGTCCTGCGGTGGAGAAGATCGCTCGGTCTTCGGTGCACGTATTCGAGAGCAACCTCTCCCGGCGCTCGGCCGCGACACTCGACCCGTGCGCCGGTCTCGCCGGTGTCGGCGAAGGACACACGCCCTACCTGGACGCCAAAACCTCTCTGTACGAGTGCGTCTTCACTCTCGACGATCCAAAGCGCTACTCCGCGAGCCAGGAAGTCGAACTCCTCTACGAATCCAGGCGCCGAGCCACCGACGCGTCGTATCCACTCAGCGACGGCCGGCGAAGAGTCCGCGTCGATGGAGTCCCCGCCATCGAGAACACCAGCGGAGGCTGGTGCCGGATCACGGCTTTTGTCGGCCTGCTGCTCCCCACTCCCAAGCGAGAGGCTCCCTACGACCTGATGGCCGTGGAAGTCCAAAGCACCTCATGCGACCTCGCAATACCCACGGCTGAATCGGCCATCGCGATCTTCCGGACAAACTGACAACCTCTGCTGCTGCGCCAAGGCAACGAAGTGTTTTGTTCGGCTGTCGGAAGCTCGGTCAGTGCGCTGCCTGTGTGGCCGGCTCTTCGCTGACGGACGGGTCGTCGGTCTTCGTGCTGCGGTTCGGCACCGTGAATGTGGCGACCACGCAGAGGGTTGCGAGGGCGAAGCACATGAGGGTGTACCAGAGGTTGCCGATGGGGTCGCCATTCTTTGTCGAACCGTCGGCGGCGGAGAGGAAGTCGGGTAGGGCGGTTGCCCAGAGCAATGCCATGACAGACAGGTAGGCGATGCTGTAGAAGCGGATGAAGTTGTTCGTGTAGACGGTTGTTCCCGAATGGTTTTGGCGCAGGCGCCGCCATTGGCGTATCAGTATCGTGGCGGCGGCGAGGCTGACTATTACTAGTTCGGCGGCGTAGAGGAAGCCTCGTACGGTGGAGTTACCGACGCCGAATACCGTTGCGGGGATCGGTAATACGGCCGTACCGATGGATCCTAGTATGCCGATGACGAGGGTGCGCCAGAACAATTGCGGGCCGGTGAAGGTTCGGCCTCGGTCGATGTGGCGGCCGACGAATAGTTGGGTGCAGAAGGCCAGGGACATGGGCCACAGGGCCGCGAATACCACCACGCTGGGGAGGGGGACCGAGTCGAACATCGGTTGGTTGAGCGGATTTTCGGTCGACCACTCCCACCACCGCAGCTGCGGTCCGAGCTGGTCGAAGATTTCGTAGAAGGCGTGGTGGACGAAGCCCACGCAGGCCGCGCCGACGAGGACGCCGTACTGGCGGAAAACCCCGAGCATTCTGACGATTTCGAAGGCCAGGGTGGCCATGAAGGGGTAGATCGCGACAATGTAGAGCGGGAGCCGGCCCCAGAGGAAATCCACGGTGAAGACATTGTGCGCGAACATGGTGTCGACGTGTTCGTCGATGCCGAAGGCCGCGGGGAAGTACAGGGGCGGTTCGATGATGAACAGGTACGCGGTCGCGCCGAACCAGACCACCAGATTGGTCGGATCGCCATGGCGACGCGAGCGCATGATCGCGTAGATCAGCGCGAGCACCGCGCCCAGGATGATAGTGAACTCGAGGACCGGTAGCGTCCAGTTCTCCAGTGCAAAGGGATTTCTCAGCTCGACGAGCCCACCGGCCTCCTCACACGAGAAGCCGAGCTCGGTCGCGAGTTGTTGGAATGTAGGTGCGCAGAGATCGGTCATTACTGCTCCCGCGAGGTGGCGGTGTACCAGTGCGAGACGTCGTATCCGGCCTCGTAGCGTCGGAACCATACGTCGGCCAATGCGGGCAGCTTCTCGTGATCCGGATTGTGCTTCGGCAACTGACTGCGAATGATGCCCGCCAACGCGATGAGCTGCTCACCGAGCGGCAGATGGTCGAAGGCGCGCGGCATCGGGCCGTTGTCCTGCGCCTTCAGCAGCGGCAACCACTTGCGTAGCTGTTGTATCCGCCGGTATGTGGCGAACATCGACATCGCATCGACCTTCCGATCCTCCAGCGGGACATGGTTGTTGAAGCCCGCGCAGGCCACCCGCAGGACTCTCATGACGTGCCGGAAGATCGATGGGGCCATGCGCATGCGGTAGATATCGCTGCCGACAACGGAATCGAAGATGATGAGCGCGGAACTTCGATGTTCGACTTCTTCGACGAAGTGCCAGATGAACAGTGATGCGACACGGTCGTCTCCCGGCTGGAACAGGGTCGCGTCATTGTCGAGCATCAGTTTGAACACCGGGGTGAAGGTCGCCTCCAGATCGGCGGTGTAAGCGAGCCGGTATTCGAGGGGCGTGTTCACGGTGAGGCGGTCGAATTCCGCGATCACCGCGTTCAGCGTCTCTTGCAGCCGTGGGTACTGCCTGATCAGGCCATTGACATGCTGCCGGTGGGCGGTGGAGTGCTGTCCCTCCTGCCGCACGAACGCGTCGGCCTCCTCCGCGATCGCGGGATCGGTGATCCGCGGCATGGCCTCGCGAATCATATTGACGATCATCTTCTCGAAGCCGATCGCCAGCAAGGACACCGCATTGGCCATGGACGAGAAGGCCGGATTCTTTTCGTTCCACAGGAAGGGCACGTCGTAGTCCTCGAATGCGAATCGCATCTTTCGGACATGCAGGTCGGTCATGGGGCTATGCCTTGTCTTTCGGAAGCTGTCTGGCCCGCTCGGCTGTGGCGAGGCCATGATTCAGTCACCATACACAAGAACGTCGACGTGTATGATAACAATTGCTAATGCCGCACTGACCTGCGCCGATGGCGGTCAGGCGGTGGGCCTGTGATACCGTCGAGCGCCTGATCCGGACAGTGGATGGGTACGGCGTGCGGACGGTTTCACACCCGATGGACATGGTTCGAGCCGAGGAAACGAGCGGTGGCACGAAGGCGCGGATGGGGCGGAAGTCCGCCGAACAGCGACGACGAAGCGTCGCGTCGAATTGTCGCCGCCGCGGTCGAACTGATCGGGCGAACGGGTTCCGAAATCAGTATCGGCGACGTCGCGGAGGCCCTCGGCGTCATTCGCCAGACGGTGTACCGATACTTCCCCAGCGCGGATGCTCTGATGCGGGCCGCGGCCATCGCGTCGGTCGACGGCTTCCTGGATAGGTTGGCGCAGCAGGTAAGTGGTATCGAAGACCCCATCGAGGCAATGACCGAAGGAGTGGTCTTCACGCTGTCCGAGGTACCTCGAACGCCCCACCTGGGCATTCTGCTCTCGGGCACATATTCGAACGCGCATCCCGACAGCCTCACCTCCGAAGAAGCCCAAGCCTTCGGAATGACAATGATCAAACGCTTCGATGTCGATTGGGAGAGTTACGGATACGACGACGAATCGCTGTACGAGCTCGTCGAATACCTCCTACGGACAATGCAGTCGTTCTTCGTCTCTCCTGGCAATCCGCCACGGAGCCAAGACGATCTGCGGCGATATCTACGGCGGTGGATGGGCTCTGCGATCATTGCCCAAGCGCAGACATCCACGAGTGTTCAGCGTCCATAACGATTTTCGATTCACAGCAGCTCCACCGGCTCGGTTCCAGGGCATACTCGGAGCTCGGGGGGCTGGTCGAGTGTGTGTGGGCAGCATGGGTGATCGCGTTCGGGGAGCACCGCTGCCGCATGCCGAACCGTTTCTCGTGGAGGCGGCACCTGGCACTGCCCATCGTGGCCGGGATAGGTCGTCGCCCGCTACCTTCCACCGGGTCGATCGAGATTACCGACCGTCGGCGCGAGCTATTTGGAAACAGTCTGCGATGCAGGCGATCTCGCCGCGTAGGTGGGCGAGGATCTGTATGACCGAGGCGCCGGAATTGGCGTACTCCCAGGCGTTTGTCAATGCGAAGGCGACACCGCTGGATCGGTCCGGGGAGCCGGGCCAGGTCTTGAAGGTTCGGTCGATGGTTTCGACGACCGACCGATAGCGGGCGAGTGTGTCGTGGGGTGCCACGGATTGCATCAGGCCCACGAGCGCGGTGAGGTAGCCGCTGTAGAACTCCGACGGGCAGGTGGGGTCGTAGCGGCTCTGCATCATGGTGCTGTCGTAGAGGGCATAGCCCTGGATGCCGTGGATTTCCTGGTCGGTGCACCAATGGTCCACCGTCACACCGAAGACCGGGTCCGGGGCGTCCACACGGGGGCTGGGTTCCGCCGGTGTGGTGGGTGGTGGCCCCTCGTCGCGGCCGCGTCGGTCTTGTACGGTCCAATCGGTGCCGGACTGGCGACGCACTTCCCGTTGGATGTCGAGTTCGATGCCCGGGGTGCTCGCGCCGGCCACATTCAGATAGCCGGTGGCCAGGTTGGTGATGTCCTGTTCGGACATACATGAGCCCAGTGCTGACGCACGTGCCCGCTGCACCGCTTCGCGGATGTCCTCCTCGACGCGGGGATCCCGCGGGTCCGGATACGCCGACATGCCGACCCTCCTCGATTGGATGGGACACGCAAACTCACCGACATAAGAGTATCCCCGATAGGTCACGCCTCGAAGGTGCCGCTCTCGACCGATCCATGAATCCGAACGCCGCCGGGTGACACAAGGGGCTGCGATCGGCCGCCCGGCACCCTGTCGACGACTCGGCTGCCGATAAGGCCCAGGGCGCACCTGCCAACTGCCTCGGCGAGGGCGTATCGACTCGGGATCATGTTCATGGGGGGCGTGGGTCTTTCACATTTCCCAGTGCGGGGGATGGTCGATACTCGAACAGGGCAGTTATGGAAGGCGGCCACACGGCGGCCGCCCGACAGTCTGTGGTGAGCAGTGGGTGCGCAGGCGGTACCCGAGGAGAAGCGGAGCCCCGATGGCCGGTGAGCGTTACAAGGTGATGCCCCTGAAGCATCCCGATGGATCGTCGCCGGTGCTGCGGAACTTCATTGATTGGGGTGGGAGGGCGATCGAGGCCTCGCTTTTCGTGCTCGGCTCGGGGAAGACCACCGTTCCCGATTTCTCGAAGCGCTTGGAAGGCGACGGCAAGGTCGTCGAACTCGACGACAAGTCCGGCGGCGTGATGGTCAAGGACTATGGCAAGTTGGCGAAGACGGTCAGCGACGCCAAGGAAGCGATACAGGTCACCGATGGCGGTGTGGACACCTCCACCTTTGCGACATCGGGAATCGCTGCGAGCGCGTTCTCCGACATCCAGGGTTATGTCACCGAACTCAGGAACGCGTTGAATGATGCACCTGCTCCGGTTCGGGATCCGGTGACAAAGGAGAATCCGAATCCTCCGTACCGTCTGACGGCGAGTGCCGAGGCCAGCCTCATGTCGTCCGTGGGCAAGGCTGTCGACAAGACCCATGACAAGGTAGTCGAAGCCCAGGGGAAGATCTGGCAACAGGCCGAGGGGATCGGCGGTTCCACTGCCACCCACAGAAGGAACGCTCCCTCCCCTGCCGGAAACAGCTATCCGCCACCCGGTGGCTTCGGCGGCGGCTCCGGCGCGGGTAGTCCGGTCTCGTACAACGGATCCGCGGGGAATGCCAAGCCGATATCCAGCGGCCAGCGGGCGACAGCAGAAGATATCTATCGGTACCTCCGGGATCAATACGGCCTGACGCACAATGAAGCGACCGCCATCCTCGGTAATATGCAGACCGAATCCAGCTTCGATACCGGCGCATACAACTCGGCTGAGGGTGCCATAGGTCTGATCCAGTGGGAAGGTGGCCGGGACGACGCGCTGCGGGCTTTCGCGGGTAACCGAGTGGGCGAATGGAAGGTGCAGGTCGATTTCATGATGAAAGAACTGCACGGCAGCGAATCGTCCGCATTCGCGAAATTCAGAAGTAGGGCCGCGATATCGCCTGCCGCAGGCGCGGCGGCCTTCGACCAATACTACGAACGAAGTGCCGGTACCAGTCGGCAAGAGCGTATGGACAATGCGACAGCCTTCGCGGCGTCCATTCCGAATACCACGAGTCCCACGAGAGACGTCTCCGTCAGCGTGTAGTGCCGTGCCTCCCGAGTGCCAGTAGTTCCCAACGGCGTTCGCGGTACGGGGGTGGCGACGGCGGCGGCGGTGAGTGCCGCGATGGCGCGGGTGATGTCGGCGGCGATGCGCGCCGCTTGGAGTTCTTCGATGGCGACATCGTGGAATTCGGCGAGGCTGGCTCGGATACCGGCGAGTTCCGGTGCGGGGGAGAGGTCTTGCCAGGGTTCACCGCGCCACAGTGCGACGGCCGATTCGAGGTCGGCGACCGCGGCGGCCGGTTCGCCGTCGGTGAGGTGACGCAGTCCGTGGGCGACCCGGGTCGGTAGTTCCCAACGGTCGGTGAGTGATCCGGGGATGGTCAAGACGTATCCGGTTCGGTCGCGCACGAGGTAACGCGGTCCGATGTCGGGCCCCAATCCGGCGCGCAGCCGCCAGATGATCGCGCGTAGGGCTTGGATGACATTTCCGGGTCTCGCGTCACCCCACACCTGCTCGATCAGGTCCTCAGGGGCACTGCCGCCCGCCGCCAGCACCCTGCGTGTCAATCGACCGGCCAGATCGACTGGAACGCCGTCGATTTCGATTGCGATCGGGCCGAGGACGCTCCTTCGCCGATGCGACTGCCCGCCGCCATGCTCACCGTCGTCGACGAGTACAGCCGAGCGGTCCTCGCCGGCGACACCACCGCCGACGCCGTGTACGCCGCGGCGCTCAACGGCCCGGTCGGCTCCTGGCCCCTCGATCGCGCCCGCCTACAGCTCCATCACGGCCGTCGCCTGCGTCGCATGTCCGAGGCCGGTGGACCACTGCGCGCGGCCCACGACAGCTTCGACGCGCTGGGCGCCGACCCCTGGGCCGAAGCCGCCCGCAACGAACTGCGTGCCGCAGGCGAAACCAGCACCCGGCGCACCCCCACCGCCCGCGACCAACTCACCTCCCAAGAACTGCATTCGCGACCCTCGCCGCCGAAGGCCTCAGCAATCGCCAGATCGCCGAAAAGCTCTATCTGTCACATCGCACCGTCGGCGCACCTGTACCGGATCTATCCTCGCCCCGGCATCACCAGCCGGGTCGAGATCGCCGCAGCGCTCGAGGGGATCAGCGCGGCCTGACCAGGGCGGGGCGGCGGCGGGTGTAGCGAGTTCGGGGGTGGGAGGGGTGGTCGGTCGGGTACGTTGAGTCGAGGCGAGTGCGGGAACGGCTATGCCCTGGACAGGGCGGATCAGGGTCGCGATCGGACTCGGGCGATCGGCAGCACGGCACCTTCTTCGAGGGAGCAGCGCTATGGATCTCAATACGATCACCGATATCGTTCGGCGCCCCCTCGACCGACCGGGCGCGACCTGGCGCGAGGGCGATGCGTGGCTGGCCGGGGGGACGTGGTTGTTCTCGGCCGAGCAACCGGATCTGCGCCGGCTCATCGACCTCACCTCGCTCGGTTGGGACAGCATGGTGCCCAGCGCCGCCGGACTGGAGATCGGTGCGACGTGCACCATCCGTGAGTTGAATGCCTTTACGCCCCTGAGCGACTGGCGCGCGAGCGCGCTGTTGGCCACCTGTTGCGAGGCATTCCTGTCCTCGTTCAAGGTGTGGAACGCGGCGACGGTGGGCGGCAATATCTGCCTGTCGCTGCCCGCGGGTCCGATGATCACCTTGACGGTCGCGCTCGAGGCCACGTACACGGTGTGGGCCGCCGATGGATCCGAACGCGTGATCGATGCGGCCGATTTCGTCACGGGGAACCACGAGAACGTCCTCGACCCGGGCGAGATTCTCCGGCGCGTCGATATTCCGGTCGGCGCACTGCGCAAGCGGCATGCCCATCGGCGTTTCACATTGACCGAGCTGGGACGTTCGACGCTGTTCATGATCGCCACCCAGACGCCCGGCACCGCCGACCTGCTGCTCACTGTCACCGCGGGCACCACGCGTCCGGTGCGCTTGGCATTCGACAGCATGCCCGACGCCGAGGAGCTGCGACAGAGTATCGACGCCATACCCGAAGACCTGTGGTTCAGCGACCCCAATGGCACGCCCGACCACCGTCACCACCTGGCCCGGCATTTCGCCGAGGAGATCCGCGTCGAGCTCACCGAGGGTGAGGCGCCGTGACGTACATCGTGAACGGAAATACCTTCGAGGACGAGCCGAATCCCGGTCAATGCCTGCGCACCTTCCTGCGCTCGCTCGGCTGCCACGGGGTCAAGAAAGGCTGCGACGCAGGCGATTGCGGCGCCTGCACGGTGTGGTTGGACGGAGATCCCGTACACAGTTGCATCACGCCCGCATTCCGCGCGGAGGGGCGTGCGGTCACGACGATCGAGGGCCTCGGCTCGCCCGCGGACCCGCACCCGATGCAGCGGCAGTTCCGTGACGCGCCGGGCTTCCAATGCGGCTTCTGCACCGCGGGCATGATCATGACCGCGGCGGCCCTCACCGACGCGCAGAAGCAGGACCTGCCGCGTGCGCTGAAGGGCAACCTGTGCCGCTGCACCGGCTACCGCGCGATCGAGGATGCGGTGAACGGTATCGCCGGGATCGAGGCCGCCCTGCCGGGCCGGGCCGTCGGCGCCAGCGTCGGAGCTCCGGCGGGGACCGAGGTGGTGACGGGCCGCGCGGAGTTCACGATGGATACCGCGATCGAGGGCATGCTGCATCTGAAGGTGCTGCGCTCGCCGCACGCCCATGCCCGCATCGTGTCCATTAATGAGACGGCCGCGCTCGCGGTCCCCGGTGTACGGCGGGTCTACAGCTGGAAGGATGTGCCGCGCAAGCACTTCACGACCGCGATACATACCGATCACCTCGTCGATCCCAGCGATACCTACATCCTCGACGACACGGTGCGCTTCGTCGGTCAACGGGTGGTCGCGGTGCTGGCCGATACCGTCGGGGCGGCGGAGGAGGGCTGCCGCAAGGTTGTCGTGGAGTACGAGGTGCTGCGCGCGGTTTTCGAACCGGAGGAGGCGATGGCCGACGGCGCGCCCCGGTTGCACGGCTCCCACGACCCGTTCGTGCGAGATCCCGAACACAACATCCTGCTCGAGATCCACGGGCACGTCGGTGATGTCGAGGCGGGTTTCGTCGAGGCCGAGGTGATCCACGAGGGCACGTATTCCTCGCCCCGCGTGCAGCACGCGCATCTCGAGACACATGGCTCGATCGCGTGGATGCGGGACGGTCGCCTGCACGTGCGCACCAGTTCGCAGTCCCCGTCGATCGCCAAGGCCAAACTCGGCTATCTCTTCGACCTGCGGCCCGATCAGCTGCGGGTGTTCTGCGAGCGGGTCGGTGGTGGATTCGGTGGCAAACAGGAGGTGATCACCGAGGATCTGGTCGCCTTGGCCGCATTGGACACCGGTCGGCCGGTATGCCTCGAGTTCACCCGCGAGGAGGAGTTCACGACGGCGTCACCGCGGCATCCGATGACGTTGACGGTCAAGCTCGGCGCACGATCCGATGGCACGCTCACCGCCGTCCAGGTCCGCAATGTGTCGAATACGGGGGCCTACGGTAACCACGGCGGCGAGACGCTGTTCGCCGGTGGGACCGCCATCGCGACCTACCGCTGCCCCAATAAGAAATTCGACGGATATTCGGTCTACACGAATACCGTGCCCAGCGGCGCGCTGCGCGGGTACGGGATGACCCAGCCCGCATTCGCGGTGGAGTCCGCCGTGCACGAGCTGGCGGTCGCGCTCGGAATGGATCCGCTCGAGCTGCGGCGGCGCAATATCGTGCGTCCCGGCGATGCCCTCGTCGCCTATGACGACGGCCCCGACGATGTCACGTTCGGCGAGGACGGTCTCCTGCGCTGCATCGATCTCGTCGACGACGCTCTGCGGCGCAACACGG
The DNA here is from genome assembly GCF_040654375.1 of Nocardia sp. NPDC050710. Taxonomy (NCBI): domain Bacteria; kingdom Bacillati; phylum Actinomycetota; class Actinomycetes; order Mycobacteriales; family Nocardiaceae; genus Nocardia; species Nocardia sp. NPDC050710. The sequence goes on along the minus strand of NZ_JBFAHV010000012.1, from coordinate 194,679 downwards.
CCGAACCGCCACCGGGAGATGGGTGGCTGATCGGCACCGGCGCCGCCAGCTCACTCCACGAGACCGCGCCCCCGACCGACCACCTCTCCGAGGCTTGGCTGACCCTCGGCGAGGACGGCGTCTACGAACTCGCCGTCGGCACCGTCGAATTCGGTGAGGGGACCTCGACCGCCCACGTGCAGATCGCCGCCAACCAGCTCGGCACCACACCGTCACGGGTGCGCCTGGTCCAATCCGATACGGACCGAACGGGTTTCGATACGGGGGCGTTCGCCAGCGCAGGTCTGTTCGTCGCCGGAAACGCGGTGCAGCGGGCGGCCGAGGCCCTGCGCGACCGCGTCTTGACTGTCGCCGCCGCCCACGCGCACGTCGATATCGCCGCGTGTGCGATGGACGACGACGGGGTCGTATGCGGCGGCAACCGGGTGTCGCTGCTCGAGCTGGTCGACGTGGCACGCCGACGCGGTACCCGGTTGACCGAGGCCCGCAAGGCATTCGGGTCGCCGCGCAGCGTCGTATTCAACACCCACGGCTTCCGGATCGCCGTCCACCGGGTGACGGGACAGATCCGCATCCTCTACAGCGTGCACGCCACAGATGCCGGAGTCGTCATCAACCCGGCGCAGGTGCGCGGCCAGATCGAGGGCGGCGTCGCCCAGGGCATCGGGTTCGCGCTCACCGAGAACTTCCACGTCGACGAGCACGGCGTCATGATCAACCCGAATCTGCGCAACTACCGTATCCCCACCTACGCCGATATTCCGCGCACCGAGGTGCTGTTGGTCGACTCGACGGATTCGGTCGGGCCGATGCGGGCGAAGGGTATGGCGGAGTGCTGTATCAACCCGGTGGCGCCCGCGCTGGCCAACGCGCTGGCCGACGCGACGGGCCTCCGGTATCGCGCGCTGCCGTTCACACCCGAACGCATCTACCGCGGGCTCGACGGGGACACGCCGGTTCCGTCCGTCGCCGAGCTGTGAGGAGGCGGTGATGGACGCCGAGAATGTCATCGACAATGCCGCGACGGTCATCATCGGCCAGAAGGTCCTCGCTGGTTCCGGTCAGGCATTCCGGGAGTGGCAGGAGCATTTGAATACCGTGGCGTCGGGCTATCCCGGATTCCTCGGCGCCGAGATCGCCGCCCCCACAGCGGTACAGCCCGATTGGGTCGTGGTCTATCGCTTCGACTCCGTCGCACACCTCCAGGACTGGCTCAACAGCTCGGCCCGCCAGGATCTGCTCGAAAAGGGCAGGCAATATTTCGACGGCCCCGCCACCCAGCAGGTCATCACCGGCGGCACCCGAGCCGCGAATCCGCTCGTCACGGTCGTCGTCACGCACCGCGTGAATCCCGACAGCGTCGACGACTTCCTCGAATGGCAGGCTCGCCTGAGCCGGGAGGAAGCCGCCTTCGCGGGCTTTCGCGGCACCGAACTCTTCCGTCCCATCGAGGGCGTTCAGGACGAGTGGACCGCGCTCTATCGTTTCGACACCGCCGCGAACCTGGCCACCTGGCTCACCTCGGACAGACGCCGGGAACTGCTCGCCGAGGGCGAAAAGTTCAGCGATTTCGAGTTGCGCACGATCGACAACTCGTTCGGCAGCTGGTTCGCCTTCGACGAGAAGGGCCACGAGGTTTCCCCGCCGTCGGATACCAAGACGGCAATCGCGGTCTGGGTCGGCCTCTACCCGACGGTCGTACTGCTCACCCTCGCCCTTTCCCCCTTGAAGATGCCGCTCTGGCTGGGGATGCTCATCGGCAATCTGCTGTCCAGTTTCACGATGAGTTTCTTCACGATGCCCTACTACGTGAACCGGCTGCTGCGGCGGTGGCTGCGTCCGCCCCCGGAGGCACCGGCCGTGCGGACGAACCTCGAGGGCATCGCCATCGTCGCCGCGCTCAACCTGGCCTGGGTTGTCATCTTCTATCTCGTGACCAGGACATTCTGGACTCTGCCCTGACCGCTACCGGCCTGCGAGCGTTACCGGCCCGGTCCGTGCCGGAAGTATGCGAACCGTGCTCGACAGCGTCGGTATTACGGTGGTGGCCTGTGGATCGGCTCGGCCCAGTCGGTACTTGCGGATCTCGGTGCCATCGGCCGCCGATCCGCTGACGATCAGATCCGCGCCGGAAGTGGTGCTCGTGGTCCCCACCCGTACACCGGTGCCGCCCGCACCGTCGGCGAAGGGGACGAACGACGTGATCTCGCGGAAGGAGACCGAGCCCGAATGGTGGTTCGGGCTCTCGGTGTATATCGCGGGCTGACCGTCGAGCCGCGACCCGCTCGACCAGACGCGCACCGCACCGTCGCCGCCGAGCATGCCGGTGATGATGCTCTTCGCGCCGCCCTCGGCGCCCGCCACCCATCCGGTCGAGAGCGAAACACCGCCCCGGTAGCTCTCGTCGAAGGCGAGGAACTCCGAGGTCATGATCGGCTGGTGGGGATGACCGCCGTGCGTGTCGGTCGTGCTCTTCGCCGCCGCCGTCGGCGCGTACAGGTCGTAGTGGAAGCTCTTCACCCGTGGGGCCGCGCCGGGTCCCGGCGCGGTCACAATGCTCGCCCGACCCGAAGCGGTATCGACCATTCCGGTGGCGACTGTGACCCCGGTCGTCGATCCGGGATACGGCGTGAAGCTCGAGAACAACTCGGGTGCCGTACCCGGCTCGGTGGGCAGGGTCGAGGAGAACACCTTCACCTGCGATTCGATGCCGGGACCCGAGCCCACGATGATGTTGTCGGCCAACGCATTACCATCGATATCGGCGCCCGCGACGTCGACGCCGCCGCGGAAGTCGGCCGCGAACGGCGCGAACCGGCCGAGTTCGGTGCTGAAGGGTGCGCTGCCCGCGCCGTCGTACGCGGCGACCTGCGGGCTCACCCCCGCACCGGTACCGGCCACCAGGTCGAGCACTCCGTCGCCGTTCACATCGGCCATGGCAACCGTCGGTGCGCCCTCGAACGACGGGAACGGCGTAACCGTCGCGACCGGCCTGTCGCCGTCGCCGTCGTAGACCCGGACGGTCGCGGGCGTGCCCGGCGAACCCGGAATCGCCGCGGCATAGGTCGACACCGCGGGGATGACATCGACGAGGGCCATCAGGCCGTTGTCCTCGTGATTGAGGCGATGGCAATGGACCACGAAGGTACCGGTGTAATCGGTGAACCTCATGCGCAATGTCACCGAGGCGGGTACCAGCGGGTTCTCGTTCTCGTCGGTGACGGGAGCCGGGACGTTGACGTTGTCCTGCCCCCACATCTGCACGCCGGTCCTGGTATTCGCCACCGGATCCACGATCTCCATCACCTGCATCTCGTTCACGTGGATGTGCATCGGGTGCTCGTCGTTGTTGAGATTCGTGATCAACCACTCCTCGACCGAGCCGAGTCGCGGCTGGAGCAGTGGGATATTCGGGAAGGTGTTGTCGTCGAACTGGTAGGTGAAGGCTTTGGGGTCGTTTTTGCTGGCCTTCTCGTTGCCGAAACCGCCCGTGACCGTGAGCGTGCGCTTCACCGCGGGTGTCGTGGCCGAGGTGTCCTCGAAGGATGTATAGGCGCCGAGCTGCTGGCCGGGTACGAATGGCGTGGTCTGTCCCTCGCCGCTGTCGGGCAGCACCTGGATGAGCTTCTGGGTGGGGAAGGTGAAGAAGCCGTCCTCATAGCTGATGGTAGCGGGGTCGACGCTCGCCGTGCCCAGTACGGCGGGAGGGTTGTCGGTGCCGTTGTTCGTGTACAGCACACCGGGATTCGTGATCGGCTTCGCTCCCGGCAGCGGCGGCATCTCGAGGACGAGATCGCCGGTCTTCGGCATCGTCACCGCGATCGCGTATCGCGATCCGGGCGGGATTAGGAGTCGGGTGCCGTCGCCGTCGACCGGTAGACGCACCTCGGAGAAGGGGACGCCGTCCTGGCCGAGGATCGCGAACTTCGGATGGTTGCCCGTCCCCGTCTCGGTCAACCGGACCGGAAAGTAGGCGAAGTCGCTGATATTCGCCAGGATCCAGATCTCGGTTTGACCCGGCTTCAGCTTCAACAGGGGCTGGAACTGGCCGTTGATCGTGAACTGCACGTCGCGCTGGTTGTCCGGCAGCGCCGGATCCGCGGGGATGGAGATGGGCGGCTGGACCGCCGGATCGCTGGTGAAGCTTTGCAGGTTGCCGGGCACGAACTGGTTCTGCCCACGGTGGTTGGCCGGTGACAGCGGCCCGCTGTACCAGTTGGTGATGTATCGAGAACCCATGGTCGTCTCGGCGAAGTTCACCGGTGCCAGACTCGGCCGGTACGTGCCGTCGGCGAGCTGTGACCCCTCCGGGGGCTCGAGTGTGCTCACGTACTGCGGCCAGTTCGGGTCGTTCAATCGGGCAGCGCCGCCCTTGCGGTCGAAGACGAAGTTGTACTGCAACGCCATGGTGCGGATCGGAATGTTGTTACGCGTCACCAGCGGCAGATTGCCGTCGGGCCGACCGACTTCCAGTAGTCCGGCCAGGCCCTTGTAGGTCTGTTGAGCGGTGACCGTATGTCGGTGGCTGTGGTACCAGTACAGGCCGTGCGGCATGCTCTTCGGCACCGCATAGTCGAAGACGTTGCCCTTACCCGCCGGGATATCGAGCAGGACATTGTCGGCGTTGCCATTGGGGCTGACGTGCAGCCCGTGGGTGTGCAGGTTGATCGGCGACGATGTGAGAGACGGCGGGTAGATCGGCACATCCGCACCCGCGGGCGTGAATGCGGGGTCGTAATAGTCCCTGATCGTCAGGTCCCGCAGATCGTTGTCGAGGTGCACGATCAGGCGTTCGCCCGGATCGACACGCAACGTCGGGGCCGGGTAGGTGTTGTCGCCTTCGGTCGAGCCGTCCGAGGCGGTGCCCCTGATGAGCTCGTACCCGAAGACCAGGAAGTTCGAGACCGGCGACGACACCGTATCGAGGGTGACGGCGCCCTGATGCGCCGACAATCGCACCTCGAGAACGCCGTCCTCGCTCGTCAACTCGACCGGCTCCCGGTACGCGACCGGGGAGGCATCGTGGTCGCCCGATATCCCGGACCGATCGGAGGTACATGCCGCGATCAACAGCGTGATGGACACGGCACAAGCAACGACTACGACAATCGGGTTCCCGCGATGGGTGACCATGGGCTCTCTGTTCGACGACGGCGTCCGCACTCCACAGCATCGATCGGCGATCCAGAGATTACTCGCGCGCAAAGCCCCGTATCAGTGACTCGCCCGATTGCAAACCGACCGGTCATCAAGTCTGGTCTGCGGCCCGGCCCGCTGATCGGCAAACATCCGGCCGGATGCCCTTCCCAGCCCTGGGGAATCGAGGGCGGCGGTGGCGGCGGTAGCAAGTAGCCTGTGCGCGTGGCGGCGGTGCGGGGCATCTATCGCCGCAACAACGTCCATCGAATCGAGGTCCGGGCCATGAAGGACGGCGGCTATGCCTGGGCGCGAGCGGGTTTCGCCTTCGATACGGACTCGAACCGGCTTTCTTCGTCGATCAGATCCATCGAGCGTCGCATCGAAGCGGTCCGGGGCGACGCCTCACCCCGCGATCAGGAACTACTGAGGTCGAAGTGAAGTGCTTGTGAATCGTTTCCGGTACGCACCAGCCGCAGACTGCTTAGGCTCACGGAGCTTGTTGTTCGATCACCTGGAGTATCTCCGATGACGATGTCCTCGTCCGCAGCGCACGGCATGTCCGCGCTCGATTCGCCCATTGATTCCGATGGCCCACGGGTACCGCTGTATTCGCCGGAGTTCGCGGCGGATCCGCACCGGGTCTATCGCGAAATGCGCCGGCGCTATGGGTCTTTGGTGCCGGTCGACTTGGCCCCCGGTGTGCCCGCGACCCTGGTGATCGGCTATTACACCGCGGTGCGGATCTTCAATGACCCGGACCATTTTCCGGCCGATCCGCGCACGTGGCAGCAGGATATCCCCGCGGACTGTCCGGTGCTGCCGATGATGCAGTGGCGGCCGAACGCGTTGCGCAACGCGGGCGATGACCATGCCAGGTATCGGAAGACGAATACGGCGGCTCTGGACAAGGTCGATCAGTACGGCTTGCATGACACGGTGGCGACGCTGGCGGTCCCGCTCATCAATTCCTTCTGCACGACCGGATCCGCGGATCTGGTGCGCCAGTACGCATTTCCGCTCGCCTTCGCGGTGCTCAACGCCCTGCTCGGCTCGCCGGCCGAGATCGCGGCGCGGGCCGCGAAGGGGATGGCCGCGATATTCGAGGGCGTCGACGCCGATGAGGGGAACAAGATGCTCGTCGGCGCCATGCTGGAGCTGACCCAGTTGAAGCGCGCCGAGCCCGGCGGCGATGTCACCACGCGGATGGTGCAACATCCCACGGGGTTGAGCGACATCGAAATGGTGCACCAGTTGGGCACGCTGTTCGGCGCGGGCATTGAGCCACAACAGAATTTGATCGTCAACACTCTGCTGTTGATCCTCACCGAGGAGCGGTTCGGCGGAAGCGTCCTCGGCGGGAGTCTGTCCACCCGCGACGCGCTCGACGAAGTCTTGTTCAACGATCCGCCGATGGCGAACTTCTGTATCAGCTTTCCGCGCCAGCCGATTCTGATCGACGATGTGTGGTTGCCCGCGCATCAACCCGTCGTCATCAGCATGGCCGCCTGCAACAACGACCCCCGGATCAAGGCGGATCAATACGCGGGCAATCGATCTCACCTCGCGTTCGGCGCTGGACCGCATGCCTGCCCGGCGAGTTCGATGGCGTATCTGATCGCCCAGGAAGCCATCGATCAACTCCTCGACGCCCTGCCCGAGCTACGACTCGCGGTATCGCCCGCTGAGCTGACCTGGCGTCCGGGCCCGTTCCACCGAGCTTTGACGGCCCTACCGGTCACCTTCCCGAAATCGCCACCGCTGCCGGAGATTTAGGCGGTGAGTACCGAACCCGGTGCCGGGCTGTTCAGCTCTCGGCCCGCTCCGGGTGCAGGATCAGGACGGTGATTTCGCTGGGGGCGAAGACGCGCAGTTGCGGGCCCCAGAAGCCGGTGCCGCGGCTGGTGTAGAGCTGGGTGTTGTCGGTGTGGCGGCTGAGGCCCGCGACCACCGGTTGGTCGAGGCGGACGAGGTAGTGGAACGGCCAGATCTGGCCGCCGTGGGTGTGGCCGGAGATTTGCAGGGCGATACCCGCGGCGGCGGTGTCGGCGATCTGCTTGGGCTGGTGGGCGAGTAGGACCACCGGGGTATGCGGATCAGCGCCCGCGAGAGCGGTTTTCAGGTCCGGGCCGTGGCCTGGGAGGCCGACGCCGGTGGGGTCGTCGATGCCCGCGATCACCAGCTGGTCGCCGCCTCGGCTGACCGTTTCGTGCTGGTTGCGCAGCGGTTGCCAGCCGATCGAGGTCATATGGTCGATCCAGCCCTGGGCGTCGCCGAAGTACTCGTGGTTGCCGGTGATGTAGTACCGGCCGAGCGGGGCCTCGATCTTGCCGAGCGGATCGACCTGGGGGTGCCGTTTCGCCACCGAGCCATCGGCGAGATCACCCGCGTGGCAGGCGATATCGGGATGCTGGGCATTGACGACGTCGACCACTCGTTCCGACCAGCGCAGCCGGTCGAGCGCGGCGAAGTGGGTGTCGGTGATGACGACCACGCGGAGGCCGTCCAGGCCGGGGCCGAGTCCGCGGATCGCCACGTCGACGGTGCGAACCCGGGGCACCCGGCGTGCCTCGAAGATCCCCCAGGCCACCAGCGCGGCCGATATCGCGAGCACACTCGCCGCCACGATCGCGGCACGGTTATCGACGCCCGCGAGAGCGAGCCCGAGTCCGGCGACGGTGCCGATCAGCGACCAGCTGAACACCACCCACATGACGCCGAGCAGGGTGTCGCCGACGATGGACGCGGCATCCGACTGGCGCGGGCCGTGCCCGAGGAACATCGACGCGGGCAGGCACAGATAGCCGAGCAGGAAGACCACGGAACCGAGCTGGAACAATGGGCCCGCACCGTCTGTGGGAGCCGCGATCAGGGTCCACCAGGGCAGCAGGAACAGCACAGCGGGGATCGCCAGGAACATGATCAGGCGGGGCACATACTTCAAGAGGGTTCCTCGGGTGCGCGGGTGCAGCGCGGTCCCTCCACCGGCGCTGATGGCCCTTTCGACGATAACAGCCGACGCGGTACGGGGCGGCCCAGGTGCCGCCCGGTTGCTGGTGCCGCGTCCAGGAAGCTGTACCCCCCGTGGTCCTGGGGTGCCGGGTTGATTGTCGGGGTCGACCGAGCCTCGCACGGCACTAGTTCGATTGTGGCGCAGGGATTTCGGATTCGTAACGGACGGAGTCGGGTGCTCGATGCAGTCATCGAGGTCACATCCGTGACCGGATCCAACTCGAGAAGATCGGTTTGAAATGATTCGAGTCAATCGCTCCCTAGTCGCGGGTGCGCTGCTGGCCGGTGCGGTGCTGATGTCCGTCGCTCCCGCACAGGCTCAGGCACCAATCGAACCCCAGGCGATCGAGCTTCGGCCGATCGAGAAGCAGGCGATCGAGACGCAGGCGATCGGCAACAGCGGGATTGCCAGCGGTTCGGCCGATCTGAACAACTTCTTCTGCGGCACGCTCTGGCGTCCCGTCTGTTACCCCAACGGGCTTCCGCACTGATCTGGTCGGACGACGACACCTCAGCGACTAGGTTCGGCGGGCACCGCGGGATCCTGTAACGGTCCTGTCGATACTGCTGACCGAGGGACGCGGCCTAGATTGCACGGATGGCAGTGGAACGTACGCCGGAACTGCGGCCCGCGCGGGCCGCGGACGTCGCGGCGATCGCCTGGATCTGGTACCGGGGCTGGCGCGACGGACATCTGGGCAACGTGCCCGACGAACTGGTCGCGGTGCGCCCGCGTGAGTCCTTCGATCAACGCGCGGCGCACCGTCTAGCCGAGACGACCGTGGCCGTTGTCGCGGGTGCGGTGGCCGGATTCGTGATGGTGGCCGGTGACGAGGTGGAGCAGGTCTATGTCGCCGACGCGCATCGCGGGACCGGGGTGGCCGGGGTGCTGTTGGCGGCGGCCGAGCGGCGGGTGTTGGCCAACGGGTACGACCGGGCCTGGCTGGCCGTGGTGGCGGGCAATGTCAGGGCACGAAAGTTCTACGGCCGCAATGGCTGGACCGACGAAGGGTTGTTCACCCACCATGCCCCGAGCGCGACGGGCCACGTCGAGGTTCCGGCGCACCGCTACGTCAAAGCGCTCGCAGCGTCCTGACCGATCGGCGACCGTCGTGGCGGACGGTACCGCCCGCCACGACTGGGTGGCCGCGCGCCTCGCGAATCGCTACGGTGTTGGCGCTGTTTGTATTTCCGAAGTGTTCTGCGAGGTGAAGTTCGGTGTCACTGTCACGTCGCCGGTTCATTGCCACGGCCGGCGGTGCGGCGGTGGCACTGGGCATTCCCGGTGTCGCCGCGGCGGAGTCGCGGCTGGTCGGCGCGACTGATCTCGAGTACCTGCCTTTGGTGTTGCGGGGGTACAACCGCCGGTTTCTCGCGCGACCGGAGAAGATCTTCGTTCCGACCTCGAGCGAGGAGGTGCGCGGCGCGGTCGCCCGTTCGGCGGCGGACGGGCTGCGGATGGCGGCGCGCTCGGGCGGGCACTGCTTCGAGGATTTCGTGGACAATGCGCAGACCCGGGCGATCATCGACCTCGGCCGGATGACCGCGGTGCGATGGGATGACACGTATCGGGCCTTCTCCATCGACGCCGGAGCCGAGTTGGCGACGGTGTACGACGCGCTGTATCGCGAATGGGGTGTGACGATTCCGGCGGGCATCTGCCTCGGCGTCGGCACGGGTGGGCATGTATGCGGTGGCGGCTACGGCCCGCTGTCGCGTCGGCTGGGGCTGGTGGTCGATCACCTCTACGGTGTGGAAGTGGTGACCGTCGACGCCACGGGTGCCGCCTCGATCGTGGTCGCGACGAAGGACGGTCCGCACCAGGAGCTGTGGTGGGCCCATACCGGCGGGGGCGGCGGTAATTTCGGTGTGGTGACGCGTTTTCTGTTCCGTTCGCCGGAATCCGACGGGACCGATCCTCGGCATGCTCTGCCGAAACCTCCTGGTGCGCTGCTGCATTCGCGTTTGATCGTGCCGATGCTGAACGAAGAGAACTTCATTCGCTTCCTCGGCAACTACCTGGCCTTCTTCGAACAGCACAGTGCGCCGGGCAATCGTTTCGCCGGACTGTATGCCCCACTGAGTTTTCGAACGCTCGGTACCGGATTCGCTCAGCTGACCATCCTGCTCGACGCCGAGAATCCGGATGCCACGGCGCTTTTCGACGAATTCGTGGCGGCCGTCGTGGCCGATGTCTCGCCCGCGCCGCTGGTACAGCCCGCGACGCGGGCGTCCTATCCGGACACGGTGCGGCAGGTGTACTACCCCAAGAGTCCGCTCACCCCACGGGTCAAGGTGAAGTCCGCGTATCTGCGACGGGCATATTCCGTGGAACAGCTGCGGATCTTCTACCGCTACCTGACAGACCCGCGCTTCCTCGGCGAATCCGAGCTCGAATTCCTGCCCTTCGGCGGCGCGATCAATGCCGTCGCGCCCGAGACGACCGCGATTCCCGCGCGCGGCGCGTTCATGAAGATGCTGATCCACGCGGCGTGGCGGCTGCCCGCCGATGACGACCGGTACCTGGCCTGGGCCCGCGGCATGTACGGGGAGGTCTACGCCGATACCGGTGGCGCCCCGGTACCGAACGATCGCAACGGCGGCAGCTACATCAACTATCCCGACCCGGATCTGGCCGATCCGCAATGGAATACCTCGGGCGTGCCGTGGCACGATCTCTACTACGGTGCGAACTATCCGCGGCTGCGACAGATCAAGGCGGACTGGGATCCGAACGGCCTTTTCCGGCACCGGCTTTCGATCGGTGGCCCGGAGCGATTCAGGTGAGTGCGAGTACCCGGCACGGTCCGCCGGTACCGCCGGCGTGCTTGGGTGCGCCGACCACCACGGTGGCGCCCCGCGGCGGCACCGCCGCCAGATTCGCCAGCATTTCGACGCCGTAGCGACCCGCGCCCAGGATCGCGGTGTGCGCGCCGTAGTCCCGGCTCGAGGCCCGATCCAGGCTCAGGGTATCCACTCCGACGCCGACCACATCGCACCGGGAGACAAGATATTCGGCGGCCTCCGGAGCGAATCCGGGCGCGTGTGCGGTGCCCTGGGCATCGAGATTGACGAAGGCGGCGGGGTCGGCGAGGCGACGCTCCCACCCGGAGTACATGGCGACGAATGCCCGCGGCGGAATGCGCCCGTGACGTGCCTGCCAATTCTCGATATCCGCGATGGTCAGCGTGGCGTCGGCATCGTCGGCTTTGGCGCTGATGTCGACGACGACCAGCGGGGCGACGAGATCCCGCACCGCGAGCAGTTCGGTGGTGGCGCCGCCCGGCACCCGATGCGCGGGCGCGTCGAGGTGGGTGCCGGTGTGTTCCCAGAACGCCAGCGCCTGCTGGGCGAACCCGCCGACCGCATGCCAGGCCACCGGGAGCATGGCCGGCGGCGGATTCCCGGGCCAGACCGGAAGTTGCGGTGTCAGGGTGTGCGTGAGATCGACGACCCCGCCGGAGCCCGCGGGTACCGCCGCGGCCGGGGGCGCCACCGCGACGGTGGCCAGCGCCGCGAGCCCTACCGCTCCCCCGAACAGGCCGCGACGGTTGGTTCGGGCTGCCGCATCGTGGGCGATATGCACGATTCGTGGTGCGCACATATCAAACGCGCATTCCGGGCCCGAATCGAAGGCCGTTGTCCAGCATGCCGCGTTCTCCCTGTCCGCCACGATGTGCCGAACGAAAGATACCCGCCCCGGGTGAGTGGGCGGTCGGCACCGACAAACCGCTGCGACACGCCGTCAGCGGATGGCATAGACGTATAGCCGCAGGCCGAGAGCGAATGGTCAGCAACTACGAGCGGAGTGGGTGCCTGTCGGCACCCGTCGATCCCGGACGGGTCCACCGGTATAGTCGCCGCGGATGAGTAGTTCCGCCGCCGCCGAAACGCCGAAGTCATCCAACCGCCGACCGGGGCGTGTGATGTGGCTTGTCCCGGCGCTACTCGTGGTTGTCGCCGCTGTGTGGCTGACCCTGCCGATCTGGCCGTGTAAGCAGATCACCGGGGGCTTCATCGACCTCCAGGTCTACCGGCTCGGGGTGGAAACCCTGCGGCACGGCGGCGATATGTACGGGCAGCTGCCGCAGACCACGCTCGGGATCGGGCTGCCGTTCATCTATCCGCCCTTCGCCGCACTCGTACTCGCACCCTTCGCGCTGCTGCCGTGGGATGTCGCCGCCTTCGCGTTCTTCGTGACCTCGACCGCGGCGCTGGCACTGACGCTGTACGTTGTCGCGCGGCGGGTGTGGCCCGGTGAGAGCGCTCGGAGGCTGGCGTTATTCGCCACGGCCTGCGCCGCACCGCTGGCTATGCTGCTGGAACCCACCCGCTCGACCCTGGATTTCGGCCAGGTGAATCTGCTGTTGATGGCGCTGGTGGTGGCCGACTGCCTGACCGAGAAGCCGAAATGGCGCCGCGGCATGCTGGTCGGCATCGCGGCCGCGATCAAATTGACGCCCGCCGCCTTCGTCCTCTACTTCCTGGTTCGTAAGGACTACAAGGCCGCGGTCACCGCCGCGGCAACCGGCGCCGCCGCGACCGCGCTGAGCTTCCTGGTGCTGCCCGGCGCCTCGGTGAAGTACTGGTTCGGCGGTCTCGGCAATGTCGACGGGTTGAGCGGATCCGCCTTCCACACCAACCAGTCCATCCAGGCCGTGCTGGCCCGGCTGCGGGTCCCGGAGCCGACCTTCACCATTGTGTGGTTGGTGCTCGGGGCCGCTCTGCTGGCGCTGGTGGTCGCGGCGATGCGCCGCGCGGCCGACTTCCCACCCCTCGCGCTGGCCGTCAACGCGGTCTTCACCCTGCTCGTCTCGCCGATCTCGTGGTCGCACCATTGGATCTGGATCGCCCCCGCGCTGTTCGCCATGTTCGGTTACGCGACCAGGTTGCCGCTGCGTGAGGCCGTGGGCTGGTACGTCGTCACCACCGTGACGGCCGCCGTATTCGTCTACGGGCCGCAGAACTGGCTACCCAATGGCGAACATCGAGAATCACTGTGGACGCCGTGGCAGCACGTCATCGGTAACACCTATGTGTGGCTGAGCGTGCTGTTGGTGGCACTGTTCCTGGTCGCCACCCGCCGGCCGTCGGCGGTCTCGGCATCGGCTCCCGTGGAACCCAGCCCGGTTCCGATGGCGGACTCGCGCCCCGTCCACCGCTGAGCCACACCGGCAGGCCGGGCTACGGCGCGATCTCGTTCCGGTGCTCCGAGGTGAGCCTGGATCCGAGGCGGGTTTGGCGCTGCCTACCGCCCGGGAGAGGTGATCCCGGGCGGGGCAGCCGCAACAGATTCAACGGGGCGACTCTGAGACATTCGAATGAGGTGGATGAGAGTTTGCTGAGAGAACGGCCACCGCGCGGTGACCGTATGCCTCGGCGGTAAACGCTCGCGGTGCGGTCGGCGATATTCGTTGCAGGAGAATTCCGTAATCAGGAGATATCTATGCGGCGAATTGTATTCCGGACAATGGCGGCAATCGCGACAGCCACTTGGGTGGCTCCAGTCGCGCCGCCCGTTGCCGCCGCACCCGCCGCGCCGATCGCACTTCTACAGTCGGAGCTGGATCGACTCGTCATGTCCTCCGGTGTGCCAGGGGCCCAGATGGTCTACACCACACCGGGGCAGATCGACCAATTCGACAGTGGGGTAGGCGATCTCGGCACCGGAGCGCGATTCCCGGATGATTCCCGGGTGCGGATCGCGAGTATCACCAAGACTTTCGTCGCGACGGTGGCATTGCAGTTGGTCGCGGAGAATCGGATCGACCTGGACGCGCCGCTGGAACGGTATCTGCCCGGCGTGGTGCACGGTCCCGGCGGTGACGGTGCTCGGATCACGGTGCGAAATCTCTTGCAGCACACCAGTGGAATTCCGAATTATCTGCCCATGCTCGACCAGGGATCGGTGGCGATGCTGCGGAATTCGCGGTCAGCGGACGAGCTGATCGAGCTCGGCCTCGGCGCCCCATCGGAATTCGTTCCCGGCACAACCTTCGGATACTCGAATACAAATTATCTATTGGTGGGCAAGCTGATCGAGCGGGTCACCGGGTCGCCGGTCGCCGTGGCGGTGGCACAGCGGATCCTGCTTCCGCTCGGACTGTCCGAGACATACTGGCCGGAATTCCCGCTGGACGAGGTGCTGCACGGTCCGCACCCGCGTGGATATCACCGGTTCGGCGAGCTCCGCGTCGATGTCACCGACGTCGACGCGGGGTGGGGGCTGGCCGATGGTGCGATGGTCTCCACCGGCCGCGATCTCAACCGCTTCTACCTGGCCCTGGTCTCCGGGCACGTGCTGCCGCCCGAGCTGCTCGCGCAAATGCAGAACACCATCCCCACCGGTCTGACCGGCGGCTTCTCCGAGGCATCCGGACTGGGGCTGTTCCGTTTCTCCACCCTGTGCGGACGGACTGCGTGGGGCAATAGCGGCTCCATCCAGGGTTTCAGCACGATCAGCGTCGCGACCGAGGACCGGGCGGTCACCGTGCTGCTGAACGAATTGCCCGGGCTCTCGGGCAATATTCAGCTGATCATCGGCACCAATGCCCTATTGACGATAGCGCTGTGCCCGCCGTGAGCTAGTCGAGGGCGTCGAGCGCGGCCGTGATCGCCGCGTACACGCGGTCCACGTCGGCGTCGGTGGTGCGCCAGTTGCTGAAGGCGGCTCGCAGGGCGGGTGTGCCGTCGTACACCGTTGGCGTGACGTAGGTTTCGCCGGTGGCGGCGATGTAGCTCGGGGAAGTCACGAAGATCTTCGGCAAGTTGTGGATCCACAGCAGCTCCAAGGATGTCGTATGGCCTGCTCCGACCCTACGAGCGCGGGGGCGCACTGTCGGGAGCCACCTGCCGGGTACTGGACCGGTCCGTCCGGTGACGAGTTCCCAGCTATGGCCTGCGCCCGACCCGAGAGAGTCGATAAGCTGTCTGAGTCGCTCCGTGCGCGAGCGGGTGCGCCGAAGAGAGTCGGCGCGGGAGGGGGGAATGCGATGTCCGTGGATCCTTCGTCGAATGCGCCCGATCCCCATCCGGGTGCTGGTCGCGGCGTATTGGATTCGGGCTTTCAAGTGCTGCAAGCGATTTCGGAAGCACCCGAGGGTTGCGGACTGTCTCGGCTGGCACGCGCGACCGGTTTGCCCAAAGCCACCGCGTACCGTCTGGCCGAACAGCTGGTGGCGCTGGGCGCGGTGCACCGGGTGCAGCAGCGGTACTTCGTCGGCGCGCGGCTGGCCGAACTCGGGCGGCGCTGGCAGGCCGCGCCGATGCTGCGGCGGGCCGCCCAGCGACCGGGGCGCATCCTGGCCGCACTGACCGAGTCGACCGTCGCGGTCTGCGTCCTCGACCAGGGGGCGATCCACATGGTGGCCGGATTCAACGGCGCCGAGGTCTTTCTCAGCGCCGCCCCGGATAACGACCTCGCCTTCCGGACCGCGTTGGCGCAAGTGCTGCTGGCGGGCCGGGTGGACCGCGCGGTCCCGCCGCCCACCTATTCGGCGGGTGAGTGGCGCCGGGTCCGCACCGGCATCGAGGACACCGGCATGATCGCCGTGGACCACTACCAGATGGTGCGTGGAATCTGTTGCGCCGCAGCGGCGATTCAACAGCCGGGGACGCCCGAAGTGGCCGCGATCGCCTGTATGTCGCTGGCGCCGCGCTTTCCGCCCGCGCTGCCGGGACTGGTGGCACATGCGGCAAGAGAGATCGAGAAGAATCTACGCTAATCGGTTCATTGAGCGGACCGGCCGGTTCCGGCGCTCATCCGCGCGAACCAGGATGGTCGGGCAATCGAACATCGTGAGTAAGGTTTTCACCGTCGATGACCCGACCCACCCCTTGGGGCCAGCGCTATATCTCTGCGTCCGTCACCGAGGACGGCATGCCCCGCCCATTGGTCCGCTATACCCGGATTACGCTCTGGTTCGTTTCCGAAACCCGCAGGCTGTCGGCGCACGCCGGCTGTAACACCACGATGTTCGACGTGGACATCATCGGTGACGTTCTCGATGCACGAGCTCCTTACTCGACGCTGATGGCGTGCGCGCCGGAACTGGAAGATCAGGACATGTGGCTCACCGAATTCCTGCTCCGCGGTCCGACCTGGACCGCAACCGACGATGCGTTCGTACTGACCGGCAGCCGGACCCGAATCATCTTCGAGAGGGTGCGAACCGAACTATGACCGACGACGCGGTGATCGTGCTCCCCGGGTTGATGGGCTCGGAACTGGTCGACACCGAATCCGGCCGGACGGTCTGGGGCCGGTCCGATCCGCGTTGGTACGTGCGGGCCTGGACCGATGGGCCCGCGCTGGACGCGCTGCGGGTGACCGAGGACGAGCGAGCCGGTCGAGCGGGCCGGATCACCCCGACCCGGTTGTTGCGCTTTCCGGCCTTCGCGCCGGGACTGCGTGGTGTCGAACCGTATTCGGATCTGACCGCTCGACTACGACTGGCCACCCATCCGGACGCGGTGCTCGGATTCCCCTACGACTGGCGGCTTTCGATCGAGCACAATGCCCGGCGCCTGGCGGTGACGGCCGAGCGGCATCTGGCCCAGTGGCGCGCCCGCGCGGGTGGCCCCGACGCCCGGCTGATCCTGGTGGCGCATTCGGCGGGCGGGCTGGTCGCCCGGTACTTCACCGAGGTGCTCGGCGGCGCCGCGATCGTGCGTGCGGTAGTGAGTCTGGGAACGCCCTTTTCCGGTGCGGTGCGGGTGCTGTCGGTGATCGGGGACGGTGCCGGGCTGCCCACCCCGCAGGCCAGGGTCCGCGCTCTGCTGTCGACCATGCCCGGCGTCCACGACCTACTACCCGCGTATCACTGCGTGGACGAGGGGGAGACGGTGCGCCGCCTGACCATCGGAGATATCGAGAATATCGGTGGGGACGGCGAATTGGCCTCCGAAGCCTTCGCCCGCAGAGAAAAGGTGACAGCCGCCGCCGGTGTGGCGGACTTTTGGCCGCTGGTGGGGGTGCACCAGGATACGCCGCAATCGGTGGTCTTCGTCAACGGTGTCGCACTCGAACGCGAATATACCTGTGATACCGATGAATACGGGAAGGTGCGGCGCGTCGATCGCAAGGGCGACGGCACGGTGGTCCCGGCGGCGGCGACCCCGTCCGAAACCCGGCCGTGGCGGATTCCGCAAACGCATGGCGCTCTCGCCGCGCGGGTCGAGGGCATTACCCATGCGAGCGCGGCCGCCACCCATACCGAGCGTGTGCCGACGGCGGCGAACGAATCCGGTGTCGGCCTCCGAGTGTCCGATACCGTCACGGCCGGAACGGACTTTCGGATCGAGATCGCCGGTGCCGCCACCCCCGACGGTGTGGAGTGCCTGATCTCGGAGGCCGCCACGAAACGCGCGATCGCCAAGGTGCACCCGGTCCGCAAGGATGGCCTGCTGGTGGGCTCGGCCTGGCTCCGCACCGAGGGCCTCTATCGGATCGAGGTCAAAGCGGGGGCTCGCTCCGCGGTCACCGAAATCGTCATGGTGTCCCGGGGCTGAGCCGGATCTCGGCGGTAGCCGTCCGGTCACCGGGGCGCAGCAGTTGGTCCAGGGTGCGCTGGACCTGGTACACGACATCCGAATCACCCAGCCGCAGAGCGGTATTCGCGGCGAGTAGCACGGCGTCGAGTTGGAAGGCGGCGAGTTCGGGGTCCAGGTCCTCGATATCGCCCGCCGCGAGCGCATGGCGGAACTGGTTGGCCAGAATCGTCCGCCAGTCGCGCTGGTCGCGCAACAGGGCATCGCGGATCGGACCCGGGTGGCTGTCGAATTCGGTCATGGTCGCGGCGCGGAAACAGCCGCCGGCGAACAGCGGTGCCGCGGCATAGGCGATCCACTGCTCGACGATGGCGCGCAGCCGGGGAACGCCACGGGGTTCGCCGCGTGCCGGGGCGATGACCGCCGCGACGAACATGTCACGCGCATGGTCGATGGCGGCCAGCTGGAGCGTTTCCTTGGTACGGAACAGAGTTTGCACGCCGGCTTTGCTGAGTCCGGTGTCGGTGGCGAGCCTACCGAAGCTGAGGCCGTCGAGACCGTCGAGCGAAGCCACGTCGACGGCCCGCCGCAGGATCAGGCCGCGGGTGCGCGCCCCGCGTAACAGGCGCTTGTCGGTGGGCTCGTCCGGCGGGCCGCCACTCGATTCCTCGTTCATGCCGGGACACGTCGATTCAGCTGGTGCGCAAGATGTTTCACGACCTCCGTGGCCAGCACGGCCTGTCCGGCAGCGGAGAAGTGGATGCGGTCCGCGCTGAGCAGGTCGTCGCGGTCGTTGATCGGGTGGTCCCACATCTCGACCAGGAGGGCGCGGTGTTCGGCGGCAAGTCTGCGGGTGATGCCGTTGAGGGTGCGCACCCGCTCCGGCCAGTCCGGAAAGACCGGTACGGCATAGGCTTTGCCGAGGGTGAAGGTCAGCAGCTGGGCGCCGGTACCCGCGGCGCGTCGGTACAGCCCGCGCAGGGTCTGTTCGATGCGGTCGTAATCGGGGTCGCGGCGGATGATGTCGTTCGCGCCGCTGGGCAGGTGCAGCAGATCCGGTTCGAAGGCGAGGATGCGGTCCAGTTGGTGCTCGATCGCCTCGGGCGTCGTCGCGCCGTTCACGGCGGTATTCAGGTACGCCAGCTCCGGATGTACGCGGCGCAGGACGTCGGCTACCCGGCCGGGCCAGCCCAGGCTCGCGTATCCGGAGCTCGGGTCGCCGGTGCCCGCGGACAGGCTGTCGCCGAGCACGCCGAACCGATGCCAGGGGGCGTCGAAGAGGAGGGCGGACGCTTCGAGGGCGGGCAGGCAGTACGGATCGGTCTCTTCGGTGCGGCGTTGCCTGGTCATTGTCATGAAGTAAGCATACGGTCGACCGCATGCTTTGTTCAAGATGTGTGCCGACGGGTTGCTTCCTTCGGTGATGTGATGCGTTTTCGCAGGTCGGCACATTTCCGACCGGTTGGCTTGATTTTCTGAATCACGCTGCACCCCAATGTTTCCGGAAGGAAGCGAGTACGATCTTGTACGGCGTTCTCGACCGTTCGCTGACATCAGAAGAGGGGTACGACTGTGAGCATCATTCTCGCCGCGGCACATGACATGTATGGCACAGTTCTGGCGCAGGTCGGGAACCCGACCCCCGAAGCCCCTCCCGTTGCCGACAAGATCCTGCAGCTGGTCCGCTACCTCACCTGGTTCGTACTGCTCTCGGGCATCGCCGCGATCACCTACGCGGGCGGCCGATTCGCCTGGGAGAAGTGGTCGGGAGGCGGGTTGCAATCGCCGAAAATGGTAGCGGGGGCCATGCTCGGCGGCGTGGTCGCGACGAGCGCGGGCACCATCATGAACGCGGTGGTGGGTACCTGATCGCCATGCTCAGTCGTGGCGCCATTTGATGGAACACCCCATACTCGGCCGTTGCGGCTCCGGCGCCGGTTCACCCGCGAGTACCGCCTCGATCGCGGCGCTCAGCGCAGCGCCGGTGACCGGTTTTCCATTTCCCGGGGTGGAGTCGTCGAAAGCGCCGCGGTAGACCAGTTCGAGCCGTGCATCGTAGAGGAAGAAGTCCGGCGTACACGCGGCACGGAAGGCCCGGCCCACGGCCTGGGACCGGTCGACGAGGTACGGGAAGGTCCACCCCGCCCGGTGGACTTGTCCGCGTAATTCCTCCGGCCGGTCGGCCGGGTACGCGTCGGCGTCGTTGGTGCAGATCGCCACGGTCGGCAATGTCGCGAACGCGCCGGTCACCGCGCCCAGTCTCGATTCGATGTGTTTGACGTAAGGGCAATGGTTGCAGGCGAAGACGACCAGCAGTCCGGTTCCACCCGCGTAGTCCGCGCGGGTATGGACCTGCCCGTCGAGGTCGGGCAGCGCGAAGTCCGGTGCGGGCGTACCCAGCGGGACCATGAGGGATTCGAGCGCCATGCGATCCTCCTTGTGGTTCGAGCCTACCGCCCTAGCGCTCGGCATCGGCCGCTTCGGCGGGTACCGCGCGGTAACCCTCGAAGAGTGGGCCGCCGAACAGATCGAGGATTTCGCCGGTCACCGCGATCATCGGGCCGCTATCGCCGGCCGTGACGGCGCGCAGCGCATCGGGCAGGCGGTGGGCGTAGGCCGAGCCGGTGTGCGCGTCGAGGGAGCGGATTTCACGCTGTAGCCATTTGCCGCCACCGATCCAGCGGCCGTGACCGGTCAGCAAGAGCTCGGCGAGGCGCTGCCAGAGGGTAATGGCGATCATCATGCGTTCGTCCTCGGTCTCCGTCGCGGTCAGATCGTTCAGCAGATCGGTGATTCCGTAACGG
This sequence comes from Nocardia sp. NPDC050710, assembly GCF_040654375.1. Lineage (NCBI taxonomy): Bacteria > Bacillati > Actinomycetota > Actinomycetes > Mycobacteriales > Nocardiaceae > Nocardia > Nocardia sp. NPDC050710. Next base: position 174,238 of record NZ_JBFAHV010000012.1, on the reverse strand, counting down.
GCCGAGCGTATTTCATCGGCGGTCGGGGGCGGCGGCCCGGCATCCAGCAAACGTAGGAACAGCCCGCGTAGCCGGTGGCCGCTGCCATCGGAGTCGATCAGCACCTCGGATTCGCCGATGAGGCGCAGCGTGGTGGGCTTGCGGTGCTCGACCTCCATGCCGCAGCAGGCCATGAGTGAGGTTTCGGTCTGGACGAACAGTTCGACGGGCCACCGCTCGTGCCGCAGCGACTCGCGATACGGCGCCGGGGAGCCGGTGAGCAGAATCGTGATGTCCAGATCCGAGGCCGGGGTGGTCATGCCGGTGATTACGCTGCCACCGAGCCAGGCGGCCCGCGCTTGCGGGAACTTCTCCAGCACCAGTCGGCGCGCGAGGGTCACCGCGTCGGTCATCATGCCATTAGTCTCGCCGATCGAGCCGGAGAGCGGTCATCCGGTACCGATTCCGTTGCCGGGCAATGCCTTCTACGGCTATCGGAGGAGATCCGACGGGTCGGTGTTGGCGCCGCACAGGATGATGCAAACCCGTTCGCCCGGCTCCGGCCGGTAGCCGCGGCCCGGCTCGATGTCCTCATCGGTGAGTGCGGCGAGTGCGGTGGCGGCAGCGTGCTCGACGGCGAGCCGCCGCTCGGCCCAGAGAATGCGGCGGGTCGCGATGATCTGTTCGTCGGTGACCAGGACGGAGCGGGCGCCGGACCGCTGTGCGGCGGTGATGGCCAGCTCGGTGGCGCGCCGGGCTCCGAGAGAATCGGCGGCGACGGAGTTCACCTCGACGTCGACAGGTTCGCCCGCGGCCAGCGCCGCGTTCAGCGCGCGGCAGTGCTCCGGTTCCACCGCCACCGTATGAATGCCGTAATGGTGTGCGGCGGTGGCGATCCCGGCGAACAAGCCGCCACCGCCGACGGCCACGACGACGGTGTCGAGCCGGGGGAGGCGCTGATGGATCTCCGCCATCAGGGTGCCCGCACCGGCCGCGATGAGCGGGTTGTCGTAGGCGTGCGACATGAGCGCGCCGCTGGTGGCGGCGAATTCGTGGCAGGCGGCGAGTGCATCGGCGTACTGCTCGCCGAGCAGCCGCACCTGTGCGCCGTAGCCGTGCAACCTGTCGACCTTGACGGCGGGCGCGGTGGCGGGCAGGAATACCGTCGCCGTGACACCCTGACCCGCGGCCGCCCACGCACACGCGAGCCCCGCATTGCCGCCGGAAGCGATGGTCACCCCGGCCTCGGGCAGCGTCCCGGCATCCCGGTGGGACCGGATGAAGTTCAGTGCGCCACGGGCTTTGAACGAACCGGTGTGTTGCATGAACTCCAGCGCGAACCACAGCTCGCCGGGATCGGCGGGTGCGCCCGCAGTGTCGGCACGGTCACCGGCCGCGAGGGCGACCGGCCGGATCCGGCCCCCGATCCGGTCCGCAGCGGCCTTGATATCTGCGTAGCTCAGTTCCATTGCGCTCCTCGGGTACCGGTCGAGTCCTGTGATCATCTTGCGCCGCCCGCCGGGGCGCGGTCACCCGGGATGGCCCGGTGCAGCAGGTCGACCAGGTCGCGCAGGTGACGCTGATAGGCCTCGGCGTCGTAGGCCGGGGTGTCGCGCATGGTGAAGCCGTGTCCGGCGTCCGGATAGGTCACCGAGGTGTGCCGCACGCCGGCCGCGTCGAGCGCCTTGTCCAGCAGCGCGATCTGGTCGGCGGGCATGGACGGGTCCGCGCTCGCGTGTGCGATGTACAGTTCCGCGGTCATCCGGTCGGCGGCGTGGTGTGGGCTGTCGGGCGCCTCCTCCACCGCGAGCCTGCCGCCGTGGAAACTGGCGGCGGCCGCGATGCGCGGCCCGTATTCGCCCGCGGTGCGCAGGGCGAGCCTGCCGCCCATGCAGTAGCCGACGACGCCGAGCGCCCCCGGTGTCACGTAGTCGGAGGCGTCGAGCCAGTCGAGGTAGGCGCCCGCGTCGTGCAGCGACCGATCGGGGGTGAGCGATTGCCGCACGGGGGCGAGCGCGGCAAAGAACTTCGCATCAGCGTTCGGTTCGTCGAAGTCCGGCATCGGCCGGACCGGCGCGCGGCCGGTCCGATAGAAGATATTCGGTGCGAGCACGGTAAAGCCCTGCGCGGAAATGGTTTCCATCATTTCGCGAATCCAGGGCCGAAGGCCGAAGGCGTCCATGAAGAACAGCAGGCCGGGGTGGGCGGACCCGTCGTCCGGGTGCGTGAGATAGGCGTCGGCGGACCCGCCGGGGGCGGGAATATCGAGGGTGTCGAATGCGACGGAAAACGTCATCGGGTTTCTCCAAGACGAATAGCGGCCGGAATACGAGCGGTGGCGGCGGTGGTGTCGCGACCACCGGCACGATCCTAGCCACCGTGGCGACCGGGTGCGGCCGGTGAATGGCGTGTGCCGGATGCGCTGCAATCCGGATTCCGTCGGCGGATCCGATCTCGCCCGCTATATTTGCCGATAAACTGCGAAATGCGGTGCCCTGTAGTGTGCATTCCCGAGGAAAGTTTCCGCTGTGTTCGATCGCTGATCCGGCCCGGCGCCTGGGGCGCGGGCGCGACGAGAGGTTGACCTGTGAGACTGATCTGTATGGCGGTGCCCGCGCTGTTGGCCGTCGCGGTGGCCGGGTGCTCCGATGACACATCGTCGAATACGGCGTCGACCTCGTCGGCCGCCTCATCCACGAGTCCGGTGAATGCCGCTGCGGGCCAGGATGACGCCGAATCCGGCGCCGGTGTACACATTGCGCCGGGCGAAACGCGGACGGTACTGATCCCGGCCGACGCGGTCATGGATATCAAGGTGCCCGCCGCGTGGGGTGACGCGGTCACCGGGTTGCGTTGCACGGTAACCGACAGCAGCGGGCGGAACGAGGATCTGCGCTCTTCGGATGTGAAGAAGCGAGAAGAAATCGCGGGCACAGAGTGGGTCACGCTCTGGACGTTTTCGTCACCACCGGCCACCGAGGTCACCGTCGGTTGTAAAGACCCGGGTAACAAAATCGCGGCCGCCGAACCGCACTACATTCGGGTTGCGCCGCGCGGTATGAACCCCCACTGACCGCGAATACCCATACCGTGCCCGACGGCGCGCACGGTGCGGGGTATTCGGGCAGCCGTCGCGTCGACCGCCGAATCATCCTGGGCTCGAACTACTTTCCGTGCGCCCGCAGCTGATAGAGGCCCTTGGTGATCGCCACCGTCTTCCCCTCGGCATCGGTCACCACCGACTCCAGCGTGAAATCCGACTTCCCGCGCTCCGCCGCCTCCGCCTCGATCCGCGCGATCTCCGATTCGGACAGGGTGGCTTGGGCCCGCAGCTGCGACTTCGCCATCCCGACGAACTTGATCTCGAACCCCTTGACCAGCGGGTAGTACGCCGAATTGTCGAACGTCGCCACCGCGATCGCGCCGCCGAGCACCTCGGCCACGGTGAACTGCACGCCGGCGTAGATCACCCCGAAGTGGTTGCCGTTCCCCTCGACGGGAACCGTGGTCGCGGCGTACCCGCGGCGCACCTCGACCGCCTGAACCCCCATCCGCGCGGCGGCCGGAATAGTGAATTCCAAAGCGCCATTGATGATGTCGACGAACGGTGCAGCGTCCTCAGTATTGCTCTCGGTCATACCGGCAGCGGTCCCTTCCGACGGAGGAGCGACAGCGCCCGGCGCCCGCGGGGAAGTCCGCCGCGGACTCCGTCGTCCGATGCGCTGGACCCGTCCTTGAACCGAGGGCGGGTGTCTTCAGATTAGTCGCCGGGCTGTCGGTGGGGGTGGGTAGCCTCGGAACCGTGGATGCGGCGGAATCGGGTTACCGCGAGCGGCCCGCGCGACTCGCCGGCGCGGTGCTGTGGACCCGCACCGTCACCCGTCACGATCGCGCCGCTCCGGTCCTTCCGGACGGGTGTATGGACCTGCTGTGGCGCGATGGTGCGTTATTCGTCGCGGGTCCCGACACCACCGCGTTCCGTCCGGAGGTGCCGGTCGGTACCGCCTTCGCGGGGATCCGGTTCTTCCCCGGGTCCGCACCGGCCCTGCTGGGGGTGCCCGCGCACGAAGTGCGGGACCGGCGGATCGAGCTGGCCGATCTCTGGCCCGCCGCCACGGTGCGCGAGATGACCGCGCGCATCGACGATGCCGCGGACCGGACCGCCGCGCTGGAGGAGATCGCGGTGCGCAGGGCAGCCGTCGTCGACCCGCCCGATCCGCGGCTGCGGCGGATCGTCATGGCGCTGGACGCCGGGCGTTCGGTGGCCGAGACCGCGGCCGAGACCGGGCTGAATGCTCGTTCGCTGCATCGTCGCTCGCTGGCGGCCTTCGGATACGGGCCCAAGACGCTGGCCCGCATCCTGCGGTTACAGCGGGCAGTGGCGACGGCGCGGACGGGTATCCCGCTCGCCGACACCGCGGCCCGCACCGGCTACGCGGATCAGGCCCACCTCTCCCGCGAGGTGCGCGAGCTGGTGGGAATGCCGTTGGGGGAGTTGCTCACTAGCGGATCCATGACGAACTGCGAATGATCACTCGAGCGCCGCGTAGAGGTCGACGCCATTGCCGTCCGGGTCGTTGATCACCGCGTAGCGCTGCCCCCACGCGGCGTTCCACGGCTTCAGCTCACCCCGGTATCCGGCGTCCACGAGCGCCGCGTAGACGGCGTCGACCTCGGCTGGATCGGCGCAGCGGAAGGCGAGTCCGATGCGGCCCCCGCCGGTCGGCTGTTCCCACTCGGGGTGGAAGGAGCGCACGGTGGCCTCGGTGTCGAGGGCCAGGCGCAGCCCGCCGGGCAACGCTGCCTCGGTATGCGGGGCCGTCTCGGCGTCCTCGGGGAACTCCAGCCCGAGCCGGCGGTAGAAGGCGAGGGAGGCGGCCATATCCGAGACCACGATGCCGATGAAGTCCAGTTGTGGGGTCATATTGGCAGCGTAGGAGACGGCGTGCGGTGCGGTCTTGAACGAATCGGACAGCGAACCGGCGGCGTCAGTGTGTCGGCGCGGGGACGAGTTCGGCGATGAGGTTCTCCACCAGGATGCGGATGCGGTCGCGGATGGTGCGCACCACCTCGATGCTCTGTCCGGACGGATCCGGTAGCACCCAATCGCGGTAGCTGATGCCGGGGAAGTACGGGCAGGCGTCGCCGCAGCCCATGGTGACCACGACGTCGGAAATGCCGACGGCCTCATCGGTCAGCTGTTTCGGGGTCTGGCCCGCGATATCGATGCCGATCTCGGCCATGGCCGCGACGGCCACGGGATTGACGCTCGCCGCGGGGGTGCTGCCCGCGGTGCGGACCTCGATGCGATCACCGGCGAGCTCGGTGAGGAATCCCGCGGCCATGGGAGATCGTCCGGCGTTGTGCACGCAGACGAACAGCACGCTGGGTTTGTGGGCCATCGAGCGCCTTTCGGATGTCAAGAGCGAACCAGGGTGTGCCGTGACGCCGGACGGGTCGTCCCGGTGCGTACCGTCCGGAGGGCTGCTCGGGCCGAAACGCTGTCGTAGCGTAAGGGATACGGACATCGGCCCGATGCGTGTGGGCGGTCCTCGGACCGTTCGCGCGCATAACTGATAGCTTGCCAGAAAATTGCCGTGCAGGTCGGGGGTGGTTCCGCTCTGCCCGCGTCGTTCCCTGCGACCGCGCGCGGCGAGGCGCGACGATCATCGGCACTCCGCGTGTTGCGCACGTGCGAAGGCCCGCCGCGGCGGTGCGCGGCGGGCCTTCGGCGGGGTCGATCACATGGGGCGCAGGTCGATCATCCGGCGCAGCCGGGCGCGATCGCGTTCCAGTCTGCGGGCCTCGTATGCGATCGGGAAGTAGCGCAGCCGTTCGGGCAGCAGCGGTATCAGGTATGCGATCAGCCGGCCCAGCGCGCGCAGCTTGCGCTCGTCGGCCGCGCTCCATTGCAGGCCCAGCTTGCGGCGGGCGGGCTCCGGTGTGGTGCCCACGGTGACGAAGTGCTGCAGTCTGCCGACCGGCGCCACCGCGGCCCGCCAGAGCGGCGCGAGGACCCGCGGGAGGTGCTTCGGCGGGGCGACGGAGCGGATCACCCGCAGGTAGGCCCGCGCGGTATCCGTCGCTTCCAACCGGTTCTCCACCATGTCGGCGAAGAACTTTTCGAAGGCGGCGTAGTTCTCCGGAATCTCTTTGGGCGCCACCGAGAAATTGCGCATCAGCTGGACGGTCTCGCGGTAGTAGGCCTCCTTCTCGTCCGCGGTGAGTGGGCGACGGGCGAAGTATTCGGCGTTCTCGGTGAAGGCGAAGGTGCCCGTGTGTAGCACCCAGGCCCACGGGCCGGAGGCGAGTGCGGTGTGCCGCACGCCCGCGGCATCGGTGGTGTTGAGCGAGGCATGCATGGCGCGCAGCCGGTCGGCCTCGGCGAGCGCCTCCTCGCCGCCGTAGATCCACATCATCACCGAGGAGATGCTCCGCAGGGCGCGACCCATCGGGTCGGTGCGGAAGGTGGAGTGCGCGTCGACCACCGCGGAGATGGTCGGCTCCATGGTCTGTAGCAGGAAGGCGGAGCCCGCCGTGAGGGAGAAGGTGATCAGCCCGGTCTCGTCCCACATGCGGGTGCCGGGGCCGAATGGCGCGCGCACGGGCATGGTGGATTCGGTGGCGACGGCCGCGGTCATATCGATCTCCTTTGATCGGACTCGGTCTCGAGTGGGCCCGGTGGTGGCCGGGTCCGACAATGCAATGAGATGATTATCGTAACACTCTCTCATTCTCTAGGGCGACCGGAGAAGCCGGTGGTCCGGCCGCGTGACGCGCCCTACGCTGGCTGACATGACGACCGAGTGGCGCAAGCGCCCGGGACGGATCGGGGTGCTCACCGGGGCCGGAATCTCCACTGATTCCGGCATTCCCGATTTCCGCGGTCCGCGCGGGGTGTGGACCGAAGATCCCATCGCCGAACTGCTGTCGACCTACGACAACTACCTGGCCGATCCCGAACTGCGGCAGCGGTCCTGGCTGGCGCGGCGCGACAACCCGGCGTGGCAGGCGCGGCCGAATGCCGCGCATACCGCCCTGGCGGAGCTGGAACGCGCCGGGCGCGCCGTCACGATCATCACCCAGAACGTCGACCGTCTACATCAGCGCGCCGGATCGCCACCGGAGCGGGTCATAGAGATCCACGGCAATATGTTCGACGTCGTTTGTGTCCGGTGCGATTTCGAGACGAGTATGGCCGCGACGCTGGAGCGCGTCGCCGCGGGTGAGGCCGATCCGCCGTGCCCCGACTGCGGTGGCATCCTGAAGGCCGGGACCATCATGTTCGGCCAGCAGATGGACCGCCGCAGCATGATGAAGGCCATGCTCACCGCCGAGACCAGCGATATCTTCCTGGCGATCGGCACCTCGTTGCAGGTGGAACCGGCGGCCTCGATGTGCGCGGTCGCCGTCGACAGCGGCGCCGACTTGGTCATCGTCAATGCGGAGCCGACGCCTTACGACGCGATCGCCACCGAGGTCGTCAACGAGCCGATCGGCACCGCGGTGCCACGCATCGTGGCCGAGCTACTGGCCGACTGACGGTGCGGGCGAAGCCGATTCAGCCGACCGGGCCGAGGACGCGGTCCAGGTAGGGGTTGGTGAACATGCCCTTGGGGTCGAACCTGCGGCGCACCTCGGCGAAGCGGTCCCAGTGCGGATACCTGTCGCGCAGGGTGTCGGCGGTCTGGAAGTGGCGCTTGCCCCAATGCGGGCGCCCCTCGTACTTGTCGAAAACCGCCTCGCAGGCACGGAAATACGGTTCCCACTCCATGCCGCGGTACTGGTGCACGGCGATATAGCAGGTATCGCGCCCACCCGCGGGGGACAGGAACGCGTCGTCCGGGGCGACCCACCGCACCTCGATCGGCATGGCCGTGTCGAATTTCCTACCCAATTCCTTGATTTCGCGAATCGCCGCGGCGGAATGCGCGCGCGGGATGGCGTATTCCATCTCGGTGAAGCGAATCAGTCTGGGGGAGGCGAAGACCCGGTAGGAGCGGTCCACCTGGCGGCGGTAGCTGCCCGCATAGGCGGCGCTGCGGTGGATCCACGGGACCAGGCCGGGCTGCCACTTGCCGAGGCGGCACAGCGCGTCGAAGGCGTAGTTGGACATCAGGATATCGGCGAACCAGTCGACGGCCTTGCCGCGCGGTTGCTCCGGCAGGTCGACCTTGTTGTTGCGTTTGGTCATGGCCAGCGGACTGTGCGCGAACATGTAGAACTCGAAGTGCTCGTTGCCGTCGACATGGGAGTCCAGATCGTCAAGGATCTCCTCGATCGGTACCGGACGCTCGATACCTTCCAGTACGAACGACGGAACCATTTGCAATGTCACGGCGGTGACGACACCGAGGGCGCCGACACTGACCCGCGCCGCCCGCCAGCCGTCCGGATCGGTCTCGGCGTTCAGTTCCACCCGGCTGCCGTCGGCGAGCATCAATTCGATGGAATGCATGGCGGCCGAGAGGTTCTGCAGGGTGGCGCCGGTACCGTGGGTTCCGGTCGCGGTGGCGCCGGCGATGGTCTGCACGTCGATATCCCCGAGGTTGGGGAAGGCCAGGCCCGCGGCGTGTAGCGCGCTGCTGGCCGTGTTCAGAGTGATGCCGCCTTCGACCCGTACCAATCCGGTGGCGCTGTCGACCTCGACAATGCGGTTCATATTCGACAGGTTCATCAGCACGCCGTCGGTGAGAACGGCGTCGGTGAAGGAGTGTCCCGACCCCGCGACGCGCACGGTGCGGCCGCGTCTCGCGGCGAGTTCCAGGGTTTCGGCAACCTCGTCGAGGGTGCGCGGTGCGGCGATGGTCGCCGGCGCGCAGTGCTGATCGCCGGCCCAGTTCACCCACGAGTTGGTCATGTGTCCAACTGTAGGGGATGGATTGCGACGCGCGCTACCTCAGGTGGTGTTTTCGCCTGTTACGGCTGTGCTACCGGCGACGGCCGGTGCAGACGTGGGTCTTGGCCAGTTCGACTTCGTCATCGCTGAGCGGAGGTACGGTGAGTGGCCTGCGTGGGACCGAGTCCGCGCGCACGCCGTTGAGGGCGATCGCCATATATCGCTTCCACGTCGTCGGGTTGACCGGCCTGGAGAACTGTCCCACCGCCTCGACCATATGGATGAGGGCGAAGAAATCGGAGGCCTCGACACCGGGGGCGAGTACGCCCGCGGCGGCGGCGCGATCGATGACGCCGGCGACGGTCGGCTTGATGCGATCGCGCACCGCGGTGAATCGCTCCAGATCGTCTTCCAATTCGAGCATCACTTCACTGAAGCCGCGATTGGTGGCCAGGTGGGTGCAGGCGTATTCGAAGAACTGCACGAGTCCGCCCCATGGGTCGGGATGCTGTAGCGCCTCTTCGGCGGCCACCGCGAACTCGTCCATATTCTGCTCGAAGACCTCGGCGATCAGTTCCTTCTTGTTGGCGAAGCGGCGATAGACCGTGCCGACGCCGACACCCGCTCGCTCGGCGACATCGTCGAGGGTGATTTCCAGGCCGTGATCGGCGAAGAGTTCGCGCGCGGCGGCGACGATCCGCTGCTGATTGCGCGCCGCATCAGCACGCAGACGCCGGGGTGGGGCAGTGGCCGTGGCGTGATTCACACCCCCATGTTAGCAATGCCCGGGATTAAGTGGAGGTCCTGTCTCCGTTCTTGTGTAAGCTACTGACATTAAGCGGAGGGGATATCTCCGCATCAAGGCTCGAGGCAAAGGGAACGTATGACTACCACGATCGACCGTGGGGCACCCGCGAAGCCGGATTCCGGCCGCCGGGGCTCACACGCCCTGCGCTGGTGGGTGCTCGCCGTCCTCGGCGTCGCACAGCTCATGGTCGTGCTCGACGCGACCGTCGTGAATATCGCGCTGCCCGCGGCCCAGGCGGATCTGGGCTTCAGCGACGGTGATCGTCAGTGGGTGGTCACCGGATACGCACTGGCCTTCGGCAGTCTTCTGCTGCTCGGCGGCCGCCTGAGCGACCTGTTCGGCAGGCGCAATACCTTCATCGTCGGCCTGATCGGCTTCGCCGTCGCCTCCGCCATCGGTGGCGCGGCCACCAGCTTCGAGATGCTCGTGGCGGCCCGGGTCGGGCAGGGCGTCTTCGGCGCGCTGCTGGCGCCCGCCGCGCTGTCGCTGCTGACGGTCACCTTCACCGAACCCGCCGAGCGCGCCAAGGCCTTCGGCATCTTCGGTGCGGTCGCCGGTACCGGTGGCGCACTGGGCCTGCTGCTCGGCGGCATGCTCACCGAATGGGCCTCCTGGCGTTGGGTGATGTTCGTCAACCTGGCCTTCGCGGCCGTCGCACTGGTCGGCGCGGTCCTGCTGCTGGCCAAGCATGTCGCCGCCGAACGACCCAAGCTCGACATTCCGGGCACCGTGGTGGTGACCGCCGCGCTGTTCGGCATCGTGTACGGCTTCTCGCACGCCGAGTCGACCAGCTGGACCAACCCGGTCACCCTGGCCTTCCTGATCGGCGGCGCCGCGCTGCTCGCGGTGTTCGTCTGGGTGGAGACCCGGGTCGCGCACCCGCTGCTTCCGTTGCGCATCGTGTTGGACCGCACCCGCGGCGGCTCCTACATGACCGTATTCGTCATGGGTATCGGGATGTTCGCGATCTTCCTGTTCCTGACCTACTACATGCAGCTGAGCATGGGCTACTCGCCGATCAAGACCGGCCTGGCCTTCCTGCCGATGGTGGCGGCGATGATCCTGTCCTCGACGACCACGCCCTCGCTGCTGCTGCCCAAGGTGGGTCCGAAGGTCGTCGTGACCGCCGGATTCCTGGTCGCCGCGGCGGGTATGGCCTGGCTGACCCGGATCGGCCTCGATACCGGATACACCACCCACGTGCTGCCGGCGCTGATCCTGATGGGCCTCGGCCTCGGTGGCGCGATGGCGACCGCCTTCCAGGGCGCGACCGCGGGAGTGGACCACGAGGACGCCGGTGTGGCCTCGGCCATGATCAACACCAGCCAGCAGGTCGGTGGTTCGATCGGCACCGCGCTGTTGAGCACCATCGCCGCCTCGGCCGCCTCCGACTACCTGTCGACCAGGCAGCCGAACCCGATGGCCGTGGCGCAGGCGCAGATCGAGAGCTACACCACCAGCTTCTGGTGGGCCACCGCGATTTTCGTGGTCGGTGCGGTGCTGGCCGGGGTGCTGATGCCGAACAAGGTTCCCGCGCCCGCGGAGGGTGAGCTGGTACTCGCCCACTGAGAGCCGAACGTTCAGCCCGAACGGCACAGCGCCCGCGTCCCAAGAATGCGACGCGGGCGCTGTGTTGTCAGCAGTTGCTCGGTGCCGGGAGTCCCGCGAACCGGTCGCTCAGATAGTTGAACGCCCGTGGCGCGCCCGTGTAGATCGCGCCATTGTGGTCCGCACCGGGAATCAGGTCCAGCAGCACCGGAGTGCCTGCGGCGCAATAGCGTCCGGTCACCTCGCGCACCAGCCACGGGTTCACCTCGTCGGCGGTGCCGTGCCACTGGTAGATCGGTACCCGCGGCACGCCGGGATAGGTCTCCAGGCTGTTCTCGTGCAGGATTCGGACGGTGTCCGGATCGGCATCCATCGCGCCGGAGAAGACATCGCGGAAGCTGCGGTTCGCGCCGGCGCTGATGATCTCGCTGCTGCACGCGTTGGCGATCTGCGCCTCCAGCGCGTCGCCTGCCGGGTTGAGGATCCGCTCGAGCCGTATTTCGCCCGGGTATTCGCGCTCCAGTCCCATCGCGGCCGCGAAGCCTAGACCGAACAGTGGGTTCGGCATGGCCCCGAGGTCGCGGGCGAGCTTGCCGATATTCACCGGGACCCCGCCCTGGGCGGCGCCGACGATCGGCAGTTCGGGCGCGTAGTCCGGGGCCATCGCCACCGCGAAACCGGTCGCCATACCGCCGCCGGAATAACCGGCCAGGCCGACCGGGCTGGCGCCGAGGCCCGCGGGCCCGAATCGCTTGGCCGCGCGGATGCCGTCGAGTGTGACGCGGCCGCCGAGTTGAGCCGCGCCGAACGCGCTGGTCGGGCCGAGGTGGTCCGGGATGGCCAGCGCCCAGCCGCGGGCCAGCAGCAGGTTCAGCGCGGGCGCCTCATCCATGCTGCCGTCGAAGAGGCTGTGCGAGGGTGCGCACTGGGTGCCGAGCGAATTGATGATCGGCTGATACGACACCAGGGGCCGGTCGTTGCCGCCGCCCGCCGAAATCAGCACCGTGGTGACGGCCGCGATCGGCGCGTTCTGTGAATTGGTGGTGCGGAACAGCAGCTGCCAGGCGGTGGCGCCGGGGTACGCGTCGGTCGGCATCGGCCTGCTGCGCAGCACGTCGCCGGGTTGGAAGGCGGCCAGATCCGGTGGCGCCCAATAGAAGGCGTCTCCGTCGGGGATCGGGTAGATCGGCGCCGCGGTGGCGGGTGGCGCGTACGCGATGCTCGCCACCGTCGCGGAAAGGGCGACCGCCGCGAGGCGACGCAGCACGCGTCGTCTGTCCGAGATTCGTCTGCCGAAGATTTGCCGCAGCCCCGGGTGATGAGGTTGCGCCCCGTCCGGATGGGTCTTCGAAACTGCCCGTCGTGCCGCCATCGATCGCTCCCGACCTGAATATGTGAGGGGTGGATGGAACTTCGGCGAAACCTTCGTGGCATTCGTACGTCGATCGGGTCCACATGTCAACGAACGTCGCTGTTCGTAGTTCGCGCGGTGTCCCGGCGCGGACCGGCGCACCGTCCAACCGATAGAGTTGCGCCGGTGACATTCGGCGCGGCAGGAGGTCAGCACATGGGTCGGCAGGCCCGTACCCCGGCCGTGGAGTCGACGGTGCTGCTGGTGATCTCGGTCGGCGGCGGACTCGGCGCGCTGCTGCGCTATGCCGTCGGGGTGCACTGGCCGGTGCGTGCGGGACAGGTGCCCTGGTCGACGTTCGCCGTCAATGTCGTGGGATGCTTCGCGATCGGAATTCTGATGATTCTGATCACCGAGGTGTGGGTAGCCCACAGACTGCTACGCCCCTTCCTCGGCGTCGGTGTGCTGGGCGGATTCACCACCTTTTCGACCTACTGCCTCGAGATTCGTAGACTGCTCGAATCGGGCGCGATGGTCGAGGCGCTCGGATATCTCGGGGGAACGGTGGTGGCGGCGCTCGCAGCGGTGGTACTCGGCATGGTCGCGGCGCGGTTGGTGTTCGGAACTACGCGGCGGGGACGGCACGGTGGATAACTTCGAACACCCACGGAAGGGGTCGGGCGCGATGAATAGCGGTTCACCGGTCGGCGCGGATCCGGCGGCGGGACAATGGAAGCCGGCGGCGCGGTTGACGGTGCTGCTCGACGAGGACGACAAGTGGCGCCACGGTCCGCTGTACCACGAGATCGTGCGCCGGGCCCGCGACTCGGGTCTGGCCGGTGCCAGTGTTTGGCGCGGTGTCGAGGGATACGGCGCCTCCTCGCACATCCACACCAGCCGGATCCTCGACCTGGCCGAGCACCTACCCGTGCTGGTGATGATCGTCGACGAGACCGAGCGGTTGCGCGCCTTCGTCGAACAGAACGCCGAGATCCTCGCACCGGTGAACGTCGCCATGTCGGCGATCGAGATATGGCAGTCGGCCCCGGGGGCGGGCCGATGAATATCGTGCTGCTCGTGCTGCTCGGCGGAATGGTCGGCGCGCCCGCCCGCTATCTGATCGACCGCGCCGTCGCAGCCCGTTTCGAATCCCTGCTGCCGCTGGGCACCTTCACCGTTAACATTGTCGGTTCGGCGATGCTCGGCGCTCTCATCGGCGCCGGCGCGGCCAGCCCGGTGCTGGCCGCCGCCGGAACCGGCTTCTGCGGTGCGCTGACAACGTTCAGCACATTCGGCTACGAGACGATCCGGCTGTTCACCGACGGCGCCTACCTCTTTGCGGTGGGCAACGTAGTGATCAGTGTGGCGGCCGGCCTGGCCGCGGTGTACGCCGCCATGTCCACGACCCAGTGGTTGTGGACATGATCCTGATGACGAGCCGGGCACAGCCGACACGGAAGGGAGACCCGAGCATGGCTCACGATCGAGCCGGGCGTCCCGCGCGGCCCACCGACCTGGAAGACATCGCACAGCTGGTGACGGCGTACTACAGCCGCATCCCGGATCCGTCGGATCCCGCGCAGCTGGTGTCGTTCGGTACCTCGGGCCATCGCGGATCCAGCCTGGACACCGCCTTCAACGAGGCGCATATCCTGGCCATCACCCAGGCGATCGTGGAGTACCGGGCTACCCGCGGCATCACCGGTCCGATGTACCTCGCCCGGGACACCCATGCCCTCTCGGAGCCCGCGTGGACAACCGCGCTCGAGGTGCTCGCCGCCAATCAGGTCACCGCGGTGATCGACGCCCGCGACAGGTACACCCCGACCCCGGCACTGAGTCACGCTGTGCTGCGGCACAATCGCGGCGGCGCCAAACATCAGGCCGACGGCATCGTGGTGACCCCGTCGCACAATCCGCCGCGCGACGGCGGTTTCAAATACAACCCGCCGCACGGTGGTCCGGCCGACACCAAAGCCACCGACGCGATCGCGGCTCGCGCCAACGAACTGCTGCGCAACGGCATGTCCGAGGTCAAGCGCACCACGCTGCGCCAGGCCATGGAGACCAGCGTCGAGCGGTACGACTATCTCGACCACTACATCGCCGATCTGCCGAATGTGCTGAACCTGGACGCGGTTCGGGGTGCGGGCATCCGGCTCGGCGCCGATCCGATGGGTGGGGCCAGCGTCGACTACTGGGAGGAGATCGGGCAGCGCTACGACCTCGAACTCGAGGTGGTCAACCCGTTCGTAGATCCGACCTGGCGGTTCATGACGCTGGACAGCGACGGCAAGATCCGGATGGATCCGTCCTCGCGCTATGCCATGGCGGCGCTGGTCGCGATCAAGGACGACTACGACCTGTCGACCGGCAACGACGCCGATGCCGACCGGCACGGCATCGTCACCCCGGACGGCGGGCTGATGAACCCGAATCACTTCCTGGCCGTCGCGATCGAATATCTGGTGGCGAACCGGATGGGCTGGGATGCGCTGACCAAGATCGGGAAAACGGTCGTCACCTCGTCCATGATCGACCGGGTGGTGAGCGTGCTCGGCCGCGATGTGCACGAGGTGCCGGTCGGCTTCAAATGGTTCGTGCCCGGGTTGTTCAGTGGCAGTCTGGCTTTCGGTGGCGAGGAGAGCGCGGGCGCATCGTTCCTGCGGCACGACGGCACCGTCTGGACCACCGACAAGGATGGCATCCTGATGGCGCTGCTGGCCGCCGAGATAGCGGCCGTCACCGGACAGAGCCCGTCTGCCCGCTATGTCGAACTCGAACGCCGTTACGGCAGCCCCGCCTACGCCCGGATCGACGCCAACGCGACCGTGGAACAGAAAGAGCTGTTGGCGAAGTTGACACCGGACATGATCACCACCAAGGAGATCGCGGGCGAGCCGATCACCGCGGTCCTCACCCGTGCCCGTGGCAACGGCGCGCCGCTGGGCGGGCTCAAGGTCACCACCGAGAACGCCTGGTTCGCGGCCCGCCCCTCGGGCACCGAGGACAAGTACAAGATCTACGCCGAGTCGTTCCACGGTCCCGCGCACCTGGCCCAGGTGCAGGCGGCCGCGGAGGAGATGGTCGGGCAGGCGCTGTCGGGTGAGTAGTAGATCCACATCGGCGGGTGGCGAGCGCACACTGCCCACCGAAATCTGGGTGCTGGTCGGTGCCGCGTTCATCATCGCCATCGGATTCGGTTTGGTGGCACCGGTGTTGCCCCAATTCGCCAGGAGCTTCGGGGTCGGGGTGGCGGCCGCTTCCGCCATCGTCAGCGCGTTCGCCGCCATGCGATTGCTGTTCGCCCCGGTGAGCGGCCGATTGGTGCAGCGGCTGGGGGAGCGTTCGGTCTACCTCGGTGGGCTGCTCATCGTGGCGGCCTCCACCGGGGCCAGCGCCCTGGCCCAGAGTTATTGGCAGCTGATGGTTTTGCGTTCGGTCGGCGGCATCGGGTCGACCATGTTCACCGTCTCCTCGCTGGCGCTGGTGATCCGGATCTCGCCGCCGCAACATCGGGGCCGGGTCTCCGGGCTGTGGTCGACGAGTTTCCTGGTCGGTTCGATCAGCGGTCCGCTGGTCGGTGGCGCGCTGGCCGGGCTCGGACTGCGCGCGCCGTTCGTCATCTATGCGATCGCGCTGCTCGGGGTCAGCGCCGCCGTCTATCTGAGCCTGCGCAATTCCCATCTCGCCGCCCCGGAGACCTCCGGTGAACTGCGACTGATGAGTTTCCGTGCGGCGCTGGCGCGCCCGGAGTACCGCGCGGTGCTCTGGTCGAACTTCGCGAACGGAGCCGCCATCTTCGGTGTCCGAATGGCACTGGTGCCGCTGCTGGTTGTCGAGGTGCTCGACCAGCCGACCGGTATGGCCGGTGTCGCGCTGACCGCCTTCGCCGCCGGAAACGTGGCGGTGCTGTTCTGGTCCGGCGGACTCTCCGACCGGTTCGGACGCAAGCCGTTCCTGGTCGCCGGGGCGTTGATCTGCGCGCTCGGCACCGCCGGACTCGGCTATGCGCCGAATCTCGGCTGGCTGCTGGCGACTTCGGTGGTGGCCGGGGTGGGTTCCGGCATGTTCACCCCGACCCAGCAGGCCGCATTGGCCGACATCATCGGGCCGAAGGCGCGCGGCGGGCCCGTGCTGGCGGGTTTCCAGATGTCGGCCGACCTCGGCACGGTTATCGGACCCGTCGCGGTCGGCGCCCTCGCGCAGCAGACGTCCTACGGTCTGGCGCTGACGGCTACCGGAGCCCTGCTCGCGATTGCGGGAGTGTGGTGGTCGCTGGTGCCGGAGCCGCTGCAACGGCGGATCGCGGCCGAATCCGAAATCGACCGGGAGCCGGACCATGTCGCGGATGTCCCGTGCGACGACGCCGAGTACCAGTTGGCTCACCGCGCCGCCGAGGGCTGCGGGGACGAACCGGAGGCCCGCGCCGATCGGCAGGCCACGAGCCTCTCGAAGGTCGAATCGGCCTAGGGGCGGCCGATTCATCCGATGATGTTGCGGGTGAGCTTCTCGATCGAGTGCATGTCGTTACCATCCGCGGAATGGACCGCTCGGGATCTTCGAATTTCGGCTGCGGGCGGCGGCTGATCCGGCTTAGCATCGATCCCGTTCGGAATACGCTGTCCCGTAAGTTGATTCGCTCGTGTGATCAGTGTCCGCAGGCATAGTGCTGCCTGTTTCTTTTGCGGTGCCCCGCAGTCTTCGACAATTCGAGATCCGCACCACCGCGATCGCTCCGTCTCCCGGTGACCACCTCGAGGTGAGGACCACGCATGACCATCGATATGCCTGTCCATACGGAAAACAATGTTCGTAAGTCGTTGTCGACCACTGCCGCCCAGCAATTGGCCACGACCACCAAGTCCGAACCGCAGATGCAGGGGATCAGCTCCCGCTGGCTGACCCGAATGCTGCCGTGGACGCAGGTCAACGGCGGCGTGTACCGGGTGAACCGGCGGTTGACCCACACCGTCGGCAACGGCGAGGTCGAATTCATCGTCGACGGCGCCCAAGCCCGGGTTATCCCACTGGAATTGACCGAGCTCCCGCAATTGCGCGATTTCGACGACGAAGAAGCGTTGAGCGCGCTCGCGGGCCGTTTCGAACAGCGCGACCTCGAACCCGGCACCGTTGTGGCGGAATTCGGCAACCCCATGAATCAGGTCGTACTCGTCGTGCACGGCAAACTCACCGAAATCGGCACCGGCGAATTCGGCGAACACACCGTGCTCGGACTTCTCGGCGGCGGCGACTTCTACGGCGAGGACACCCTCACCGACCCGTCGGCGATCTGGCCGGTCACCGTCAAAACCCTCACCAGAACCACGATGCTCGTCCTCGGGCGGCAGGCACTCGACGAACTACTCGACACCATCCCCACTCTGCGCGAGCATCTCTCGCGGGTCGCCGCCGCACCCGCGAAACCACAGAACGCCAAAGGTGAAGCGGATATCGAGATCGCCTCGGGGCATGCGGGCGAACCGCTGCTCGCGGGCACATTCGTCGACTATGACGCCAGCCCGCGCGAATACGAGCTCAGTCTCGCCCAAAGCGTGCTCCGCGTGCACTCCCGGGTCGCCGATCTGTTCAACGATCCCATGAACCAGATCCAGCAGCAGTTGCGGCTCACCGTCGAAGCGCTCTACGAACGGCGCGAATACGACCTGGTCAACAACCCCGACTTCGGGCTCCTGCACAACTGCGACCTGAAGCAACGCATCTACACCGAATCCGGGCCGCCCACCCCCGACGATATGGACGAACTGCTGTCCATGCGCCGCAACACCACACTGTTCATCGCCCACCCCAAAGCCATCGCCGCATTCGGGCGCGAATGCAGTAAACGCGGCATCTACCCCGATCCGGTCGAGATCGACGGACACCGCGTACCCGCCTGGCGCGGCATTCCCGTCTTCCCCTGCGGGAAGATCCCGGTCAGCGGCACTGCCACCACCTCCATCCTCGCGCTGCGCACCGGGGAAAAGGATCAGGGGGTTATCGGCCTGCACCAGACCGGGATCCCCGACGAATACGCGCCGAGTCTGAACGTCCGCTTCAAGGGCATCGACGACCAATCCATCATTTCCTACCTCGTCAGCTGCTATTACTCCGCCGCCGTCCTCGTCCCCGACGCGCTCGGGGTGCTCGACAACGTCCTGGTCGCCCGGCAAGCCGACTGATCCAGCACCCCCGGTCACGTCTTCGGGTGGATCGTTTCCGTCACCGGCCATGTCGGGATCGGAATCGACTGCCCGGCAATCGAACTCCGTCCATCGACGATGGGCGGAATTCGGCTGCATGCCTCAGAGGAAGGTGTATGCCGATGGTCGAGATGACTGCGGCGGCGGCTCACCGCCGGGCCGACGAGATCCTGACGAATACCAGACAACTATGCGAACCGATTCTGCGCGAAGCGATTTCGTCGTTGCCCGAGCCCTTACGCCTGATGGGCGGCTATCACTTCGGCTGGTGGGACAGCGGCGGCGTGCCGACCCTCGCCCAACCGGGAAAGTCGCTGCGGCCCGCATTGACGATCTGTGCCGCGGCCGCATGCGGAGGCGCTCCGCTGTCAGCGGTAACCGCCGCTGCCGCAGTCGAATTGGTGCACAACTTCACGCTGCTGCACGACGACGTCATGGACGCCGACCAGAACCGCCGGGGCCGGCCGACGGTATGGAAGCTGTGGGGTGTGCCCGATGCGATCCTGCTCGGTGACGCGCTGCACGCACTGGCGGTCCGGACGCTGGTGGCCGGGTTGCCGGATCGGCTGGCGACCTCCGCGGTCTCCCGGCTCGAGATGACCGTGATCGAGATGTGCCGTGGTCAGCACGAGGACTGCCGATTCGGCGCCGATCGCCGCGTCGATGTGGGCGAGTACGCCCGGATGGCGATGGCCAAGACCGGGTCGCTGATGGGCTGTGCCTGCGCCCTGGGTGCCCTGTGCGCCGACGCGGATGCGGCGGCCGTATCGCGGATGACCACCTTCGGGCGCGAACTCGGCATGGCATTCCAATTCGTCGACGACCTCATCGGCATCTGGGGTGATCCGAGTGTCACCGGAAAGCCCGCGAACGACCTTTCCCGCCGCAGTATGTCGTTGCCGGTGGTGGCCGCGCTGGACTCCGGCACGCATGCCGCATCCGAATTGGCCGCCATGTATCACAGCGGTTCGGAGACCGCATCGATGGATACCGAACGTGCCGCCGCGCTGGTGGAGTCGGCGGGCGGACGCCGCCGGGCGCTGCGGGACGCCGAGCAGCGCGTCCGAGCCGCGATCGCCGCGCTGACCGATGTGTCCACCGCGCAGGACCTGGTGGCGCTGGCCCACCTGGCTTCTCGCCGGGACCGATGAGCCGCATGCCGACCACAGGAGATGCCTTGCAGCCCTTCGAACTTCCCGAGTTCTATATGCCCTATCCGGCTCGGCTCAACCCGAATGTGGACCGGGCACGCGCACACACCAGGCGGTGGGCGGCCGATATGGGGTTCTTCGATGATCAACTCGGACACCGCATCTGGGGTCCGAGCGATCTGGAGCGACACGACTACGGACTGCTCTGCGCGTACACCCATCCGGATTGCGACGGACCGGAGCTGGATCTCATTACCGACTGGTACGTGTGGGTGTTCTACTTCGACGATCACTTCCTCGAACTGTTCAAGCGGACCCGGGATACCAAGGGCGCCAAGGACTATCTGGATCGGCTGCGCGAATTCATGCCGCTCGACGGCGGGCCGACACCGGAGCCGACCAACCCGGTCGAACGGGGGTTGGCGGACCTGTGGGCCCGCACGGTGCCGCCGATGTCGATGGACTGGCGTCGCCGATTCGCCGCGACGACCCGGGCACTGCTGGAGGAATCGCGCTGGGAGCTGGCCAATATCTCCGAGGACCGTGTCGCGAACCCGATCGAATACATCGAGATGCGCCGTCAGGTCGGCGGCGCGCCGTGGTCGGCCAACCTGGTGGAACACGCGGTCGGCGCGGAGGTGCCCGCGAGCCTCGCGGCAACCCGGCCGCTGGAGGTGCTGCGCGATACCTTTGCCGATGCGGTGCACCTGCGCAACGACATCTTCTCCTATGAACGGGAGGTGCGGGCCGAGGGTGAGAACGCCAACGGCATCCTCGTGGTCGAGCGCTTCTTCGGCTACGACACCCAGTCCGCGGCGAATCTGGTCAACGACCTGCTGACCTCGCGGCTACAGCAGTTCGAGCACACCGCGCTCACCGAGGTGCCGATGCTGTTCGCCAGAAATACGGTCGGACCCGCTGAACAGATGGCCGTATACGCCTACGCGAAAGGCTTGCAGGACTGGCAATCCGGCGGCCACGAATGGCATATGCGCTCCAGCAGGTACATGAACAAGGGCGGTACGGTCGCCGCCGGTTCCGGAATCGGATTCTCACGGCCCACCGGCCTCGGCAGTTCCGCCGCGCGCGTACCCGCGTCCGTACCCCGTTCGGAGCGGGTGCGGATGAGGAGCTTCGTGCACGCACGCTTCGAACCGGTCGGACCGACTCCGCTACCGGAGATCTACATGCCCTACCCGCTGCGATTGAATCCACTGCTGGACTCCGCCCGGACCACCCTGCTGGTGTGGGGCCGCGAAATCGGTCTGTACGAGCCGGTGCCCGACCTTGGCGGACTTCCCCTGTGGACACCGAATGACCTGTGCCAGTTCGATTTCGCGCTGTGCTCGGCAGGTATGGACCCCGATGCCACCGCCGATGAGCTGGATATTTCCGCCGCCTGGCTGGCCTGGGGCACCTACCTCGACGACTACTATCCGCAGGTGTTCGGCCGACGCCGGAATGCGGCGGCGGCCCGAGCGCAGACCACACGCTTGTCGGACTCCATGCCGTTGGACGATTCCGGTTGTCCACCGGCGGCCAACACCATGGAGCGCGGGCTGGCCGATCTGTGGCAGCGGACCACGGCCGACCTCAACGGCGCACAGCGCCTCGAATTGCGCTCAGCGGTTATGCGTTTCATCGAGGGCTGCGAATGGGAGGTCATCAATGACGTCGCCGACCGCATCCCGGATCCGGTCGACTACATCGAGATGCGTCGGCGGACCTTCGGTTCGGACGTGACCAAGGCGATGTCGCGTCTGTCCAAGCGCGATCCGGTGCTGTCCGAGGTCCGTCGGAAGCAAACCATCCTGGACCTGGAGAACACGGCCGCCGATTTCGGGGCCCTGGTGAACGATCTGTATTCCTATCAGAAGGAGGCGGAGTACGAAGGCGACCTCCACAATGCCGTTCGGGTACTGCGCAATTTCTTCGAATGCGGCAGGGACGAGGCCGTCGGCATGGTCAATGACCTGTTGACGGCGCGGATTCGGCAGTTCGACCGCATTGTCACCGTCGAAATGCCGGTCCTCTACACGGAATCGGACCTCGATGCCGCCGCGCGCGCGAGTCTGGACCGGCGCGTCGTCGAACTCCAGGACTGGATGGCGGGCATCCTGCACTGGCATGAGGTAACCGGCCGGTACCGGGCGACGGAGCTCGAAGCACGGTATCGCCCGGCTGGTTCGCCTGTCCCCGCCGCCGCGTCCCGGCTGTCGGCACTGCTGCGCCCGAGCGGGCTGGGCACCGGGGGCGCATGTATCGACGAACTTCTCACCCCAACCCACCTCGGCGAAAGTGTGGTGCCATGAGTGCGACATCCGGGACGGCCATCGGTTCGACGACGCTGGATCTGGACGCGATCCGAACGCGGGTCGATGCGGAGCTGGACTCCTTCGTGCGGGAGAAGGCGGGCAGCGGCGCGGCCGCACGACTTCCCGAAGAGGTGATCGTCACGCTGCACGGCTTCCTCTTCGCCGGGGGCAAGCGAATACGCCCGCTACTGTGCGTTCTCGGCTGGCTGGCGGGCGGCGGAGACCCCGCGGTGCCGGAGCCGGTGGTGCGTGCCGCGGCTTCTGTCGAACTGTTCCACGCCTCGGTGCTCATCCACGACGACATCATCGATGACAGCGACACCCGTCGGGACCGCCCGACCGTCCACCGGACGCTGACCGATCGGCACCGCGACCGCCGCGATCCGGATCGCTTCGGCACCCATGCCGCCATCGTGCTGGGCGATCTCGCGATGGTCTGGGCCGCGGAACTCCTGCATACGGCGCGGCTGACCGCGTCACAACTCGGGGCCGCGCTGACAGTGCTCGATTCCATGCGCGCCGATGTGATGTACGGCCAGTACCTCGACCTGCTTGCCACCGCCTGCCCGAGCAGCGATCTCGACCGCGCGCTGGAAATCGTTCGCTACAAGACCGTTTCGTATACCTGCGATCGCCCACTGCAACTCGGTGCCGCGCTTGCGGGCGCGTCACCCGCGGTCCGGGTGGCGCTCACCGCATACGCCCGTCCGCTCGGCGAGGCCTTCCAGCTCCGCGACGACCTCCTCGGCGTGTACGGCGATCCCGCGCGCAGCGGCAAATCCAATCTGGAGGACCTGCGCGACGGCAAGCACACCGCCTTGGTCGCATTGGCTCTCGAACATGCGACCACGGCCGATGCGGCACGGTTGCGCGAGCTGCTCGGCAACCCGGATCTGGATGAGCGGCAGGCGGATTCCTGCCGCGCCATCCTGACCGCCGCCGCACGGCCCCGGGTGGAGGAGATGATCACGACGCGGTGGGAACAAGCCAAGCACGCGCTGATCGATGCGCCGTTCCCCGTCGAGGTCGCGGGGGCATTGTCCTGGCTCGCCGACGCCGCGGTGCTGCGGACCAGCTAGCCGGTGTGTGCCGTCCAGGTGCGTGGACACACCGATCCGACCTCCCGGCGGGAGGCGGCGCGGGCGGTTGGGGCAGAGTGGTGGGCGTGAGTCAGTCGTCTCCGAAATACACGCCGCGACCGATGTCCAGCACCACCACCTACGCGCTCGGTGGTGTGGCGATCGTCCTCATCGTGCTGATCGTGATCCTGGCGATGCGCTGGGGTCGTGAGGATGAGGCCACCGTGCGCAACGACGGGTACGGCCCGGTGCACAACTCGGCCGTGATCTCGGTGCTCGCACCGGACGGTGCGGTCCTGCTCGGCCGCCCGGATGCCGCGAAGACGATCGATGTCTACGAGGATCCGCTGTGCCCGGCCTGCGGTCAGGTCGAGCGCATCTACGGTCAGGAACTCGCGCAGCAGATCGACGAGGGCAAGCTCGCCGTCCGCTACCACTACGTGAACTTCCTCGACCCCCGTTCCGGCAGCAAGGACTACTCGACCCGCGCCATCGCCGCGAACGAGTGCGTGGCCGAGGCCGGTTCGGGTCCGACCTACTCGAAGTTCCACGAGCTGATGTTCGTCAGCAGGCAGCCCAGGGAGGGCAGCGGCGACCTCACCAACCAGGAGCTGGCCGAGATGGCCCGTGCCGCCGGTGCTCCCGAGGGCGTCGTGCAATGCGTCGGTTCCGGTGCGAAGGTCGACGCGGCCAAGGCGAATGCCAAGACCGCGCTCGATGACCTGAATTCGCGGCTGGGCGGGCGCGCCGCGACACCCGCCATCTTCGAAGGCGCCGACCGGATCGACGTGAACAACGAGACCTGGGTCGTCGATCTGACCCGTTGATCCGCGGCCGCCTCGACCAGCATGCTCGCCAGTTTCGTCGATCGATGCCGCGTGTCGGCGCACACAGTCTGGCTCGACGAGTACGTCCATCTCCGCACCGTGGTCGGAATCGGCCGTTCACTACGCTTCGGCGCGCACGGGGCGGGTTCGATACCGCCGATTTCGGCGGTAGTTGCGTATTCGCCGAAGGGGTAGAGGTCGGTTGGGACGGATGCGGCGGGTGAGGCACCCCGGTTCCCCTCACGAACCGGGGTCGCGCCGTAGCCACCTACTTCGGGTCACCCGCCTACCTCGGCGGGTGCTCTGGGCTACCGGCGATCCTCAGAGGGTGGTCCCGGTCGGTTCCGGGGCGTCTTCGGGGATGTCGTCCTCGGGTGCGAGCCGGGACAGCTGCCCGTGCAGCGGGAGATGACCGGCGAGTGGGTACGAGAGATCCTCGGCGGTCGGACGGTCGCCCGAGAACGGTCGCGGTTCGGCTTCCGGATCGAATCGGTGCACCACGGTGCTCAGCGGCGGGGGAGCGTCGATATCGGTGTGCGGGAACAGATATCGAGCGCCTTCGCGCACGGTGGTGTGCACGTCGCCGGTCGGTGCTGTCCATTGCAACCGGTCGAGGTCGGCCCGCCAAGCGCGCCAGCGTGACTTCCCGCTGTCCGCCAATGACTTCAGGCGGTGGTGTCGCGAGCACAGCACGGCGTAATGGGCGCGCGAGGCAGGCCCGCGTCGCCGAATACCGAAGGGCGGGTGCTGATCCAGTTCGGACTCGGCCGCGGGCATGACGCACCCCGGGAACCGGCACATCCCATCGACCGCCCGCACTTCCGACTCCTGCCGGGCGACGTCCACCGTCGTCGCCGGATCGCCGTCCTCGGTCTGCTTGGGAATCACCTGGAAGTGAGCCTGCTCGGCGAGTAGCCGCGCCAGTGCGGCGTCGATGGGCCCGTACCCCGCGAGGAATGCGGGCGCCTCCCGCATTCCGAACAGCGAATCGGCCGGAATCCCGATCTGGATCAGCGGCCTGCGCGGCTGTTCGATCGGCGTCCCGGACCTGGGACACCGCTCACCCCGCCCACACATGCACCGCAACCCGCCCGATCCGTCCGCCAACGCCACCAACGCATCCGCGCGCCGCTGCGGCATGGTCCGTGGATCTCTCGCGCACACCTGAAGGCTCATCTCGCGCAGCCGCATCGCCACCGTCTGCGCTCCCGGTGCGGGCAATAGCCCGTCGAAGACCGCCATACTGTCCTGCACGGCCCTGATCCGCACATCCCGATCATCCTGTCGCCGCTCTCGCCGCCGTTGCGCCCCACCGGGATCCAGCCGCGCCGCCCATCGCCGCGCGGCCTGCCGCAGCCGCAAAGGATTGGTCCGCCCCGCCGCCTCGATCAACCTCGGCTCCAGCGCATCGATCACCTCCTGCGTGAGCGCCCGCGTGCTGTCCACGATCACCCGCACCTTCGCCAGATCGATCCGCCCCGCGCCGAATGCCACCCGCGTCCGCGGTAACGACTCCTCGAGCGCCAGCCCGATATCGATCAGCGCCCCCGCCGTCGCCTCATCCGCATGCAACGCCACCGCCGCCTCGGCCGCCGCGAACTCCCCGGCCCGCACCCCGCCCGGCCCTGGCTCCGCACTCTCGGCCCGATGCCGCCGATACAACTCCCGCACCGCGAACACCTCGGCCGCCTGCGCCGCCGCAACCGCTCCGTGCGCCGTCCGAAGGGCGTCGATCAGCCCCTCGTCACTCATGGCCCCGAAGTCCATGGAGGAGATCCGATTGTCTTCGAACATATGTTCGATTCTACTGCCCCGTCAGTCACCCCGCTAGCCCCATATCTAGGCGATTTGGTTGCTGACACGCAGTGGTGTAACTTTCTTCAAGCGCGAGGGAAACCGAACGCGAACATCTCGGGGCTATGGCGCAGCTGGTAGCGCACCACACTGGCAGTGTGGGGGTCAGGGGTTCGAGTCCCCTTAGCTCCACAGAAATAACAGGTCAGGCCCGGTCTCAGACCGGGCCTGACCTGTTTTTTTGTGTCTGACCCCCCGCTTACCCCCCGTTTTGGGTACTGGATTCTGTTTGACCGGTGCGACGGGGGCGGTCGTGTACCTGCTGTGGTTACCGTCGTCGCAGGTTCGTGCCCCCGGCAGGGCACATCGAACATGGGAACGGGGATGACCTGCGGTTTTCGGGTGGGCGGTTGATGATCGAAGCTGAATACCCGCTGCAGGCAGGCAGTGCCGTTGTCTTTGCCGGGCAGTATGCCTGTGGCTGGGATGAAGCCTAGCGCTTCGTCCAAGGCTTTGTTGGTCATGAAGTCGGCACAGCGTTTCCGCAGGTTCCCGACGTCGCCCAACGTTTCCCATGCCTTCCCTGTTCATGCAGGTAGATGACTGTTTCTGGCACCCGATGATCTCCTTTCGTTACCACAGCTGCCCGTGCTGACCCGCCTGAAAATCGTAGAAAAATCGTAGAAACGTGCCGTCGGGCAACCGACGAACCGGGTGGGACTGCGGCTCTGAGCAGGCGGGCAGTTCGTCGAGACGCTTCTGTCGCCGGGTCGAAGATGGGGACCGCTGAGTCGACCACGATAAGGAGCCAACGGTGGCAATCGTTTTCCGGCCGAATCGAGCCCGACCGCGTGATGTTCGCCCTACGTTCGGCCCTGTCCCCATCAGCGGTCCATCGACGCCGCCAGGCCGCGGCGACGCCACCCCCCGGATCATGCGGGAGACAGGGGCAAGAAGTCATACCGGGCCTGGCGACCGTAGCCCTGGTTCAGGACCACGAAGAAGGTAACGGGGGGATTCACCGGCCCATGGAGAACGCCACCGTGGTGGTCGGGTCGCTGAGTCCGTCGGGGCGGATCATGGGCATCGGCTTCCCGTTGTTCTGCTCCGGATCGGCCGAGTCGGCGCCGGAGGGTGCTGCCTGCTGACTCGAACCCCCTGCAGCAGGTGCCGGGATGCACGCCAGTGTGCACAACCCGGCCCTGCCAACCTCGGATGGTTCGCTTGCCCCCTTCACGAGCGAACCGGGACTCCCTGATGGACGGGACTGTCCCATGCCGACCGGTCAGGACGGCTATGGTGACCTTAAGCGGCGTAGCTTGCTATTGCAAGTTGCAGAAGCAAGTTGTGAGTGTGGATAAGGTAGCCATGGAGTTTGCCGGGCGGGTGCGCCGACGGGCGATCGAGAAGGAGGAGGTCCGGGGCTATGTCGAACCTCGAAAACAATGACGCGCCAGCGGAACCCGAAGTCGGCCCGGCGTTTGCCGAACGACTGAGGTTTCTCTTCGCGACGGTGTATCCGCGCGGACGGGGCCCATACAGTCAGACCGAGGTGGTCGACATGATCCGGGCCAACGGTGGCCGGATGACCACCGGCTACATGTCACAACTGTTGTCAGGTAAGCGACGTTCACCCACGTTGCCGACGGTGACCGATATCGCCACCGTATTCCGCGTTCCGATCGACTATTTCGGGTCACCGGAGTCCTATGCGGAGATCCGGCGTCATATTGATTGGATCAGTGCGATCCGCGATTCGGGTGCCGAACAGGTCGCGGCCCGCAGCTACGACCCTTCCAGGGTGTTCAAGGTCGGGTTCCGGGAGCTCCGCCGCAGCACTGCCGAAGGCGACGCGGACCGCTGATTTCAGGACGCCAGCTGATAGGCCGCAGCGGCGAGCGCCGCGCCCACGAAGGAGCCGACGACGACCTGTCCGCGAGTGTGGTCACCCAGCCACACTCGTGACCATCCATTGACGATAGTCAGCGGCAAGGCGGCCAGGAACCACGGTGACGCGATCAACGCCAGCAGGACCGTGGTTCCCGCGCTCACGGCGGTATGGACGCTCACCTTCCATTTGCCGATCACGGTCACGATTCCGATGCCGAACAGGACAACCAGCCCGGCCACCGTCCATGCGATCAGATCGCGCGGGGCGCCCTGCATGATCTCGACGATCAGGCCCACACCCACGATGCCCAGAATCGCGGGAATCACCCAGCGCCGACCGTCGATATCGGTCACATGGTGATCGCTCGCGATACCGCGCCGCACACCGGCCAGGATGATGATCATCGGGATCCCACCCGTGATCGCGGCGACGAAAAGCCCCCACCCGGGAGCGCCCACAGCAAATCCGGCGACCGTCCCGGTAACGATATTGATCACCCATGGCGCCCCGAGCTCAGTGATCACCCGAGCCGCGCGCGCCTGCGGCGCCATCGTTTCCGTCACGCCGAAACCTCCCGTTGTCCATCCCGATATTTCCGTGCCAAGGTCAACGCCCACGTGCGGTCGAGCTCCGCCTCGAGTACCGCCGATCGAATACCGGCGCTACTCAACGCGGGCGACAGCCGCCCGTGTAGAAGCCAATCTGCC
This sequence comes from Nocardia sp. NPDC050710, assembly GCF_040654375.1. Taxonomy (NCBI): domain Bacteria; kingdom Bacillati; phylum Actinomycetota; class Actinomycetes; order Mycobacteriales; family Nocardiaceae; genus Nocardia; species Nocardia sp. NPDC050710. The sequence goes on along the minus strand of NZ_JBFAHV010000012.1, from coordinate 145,746 downwards.
ACTGCCGCAGCCACTTCCGTCATATCGGCGACAGAACCGCTGGGCTGTGCGGCGCTCTCGGCTTCCATACTCAACGCGTCCAGCAACTCGGTGACCCGGTCACCGGCCCGCTCATCGGCGCTACTGCCCCGGCGGGACGGCTGGCGCACCCCGGGCCGGCGCGACATCAACTCCCGATGTAGCGGGCCGATCGCCCACAAGGTCCGCTTCGCACGCACCCACGACACGATCGGCGACAACATCATGCCGACGAAGATCACCAGCACGCCCACCGCGGAAACCGCCCGGGTCACCTCGAACACCGCCGGCAGCTGTGGCGCACCGAGATAGCGCGCCGCCACGAAGTAGCTCAGCCGAATCCACGCCCACACTGTCGCCGCCGCCAGCCCCACCGACAGCAGGGTCAAACTCCAGCCGGTCAGGCTGCGCACGTCCGCTGCACGGGCGGTCATCACCATCAGCGCCGGGCACAGCAACGCCGGGAACAGCGCACCGGCGATGCCAGCCTCGGCGTATCCGGGCAGATGACTGTACGAGATGTCGAACTCGAATCCCCCTGCCGCCTGCGGAACCGTTGGCGCGCAGGCGAAAATCGCCAATGCCACCACCGAACCGGCCACCGCGATCAGGCCGAGTACGCGTGCCCCGCGCACCAGCCTCTCCGGATCGCTCGTCACGGCCAATGCCAGCACACCCGAGGAGGCAGCCATCAGATTGAACAGCACCATGCGCAGTCCGGTCGAAAAATTGGAAATCGGCACGACAGCCTGCACCAGCGTTTCCACCGCCGGGATATTGAGACTCAAATGCACGGCGACAACGCCCAATGCAACCGCCGTGCTCCCCAGCACCCAGCTGCGCGACCACCACCACCGCCACGCCCGGCTGACCACGGCGATCCACATCAAGGGCGCCAGAACCATTGCGTTCACCCCAGCGCCTCACCCCAGCGAGACCGCAACCGCGGCTCTTTGCGACCGATCCTCTGCAACCGATTCAACAGCAGGCTCGCGAATTGTTCCGCAGCCGATTCCTCTTCGGCCGCAGCCGAATTCCCGCACTCTCTGCGCAACATCAGCGCAGCCATATCGTGCACCTCTGCCGGCAGCACGGCCTGTGCCAGCTCCAGCACCGGCCGACCCTGATGCCCCAGCACGATATGACCGAGCTCGTGCGCGACAGTCCGATCCCGAGTCTGTACCCAGGACGCGACACTCACCTCATCGTGATCCCGAAAGTGAACCCACTGCGCGAACACCCCAGCCGGCAGCGCCGAATCCTCGATCACCCGCAACGGCCGCCCCCGAAACCGAGAAACGGCCTCCACCAACCCATCCAGTGACTGAGACTCCTCCACCGTCGCCATGGTGAAGACACGATCGACCGCCGAATTGACCGCGGAACCGTTGAGCACGCACCCATCCAACCACAGCCGAACTCGACCGGCCGATCATCGGTCGCCCGAGCCGATTTCGTTGACGAGGCTCCCCGGTCCGGTCACAGACTTGCTGGAGCTCGACGACCCCAGCGACCGATGTGGGCAGACATTCGTGTGGCAGACTTCGGCGTGAAATCGTTGCAATCTTGGCCTAATTGCGCTGCGGTGCTGAGCGATTCGGCGTGGCGGAAGGCATGGCATGCGGGTCCGCAGATGCTCTGCCTGTCCATTCAGGACGCGGTCCACCAGAGCGCGGTGCGCCGCTTGCTTGTTGTCCTCATGTGACACAGCGGCTCCGCCTCTCCTGCGGTTCTGCTTCTGCTCTCGCGTGCACACAATAGGCGCGATGCGCCTCGGCGCGGCGTGTTCGGCAAACGCACGCTCATCGACATTGCCGCGCGTTCGAGGTAACTCGTGGTGCAGGTTGCGTATCGTTTGGTGGTGGTTCGAGGGTGTGGGCGCAGACTCGAGCCAGCCCCCCGGCTACCCCGCGCTTTCGTCGTCGATGTGATGTCGGCGTCGGGTGCCTACTGGGGGAGGACTGCTTGCGGAGCCGATGGGGCATCGTGGATCGCGTAGCCTTTCCCCTGTTCAGTCGTCGGCTCGGATGTCACGGACCGTCTCGGGCGCAGTGGGCCGGGAGGCTGCGTTGCCGCCGGTCGACTCGACGTTCTGACGAGCGGGTCATTGAGGGTTGAGTATTCGTTGTGGGGGTGCGTTCGGGGTAGCTCGGTGGGGAAGCCGTGCAGTTCGGTCCTGACGGGTGTTCCTCGTTGTGCGCTGTATTTCCATTGTGGCCGAACGTAATTCGTCGATATCGAAGCCTGTCGGTGCGGTCACCTCCGTTGCCGTCGCGGGGGTGATCGTTGGTGTCTGCGCCGAACATCGATGCCTCGCCGGACCGATGAGTCTCATGAACCTCTTTGTGGGGGTCAGGGGTTCGAGTCCCCTTAGCTCCACAGAAATAGCAGGTCAGGCCCAGTCAATGACTGGGCCTGACCTGTTTTCCGGTCCTGGCCCCCCGTAAACCCCCCGTTTTGGTTGTGTGTTTGATGGATGTGGCGTGCGGACCGCCCTGTCGTGGTTCCGATCCGCCGCGATGGGCGATGCGGCCGCAGTCGACAGTGAGAACCTGTCCGGGGATCTCACTCCGCCGTCCAGTGATTGTTTTCGGTCGCGGGATGGAATTCTTGGGCGGGTCAAGTTCGCCGCATGATCTTGCGGCGTCGCCCGCTGTGACCATAGGTTGCGCACCCCGGCAGGTCGAACGCGCGAACCGTGCTCGGGACAGTTTGGTAGTCGATGCGGAGTATCTCGCAGTTGGCGGTGATGCCGTGCCAGGTCCTGGAACCTGGATCCCGTCGCCTATGAGGTGGACACATGTTGGGTCGTAGGCATGTAAAGTCAGCATCCTCAGGGGGAGGGCTCGTCCGAGGCGGTGTGACTAGAGTGACTGATGTGACAGCGCCGTTGCCCGTATCTGCGAACCGGTTCCGTGCTGAAGCTGACATGCTCGCCCATCTGGCGACGTCAACACTGTTCACCAAACGAATGCATGCGCTCTTCGAGGTTCCGTGTACAGCGGGCGTACCCGACATTGTTTTCGTTGAGTTCGATGAGGCAGCCCTCGCTGAACGGAGTGCTCGGCCAGCGTTGACCGACATGGCTGAGCTGCGTGTCATGATGATGGCCGCATGTGGGGGAAGTCGAGTTCTCAGGGAGTGGACCGCCGCTGATGAGCAAGTCGATGGATTTGCGCAGCTCTGTCAGGGACACGTGCAGTTGCCATCCGGTCATGAGCACGATCTTCCCGGGACCAGACGATGCCCGGAAATCGGCATGAGCGTGCGTTCGGTAGGCACGCCGAGGCACCGGGACACACCAATCGGTGACGTCAGTTTTCGCCGATGCCAACGGATCTCGACCGTGCTGCGCGACGTCACAGTTGGCCGATGATCGACGTCGGAATTCACCAGCACAGCCAGCCATGCGTTCACGCCAGGCTCGCTGGTGATCGGCGTCCGGGCGATTACTGCCACCAGCTGGATCATTGGGCACTCAGAGCAACAACCTCATTCTCGGTGTTGGTCGGCAGGTGCCTCAATCTCGCCCTGGCCGGGAGGCCCAACAGGCCCACGGTGGCTGACTTCGAGTGCAATCTGGGCTCGGGTCCGGTCCCGCAAATGTGGGTCTTCGATACTGTTCACCATCTCCAGTGTCAGCGCATAGCGTCGGGCGGTCGATGCTCGATGCCCAACCATCAGCGACACACCACCGAGTGTTCCTCCGGCTAGGGCTGCGTACACGGCATTGGCCTCGGTTCCCAGCCCGAAAATGCCCAGTACGACCGCGACGCCGAAACCTACCACCGCCAATCCCGCCAATACCTGCGACACCAGTAGGGTCCGCCGCAGATCAGTATTGGCGAGACTGCCGAGCTCCGATCCGGACATCGCCACCATCGCCGCACCCACAACCGGAACCGACGAGGCTGCCACAGCGGCGATCTCGATACCACGCTCGTCGCCTGCGGCCGTGGCAGCAGCCAGCACGGCAACCCCGACGCTCATAAATAATCCCTTCCAAAGTTGGCGCGCACCAGTAACGTAACCACGAAACGGCCCCAGCGCCTGCTGTCCTTCAGTTCCCTGGACCTGCCGGACCCGCCCGCCTATGAGCTTGCCGTGCAGCGTCGGCTCCGGGTATGCGCCGTTCGAGCCGCTGATCGACCATCCCGACTTGCGCCGCAGGACCGCAAGGATCGTGTAAAAGTCCCCACGATTCATCGGCACCTTGGGCAGATCGATGATGCCGACGTCGTGTATGTCCTCGCGGACACCGATGCCCGGGTAGCAACCCAAAGGGTCCGCGAGCGACGGGTCACTGAGCTCAGCCACCGCCATACCGACCACCTGACACTGCGGGAAACACAGTTGCAGCCCGACCCGACCAGGCATCGCGTAATCAGTGGGTTCAATACTGGTCACGCCGATATTCTCGATGCGGATCAGCACAATCGACAGTTCCTTCACAGGCATCTGGGACCCGCCGAGGCCCGACAGCACCCCCGGGAACCCCGACTCGATCTCGCCGGTCACCGGAGAGTTCAGCGGTACGCGGAAGCCGATCTGTCTGCGCCGGACTACGAACCCCCGCACGAACACCAGCAGCGACACCGCGAGCACAGCGACCAGCAGCCCGACCTGCACCGGAAAGTTGTCCACCTGAATATGTCCCCCGAACGTGTTGGATCCGAACCATTTTCGTCGACCGCGCCCGATGTCGCCCCCCAGTTACCCCTGCCTTGAACAACAATTCACCTGCCCATAATCGACAGACACCGCAGCGGGCGCCGCGAGCGTTTGGACCGCGGCGGCCCCACAGTGACAGGCTCACATCCCCAGCGACCGCGAAGAACCCCTTACGCTTCGAGATGGTGACCAGCCCGCGAAACTGTAGTGCACGGGCCGAGACCGGTTGTTACGGTGCTGCTTTCAGCAAGAGTCGCAGGTACCGGTACCCGGCGGGGCACATCCAAGATGGGAACTCAGGTGACGTGGGAATTCGGTTCGCCCTGTGCTGTCCGCCCTCGGCGATCCATCCCCGGGCATCGCCTCGGCCGCCTAGGAGTTGGCCTCCGAAGCCACCAACGAGCGCAGGTACGTGAACCTGGACAGGTATCCAGAACTTGCCAAGATCTGTTGTGCGGCTAGGTAGTCAGCCGCCCAACCCTTGAGGTCGTCAAGTTCGGTGAAGATCTCGGCGCGGCACTCGCGGGCTGTTCCACGCCACACCCATCTCAATCGAAGCCGACTGCCAACCAAAGGCGGAGCCAGCGGTGATCATGGAGACACCTCGAACTGCTGACGGCAGGTTTCTGGTTCGAGTCCAGATGGGTGGGCATAACCAGCAGGTCGGGCACGGTCATCGTGCCTGACCTGTTCTGTCTGCAGGCTGCGACCAAGAATACGCCAAGAATTCCGATCCAAACTTCCTTACGCTGCAACCGTTTCGCCTGTGGGTCTGGCCCATTGGCTTGTCGCTTCCGGCTCGACGGTTGAACGTCGCAGACTCGTGCCCTCGGCAGGACACACAAAACATGGGCAACCGAAAAACGCCTGGTCATCGCAGGTTCCTACGCGATCTAGCGGTTCCGGTCGGCCAGTGCCGATCCGATTGTGGGCCTTCTTCGTTGTGCCCACAGCAGGGCACAACGAAGATGGGAACCCGGGTGACCGAGGAATTCGCTCCGGTCAACTGCTTATCGAAGCGGATTTCGCCCTGGAATGAGCGTACCGGGGTATCGGGTTAACGCGACTCCTGCTGAACTCAGTCGTTATCCATGCTCGTAGCCTCGGAACCTGGTTTCTTTGCTGCCTCAGATTCGTCGACAGGTCCTGCTGGATCAGTCGTCATCTCCAGCGGCTTTCTAGACGGTGACGTGGCCGGAGTGCCCGTTGTCGTGTTGGCCCGAACCGCTGGCGCAACCGTCTCTTGGATCCCTGCGGCGATGTTGAGATCCGCCATCGTGTTCCGGAGCGCCGCTGTCGGGTCGAATGTGGGGTTGAGATCGGCCATCGTCTTTTGGATGATCGCGGCGGTGTTGAGTTCCGCCACCGTGCCCCGGAGCCCTGCTACGGGTTCGAAACCCGAGAGCGTTCTGAGCGTTGCCACTCTGCGGGCTGATTCGTGCTCCGCTGCCGCCGCAGCAGCTTCCGAGTCGCCGATGCGGGCGGCTTTCTCGACCGCGGCGGAAGCGGGAGCGTTGATCGATTCGCTCGCCGGGCCGGACGACCGGTTGTGGCCGACCGGAGAGTGGCCGCCGATGGAGTTCGACCGGCCACTCGGCGTGGGTGCGGTCGGCGGCCACGGGCCGGTGCGGTACACGGTGCAGCACTACGTGCCCGGCGAGTGGGTCCGGTTCGGATTCACCGGCCCGCGTGGTTTCGACGGCTTCCACGAGTTCACCGTCCACCCCGGCCCCGACGGCACCGTCGCCCTCTGGCGCACACTGGCCATCCAGCCCACCGGCCCCGCCCGCCTCACCTGGCCCCTGGCGTTCCGCTGGCTCCATGACGCCTGTCTCGAGGACAGCTTCGACAAGGCCGAGCGTGATCTCACCGGCACCGTCGCGAGGCCCGCCCGCTGGAGTTGGTACGTGAAGTTGTTGCACGCGATCAGCGAGCGAGTCTTCCGCGATACGTCGCACTGATCGTCGCCGCTTCCCGGCGCGATAGGGCGTCAGCGCAATGCGCGCAGGTATCGGCGGCGGTACCAGCGCTGAGCGAGCAGCAGGACCGGAAAAGCCTTCCGCCACAAACCGTGTGGTGCCGCCGCGGTCACGGAACGAAGCGTCAGGTGGACACCGCCATCGGGATCGCGGTGCACGATGAACGCCTCCTCACCCGAGACCGGATGCCCGGCCAGGGTGCCGTAGGCGAATCCGCAGCGGTCGGGGGTATCGACCACGGCGACGACGAGCGCGGGTTCGACGATGCGAAGTGGTCCGATACGCGCGACGATCCGATAGCGGCCGCCTTCCCATGCGGTAGGCGAGCCCGAGCCGTCTGCGGCTTCCACACGAAAACCACTGCGCTGCTTGATCTCCCAGTTCAGCACATCCACCCTGACCCGCTGCCACAATTCCTCGCCGTTGCCGAGTGGCACCGTGACGCTGAACCGCCGATACCCGGGGAGATCGGCGTCCCAGACTTCCTCGGCGGGCGCGGTGACCCCGGGCCTCTTGTAGGTGAGCGGCGGGCTATCGGGCACTGGTCCGACAGTAGTGCTCGGCGGCGTCCGTGCCCACTGTCCACCATCTCCATGGACGGGAATCGAACCCGCGCAGTCTGCTTCGAGAGGCAGAGGAATATGTGGGATCAGGGCCTGAGCTGGGCAAGCCGCTGCTCGCGGGGTGGCTGGATTTGCCCCCTACGCTCCTGCTCCAAGCCACATCTGTGACGCGACCCGTATGCACTGCCGTTTGCTCGTATATTCGGGTCATGACCCTGCCGGGGACACGAGCCGTCGAAGAAGGCTGACAGGCAAGGAGAGATGACTTTGGCGTTGTGGAGCGACGGCCTACCGTTCGTCCGTGGAACGACTCCGCCGTACTATGAACCGTCACGAGTTCCCATTTCACGACACGCCAAGCGACACAAACGACTCCGCATCACACCAGCCGCTTCGCAACTTGACGAACAGACCAAACCCTTATGTGAGCGGCATTGCTACTAGTCGAAGCGTTCCGCGCTTGCGCTTCGAATAGATTAATATTTAACAGACCGTTCGGTCGCATAGTGTATGCCCGTCTCGCTATATAGTCGGCAATATTGCGCCGCAGGTCAGATGATATAAGTTACCTGATTGTGATGTTCATATGCGGTCGTCGAGAAGCTCGGGTAACCTCCTGATCGGGGCAGCGAGCTCCACCCGATCCGGTGGGCAGATCAATGGATCCGGCAATATCAAACGCGTCCAGTCCGCGGGTTTGGGTCAACTATTCTCTGGGGAGCTGAAATTGAATTCCTCTCTTGCCTTGGAGGCCGACGGCCTGGTCAAGGTCTTCGGAGAAACTCGAGCGGTAGACGGTCTCGATCTCGCCGTATCGAGCGGACGCGTTTATGGCGTTCTCGGGCCCAACGGGGCTGGGAAGACCACCGCGCTCAGGATGTTCGCCACGCTGCTGCGGCCGGACGGTGGTAGCGCCCGGGTGTTCGGACACGATGTCGTGGCCGAAGCCGAGGCGGTGCGCCAGTTGGTCAGCCTGACCGGGCAGTTCGCTTCGGTCGATGAAGATCTCACCGGTCGGCAGAATCTGGTCCTGCTGGCGAGGTTGCTCGGGTACTCGCGCCCGACTGCCAAGCAGAAGGCAGGCGATCTCCTCGACGCGTTCGGTCTTGCCGACGCGGCCGACCGAAAGGCCGCGACCTACTCCGGCGGCATGCGGCGCAGGCTCGACATCGCGGCGAGCGTCGTCAGCACGCCGCGGCTGATCTTCCTCGACGAGCCGACCACCGGCCTGGATCCGCGTAGCCGCAACCAGGTCTGGGACCTCGTCCGCGCCGTGGTCGCCAGAGGGACCACGGTAGTGCTCACCACGCAGTACCTCGACGAGGCCGATCAGCTCGCGGACCGGATCGCGGTGATCGACCACGGCAAGGTGGTCGCCGAGGGCACCCCCAGTGAGCTCAAGGCTTCCGTCGGCTCGGGCGCGTTGTACGTCCGGGTGCGCGAGCCGGAACGGCGGGCCGAAGCCGAATCGCTTCTGTCGGGGATCCTCGGTGTCTCCGTGCACCTCGGGTCGGACCCGGCGACGTTGTCCGCCGCTGTCTCCGATACCGGACGCGTCGCCCAGGCGCTCGGTGTGCTGTCGCAGTCCGGGGTCGAGATTGTCGGTTATGCGCTCGGCCAGCCGAGTCTCGATGAGGTTTTCCTGGCCCTGACCGGCCATCCCGCCGAGGAACCCGGCACCACCGAGACCGAGGAGGGTGCGGCGTGAGCACCGCGAACACCATCGTGCCCCCCCGAGCCGGCGTCGGCGAACGCTTGGACTCGGTGCTCCTGGCCAGCGCGGAACCGCCACGGCCCAATGCCTGGACAGCCACGCTGACGCTGGCCGGGCGGGCGCTGCAGAAAATGAAGAACTCGGCATTCGAGCAGCTTTTCGACATCATGCTGATGCCGGTCATCTTCCTGCTGGTATTTCAATACTTGTTCGGTGGTGCGTTCGCTGGGTCGACGGACGATTATCTGCAATACTTTCTGCCCGGCGTGCTGGTCGTCGGCGCGGTCACGCAGACGGCGAGTACCGGTATCGCGGTGAATTCCGATATCGTCAAGGGGATCTTCGATCGGTTCCGGACCATGCCGTTCTGGCAGCCGGCCGTACTGGTCGGCACCATGGTCGCCGATGTGGGGCGTTATCTGTTCGCGCTGCTGTTCACCGCCGGTCTGGGCATGCTGCTCGGCTACCGGCCGGAGGCGGGGGCAGTCGGCTTTATCCTGGCCATCCTGCTGCTGCTGGCGTTCTCCTTTGCGTTCGCGTGGATCTTCACCGTGGTCGGCGTGGTCGCCAAGAAGACGGAAACGCTGCTCACCTGCAGCATGTTGTTGATGGTGCTGGCTTTCTTGAGCAACGTGTTCGTGGATTCCGACACCATGCCCCGCTGGATGCAGATCATCGTCGACATCAATCCGGTCAGTCACGCGGCAACGGCCGCGCGTGGCCTGATGAAGGGCGACGTGACCGTGGGGCATCTGCTGTTGGTGCTGTTTTCCTCGACCATATTGGTGGTGATCTTCGCCCCGCTGACCATGTATCTCTACAACAAGCGCAGGCGCGGCTAGTTCTGGGCCGGAAACTCGATGGGGTGGCACCGCTGTGCGGTGCCACCCCATCGAGGAAAGTTTACGTATCAGCGCAGGCGGGCTTGCAGAAATGAGAAGTCTCGAAGGGACAGGGAACGGCGGCGGATGGGTTCGCCGGATAGTTCCAGGGTCGGCATGTGCTCGGCGATGGACATCAGCACCGCGGTGATTTCGATTCGTGCGAGGTTGCGGCCGAGGCAGTGATGTATGCCGCCGCCGAAAGCCAGCGATCGCGAGGACCCGCGGTGCGGGTCGAAGTGGTCGGGATCGGGATTGACCGCCGGGTCCCGGTTCGCCGCCCCGAACAGCACTCGAACCTGCGATCCGGCGGGCACCTCGTGAGCCGATGGGGCATGTTGTGATGTCTGACACAATTGACTGTCATTGTCGCGGCTCAGCAACTCGCAAGTGTGCTGGAACGGGGGTGTGAGTTCGGTTCAGCTACTTCGTATTTGCCTGGGTGGACGGCATCGTTGCCTTCGCTCGAAGTGATCTATCCGTATAGCGTGAGTTACGGCACATGATGGTAGCGCCGATCATCACATGGGGTTGGCGGGGTCAGGCGCGAATCGATGATTGCGTCCAGATCGCATCGCTTCTTTGGGGGAAGTCATGTCCTTGCCCGACGTTTCCACACGACCGAACCGACGCTCGATCCTTGAGTGGTGGGCGAATATCGTTGTCGGCCACCGTTATTCGGTAGCGATGGTTGGTGTCGTGGGGGCGGTGCTCATTGGGGTGGCCGGGCTGGGGGTGTTCGATCGACTCAATCTCGCTGGGTACACGGTGCCGGGGAGCCAGTCGAGTCTCGCGGGGGAGATGGCCGACGCCGAACTCGGTCGCCGGGCACCGGATATCGTCGTTCTCTATACCGCAACGGGCGGGCGGCCGATCACCGACTTCGCGCGCGACATCACGGACCGATTGGCCGCCGTCGACCCGAGCTTGCTCGCCAGGCCTGTCGAGTCGTACTGGTCCGCGGACCCAATAAGGCGATCGGCTTTTCTATCTTCCGACCGCACCCAGGCGCTCGCAGTTCTCACGCTGACCGGAGACGACGGCGCCCGTTTGAAGAGCTTCGAAAAACTTCGTGACACCTTGTTGGTTCCTGGCCTCGATGCTGAGTTCTCGGGCTATAGCGCGGTGACCGACGCCTACAACAGCGAATCGAAACACGACCTGATTCTTGTCGAATCAATCACGCTGCCCATCGCTTTGCTCCTGATGGTCTTCGTCTTCGGCGGCGTCGTGGCCGCGAGCGTGCCGGTGCTCCTCGGCGGCCTGACGATTTTGGCGTCTTTCGGCGCGCTGCGGCTGATCTCGGAATTCAGCGAGGTGAGTTCGTTCGCGGTCAACACCGCCTCACTCATCGGGCTCGGTATGGCCATCGATTACGGGCTCTTCACGGTCAGCAGGTTTCGTGAGGAGATGGTGGCGCACGGCGATGTCGACGAGGCGGTCCGCCGGACGGTCACGACCGCGTGCCGCACCGTATTGTTCTCAGGGCTGATACTGGTGGCGGCCTTCATGGGGATGCTGGTCTTCCCGCTATCGGCGATGCGATCGTTGGGGTTCGGAGCGATGTCGGCGGTAGCTTTCGCCGCTCTCCTGTCGGTCACTGTCGTCCCCGCTGTTCTCGCGGTGTTGGGACGGCGGATCGACGCGCTGGCGTTGCGGGGCAGCCTCCGTTTCGATGAGGCTCGATCCAAGCGCTTCTGGGCAGGGTTCGGTTTGCGCGTCATCAAGAGGCCGGCGCTGCTGGCCGCCGGAATCGGGCTCTTGCTGATCTGTTTGGCGCTCCCGATCTTCGGCGTGCGGTTCTCGAATATCGATAGCTCCGGCCTACCCGCAGGAAACCCAACTCGGGTCGCGCAGGAGCGAATCGCTCAGAATTTCCCGAACGCCACCAACGGCGTGGACCTGGTAGTACGCGGCCGAGACGGCGGCGCACCGACTTCGGCCGCGGTGTCCGATCTGCTGACCAAGGCGAACAGAACCAGCGGGGTTCGGATCGCGATCGCCGCCGACAGAACCGATGCCTTTACGGTCGTCCATGTTGTGCTCGTCGACCCCGACTTCACGACCCCGGCGCTGGAAACGGTGCGTGCGCTGCGGTCTATCGAAACTCTTGATGGTGCAACGGTTCTCGCCGGTGGCGAGAACGCGGTCAGTACCGACAGCTACGACGCGATCATCGCTGGATTTCCGAGAATGGCAGCAGTGATGACCGTCGCGATCCTCGTGATGATGTTCGCGGCCTTCCGGTCGGTGGTATTGCCGATCAAGGCGGTAGTGATGTCGGCACTGAGTCTTGTGGCCAGCTTGGGCGTGTTGACCTGGATATTCCAGGAGGGCCACATGGCAGGCCCGCTCGGCATCAGTCCTGGACCGTTGCCGCTCGCTGGCGTCGTGGTCGTTGTCGCCACCGTCTTCGGATTGTCTACGGACTATGAGATCTTCGTGATCTCCCGCATGGTAGAGGCGCGCGCGGCCGGTGCCGACACGCGCGGCGCCGTACTCGCCGGTGTGGCGGGCACCGGTCGGATAGTCACCGCTGCCGCGGCAATCCTTGTCGTTGTCGCCGGCGCCGCCGCGCTGTCGGGGCTCAGCCTTGTCAAGGTCGTCGGTCTGGGCATGGTGATTTCGGTGGTCATCGACGCCACGTTGATCCGCATGGCGCTTGTGCCCTCGCTCGTCGTGCTGATGGGGGAGGTCAACTGGTGGTCGCCCTGGCGACTTCCGGGAGCGCCGTCGGGTGCGGGCGCTGTTCCAGGCAACCAGACCACGACCGGGATCCAGGTCGACGAGACGAGGATCTGACTGTGGGCACCGATTTCGTTGCTGGCTCCATGACGCTGTGTGCACCAATCGGAGTTGTGTACGACTATGTCATCGATTTCGACCGGATTCCGGAATGGGTCGCGGGGGTCTCGGGTTCGCGGTGCGATGCGACGACTCCGGACGGTCTGGTTGTGCAGATATCTGTAGGGGCGCTCACGCACAGCGTGTCCCTCGTGATCAGGTCACGGGAGCAGAATCGTTTGCTCACATTGGTCTCCGTGGAACGTTACGAAGCAGAGGTGGTCATCGGTTTCGAGCCGGCCGGAGCCGATAAGTGCATCGTCACCACGACGGTCCGGTACCCAATCGAAGACGGCATCGCCTACCGACCATTGAACAAGGCTGGAAAGTTACTCGCTACTAAAATGCTCGAACGGACTGGCAAAAATCTAGAACGCAGAATATCTGAACGAATCGGCTAATTGAGACCTAGGGGTGGGACAAGAATGAAAATACAAGGGAGCAGGATCCTGCTGACCGGGGCCACCGGAGGGCTCGGACAGGCGATTGCCCGGGACTTGCATCGGCGGGGCGGTTATCTTATTTCGACCGGACGCAATGGTCGAGTACTCGGGCAGCTCGCTACCGAACTCGCCGGGGAGGCGATCGAGGCCGATCTCGCCGAACGTGATTCGGTATCCGAAGTGGTGGCAGCCGCGGGACGGGTCGACATCCTGATCGCCAATGCCGGCCTCCCGGGAAGTGGTCGGCTCGCAGACCTGTCGCCGCGAGGCATCGACCGGGCGATCGATGTGAACCTCCGGTCCCATATGGTGCTGTCCCACGCGCTGATCGGCCAGATGCGCGAGCGGCACAGTGGTCACCTGGTCTTCGTCTCGTCGTTGTCGGGCAAGACTGCTGCACCCGGATCGTCGGTTTACAACGCTACGAAGTTCGCGATGCGCGGTTTCGCATTGTCGTTGCGAGAAGAATTGCGCGGTGACGGCATCGGCGTCTCGGTGATCTTCCCCGGCTTCGTTCGCGACGCGGGCATGTTCGCCGACTCCGGGAACATACGCCTGCCACGCCTCGTGGGAACCGTTGGGCCCGATGATGTGTCGGGCGCGGTGGCCCAAGCGATCGAGCGGAATCGCGGGGAGATCGATGTGGCCCCACTTATGCTTCGGCTCGGCGCACGATTCTCGCTGGCGGCGCCCGCATTGTCTGCGACGGTCCAGCGATGGTTCGGCGCAGAAAGACTGGTTGCCGAACTCGCAGCCGGTCAAACAAGCAAACGCTGACCACACCATTTCACGCGCGATGCGCCGATGGGGTCGTATCGCCAATTCTTTCTATCTACGAGAGTCCGAGTTCCGGATCGCGCTGTTTTACATCGATATGTCGGCGTAGTGGCATCACGCCTGCGGCGCGATTGTTACCGCTCGCTCAGGACGAACAGCAGTACTACTAACGATGGATTCTGGCATGACCATAGATGAACTTTTCGAGCCCACGCTTACCCATCTCTTGCGCTCCAGGACAGTGCGTCATCCCGACCGCCTGGTTATCGCGAACATTCCGGACGGCGAAAATCTCAGCGAGAGTTGGACCTATCGAGATCTGCATTCCAGAGCGGAGGCCGTCGGGTCCTGGCTGAGGGAGCGGGGCGCGCTAGGTGAGCGGGTGCTTCTGTTCCATTCGAATCCGCTCCATTTCACGGCCGCGTTTTTCGGCACTCTTTATGCGGGTGCGGTCGCGGTTCCCGCATACTCGCCAGTGGGCAAAAAGCAAACGTTCCGCATCTCGAAGATCATCGCCGATTCGGGGGCGGAGTTCGCATTGGATTCCGCGAAGTCGCTGGAACGGGACCGTGCCGCAGTCGAATCCGTCGACGGGGCACGACCTATGCGATGGTGCGCGACCGACTCCCTCGATCCGTCAGACGCCGACTCGTCCGCCCAGGCCACGTGTCTGCCCGATCCGGACGATTTGGCAGTTCTTCAGTACACCTCGGGCTCGACGGGTGACCCCAAAGGCGTAATGGTGACCCATCGCAACTTCGTTCACAATCTGACCAGCATTCGTTCGGCCTATCTGCACAACACCGGTATCGGTCAGGTCGACGACGCGTTCGGGGCATTCTGGCTGCCGCTACATCACGACATGGGGCTGGTCGGCGCGGTGCTGGGAACGGTTCACTCGGGGTTCGGTGCGAGTTTCATGTCACCGGTTTCGTTTGTGCAGAAGCCGATCCGATGGTTGCGGATGATCTCAGGGAAATCCAATGTCGTCACGACCGCACCCAACTTCGCCTACGAAATGTGTATCCGGACCACTTCGCCCGAGGAGCGAGCCGAACTGGATCTGAGTGGATGGCACGCGGCGATGTGTGGAGCGGAGGCGGTGCGGCAGGACACCATGGAGCGCTTCGCCGAGGCGTTTGCGCCCGCGGGGTTCGATCGGGCCGCGCTCATGCCCGTTTATGGACTCGCGGAAGGTACGTTGCTGGTGTCCGGCTCGCGTCGCAGCACCGGGCCGACCTATGCGCGGCTCTCCCGAAAAGCATTGCAGCAGCGCGCTGTCAGTGTCGCCGAGGCCGACGATCCCGACGGCGTGGTGGTGGTCGGCTGTGGCTCGGCCCAAACCGGAACGCAGCTGATTGTCGCCGATCCGGATACGCTCGCTCCCTGCCCGGAGGGCACTGTCGGAGAGATCTGGGTGGCCGGTGATTCTGTGGCCACAGGCTACTGGGGACAGGACGAAGCTTCGGCCCGAACTTTCGGTGCTCGCACTGCTGGAGTCGACAGTGCGGACGAAACATATATGCGTACAGGAGATCTTGGATTTCTACGAGACGCGGAGTTGTTCGTTGTGGGTCGGCTCAAGGACCTGATCGTCATTCGCGGCCGCAACCTCTACCCGGACGACATCGAGAGCACGGTCCAGGACACTCATGATGCGTTGGTGCGCGGCAGAGGGGCGGCCTTCGCGGTCGACGGGCAGGACTCCGATGAACTGGTCGTCGTACAGGAGGTCGCCCGTAATCGGCAGGGTGAGATCGATAACGATGCGGTGTGCGGAGCGATCGCCGGCTCGGTGGCACGAGACCACGACGTCACCGTGTCACGAGTCGTTCTGGTGCGCGGGTACAGCCTGCCGAACACCTCGAGCGGAAAGGTGCAGCGGTTCGCGTGCCGGGAGCAGATGCTCCGCGGTGAGCTGAAGGTCATCGGAGAGTGGGCGAGCCGGCAGTCCACGCTCGTATCGCCGGACAGCGATCCCGTGGTCGAAACACCAACTGCCGGAGCTCATTCGGTGTCGGCGCAGCAGCTGGAACGCTGGATGGTCGCTCAGCTTGCGGCCGAACTTCAGATACCCGCCGCCAAGATCGACCCGGCGCAGCTTTTCGCGTACTACGGGCTGGATTCGGTGCGCGGCATCAGGTTGGCGACGGCGCTCGGAGAGTACCTCGGCCGGGAGGTGCCGCCGACCATCGCATACGAGTACCCCAGCATCTCCGAACTGGCTCGGCACTTGGCCGAGGCGGAAAAACATAGCCGGACGACATCATCGGAGCCGACGGAGGTCGCGGCCGCTGCCTCTACCGGGTCGGAAGAACCGATCGCGATCGTGGGCATTGGTTGCCGCTTCCCCGGGGCCGACGGTCCCGAAGACTTCTGGCAGATGCTGGTCAACGGTGTCGACGCGGTCGGTGCGGTCCCACCCGAGAGGTGGCAGCATGTGCGGGTCAAGTGGGGTGGTCTCCTCGCCGACGTGCGTGGATTCGATGCCGATTTCTTCGGGATCTCACCGGCGGAGGCGCGTCACATCGACCCACAGCAACGGCTGTTGCTCGAAGTGGCGTGGGAGGCGATGGCCGACGCCGGCCTCGACGTCGGTGCGCTGGCGGGCAGCTCGGTAGGGACTTTCGTTGGTGTCTCGACCAATGACTACGGCCGGATGTACTACACCACCGAGGATCGGTTGGACGCCTACTCCGGTACGGGCAATGCGGCGAGTGTCGCGGCGAATCGCCTGGCGTACGCCTTCGATTTTCATGGCCCGAGTGTCGCGATCGATACCGCCTGCTCGTCATCGCTGGTAGCGCTGCACACGGCGCGTCGTTCAATACTTGCCGGTGAATGTGAGCTGGCTGTCGTCGGAGGTGTCAACCTCACTTTGTCACCCGGGGTCGCGATCACGATGGCGAATGCGGGTGTCATGGCGGCCGACGGACGCTGCAAGGCATTCGACGCGGCCGCTGACGGCTACGTGCGCAGCGAAGGGGCAGGCGTGGTGATCGTCGAGCCGCTATCCAAAGCGGTCGCCGCGGGGCATTCGATCTATGCGGTTATCCGTGGCAGCGCGGTGAACCAGGACGGACGTACGAATGGGCTGATCGCGCCGAACCGGTGGGCACAGGAAGACGTGCTCCGCCGGGCATACGCCACGGCCGGTGTCGCGCCGTCGGCGGTGGGATACGTCGAAGCACACGGAACAGGCACCTTGGTCGGTGACGCCATAGAGGCCAACGCCCTGGCCGCAGTTCTCGGGCCGGATCGGGGACCGGACAGTACGTGTCTGCTGGGATCGGTGAAAACCAATGTGGGACATCTGGAGGCCGCGGCGGGCATCGCTGGCGTGATCAAAGTGGCACTCGCACTGAAGCACCGCGAGATTCCGCCCAACCTGCACTTCACCCAGCCGAACCCGGCTATCGACCTCGCCTCCGCCGGTCTTCGTGTTCCGGTCGTACCCGAGCCGTGGCCGGCCGAGCAGGCGATTGCCGGGGTGAGCTCGTTCGGGTTCGGTGGCACCAATGCCCACGCTGTGCTGTCGTCCGCGGAACCATCGTCGCCTGCCCCGGCTTACGACTCGCCCCGCGATTACGCGGTCGTCCCACTTTCTGCGCGCGGTGTAGACGCGTTGCGGGATGTCGCTCGGAGATATCTGAACTTGCTCGAGGCTACGGGCGATGACGCACCCACGTGGAATGCGCTCAGCTACTCGGCCGCCGTGCGCAGTAGCCATCTGGATGACCGGCTCGCAGTCGTCGCGTCCTCGAAGGCCGACGCCGCGCTGCAGATCGAGCAGTTCCTGCGCGGCGCATCCGGTCCCATGATCCGCACCGGACGGCGGCGTCATCAATCGTCGCGGCTGGCGTTCGTCTTCTCCGGACAGGGGTCGCAGTGGTGGGGAATGGGACGCGAACTGTTCGCGTGCGAGCCTGCGTTCCGCGACGCGTTGACCTCCTGCGACCGCGAGATTCGCCGGATCACCGGGTGTTCGGTCATCGACGAGATCCACTCATCTGCCGAACGATCCCAGCTCGGCTACGTCGATGTCGTGCAGCCCACTCTGTTCGCCGTTCAGGTTGCCCTCGCCGCGTGGTGGGAGTCGGTCGGCGTGAAACCGGTTGCGGTGGTCGGCCATAGCATGGGCGAAGTTGCCGCCGCTGTGGTCTCCGGGGCGCTGGATATGCCTGCGGCGGCCGCGGTCATCTGTCATCGGTCACGCCTGCTGCGAACAGTGGCGGGTGCGGGCGCGATGGCGGTTGTCGATATGCCGGTTGCCGAAGTCGAAGCATGGATCGCGAAGAACGGCTCCGACGTCTCGGTCGCCGCCGTCAACAGTCCGGTGTCCACCGTGGTGGCTGGCGCACCGGACGCGCTCGGTGCCTTGATATCCCGGCTCGAGCAGTCGGACGTGGCGTGTCGGCAGGTTCAGGTCGACGTCGCGTCCCACAGCGTTCAGATGGAGCCACTCGCATCGCGACTCGCATCCGACCTCTCCGGTCTGGCGACGGGACGCTCGACGGTCCCCCAATACTCGACGGTCACCGGGTCTCCGATCGACGGATCCCAGCTCACCGCCGACTACTGGGCTCGCAACCTGCGTGAGACGGTGCGATTCACAGACGCACTCGACCGGATGATCGACGACGGCTACACCACCTTCATCGAGGTCAGTCCACACCCTGTGCTGTCTACCTCCGTCGCCGAGATCTGGAACGCCCGGCAGGGCGATTCGTTCGGGCCGGAACCGCTCGTAGTCGCTTCCGGCAGGCGCGATAACGAGGAGCAGGTGGCGTTGCTGACCGCGATCGGCGAGCTGTTCTGTGGGGGGCATCCCGTGCCGTGGTCCTCGTTGTACCCCCAGTCCGAGTTCGTACGCTTGCCCAGCTATCCCTGGCAGCACCAAGAGCATTGGATCGCCGCGGAAGGCGAACAACCCGGCGTAGCCCGCTCAGGCGGCGCCTTGGAGCGCATCGCGTCAGCTGTGCATGCGGACACGGTGTTCTGGCAGACTTGCGTCTCCCTGCCCAGCGTTCCTGCACTTGCCGATCATCGAGTACACGGCACACCCGTTGTGCCCGGTGCTCTATACGTGGCGATGGCATGCGAGGCGGCACGGAACGAGCAAGACGGCAACCACTTCGAAATTTCGGGCATGACCTTCGATGTCCCTGTCGCACTGGATAAAGACACCGAGCGCAGAATCCAACTGGTTCTGGCCGGAGCCGGAGCCTTCCGAGTGTTCGGTACGCGGAGATCGGACGACGAACACGGATGGGAGCCGATCACCGCGGGCACGATCGCACGATCGGCAGACCAGGAAGTATTGCCGGAGTTCGCGGAATTACTCGATGCGAACGGCCGAGCGGGCGAGGAAATCTCCGGGGCCGACTTCTACCGGGGACTTGCGGCGGCGGGCCTCGACTATGGTCCTGCGTTTCAGCGGGTCCTGCGCATCACCAGAACCGATGGCGTAGCGTCGGCCGATTTCGATCCCGCGATGGGGACAGATCATCTGATGGAGACCACGATTCGGCTCGATGCCGTCCTACGGACCTTGGCGGCGGCCGTACCGAGGATTCCGGATGTAACTGCGGTGTACCTGCCGCTAGGACTGGCGCGGCTGCGCGTCTTCGGCGACCTGACCGAGGCAACGTCGTCGCTGATGCGGGGAAACAGCGAAACGGACTCCGATGTCATCGAGGGTGAGTTCCTGATCTTCGATTCGGACGGCCGGACTATTGCTCACGGCAACGGATTTCGAGTGAAGCGTTTGTCCTCTGGCCGCCCGGCCGCAAATGGTTCGATCGACGAGTGGTTCCATGATGTTGCCTGGATCGAGTCGCCACAGGATGCGCCCGCATCGGCGGCGAAGTCGGGCACGTGGATACTGGCCGGTGACGAACTGCTCTCCGATTGGTTACACCTGCGGCTGGAGGCAGCCGGTGTGCCGGTGCGGAGGCACCAGCGGGGAAGCGTGTTCGGCGAAGCGGATGCTCGACATGATCCTGTCGGCGCGATCGTGTATCTCGTACCACAGCAACGCAGCTCGGACCTGGCCGAGATTGCGCGTGCCAATGTTCTCGACCTGGCCGATTTCGCGAAGACGTTACTGCGGCACGAGTGGCCAGAGGGCGTTCCGAGATTCTATATCGTCACCGACGGCGCCCAGCAGCTGGGAAGTCGCGACGACGCGGACCTGCCTGTTCGGATCGATGGAATTGCCGCTGCGCCGGTCTGGGGCCTGGCGCGCTCGATCGAATTCGAGCACCCGGAATACGACTGTACGAGAATAGATCTCGAAACAGGTGGTGTTATCTCCGACGAGGTCGTTGATGAACTGGCCACGGAACTGCTCTCGAACGACTCGGAATCAGAGGTCGTTTTGCGGGGTGGAAAGCGTTATGTGGCGCGCGTGCGCCGCGTGCCTGCGCCACGACCGCACCGCCGATCCGCAATCGGCGAAGAGGGTTTCGCTCTTGTCCAGGCAACGCCTGGCCTGCTCGACACGATGGACCTGCGCCGCGGCGAACGCCGAACACCGGGCCCGGGTGAGGTGGAGATCCGAGTCCTGGCTGCGGGATTGAACTTTCACGACATCGCCGAGGCACTTGGCATTCTCCCACCGGAGAACGGGATCAGTCCTGTTCTCGGGGCCGAATGCGCGGGAGAGGTGGTGCGGGTAGGCCCAGATGTGGATGAGATTGCGCCCGGCGATGCGGTATTGGCGTTGGCGGCACCAGCCTTCGCTTCGTACGTCACGACAGCGGCCGCGCTCGTGGTGCCGATTCCGAAGGCTATCAGCCCGACCGACGCCGCGACGGTGCCGATCGCATTCGCGACCGCGTATCGAGCCCTGCATGAACTTGCACGTCTGCGAACCGGTGAACGGGTCCTCATTCATTCGGCGACAGGCGGTGTCGGCCTCGCCGCGATTCAGGTCGCGCGATGGCTCGGTGCGGAAATCTACGCGACCGCGGGCAGCGCGGAGAAACGTGATCACTTGCGTTCCCTCGGAATCGAGCACGTCATGGATTCCCGTTCGCTGAACTTCGCCGCAGATGTCTTGGCCGCGACCGGCGGCGCTGGCGTCGATGTAGTGCTCAATTCGCTTGCGGGTGAAGCCGCCTCCGCTGGCCTCACGATATTGAGCCCTTTCGGACGTTTCATCGAGATCGGCAAACGTGACATCTACGAGCGGAGGACGCTGAGTCTGTGGCAGCTCCGCGCGAACGTTAGCCATTTCACGGTCGACCTCGCAGCGCTTGCTGTCCACCGTCCGTGGGAGCTGCGCCAGACCCTGCTTGCGGTGACCGCACGGATCGAAGCCGGAGACTTCCGACCCCTTCCGACCACAGTATTCGCATTCGACGAGGCGGCGTCGGCATTCGAAACCATGGCCAGGGCGCGTCATATAGGCAAGATCGTTTTGACGCCACCTGCGGGCACCGGGCCCGAAATTCGAGTCGACGCACCACTAATGCGTGATGACGGGTGCTACCTCGTGACCGGTGGACTTGGAGGTATTGGAATCGAGTTGGCCGGGTGGCTGGTACGGCGTGGCGCCCGCCGGTTGGTCTTGGCCGGGCGGCGTGCACCCGGTGCCGACGCCGCGGAGGCGATCGAACGATTGCGGGCCGTCGGCGCGGAAGTCACAGTGCGGCAGATCGATATCGCCGACCGCGGCCAGGTCGACGATATGGTTCAGGCCATTGCCGAGACGGGGTCACCGCTTCGAGGTGTGCTGCATGCCGCAGGAGTGCTCGAAGACGGTCTGCTGGAACGCGCGGAAGCTGCGGCGTTCGACCGGGTGCTGGCGCCAAAGGTTGACGGTGCTTGGAATTTGCACGAGGTGACGGCCGAGTCACCCCTTGATTTCATGGTCTTCTTCTCTTCGGCGGCCGGTGTGCTGGGATCGCCAGGGCAAGCGAATTACGCAGCAGCCAACCTGTTTATGGACGCGCTGGCCGAATACCGCCGTGCTGTCGGCTTGCCGGCGATGAGCGTCGCGTGGGGACCGTGGGGCCGGGTGGGCCTGGCCGCGCGCACCGATCGGAACGAGCACACGAGAAGGTTGGGGCTCGGCGCGATCGAGCCTGCCGAAGGACTGGTGATCCTGGACCGCCTGATGCTCGCGGATCCGATGCGCGCACTGGTGATTCCAGCGATGCAGACGTCGAGGGTCTCAGATCTCGCGGGCGGTCGCGCCATCAGGCCCCGCCTCTCCGAGCTCGCTACGACGGAGAACTCATCACAGTCGAATTCGGGAAGCGCCTTGCGGAGAGAACTCGAGGGCCTCGCGCCGGGCGAGGCGACGGCCGCCATCGCGCGCTATCTGACCGGCGAGATCGAGCAACGGCTAGGAGCCGCCGCGGGGACCGTAGATCCGGATCGGCCGTTGCGATATCTGGGTTTGGACTCGCTTGCCGCCATGGAATTCCGGATGCGGATCGAACGCGAGCTATCCATCACGGTGCCGCTGGTCCGGATTCTCGAGGGACCGAGTATCGCCGAGCTCAGCGCATGGCTCGCGACCCGCATCGGACAGGCGCGATCGAACGGGCTCGACCGGGACGCTGAGCCGCGCAACATGACACCACCCGTTTCCGCCGCCCAGCCGAAAGCCGACGACCTGTTGGAGCGACTGGATTCGATGTCCGACAGCACGGTCGACGATCTGCTTTCCGAACTGCTTTCCGAGGAAGGAGAAGCGACGCGATGAAGACCGGAAACGCCGGAGAATCTGCGCGGATCAATACCGCGGACCTCACCGCCGAGCAGAAACGGGAGCTGTTGAAACAGCTGCTGCAGGCTCGCGCCGAACGCGGCGCCGACCGTCTGCTGTCGCATGGCGAACGGGGGCTGTGGCTGCACTCGCAACTCGCACCGCAGAGTGCTTCGTACAACCTGGTCTACGCGGGCCGAGCACGAGGCACTCTCGATCTCGATCGCCTGCGGACGGCGCTCGACACGCTTACGGCGCGGCACGACACCTTGCGCACGACCTACGACACCACTGCGGATGGCGCGGTCGCCTCCGTGCGGCCGCAGCGGCGCGTTCCGCTCGAAGTCGTCGAGGCGTCAGGTTGGCATTCCCAACGGGTGAACGGCTGGCTGGACAGGCGGCTGCAGCGCCCTATCGATCTGCGGACAGGACCGTTGCTGGAAGCCCACGTCCTGCGGCTGGGACCTGGCAATGATGTGTTCGTGCTGGCCATCGCGCACATCGCGGTGGATTTCTGGTCCTTGGACGTTCTGCTGACCGAACTCGCGATGATCTATACGGACGCGGAAGTGGTGCTCCCGCAGGTCGAGCACGCGTACGCCGATTACGTGCGGTGGCAGGCGCAGCTCCTCGAGGGAAGCCGGGGGCAGGAGTTGCGCGATTACTGGTCCGGCCGCCTCAGCGGAGTGCCTCGGCTCGCGTTACCGATCGCACGGGATCGACCGCTCAACCAGACTTTCGTCGGCGATGTCCACGAGTTCGAGATCGATGACCACCGCACCTCACGGTTGAGGGCACTTGCCCGCACCGAGGGCGTGACCCTGCAGATCACCATGCTTGCGGCTTTCGCCGCAGTCCTGCACCGATACTCTGGCAGCGAGGACATCATCATCGGCTCACCGATCGCGGGCCGGGGCATGCCGAGGGCCGAGCGGATGGTCGGCTATTTCGTGAATGCCGTCGGGCTGCGTGCGGAGCTCGGTGGCCGCCCGAGTTTTCGGACACTGCTGCAACGCTTGCGGGGCACCGTGCTGGAGGCGGTGGAGCATCAGGACTTTCCGTTCCTCGAATTGGCTTCTCACCTCGAGCCTGTGCGGGACCCTTCCTATCCACCGGTCTTCCAAGTCTTCTTCGCATGGGAGACATCCCGCTCGACGATGGGCGAGGCAGCGGTAGGAGAACTGGAGCTCGAGACTGTCACTTTGCGCCAAGGTGGCGCACCTGTAGATCTGATGCTGATGGTCGCTGAACGGGCGCACACGCTGACAGCCGTACTTCAGTACAACACCGATCTGTTCGACTCGCGCGCCGTCTCCCGACTCGCCGAACATCTCGGCATTCTGCTGGATGGCGTCCTCGCCGAACCCGACGAAAGAGTTGGCCGGATACCGATGTTGACCACGGCGGAGGAATCGTCCCTCGCCCGCTGGAACGACACCGGCGACCCGCGATTCGCTGGCCGGAAGTTGAACGATCTGCTTGCCGGGCAAACACGACGAACCCCGCACGCCACTGCTGTCACCTTCCGCGGCGAGCACCTGACGTACCGTGAACTGCGGCAACGCGCGGAGAATCTGGCTGCCGGGCTGCAGGCCGCTGGGGTCGGGCCGGGTGATGTCGTCGGTATCGCGGTCGAGCGCTCGGAGTTGTCCGTCGTCGCTCCATACGCGGTGCTGCTGGCCGGCGCTGCCTTCCTCCCCGTCGACCCCGAACATCCGGCCACCCGGCTATCGGCAATCGCGACCGAGGCCAACATCACGGCGTGGATCGCCACAAAAGGCACAGCCGAGCGGGTCCCCGGTGCGCTGCCCGTCGTGACCGCCGACACCGAGGGACCGGCCCGTCCCTTCGACCCCGAGCCCGCCGAGAGCCTCGATCCCGGTGCGATCGCCTACGTAATGTTCACGTCGGGATCGACGGGATCACCCAAGGGTGCCGCCAACACGCATGCCGGCATCGCGAACCGGTTGTTGTGGATGCAGCACGCCTACGCACTCGGCGCCGACGATTCGGTGCTGCACAAGACGCCGGCCACGTTCGATGTCTCGGTCTGGGAGTTGTTCTGGCCGTTGATTGCCGGTGCTCGGTTGGTGGTCGCCGAGCCCGGGGGGCATCTCGACACAGGCTATCTGGTCGATGCGGTGGTGACGAACGAGATCACCGTCATGCACTTCGTGCCGTCGATGCTGCGGCTGTTCCTGTCTGATCCCGGAGCGCACGCGTGTACCGGGTTGCGCCGGGTCATCGCGAGCGGTGAGACGTTGACGGCGGACCTACGTGACCTATTCTTCGAAACGCTTCCAGCGAGCTTACACAACCTGTATGGGCCTACCGAGGCGGCCATCGACGTGACCTACTTCGATTGTGTCCGCGGCGACGCCGATGCGGTGATTCCGATCGGACGCCCGATCGCCAACACGGGCATATCGATCCTGAACGAGGACATGATGCCGGTTCCCGTCGGTGTGCCGGGGGAGCTGTATATCGGAGGCGCCGGGGTGGCGAGAGGTTACGTCAATCGGCCCGACCTCACGCGGGAGCGATTCGTCGAATGGTCGTCCGCCGAAGGCACCACTGAGATCATCTACCGAACCGGTGATGCCGCCCGCTACCGAGACGACGGGACCATCGAGTATCTCGGCCGACTGGACCACCAGGTCAAAATTCGTGGCGTCCGGATCGAGCCCGGTGAGATCGAGTACGCGCTCGTCCACACAGGGCTGGTGCGGGAAGCCGTCGTGACGACTACCGGATCCGCCGGCGAATCGACGCTGGTGGCCTACTTCGTCCCAGCGAATCCCCTGAATCCACCGAGCTTCACGGATCTGCGTGCCGCGCTGCGCCGCGACCTGCCGGAGGCACTGATACCGGCCAGATTTCTTGTGCTAGAGAGTATTCCGACCACATCGACCGGCAAGCGAGATCTGCGATCATTGCCCGACCCCGGCAGGGATCGTCCGGACCTGAAGAACGAATATCAGGCTCCGCACTCGGCTTTGGAGAAGTCGGTGGCCGAACTGTGGGAGCAGGCGCTCGGCATCGACCGGGTGGGCGTGCACGACGACTTCTTCGAGCTTGGAGGTGCCTCGACGCAGATCATGGAGATCTGCGCCGGGGCGCGGGAGCGCGGGTTGCCGATCTCTCCGGAGACGTTGTTTCGCGGCAGAACCGTTGCCGCGATCGCGGCAACGATCGCCGAGGTGGAGCCCGAATCGGTGGCCACTGTGCCACTGCCGGAGGAGGTCTCACGCACCAGTACGGCTAGCGTGGCGTCCGATACCGCTCGGAAACTCGCCGGGCAGCAGCCGGACTCATCCGGCACTCTGATCGAGAGTATCGGGGTACACCTACCGGACCGAGTTCTTTCGACCTCGGAGATCTTGGCTGGTTGCGATCGGCCGATCGATATCCCGCTGGAACAGCTCACTGGAATTGTTTCTCGCCGAGTGGTTGGACCGGGCGAGTTCTCCTTTGAGCTCGCCATGGGGGCCGCTGAGCGCTGCCTGGCCGCGTCGCGACATCGTCCGGAAGGCATAGATCTGCTGATCTGCGCGAACATCTCCCGGGTCGAAGGGCCCGACCACCGATTCGTTTACGAGCCCAGTTCGGCAATGCGTCTGCGAGCAGCACTGGGTCTGGACAATGCGCTCAGCTTCGACGTCTCGAATGCGTGCGCCGGGATGTTTACCGGCATGTGGGTTGCCGATGCGTTTCTTCGCCTCGGTGCGGTGCGTACAGCGATGGTCGTCAGCGGTGAATACATCTCCCACATCATCGATACCGCGCAGCGGGAGATAGTCGACCTGCTCGACGACCGACTCGCCTGTCTGACCGTCGGAGATGCCGGTGCCGCAGTCATATTGGAGCGCGGTGGCGACGGGCGGGTCGGGTTCCACGCGCTCGAACTACGAAGTCTCAGCAAGTACAGCGACCTCTGTGTCGGCAAACGGACCGATCAGCCACATGGTGGCGCGATTCTGTACACGAAAGCGGTCGAGCAGACTGCGATAGCGGTACGGAGATCCATACCCTTCGCGGCGGAAATGATGACCCGCAAGGGCTGGACACCGGAATCGGTTGACCACGTGCTGATGCATCAGACGTCACGGTCTTCCATCAACGACGCCACCGCAGCTATCAACCGACTGGCAGGGCGTACCGCCATCCATCCGGACAAGGTCGTCTGTAATCTCGCCGAACGGGGAAACACGGCCTCAACCACGCATATCGTCGCGATCAACGACCTCATCGAGCGGAAGCAGCTATCCAGGGGAGACCGGATGCTGTTCGGGGTCACGGGATCGGGACAGACCATCGGGGCTGCCCTGTACACATTCGACGATCTGCCAGACCGCATGCGACACGGAAATGCGGAGAAGGTCTCGCCTGCCTCGGACACCGCGCCAGGGTGGCCCGTCGATGCGATCCGGGTGCGCATTGCCGCGGCCGCCAGCGTGTCCGCGGAAGGCGAGGAGACGGCCGTCGAACTCGGATTCGCGGCCGCGGCGGCGTGCCTAGCGGAGTCGGGTGTATCCCTAGAAGATATCGGTTTGCTCATCTACGCCGGGATGTTGCGCGACGATCACATGATCGAACCGGCTACGGCGACGTTCTTGGCCAACCGGTTGCGGTTGAATCCCGATCCCGAGGGCCACAACGACCACGGGACATTCGCGTTCGACATCGCGGACGGTGCCGCCGGCCCGCTGGAAGCGTGTCAGGTCGCCGCGGCGGCGATGGCTACCGGCGGCCCGGTCGCTGCTCTGGTGGTGGCTGCCGAGGCGGATCCAGATCATCCATCGGATCTGCCTGCACGGCAGCGGATCTCGCACGGCGGCTCGGCGATCCTGCTGGTCCGTTCTGAAAGTGGTTCTGGCTTCGGCCATTTCCGTTTCACCACCTACACCGAGCACGTGGATGCGTTGACGACGTTCGCATTGCTGTCTGGCGACCACCGCCTAGCCAGGCTCCGCGACCCCTGGCTGGAGGATCTGTACCTGAAATACCTCGAGGTCACCGTCGCCGAATTCCTGGCCGCGGCGGGGCTTGCCATGGCCGACATCGCAGTTCTGTGTGGGCCTCAGATATCAGCGGCATTCGTCGGCAGGCTGGCCGACCGGGTGGGCATAGCGCGATCGCGTGCGATCGACGTGACCGATGAGGCCGGTGATCTGTTCACCTCGTCGCTGGCCACCGCGCTGCGCCGAAGTGAGGAATCAGGGCTGGCGCGAAGCGGCGACATCGCCCTGGTGGTGACAGTCGGAGCAGGGATCAGGGTGGGGTGTGCCACCTACCATTTCTGACACATTCGGGTGAATTGAAACAGGTTGCCGGAGGAGGCAATACGCTGGAAGTGAATTGATCGCTGTCCACCTTTGAGGCGATGCCATGCTGGATCGAGTGCATGCGTTCTGTGACGACGTGTTGGCCGCGCACGATGCCGTGGAGTTGGCAGAGTTGGTTCGCCGGGGTGAGGTCAGTCCACCGGAACTTGCCGCCGCTGCGACGGCCCGCGCCGACCAGGTGGATGGACAGTTGCACGCCATCGCATTTCGGTGTGAGCGTGCGCGTTTCGCCGAGGATCGGGCCGGCGATTGGTACGGGGTGCCGACGTTCCTGAAAGACAACGCCGATGCGGCAGGCATGCCAACGCGCCACGGCAGCGCGGCGGTTCCGTCGCGTCGCAGGGCGGGCGACGATGCGTTCACCAGGCAGTTCCTCAGTACCGGGGTCACGGTGCTCGGTAAGACGGCCATGCCGGAGTTCGGTCTGAACCCCACCACGGAATTCGAGTCCGGTGAGCCGACCAGGAACCCGTGGAATACGGCCCACTCGGTGGGCGGCTCGTCCGGAGGTGCGGCGGCACTCGTTGCGGCTGGCGTGGTTCCGGTGGCTCACGGCAACGATGGCGGTGGTTCGCTGCGCATACCTGCCGCATGCACTGGCCTGATTGGGTTGAAACCGACCAGATATCGCCATCGGGACAACACACAGGGCCGACGCCTCCCGATTCGGCTCATCTCCGAAGGCATCCTGTCCAGGACTGTTCGGGACACAGCCGTCTATGTCGCTGCGGCCGAGCGCATTTGGTGTAACCGCGATCTTCCGCCTATCGGGATGGTACGCGGACCCTCGGACCGTCTCCTCCGTGTCGGGATACTCACGGCGGTGGGGTCGGGCGATGGACCCGACGCTGAGACGCTCGCGACCGTCGATACTGCGGCGGAGCTTCTGGAAGGTGCAGGACACCGGGTAGAACAACTCGGTCTGCCATTCGAACGGCGCCTGGTGGAGGACTTCCTGCTGTACTGGGCGCTGCTCGCGCAACTGGCCGCGATAACCGGAAAAGCCATATACGGCCTGGCATTCGACTCGGGCCAGCTCGACCCGTTTACCCGAGGGCTCGGCCGCTACTACCGCGAACGCTGGCAGCGTACGGGTTCGGCCATGTATCAGCTGGCTCGAGCGAGGCGGACCTATGACGAGGTCATGACACAATATGATGTTGTCCTCTCCCCGGTACTCACGCACGCGGCCCCGCCGCTCGGCTACCTGAGTCCGAACGTCCCATTCGGGGAGCTGCTGGCCAGGCTCACGCGATACGTCGGCTACACACCGATCAATAACATCACGGGCACCCCCGCCATCTCGATCCCGATCGGACTTGCCGAATGCGGTGTGCCACTTTCGGTTATGGTCAGTGGTGCCTACGGGGACGAACGCACTCTCCTGGAGCTGGCCTATCTTTTCGAATCTGTGCGTCCGTTTCCTCGGATAGTCGGCACAGCAGCCGGATGACGTTGAGATATGTTGCAGCGCTGGCACGCTGATCCGTCGCAACAGGACGTCTTCGATGGAGCGGACTCGTTCGTGGAAGTGCCCGTGTCGGTGAAATGCCCACTGCTGGAATGATTTGCCTCTGAGTTCGGGGTCATTGGCGACCATGGCTGTCGCGTCGCGGGACACCGCGACGTTGGAGTGCTGTGCGGATGGTTGTGT
Organism: Nocardia sp. NPDC050710; assembly: GCF_040654375.1. Taxonomy (NCBI): domain Bacteria; kingdom Bacillati; phylum Actinomycetota; class Actinomycetes; order Mycobacteriales; family Nocardiaceae; genus Nocardia; species Nocardia sp. NPDC050710. Next base: position 116,138 of record NZ_JBFAHV010000012.1, on the reverse strand, counting down.
GGGCTACTCCCAGGTGTTGGCCGATCTGGGTCAGTGACTCGCCGTTCTGGTAGCGGGTGACGGCGTAGTCGATTTCGAGTACCTGCAGATGAACGGCAGCTATAGGCCAACCGTTCGACCAGTGGCATGGTCCTGCTCGGTCACCCATGTTCCGCGCGCCGACGACGGCGCATGCCTGCGTATTGCTGTAACCCTGCTGCACGAGCTGCAAGTATGCCGCCCGCTCACGGTCGAACTTCTTGCGTCCCTGCGGTTTTCGGTCTTCACGAGCCTCGAACTCCATCGCATCCCCTGACCTGGGATGTTGCGACGACCCCTAGAACCCAAGGGTGGGCGGGTAGGGCTTCGCTTACGTTGTGTACGCGCCGGACCTCCTCCAGATCTGCACGGTACGGCAGGGCTCAACCGGCACCGCCGGTCAACTCAGTCCGCGTCCGTTGCCATCGGTAAACCGCTACGCGGTACCCGCCGCCGGGTGTCCACCGGCGTGATGGCGATCGCTGGACCTGCAACTGTCAAAGGGTTCGGGTTGTGGAGCGTTAGGCCCACGGAACGGTAGAGCCGCAGGTCAATGGGCTGCGGCTCTACCGCTTTTTCGGGGTATTGCGCGAACCGGGGAGGCGATCATGGTCGTGCGTTCCACAGGGCGCTCACGGGCAGGGCGCGGAATTTTGGTCCGAACGGGAGGGTTTCGGTGCCCGTGTAGAGCACGTATCCGGCGAGGAGGTCGTCGCCGAGCCGATCTGCGAGGTGGCGGAGGCCGCGGAAGTCCTCGCCCTTGACGGTGGTGGCGGCTTTCACCTCGATGGCGATCACCTCTCGGCGTTTGTTCTCGAGAACGATGTCGACTTCGACGTTGTCGCGGGTGCGGTAGTGGAACATGCGGGCGTCCTGATCGGACCAGGTGAGTTGGCGGGCGAGTTCGGCGGCTACGAAACCCTCCAGCAGTGGTCCGAGGGGGCCGTTCACCGCCCGCAGCGCGCGCGGGTCGGCACCGCACAGATAGGTGGCGATACCGGAATCGACCATGAACACCTTGGCGGTTGCGACGGCGCGTGTGGTCACGTTTCGCGACCACGCGGGGATGCGCTTGATCAGGAAGACTTCTTCCAGGAGGCGGAGGTAGCGGGCGACGGTGTCCTTGGGCAGGCCGAGTTCGTTGCCGAGGGTGCCGGGCACCAGGAGTTGACCGGACCTGGCGGCGACGAGGTTGGCCAGGGTGAACATCTCTGTGGTGCGTTCGATCTCGGACAGTTGCATCACGTCTCGGTTGATCAGATCGGCGACGTAGGAGGAGAAGAACCGTGAACGCCGTTTGCCTTCCCGTGCAACAGCTTCGGGGAATCCGCCGCGTGCGATCCGTTCGATGTAGTCATCGCGATTCTCGGCCCCGTCATGCCGTAGCTGTGGTCCGCGTTCGAAGGCGCAATCGATGAATTTGTCCGGCGCGCTGTCGATTTCGCCTTGGGACAGCGGCCAGAGTTCGATCGTTTCCATGCGTCCGGGAAGTGCGTCCGGAACGCTGCGAAGCGCCATGACATGAGCGGACCCGGTCAGTAGGAACCGGCCGGGCCGTCCATCGGCGTCGACGGTTTCCTTGATGGCCAGCAGCAGTTCCGGTACACGCTGCACCTCGTCGATGATCAATAGGGAATCGTCGAGGACGAACTGGGTGGGGTCGTAGCCGGCTGCCTGTCGGGTCTCTGGTTTGTCGAGGCTTCGCCAGGTCGCGCCGAGTTCCCTGCCTATCCGGGCGACCAGTGTGCTCTTGCCGCACTGGCGAGCTCCGTTAACCAGGACGACGCGAGTATCCGCCAGTGCTTCATGGACCGCCGAGTGGGCGTGGCGGGGAAGAATCCGACCAATCGGCGACGATGAGAAGGACGAGGTCACCGCAGTATTATTGCACATGCCGTGCGCGATCTGCCGCAGTATACATGCGCGTTCTGCCGCTATCCGTGTGCGCGTTCTGCCGCTATCATCGTGCGCGTCTTGCTGACGTCGGAACAGTTGCTTTGCCAGAGCGTTGTTGATGAGTCGGGCGTGTGATCCGCGGTTGATTCGTTGTGGTCGAGCATGTGGAGCGGTCGCAATCAGCGGATACTGCCAACCGGGCCCGGCCGGGTACCCACCGCCGCCTCCACGCCCATCGTGAACAACAGAAGGTTGTCGTCCAGCTCACCGCCACAGTCAACTCGTCGCGATCCCTTGAAGCCGTGAGCGACCTTCAGCGGAGCCTCGAGCCGTTCGCCTCGGTCCCGAGTGTCCAGGACTTCAACCGCGAAGCATCACAGCTTCTCGGCTTGGTCGCCTGAGGTAATACCCGTCTCTGATCAGACAACGAGCCGACTGCCCCCGGTCGGTCAGGCCGGGGGCGGCGCCGATGACGGTGGGTCCTCGCGCGAGACAGATCCGCACCGGACAAACGGAGTCCGGCGAGGTCTAGCATGCCGAGATTCCTGCAGACCTCGATTGGAAACGCCGAGGACCAGTCCGATTACCATGCGGCGCCAGCGTCGCGATGAGGGGGCATCATGCTTGGCATTGCAGATGGCTCATACCGATTGTCACCACGGTGACCGAGCCTTCCGGTGCGCCCTCGGGCCAGCCGGTGGCTGAAGCCCCGTGCTGCGGACCGGGCGTTCTCGTTGTGAGATCAATGGTTTCGACTGCGAGCCACCATCCCGTGTTCCTACACATGTCCCATCCGCGGCCGTCGCTACCGCTCGAATACAACTCGAGTGGCAATCCGCGGGAGTCGCGCAGATGCTGCAGCAGGCGGTCGGCGACCCCGCTATCGGGCGTGCCGTCGGTACTGCCGATGGACAGGACACGGTGGTACCACGGGCCTTGTCGCGATTCCGAGCACCAGGACGAATCCGCGAGCACCACAAGGCCATCGGGTAGTGGCAGCACCTGATCGGCGGCTGGCACCGGAACCGGTTTCGCGCCATAGGACGGCGAGCCGTCCGACCAGAACCACAGCATGAGCAAAACACCGAGTGGGCTTGCCACACAGTAGAGAACGACGAGAGCGCCGCCGAGCGCGGTGCGACGTGAAGCCATGCCGCCCGCTCGTCGGTCGGCGATCAGACCCGCCACCAGGATGCCCGCGCTAGCCAGGGTCAGCAACACCTCGACGCTGTACTGCACATCGCGGAGTGTCCAAGCGAGGAACGACACCACCAGTTGTGTCGCCGCGATCGTCGCTAGTGTGACGCCTACCCATAGGCGATGCTGCGCCGACTGCGCCGCCAGCAACCAGCACACCAACGGAATGACAAAGACCAGTCGTTCCACGCGGCCAGCCCGATCACCCCGGGCGATAGATCTCGTCGAACACCATCAGCTGGGCAGCGGTCAGCAGCGATCGAGCCTCGGCCAGGAGGTTCTCTCCCTGCTGCACGTGGAAGGGCCACCGGCACTTGTGTGACATCTCGAGATGAGCTCGGCTCTTGTCGGGGTCCACCGGCAGGCCGTCGGCTCCGAGGAGGTAGGCCAGGCCGAGCTGGAAATGGGCATCGCCCTGCGCGAAGCGGTCGTCGTCGTAACGAAGAGAGGAACATTCGAGAAGGTCAACGAGGAAGGAGCCGGCCTCGGGGTGGCCGAAATCTGCTGCGACATTGAGCAGTTTGTAGAGCAGTACGTCCATTTCTACCGCGTCGGCATCCGCCGATTCGAGCAAGAACAGGGCATCGACGTCACCCGCCCGAGCCGACGCCACGTACTGCCGGAACGACGGGGAACAACCCGGGCCCGGGCTCACGACATACCCGCCCCGGTCCTCGAACGGCGATGCGCTGTCGGCAACTGTCATATTCGGCACTGTAGAGCCCGGCACCGACACCTGACCGTGACGGCCACCTGCGAACTCGAGGCCGCCGCAGAACTCCCGTCCGCACCGCCACCGTGCCTGCCCACAACCCCAACTAAATCGGCGGTGACATCTCCGTCGGCGCAATGACCCTCCGCCAGAAGATCTTCCGCCCGTCCCCCGCTGGCACCCTGACCGCACTGCACTACCCGGCGTCTACCTTCGCTGCCCCACCTGGCCCCGGCGTCCACGGCAAGAACGGCTACCACGCCGCCCGCCACGCGCTGCGCCACGAATTCGGCAACCGCACAAACCCGTTCGACCTGCTGCCGGCCATCTACTGACGGTTCGCGGCGGGCTCGAATGAACAGCGGTCGCGACCCATTGTGCTTACGCTGCTGCTATGCACGTGGGCGGGTCTGCACTGATCGGCCGTGCCGCCGAACTCGTTCTGCTCCGGAACGCACTGACCGAGGCAGTCGGTGGACGGCCGCACATGGTGGTTTGCTCCGGTGAGGCGGGTAGCCCTATTGGCTGTGGCACCAGGTGCTCGGCGCGATCGAGTGCGACGAGTCCGCCGACCGTGCGGCGCAGTTCGAGCGAATCGTCGACAGGCACATCGACATCGACAAATTTCTCCGCCCGGGATCTTCGGTAGGTTCTGCAGGCGTGCGAGGTAGCGATCTCTGATGCGGCAGGCGCCGGGCGCCGTCCAACCCTCGGAGACGATGAAGCTCTCGCGCGTCGGCATCGTTATGCCAGAGCTCAACCCGGTCATCGGCCGGCGCGGCATCGGCCAAATCGTCCGCCACGACACCATCTGCTGCCCACACGGGGTCGTGGGCCCACTCGCGATATCGGCCACCACCAAAGTCAACCAGCGCACGACGGCGATCACAGCCCCGATGAACTCCGCTTCCGAAAATATCTACGGCCACAGGTGATCTCGCCGATGCTGGTGTCACCCGCGACTGGATCCCTGAACATCGGCTGGGCGTGTGGGGCCTGCCATCCGTTGCGTCACGGGCACTCCGGGCTGTGAGCGCGGCCCGTAGCGGTAGTCACCCTATTCGGCCGGAAATGGATGGTTCGGATGTTCGTGGTCCGGCTAGGTTACGCCAGTAGCGCAGATCCAAGGCTGGTGTGATGACCGATTCGGCGCGGGCAACCACAAACTCGGACGCGCCCTGTTCCTTTCGGTGTTCGCATCATTGCACGAGCCGGCCAGCCGCGTACTACGCAAGAAGCGCGCCGAAGCAAAGAAGCACAATGCTGCACTCATCCGCCTGGCCCGACGCCGCTGCGATATCCGCTACGCCATGCTGAAAGACAAACAGCCCTACCGCGACCCGATGCGACCGCCTGCCGTGAACCCGGCCCACTAGCTACAGTCGCGATGTGCCCGACCTGATCGCGCCAACCACACGCCTGCACCGTGTCCGGCTCGACGCGCAGGCCGAGTGGGCCCGGCGCACAGGAAGACGGGTTCGGGCCGACACCGCGGAGCGGGCAGGGTGTTCGCCGCGGATCGAGTTGCCCGAACGGTGGTGACCGGGGCGCCGCGGGATGTCCGAAAGCCTTGATGGGGTCATAGGTTTCACCAGTGGGCAGGCGGGGGTTTAGAGCTCGCCCAGCATCCGATCGAACAGGCGCCGGAAGGCGGCGGGGGTGTCGATCGCCGCGGGCTCGTCGTCGGCTGTAGTGGTCTTTGGCTGGGCCCGATCGAGGGATGTTTGCGAATGCCCGGAGACTGCTCACCCGAAACATACCTCGAGGGCTTGTTGTTCATCAGTTTGACGAGTTCCAGCCGGAAACCATTCGTTGTCTGTCAACGTCAGGGATCGCACCCTCGACTATAATTTTGCGGCAGCATAAACTTCCGGGTTTCCGCTGTTGTGTACCTGATTTTCACCGGACCTGGGGTGTGGGTATGGACAACGTGATCGACGGTTTTGCTGGATTCAGCATGAAGGCCGTGGTCGACGGGTGGGATGAATTCATCGGTCGGCTTCCGATCGAGTCGCTACCTGTATCACAGTTGCGTCCTGCCGATACGCCACGGTTGGGTGACAAGGACCAAGCGTATGTCGCCGCGATCGCCGAGTCCGAGGGCGAACTGCCGCCGATTCTCGTTCACCGACCGACGATGCGCGTGATCGATGGCATGTACCGTGTGCAAGCGGCGATTCGTCGTGGCGAGGAGATATTGGCGGCGCGGCTGTACGACGGCGACCATGACGATCTGTTCGCACTGTCGGTGCGGGCGAACGTCGGGCACGGCATGCCGCTGACACTGAAGGAGCGCAAGGCAGCGGCCGAGCGACTGCTCGAGAAACATCCGCGGTGGTCGGATCGGCTGATCGCACGCGCCAGCGGACTGTCGCACAACACCGTCGGCACGATTCGGCGCCGTGCAACTGGAAAAGATGGCCAGTTGTACGAACGGCTGGGGCGAGACGGCAAAGTCCGCCCAGCCTCCACGGCCACGGGCCGCCGCTTAGCCGCAGAAGCGATCCGCCGTGACCCGGACGCTTCACTGTCGGAGATCGCGCGGCAATCAGGGCTGTCGATCGGCACCGCTCGAGACGTCCGCCTGCGACTCGGGCGCGGCGAGAGTCCGCTGCTCGTTGGTCAGCGGTCGCCTGTCGAAGGCATGCATCACGATGTCACCGAGCGCGACCGGGCGACGGCGTCAACGGGTGCGCGACACCCGTCGGCTGCGCAGACGTCGAATCCGGTTGCCGGGCTCGCCGTGTCGGAGGTTCTTCAGCGGTTGCGGCGCGATCCCGCGATGCGGTTGAGCGAAAGCGGGCGGGCCGTCATTCGTCTGCTCACCATATCCGTCGCGGCCTCCGCGCAGTGCGAAGCTCTTGTGAGCGCCGTCCCCCAGCACCGCACAGCTGCCATCGTCCAGGTTGCCCAGTGTCAGGCCCACTTCTGGTCCGCACTCGCGGACCGCGCCCGACTGCGGCTGGCCGACGAGACTGCTGACGCTCCCACAGGCGGTACTGTCGCGTCCTGAAAAGGACGGATCGCTGAATGTTTGTGGGGGTGAGCACCACTTCAAATCATTTGCCTGGCCGATATCGCACATCGGTACCTACGGCGAGCACATGCATTTGGGGCCTTGTCGCGCACCGCCCGGTTCTCGGTCCACATAATCAGCCCACGTACGCATCGGGATTCGCGACGTCAGCAACGAGCCCGGCTTGATATGTGAACGACCTTTCACCGCCAGCGGCGACTGGCCCGCCGAACGACAGTCGATCATGGTCGCCGACATCCCCACCATTAACGCCGCTGTGTCGTCGATCGACAACTCCCCGAACTGGCGTAGCACGGCGCGATCTGCGCCGATGCCGGCGCCCGGCCGCTCACCAGCCAGCGCGTTCCATTACAACCCAGCACTTATCCAGTGCCGCAACAACATCCGGATCGTACACCAGCTCGCGCATAGCACCGGGCGGTAACCGGTCACCGCGCATACCGAATTCGGAATCGCCGCCTTCGTGCCGTTCCGATACCGCACACCTCCGACCGTGTGATCGCCCTCCGACTCACCATCGACAGCTCCATCATGCGGATGAACCGTAAACATGCAGTTTGCAGACGGAGGCGCGCCGGACCGATCCGGACTTTTTCACGCGACGAATCGATCTACGCGGAACTTTTGATGAGTCGACGCGGTCGAGTTGACGCCGAACAATGGCTCTGTCACGCTGTCTGTGGGGCGGAAGCATGCCCAACTCAGCGGTTCTGATGTAGTGGCTTCGATGTATTCGCTGTGACCTCCATCGATTGCAATGCAGCGTCGTGCTGTGTCGCTACCGAGTTCAGCATTGTCGGTTGCGTTCTCGGTCTTCGGGGCAGGTTCGAGTTTCGTCCCACACGTGAAAGAAAATGAATCCCGGAAATTCTGGAGTGGACATCCGTGCTCCGGGCGGAAATGCTTGCGCGACAATTGAGCAGGCTCGCCGAGTAGGTTTCCTTTCGGGAGTTCGACCTCGGAAATTCGGGGCTGAACTCGTCTGCTGACTGCAATGGGTCGAACAGAATTACTGAACATTACGGGAGTTTACTTGCATGTTGATGTGTCACTTTTTTGGTGACGATGACTTGCACTTCACGGAGACTGATCGGCAGGGCGAGATGCCGTAGCCGACGGTTGAGTCGAGAACGATATTCACGAGGTCCAGTAGATGAAAATAATACCGACCAGTAATGTCATGCCCGCAGCTTCGGACCGCACGGTGCTATGCGAAGTCGACCGCCACAATACCGGCTCGCCTCCAGCCCGTGCGGGGATCGCGCTCCGGTTGTGCCGAGACTGCATCGCTGCGACAGAACAACGGCTCGCCGCGCTCCCATGGTTGGCCGCGCAATGTGTCGGTCCGTCCCAATGGGGGTATTGGGATGCTGGCCACGGACGTCGGAGTGATCAACGCACACTGCCGCTTTCATCGGGCGCAATCGCCTTGCGGGTCTGGATCAGCTCGATCCTGGACTCATGGGTGGATCTCGTCCTGAGTGAATGCCCCACGATCTCGCCTCCCCGTCGCGACACGGCGTCGACAGCGCAGTTCCTCGTCGGCCGGACCGTCTGGCTGGCAGCCCATCCGAGTGCCGCGGACTTTGTCGTCGAGATCGGCGATCTCTTCCGCGACATCTTGCGATTCGTGGAGCGAGAACACGGCTCGGCAGCGGTGAGCGGGAAGTGTCGCGATCCTCGATGCATTGCGCCGGTGACCGTAGAGTTGGACAGTATCGACAAATGCGCTGTCGTCAGATGCAAGCTGGGACATCGTTGGACCGTTTATGAATGGTTGTCCGATGAACGCCTGATCACCGACCCCCCGGCGGAAGAGCCGAAACGGCGAACTTTGCCGACGAAGGTTGCCGCAGAAGCCTTCGGAATTCAGGAAGCAACGATCCGTCAATGGGCCAAGCGAGGGCGGCTGACTCGATATGGATTGCGCGACAGAGCCGAATACGATATCGATGAGATCGCACATCTGATCCATGTGCGAAAGCATTGATCGACATGCCTTCCGCTGCAGTGTGCGGATTCCCGATCGTTCGGGCGCAACGCAATTCTCCTATAGCCATGGCCTTGCGCTATCCCCATCCTGGGAGACGTGGGGCAGCGGCATTTTCGTATCGAAGATTTCATCCGGAAAATTTGACCCCGGTCGAGAAAGTAGATTCCAGACATGTCGACGCTATGCAAACCGTCGGTGAGTGTGCCGGAAAACGTCCTGAGCATGGAAGATACTCTGGAATTCGCCGAAAGGATGCACGCCGGAAATCCTAATCTGCCTTTGGCGCTCAAATTGATCCAGAACACGGGCGTACGGAAGCGGCATATCGTACAGGATATCGATAGCACCCTGCGCCACCCTGGATTCGAGGAACGCAACAGGATATACGAGCGCGAATCCAAGAAGCGATGTCCTGAGGTCATCGAAAAGGCCCTGGCGAACGCGGGTGTTGTGGAACGGGAAATCAACGCGATCATCTATGTGTCCTGTACCGGATTTCTCATGCCATCGCTGACCGCATGGCTGATCAACACCATGGGGTTTCGGTCGGACACCCGCCAAATACCCATCGCGCAGCTGGGTTGCGCGGCAGGTGCCGCGGCGATCAATCGCGCCCACGACTTCTGCCTGGCCAACCCCGGGAGCAATGTTCTGATCGTGGCGTGCGAGCTCTGCTCGCTGTGTTACCAACCCGACGACGACGATGTCGGTTCGCTGCTGTCCGACGGACTGTTCGGTGATGCGGTCGCGGCTGCCGTAGTTCGGGGAAACGGCGGTACCGGTGTAGCGCTGGAGCGCAATGCCTCGTATCTGATTCCGAACACGGAGGATTGGATCTCCTACGCCGTTCGTGCGACCGGCTTCCACTTCCAGTTGGATCGCCGGGTGCCCGGGACGATGGAGCCATTGGCGCCGATACTGCGTGAGCTCGTCGCCGACCATGGCTGGGACATCGGCAAGCTCGACTACTACATCATTCACGCGGGCGGTCCGCGGATCCTCGACGACCTCAGCGGGTACCTCGATGTCGAACGCACGATGTTCCGGCATAGCTGGGCGACTCTGACCGAGTACGGGAACATCGCCAGCGCGGTCGTATTCGACGCGCTGCGCCGACTGTTCGAGGAAGACCCGCCGATGCCCGGCGCCAAGGGCGTCATCGCGGGTTTTGGTCCCGGCATCACTGCGGAGATGTCGGTAGGTCGATGGACCGTTGACGCGCCGAGCGGCATGAATCGATGACAACCGGGCGCGTCGCCCACGCCTACAGCGAGATATCGACTGACATAGGAAGAAATGACATGAGCGGTGTTGTTATCCGGCCCGGCGAGGGTCGAAGGCTGATCACAGCCAAGCAGGAAATCACCTTCAAGGTCACCGGGGCGAACGGGTCCGCCGTATCGAGCTTCGAGGTGGTGGTTCCGCCCGGCTTCGACGTCGGGGCGCATTCCCATCGCAACTCGCAGGAGTTCTTCTACGTCTTGGAAGGAGAGCTGGACCTGCTGGCTTTCGAGCCGAATCAACGTACGCCCGACGGTTGGCACGACTGGGAATCGCCGGAGGGCGATCGAGTCGTCCGCGGGGGTCCCGGTAGCTGCATGTTCGTTCCGGCCGGATGTCCGCACGCATTCAGGAATGCCACCGACAAGCCGGTTCGAATGTTGTTTCAAAGCTACCCATCCCCCGATCACGAAGTCTATTTCGAGGAGATTGTCGCGATCTTCGAGTCCGGCCGGTCGGTGGATGTCGACGCCATTCAGCGGCTGCGTGACCGCTACGACATCAACCAGATCACGCCGCTACGTTACGAACCACCGAGCAGCGGGAGGTGAATCACGATGAACACCATTCCTCTGGTGCGCGCAAGTCTGGGTGAGCGGGAATTGGCTGCCGTCGCCGAGGTATTCGCCTCGGGCTGGCCGGCCGGTCAGGGCCCGCGGGGGAAGGCGCTCGAGGTCGAGCTGGTCGAGCGTTATGGAGTCGGTGGCGCGGTCGCATTGAGCAGCTGCGGCGCGGCACTACACCTCGCCTTGCTTGCGCTCAGGGTCGAACCGGGTGACGAGGTGATTGTTGCCGATTACACGTTCCCGGCTCCAGCCCACGCGGTGCGCTACGTCGACGCGGTCCCGGTCTTCGCCGATGTGCGTGCCGATACTGGCACCGTCGACCCACGGGCGGTAGCGGATCTCGTTGGTCCACGAACAGTGGGTGTGATCGTGGTGGACACGGTCGGTCTCCCCGCCGACTACTCGGAGCTGAGGTCGATCGCGGATCGCCGCGATCTGTTTCTGATCGAGGACGCCGCATGTGCCGTAGGTGCGACCTACCAGGGGGTACAGGCGGGTGCCCTGGCACCGGTGTCCTGCCTGTCCTTCCACGGGCGCAAGGGAATCACCAGCGGCGAGGGCGGGGCCCTGCTCACGGCCGATCCGGCGCTCGCCGACGACGTGCGGCTGCGGTCGTCATTCGGTATCGGAAGCATCTTCGCGGACGCACAGGTCGTTGGCCTGCCGATCCCGATATTCACCGAGGTCGGCTACAACTACAAGCTGTCCGACATCGCCGCAGCGATCCTGCAGGTACAGCTCACGCGAACTGGCGACCTGCTGGATCGTCGGCGCGCCGTCGCAGCGAGCTATGCGGAGCTGTTCGCCGACGAAGAACTCCTCACCGTTCCGCATGTGCCGCAGGACCGCACCCACGCATGGCAGTCCTACCTGGTGACGCTGGATCCGCAGGTCGACCGCGCGGGTGTCGCGGCCGATCTCCGAGCTCAGGGCATCGGCTGCGGGCACGGTGCGTGGGCGTGCCACCTGCAGCCCGTGTACGAGCCGAAGCAGCCGTGCCCGGTCTCGGCCGATCTCTTCCAACGCAACCTCGCCATCCCCATGCACGCCGAGCTCAGCGACGGCCAGGTCGAACGGGTCGCGGAGGCGCTGCGAGCGGCGGTCCGAACCCACGCACGCTCATACGGAAGACGAGAGGGGGCGGCATGACCGAGTCAGGGCCCGGAGGCGGCAGCCAGAAAGGACACAGCATGACCGAGATTCTTCCGACCCCGGATAGGATCATGCAGCTGATCAACGGCTACTGGGCCACCGGCATCGTCGGCGCCTCGGCGAGCCACTCGCTGTTCACCCACCTCGAAGGCGGCGCGGACACTGCCGACGAGCTCGCCGTCCGCGCGGGGATCTCCCAGCGGGGAGCGCGAACCCTCCTCGACGGGCTGGTCAGCCTCGGCCTGGTCGAGCTGCGCGATGGTCGGTACCGCAACACCGCAGAAGCGGCCGCGTTCCTGGTCGACGGCAAACCCACCTGCTTGAGCAGATTCGCCACACTCAAGCTGACCCAGATGGGCACCTTGGCGACTCTGCCCGACGTCGTCCGCGGGGGAGGGCCGATGGCGAATCCGGCGGTGGAGGTGGCCGACAATCCGCACTGGGCGGAGGTTGTCCCGGCCATTGCCGCGCAGTCTGTTCCGGTGGCGACGCTCGCCGCAGACCTGTTGCAGCTGGCGGCTGCCGGCGAGATCTCCATCCTCGACGTGGGCGGCGGTTCGGGCATCTACTCGGCGATCTGGCTCGAGCGCAACCCCGCGGCGCGCTCGACTCAACTCGACTGGGCACCCGTGAACGCAATCGCCGGCCGACTGCTTGCCGGGCGAGGCGTGGCAGACCGGTTCACCTGCATCGACGGTGACTTCCATACCACCGACTTCGGCGCAGACGTGTACGACGTCGCGGTGTACTCCCATATCGCGCACCAGGAAGGTCCGGAGGAGAACGTCGCGATCTTCGCGAAGCTCAGGGCGGCACTCAAGCCCGGCGGCACATTGATCATCTGTGACTTCGTTGTCGATGACGACCGCAGCGGCCCGCCCTTCGCTCTGATGTTCGGCGCGGAAATGCTGCTCAAGAGCCGGCAGGGCGGGACCTGGCGGCGGGCCGATTACCACACCTGGCTCAGCAAGGCCGGCTTCGACGACGTCGCATTCCACCCGACGCCATCGCCCGCAACGTTGATTTTCGCCCGGTAATTACAATTCAACTCCTTGGAGGCAAAATGCCTGATACCGACAGAGCGGCTGTGATTTTGTCGGTCGTCGAGGAAACGGCTCGGTCGCTGGGTGTGGCCTGCTCATTCGACAAGGTTTCGCCGGTTCTCACCGCGTACCGAGACGTACTCGCGGAATCCATGGTCGTCCTCGGCATCGACGCGGACGAGCCACGCAGCGGTGAGATCGAAATTACCTTCAGCGTGCCCCCGAGCGATGTCGATCCATACGACCTTGCGGTATTGAACGGATTCATTGCGGAGACCGGCCATCCCGCCGCGACGCTGCTCTCGGAAATACGAGATCGATGTGACATTACCGCTTACGGTGTCGACTGCGGAGTGATTCGCGGTTTCCGGAAATCCTATGTCGGGTTTCCGCTCGACAACTGGCAAACACTTGCGACGCTGTCCGGCCTGCCGTCCATTCCGCCCGGTCTGGCGGCGAATGCCGAGTGTCTCGCACGCTATGGCCTGGATGAGAACGTCTCGATGCTCGCGATCGACTACCAGTCCAGGACGATCAATGTGTACTTCGGCGGGCTTCCCGAAGGCATCCTGGAGCCGGAGACGGTCTCATCGATGCTTCGCGACCTCGGGCTTCCGGAACCGAGCGAGCAAATGATGGAGTTCGTCCAGAAATCCTTCTCGATATATCCGACCTTCAGCTGGGATGCTCCGGAGGTCCAGCGGATATGCTTTTCCGCCGTAACTCCGGAGCCGATACCGCTTCCGACGCCGGCCGGGCCGGCAATCAGCCGATTCATGAAGGATGCTCCGTACTCGTACTCCGGCAAGCGGATCATTGTCTACGGTGGCGTACTGTCGTCCAATGGCGAGAATTACAAACTCGGCTGGTATTTTCAGGAGCCGCATCCGACGTGGCGGAAATTGGAAGTGTTCGACGCTATCGAGGACAGCGTATAGCGCGAGTCGGCATAGTTACTTTTCGATCACCATAGTGACCTTTGAATTACCGAGTCCCTGCTCGAGCGGGGCTGATAGATGGAGGGAAAATGTCCACAGCAGCCGATACGGAAGGGTCGGACGCCCTGACCGCATACGGGGAGGCGCTGGCCGCGGCCGCGGTCGGGTCGGACACCGGGGAACGAGAGCAGTTGGGCGAGAATCTCATCCGTACCTTTCTGCAGTTCTGGGACGATCCCCAGCTGAGGCCGTCGCTCCTCGAGCGGTATCGCGCCGCGTTCACCAGCGACGCGGGTGCGACACAGATGCGAGAGTTCATGTCCTCTACGGTGTTTGCGCAGGCGGTCGGGAAGATGGAGGACCCGCCCAAGACTATCGAGGAGACGGCGAAGCTGCTCGGGGTGCCGCCGTTGCACCTCAACGCGGCGGTGTCGCAGGTGATGGGCGTGATCATGCTGCGCTACGTTGTGCAGGTGGAGCCGATTGCCTCGGCGGCGCCCGATGAGATCCTCGGCGTCATCGCGCCAACTATCCAGCGTTATCTGGTCGGCTAGCCGGGAAGAAGGGTCGCTTCGGCCCTTCTTTCTTCGCCGCCTGGCCACCACCGTAACCCGACACTGCACTCCAACCAAAGGCGAGAGTCCGCGTCCTGACACACGGCGTGACAGGTTCCGAATGTGTATGTCACGCTTGTGATGTCGGTGATCGGACGCGATCCGCTGTAGTTCACGACGGAGGAATCGATGAGTCGTTCGACGTTCGACGCGACCGGTACCCTTGGCCGACTCGCGCGAATCCCCACTGGCAGAAGGTCCAAGTGGGTCGTTCTTATCGCATGGATCATCGCGCTGGTCGCAATCGGCGGATTGGCTTCCGAGTTGAAAGGCGCCCAGACGAACGACGCGGTGGAGTGGTTGCCCGGCAGCGCGGAATCAACCCGCGCCTTCGAAGCCTCGCAAAAGTTCCTCGATGCGGACGAATCGTCCGCCGTCCTCGTGTACGAACGTCCGAGCGGCATCACACCCGCCGACGTGTCGGCAGCCGAGGCCGACGTCGCAGCGCTCAGGAAGAGCGAGCATGTCATCGCGGAAAAGGTTGTCGGGCCGGTGCCGTCGAAGGATGGACAGGCGCTACAGGTCTTGCTCCCGATACACACGGCAGGCGGTGCCTGGCCGGACATCGCGGAAATCGTGGACGAGCTCAAGGAGCAATTGCCTCCGCGGACCGACGGCCTCGCGTTCCATATCACGGGCCCTGTCGGGTACGAGGCGGGCTACGGATGGGCGTTCGGTGCTATCGACGGTGTCCTGGTCTTCGCGGCGGCCGCTGTCGTCATCGTTGTCCTGTTGATCAGTTACGGTCCCGTGCTGTGGTTGTTGCCGCTCATCGCAGTGTTACTCGGCTTAGTGGTCGCGCAGGGCGCCGTGTACTTGGCGACCAAGGCCGACGTGACGGTCACCGCGATGGGTGCGTCCGCGCTGATGGTGCTCGTATTCGGCGCGGGCACCGACTATGCGTTGCTGCTGGTGGCGCGCTATCGCGAGGAACTGCGACGGCATGAGGACCGCCACGAGGCGATGGCGATCGCGCTGCAGCGGGCCGCTCCAGCGATCATGGCCAGCGCGGCGACGGTCGTGGTGGGAATGCTCGCTTTCCTCGCCGCCGACATGAACTCGACCAAGGGGCTGGGACCGGTTTGCGCAATCGGCGTTGTGGTCTCGTTCGCCGTGATGATCACATTGCTGCCCGCGCTGCTGGTGATTGCTGGTCGATGGATCTTTTGGCCACGTCACCCTGAGGTTGGTTCCGTCGAACCGAGCGAAAACGGGATCTGGAAACGTATCGGCAACGCGGTCGCGACTCGGCCGCGGACAGTATGGATCAGCACAGTAGCGGTACTGCTCGTGGCGGCAATCGGCGTGATCGGCTTCGAAGCGGACGGAATCGCGACCAGGGACTCGTTCGTCGGCGAGGCCGACGCAGTGGCCGGTGAGGAGATTCTCGGTCGGCACTTCGACATCGGCGCCGGCAACCCGTTCTTCATCGTTGGCTCTGCCGACCACGTATCGGCCGTCCAGTCCGCATTGACGAGCGTCGATCGCATCGGACCCGTCAAAAGTCCGGTGGTGAAGGACGGGCAGTTCTACATCGAAGGCACACTCGCCGATCCTCCCGACAGCAAGGCCGCGGAGGACACGATCGACCGTGCCCGTTCCGCGGTGCATGCGATCGATGGTGCCGAAGCGAAGGTCGGTGGAAATACGGCCGTCACGCTCGATACCGAGCGTGCCCAGGTGCGAGACAACAAGGTGATCGTGCCGTTGGTGCTCGTCATGGTCATGTTGATCTTGATGCTCCTGCTGCGCGCGGTGCTGTCGCCCGTCTTGCTGATGGCAACGGTGGTGCTGTCGTTCTTCGCGGCGCTCGGTGTGAGCCAGTGGCTCTTCGAGTTGTTCGGATTCAACGGTGCCGATCCCTCACTGCCGCTGCTCGGCTTCGTCTTCCTTGTCGCACTCGGCGTCGACTACAACATCTTCCTGATGTCCAGGGTGCGCGAAGAAGCAGCGCACCACGGAACACGCCGCGGAGCGCTCATCGCGCTGGCCTCGACCGGAAATGTGATCACCTCGGCCGGCCTGGTGCTGGCCGGTACATTCGCCGTGCTCGCAACGTTGTCCATTGTGTTCATGGCCGAGATCGGCGTACTCGTGGCCGTTGGCTTGCTGCTCGACGCACTGATCGTGCGCTCGATCCTGGTGACGGCACTGAACCTGGACATCGGTCCGGCGATCTGGTGGCCGAGCGTTCTTGCCCAGCGGCCTGAGAAGTCACTGCTCGCCGAGGAGGAACCTCCTCGCGAGTTCGCTCGGACGGACTGAGCTACTCGGCAGGCGGAACTTCCGCGAGCCGAACCGAGACCGAGGATTGCCTGCTGGCAACCCTCGGTCTCTTCGTTTTCGCCGCCGGCCTGGTCCCGGGTCTGCGCATCAGCACTACCGAATCGGAGGGACAAATGACTCTGACAGCATGGATCGACCATCCCGCGCCAGACCGCGGATTGAGCTTTTGGCGCGATGGGCAGTGGCAGCGGCACAGCTACGCTGAGCTGGCCGCCGGTGTCCGCAGCAAGGCCACCGAATTCGGCGAGGCGGGGGTGCGGCCGGGCGAAGTCGTGCCGATCGTGCTCGGGCAGAGCGCAGATTTCATCCTGAGCTTCTTCGGGCTGATCTGGATGGGTGCGGTGCCAACGGTACTGCCTGGACCCAAGGCGCTGTCGGGGACGAGCGGATACGCGCCCTTTGTTGCGGGCATCGCCGGAATCAGCGGCATGCGGCACTTCGTATCGGAGCAGCGCTATCGCGAAACCCTGACCGCCGCTTTCGATTCCTCCGGTCGGGAGGTGTGTCCCCTCGAGCTGGGGTGGAGTTCGTGCGCCGAGTCGGGCGAGCAGTCCCATGACGGTCCCGTGATCATGCAATTCACCTCGGGGTCCCGCGGAAACCCGAAGGGGCTGTGCATTACTCGCGAAAACGTCGAGGCGAATCTGGCGATGTTACGCGAATGGGCGGGCTTCGGCGACCAGTTCGGGGTGTCCTGGCTTCCGTTGTATCACGACATGGGACTGATCGGCGGCATGCTGACGCCGGTCACGACACAGGCCGAAGCGAAGTTGATGTCGCCCGGGGACTTCGTGCGCGACCCGCTCTTATGGCTGCGCGAGTACGGGCACAAGCGGTACGAGGTCATGGTCATGCCCAACTTCGGGTTCGAATGGGTCGTACGGCGGGTCCAGCCGCAGGAACTGCAGGACTGCGACTTTTCGGCTATCC
Organism: Nocardia sp. NPDC050710; assembly: GCF_040654375.1. Classification (NCBI taxonomy): domain Bacteria; kingdom Bacillati; phylum Actinomycetota; class Actinomycetes; order Mycobacteriales; family Nocardiaceae; genus Nocardia; species Nocardia sp. NPDC050710. The sequence continues at coordinate 98,475 of NZ_JBFAHV010000012.1, read as the reverse complement.
GTTCGGTGATCAGCGGGGCCGAGCGTGTGCAGCTGGATACGCTCTCGCAGTTCGGCGCGCTGCTGCAGCCGGGCGGTTTCAAGTTCACCGCGCTCACGCCGGCCTATGGGCTGGCCGAGGGCACGCTGGCGGTGACCGGAGTGCGGCCGGGACAGCGCGCGTTGGCGGTCGACCTCGGGCAGACCATCGCGCCGTTCGGACGACGCGTCACGATCCTGAATGAGACCGAAATCGATGGCACTCAATCGGTTCGGGCCGGATGGATGGTCAGCTGCGGCATGCCGCTGCGGGGGCTGGAGCTGTCGATCCGTGACGAGGATCGGCAGGAGCTGCCCGAATGTGTCGTTGGCGAGATCTGGGTGCGGGGAGCGTCTGTGGCGCGGAGCTATTCGACCGAGCGCGGCGTGATCGATACCGATCGGGTGGGCGACTGGCTGCGTACCGGCGACAGCGGATTCGTCTACAACAGCGAGCTCTACGTGGTGGGCCGAATCGGTGACTCGATCAAGGTCCGCGGCGAGGCGGTCCACATGGAGGATCTCGAGGGCCAGCTCGTTGATGTGTTGCAGCCCAGCCTGTTTCGCCGATCGTGCGTCGTGGGTTCGAACTCGGCCGAGGGGCCCGCCGTCATTATCGTGACGGAGTTCGCCCTCGAACCGGCAGAGCGCGTGGAAATTCAGCGCATTCTGTCCGGAATCCTCGGTGATGCACCGAAAGTCGAATGGCTGCAACTGAAAGCCAATGATCTGCCGATGACAACAAGCGGCAAACCTCGCCGTCGCGAAATATGGCTGCGCCACCATGCGGGCACCACGGTGACGAGTGTCGGCGGGGACCGGATATGAGGTATGCGGGGACCGAGGGTGACGCCGAGCGGGCGCGCCTGGACAAGATCATCGGCGCGGCCGTCGATCGCTATGGCGCCGAGGCCGAGCGATCGGGCACCTTCCCGCGCGGACTCGTCGAGGAACTGGCGGCGGAGGGGCTGTTCCGGCAGCGGTGGCCGCAGGATTCGACGGTCGGCGATCCGATCGTGGGACTGCTGATCGCCGAACGCGTTGCGTACCAGGGCCTGTTCGGCATCTCGGTGGGCCTGAGCCTGCAACTGGAAACCTGTGCCTCCGCGCTGCGGCGATTCGGCGCGAACGCCGAGCACGAGCGGCTGTTGAACGGTGTGCTCGACGGCACGACGATCGGCGCGTTCGGGGCGTCGGAGCCGGTGGGCGGATCCGATCTGCTGGGGATCGAAACCCTGATCACGCCGCTCGGCGACGGTCGCATCAGGGTGCGCGGCGAGAAGAAGTACTTGTCGCTGGGCGAGGTGTGCGACTTCGCAGTCGTTCTCGGCAAGTACATGGTCGAGGAGAACCGGCCGCCCTTGCTGACGACGGTGACCGTGCCGTCGACCGCGATCACCACGGTGAAGCGGCATACCAAGACGGGCACCGCCTGCCTGGACACGTCGTGGGTCCGAATCGATGCCGAGGTGGGCGACGAGGCGATCCTCGGCCGGATCGGCGGCGGACTGGCGGTGGCTTCGTGGGCGCTGATGCACGAGCGGCTGTCCGTCGTCGCCCAGCTGGTCGGCGGCTGCAATTACACCCTGGGATTGGCGGTTTCGCATGCGCGCAAACGCCTACAGTTCGGCACACCGCTGATCGATCACCAGGCGTTGCGGCTGCGGCTGGCCGAGCTGGCGGCCCAGGTGCGGATGGCGGAGTTCGCGGTCTATGCGGCAGGGGAGCGGCTGGCTGCCGGAAGCGGTTGTGGCGCACGCGATGTCGCGGGGCTCAAGGTGACAACCGCCCGGCTGGGTGAGCGGGTTATGAGCGAGTGCATGCATATCTTCGGCGGCTCCGGCTATCTCGAGGACGAGACCCCGCTGAGCAGGCTGTGGCGCGACGCCCGCCTGGCGCGGCTCGGCGGGGGCAGCGACGAGATGATGCTGGAGATGGTTGCCGGCGGCCTGCGGGGCGAGGATCGCTACGACTCCGACGTGAGGGTGCCATGACCATCCTCGTGTCCGGCCTCAGCGGACAACTCGGGCACGCACTGGTCGACCACGTTCCGGCGAAGACGATCGGTCTCGTGCGCCGTTCGACCGGCACCACTCGGCTGCGGCGGCGGATCGAATCCCGGTCGCGGGAGATCGAATTGGTCGAGGGCGACATCACCGCGCGCGACTGGGGACTCGACCGCGCAGCGCTGGAGAGGCTTGCCGAGACGGTGACCTGCGTCGTCAATTGCGCCGGGAGCACGGATTGGCAGGGCACTGCGGAGTCGCTGCAGATGAGCAACGTCGTCGGTGCGGTGTACGGGGTCGGGTTCGCCGCCCGGCTCGCCGAAATCTCCGGCCGCCCGGTGCCGTACCTGCAGACCTCGACGGCGTATGTGGCCGGGTCGGCGGTGGGCGTCGTGCCCGAGACCCGGCTCGGCGCCGGTGGTGATCGTACGCGCTACGAGCATTTCAAATGGATGGGCGAACAAGCCGTGCTGCGCCGGGCGGCCGAGCTGGGCGTGCCACTGTTGCTGGCCCGCCTGCCCGCCCTGCTCGGCGACTCGCGGACGGGTGAGACCCTGTACAAGAACTCGCTGTACCTGTTGTCGGAGCGCTGGAACGACCTGCCGTTCGGGCTGCTGCCCGCGATGAAGAACGCGCGCGTGGACTGCGTGCCACGTGACACCGCCGCGAAGGTGCTGATTGCCCTTGCGGAAGGCATTGCAACACAGTCGCTTTCGGATGTCGAAATCGTGCACATCACCAACGGCGCTCAGGCGCCCGCGCTGCGCGCCCTGGTGGAGGCGGCCCGCATGATCGACCAGCACGCCTTCGGCAAGTGGGTGCGCATCGTTGCGGCCGGCCGCGACCACGTCGTCAATGTGTCGGCCCTCGGCGAGCGCTTCGGCCGTCTGAGCGCCAAATGGCAGAACACGCTGATCGGGCTGCGATACATCGGCCTGGACCGCTCGTTCGACCGGGGCAACCTGCTCACAGCGCTCAACGCGCTCGGAAAATCGGCTGTGGCACCGTCGATCTCGCTGGAAGCAGCGGCACGGCTGACCTTCGGCCTGCATCCCGGTCGCGAGTCGATCGTCTCGCCGAAACATCGTTCGCTTGTGAGGTTCGGAGCATGAAAGTAGCTGTCTTCGGCGGCAGTGGCTATCTCGGCGAACTCGTCGCCGAGATATGCGACTCGCGCGGACACCAGGTTGTCGCGCTGTCCCGCAATCCGGGGTTGGGGACCTGGGAGCATCGGCGGTGCGATCTCACAGCGCCGGGCCTCGGAATGGACGAGAATACGCGCGCGGTGATCACCGAGAGTGACGTCTGTGTCTTCGCCGCCGGCAGTGTTTCGTGGCAGGCGACCAGTACCGAAAGCCTGCAGATTCACGATCGGGGCATCATGGCCCTGCTGCGGCTGGTGGAGTCCGCGAAGCGGGCGCCGCGGATCGTGCACGTATCCTCGATCCTTGCCCTCGGCGAGCCGGACAAACCGGTGACCAGCGACCAGCTCTACGTCGGGCAGCGTTTCCGAAACTGGTATGAATACGGCAAGTACGTGGCCGAACATCGTGTGCGGCACTCGAATACGCAGCACAACATCGTGCGATTCGGCCCGCTGCTCGGCCTGGGACACAACCGCACGGTGCCGTCCACCAGCGACGGCCTGCCCGCGATCTTTCCGCTGGTATTGGCCGGCTATCCGCTCCCGATCACCGACGGAGGTCGCTATCCCTGCTATGTCGGCGACGTGCTCGGTGCCGCGGAGTTGGTCGCTGACATGGTGGAGTGGACCGCGCACGGCCGCACCATCACCTGGTTCGACCCGGAGCAGCCGAGCCTGCTCGAGATCCTGAGCCGGGTCTGTCTCCCGTTCGGCAAGTATCCCCGCGTTCTGAGGGCGGATGTGAAACGCGCCGAGTGGCTGCTTCGAATGGCCATGCGCCGCATCGGAACCGACGCGAACCTCGCCGACTACGCGCACCCCTGGATCGAGGTCCACTGCGATGCGGACCTGGAAAATACGGGGGCCGCGCGCTGTCGCAAGGACTACATCCAGGCCATGAGTGCCGCCATGGCGGGCCAGGTGTGGCCCGCCCGGATCGAGGCGAGGTATGCCCATGCGTGAACCCAAGAGGCTCGGCGTGGTCGGCCCGCTCGACACCGATCCGCATCCGGTATTTCGCACCTACTCCGCCGGAAACTTCGGCGAGGTTGCCCCCGAACGGTTGTCCCCGTTTTCCTGGTCGCTCGTCGGCCCGCCGATGGAGGCGGCGACCCGTCGGATGACGACCAAGATGTGGGGTGAGCGGGCGTGGATGTCGGGGGAGTTCTTCACCTTTCTCGGATACATCAAATGCCGTCCGTACCACAACTATTCGGCCTACGGGCAGATCGCGGCCTCGGTGCCGGGAATCGAGGCGGACGATGTCGGGAAGGCGTATTTCGAGGGCGTTCCCGCACCGGAACCGTACGACGCTCTGGTCGAGAATCCACTGATCAAGGCGAAGGGCGTCGTGACGATCGCGCGGGAGGTCTCGCTGGCGGTCGTCCGCATCCGCAACCTCGAGGAGTGTCTCTTCGAGCTGGAGGCGCGGGCCAGCGAGGCGGGATTCGACGTGCGATTGCTGGCGAGCGAAGCCATATCGTTGCTGAAATCGTGCTGGTACGAGCACATTCTGTCGACCATGGCACTGGTGCCGTTGACCAGATACCAGGAAAGGATCCTGAAGCGGGTCTGCGACGAGCCGGAAGACATCGTCGCATTGCTGACCCGGCCCGACGAACTGGTGTGGAAGCGGCTGCACCGGCTGACCACCACCGGTGACCTGAACTCCGCCGAGTTCCTGAACCATCCGTTCTACGAGGTCGCGTATCGGCACCCACTGTGGGCGAAGTATTCCCACCGGTTTCAGGTCGAGTCCGACGGCACCGAGCTGTTCGAATCGTTTCTGGCACCGGCGGATGCGATTGCCGGGATGTACAAGGGCGTTCGATATCGGGTGATCGCGGGTGTCACGAAGACCGTCGCCGAGACGATGGCGTGTCGCGAGCATTCGAAATCGATGGTGATGCGAGTGCTGCACGTCTTCCGCACCCTCGGTCCGGCTTTAGCTGCCGCGCAGTCGATTACGGACGAGCAGTGGCCGTTCCTCACCGTGGAGGAGCTGGTGAACACGCCGCGTGGCGACCTGCGCGAAATCGTGGAGGATCGGGTCACGCTGTGCGAGGAAGCCCTTGCAGTGGTCCTGCCGGAGAATATCGAGATCCTGCCCGACGGTGAGATTATCGAGCCGATCGCGGCCGCGGTGCGGGTGCAGCCGCGCGGTGTCTCGGGCGGCAGCGCGAGCGGAATCGCGGTTCGGCCGGAGGAAGACGTCCCCGACGAGGAATTCATCATCGTCTGCGAGGCCGCCGACGCGGATGTCGTTCCGCTGCTGAGATTTGCCTCGGGTGTGGTCAGCCGGCGGGGCAGCGCGATGTCACATCTGGCCATTCTGTGCCGGGAATACGGCATACCCTGCGTCGTCGGTGCGGATATCGACAGTATCCCGTCCGGAGCCGTTATCGCCATCAATGGCGGGACAGGAAAGGTGAAGAATCATGAGTGAAACCAAGGTGAGTGTCGCGGATATCGCCGAGGCGTTTGCCACGGCGACCAAGATCGCGCGGGATCTGCGGCCCGACGATTCGTTCGCGAAGGATCTCGGTATCGATTCTGTTGCGAGCATCGAAATGATGTGCCTGCTGGAGAGTCGATTCGGGGTGAGCCTAATCGACAACCCCAGGATCGTGGGCGTCGAGAAGGTGCAGCAGCTGATCGATCTGATCAACGAATTGCGAACCGGCCGTGTGGCGTAAGGATCCAGCATGTTCGATACGAAGGCAGCCGCGGTGCTGCACGTCATTCGCTTCCGGTCCGGCGTGAGCGTCGAAGAACTTGCCGATCTGGTCGGTGTACCGGGCGACGATGCCCGGGCGCTGGTCGATGGGATCCGCAAGGTGGGGTATGTACGGTCGGTGCGGGGGAGTTTCATCGTCACGGCCGACGGTATTGCCGCCGACGACGCGGCCGTACACCGGTGGCGGGACCGGGCGCCGCGGACGGATCTGGATTTGATCGAGGAATTCGATCGCCATTTCCTGACCACCAACGAGATCGTGAAGGCCGCTATCTCGAACTGGCAGGCCAATCGTAGCGAGGAACTCGTGCGCGAGGTGGCCGCCCAATTGCGCAGCGCGGTAGGCGATCTCGCCTTTCCCGTGGGCGGCGACGGCGATGTCGCGCGGCTGTTGGAGACGTATCGGGCACGGCTGACGGAGGTGGTCGAACGCGCCGAAGGCGGCAATCCCGCGGCGCTGTCGGGGATTCGGGCCGAATCGTTCCACTCGGTCTGGATGGAGCTGCACGCCGAGCTGCTGCAGCTGAACGGGCGCGTGCGCACGGACGCGGACGGCTACTGACGGGAATCGAAGTGAACGAGATCCGTGCAATCGACACGATCGCCGAATCGTCGCTGCCGTTCGCCGAGATCGCGGCGGAGTTCGGCGGCAAGGCGGCGGGGCTGGTTCGGCTACGGCGCTCGGGGGTTGCGACTCCGCCGACGTGGTTCGTGCCGCCGTCCGTCGGAGTGGAGGCGATCGATGGCGCCGGGCTCGACCCGGAGGTGGCTCGGTGGGCGGTTCGTTCGTCCGGCGCCGGTGAGGACGGTGAACAGCGGTCTTTCGCCGGGTTGTTCTCGTCGGAGTTGGCTGTCGAACCGACCGCCGTGCCCGCGGCGGTGGCTCGCGTCCGTGCTTCAGGGACGAACGCACGGCTGCGAGCTGTATATCACAAGGCCGATCGGGGGCCGATTCCCGTTGTGCTGCAACCTTTCCTGGATGTCGCGCTGGCCGGAGTGTGGATCGGCGACGGTGCGGGTGGCGGAGTTCTGGAATGGTCGTCGTCGGGGACCGAGGCTGTCGTCGCGGGGACCGTCACGCCCTCCCGGGAGGTTTGGCGGGCGGGAGAACTCGTGAGCGGCAATCCACTTCATGCGGAGGGGCAGCAGGTCGGTGCTCGTTGTCTGATCGTGGAGCAGGCCGTCGGTGCGGTATGCGATCTGGAGTTCTGTGTGCACGCCGGGCAGCTGGTCTGGTTGCAGTGTCGGCCTGTGACGGCTCGAATTCCGGTGGGCCTATCCGGCGATTCCAAGGGCGATGTCCTGGTGAGTGGATTCGCGGCGGCCGGGGGAGTCAGCACCGGACGGCCGCGAGTCATGCTGTCGCCAGCGGATGAGGCCTGGGAGCACGGCGATATTCTCGTTGTTCGCTTCACGTCGATCGACTGGGTGCCGCTCATGACCGAGGCGTCGGCGATCGTCACCGATATCGGCGGTGGGCTGAGCCATGCGGCGATCATTGCGCGGGAGCTCGGAATTCCCTGTGTGACAGGCACGGAGACAGGCACACAGGCACTGGGCTCCCTGGAACGGGTCACCGTGGACGGTGACGCCGGTAAGGTACGGCGTTGATTCCGCATCGACAGCGCTTGGATGTTCTGCGTCGCGAGATCCAGCTCTTCCAAGACACGTCCGCGGAGCTGGGATATCGCGATCTGAGCGTGGAAACCCGGTGTCCCGGTTGGACTGTGCGCGATCAGGTCGCCCACCTTGCCGATACGGATGAGGTCGCGGCCGACACCGTGCGCGAGGGGCCGCGTGCGTTCGCTCGCGTGGTCCACGAGTTCCCGACTCCTGAGGCTTTCACGAGAGCGGGCTGCGATCGAGGCAGGGATATGACGTTGGCCGACCTTCGCGAGTGGTCGGCGGCGGCATCGCAGTCGTGCGTGGCCGCGCTATCCGACTGCATCGGAACCGAGCGCGTGCGTTGGGGGTTCGGTATGCAGGCCACGCATCTGGTGATGGGCCGCACCATGGAGTACTGGACCCATCACAGCGATATCCGGACGGCGCTGGGAATGAGCGGAAGCGGGTCGGTCGAGGGGGCGATCTGTGTCGCCGAATTGTCCTTGTATTCCGTGCGATACGCGCTGGCGAAGGCTCGCGTCACGGTCGAGCGGTGGCCGGACGTGCGGCTGATTCTGGTCGACGAAGATTCCGGGCGTGTCCATTCGCTGGGCAAGGGCGACGCTGCGGAACTGGTATCGGGGTCGCTACAGAGCTGGGCGCTGCTTGCCGCGGGTCGGCGAAATCCTCTGCTGGAGCGGTCATTCGACTTCGAAGGCGAGTACGCCCGCTTGTTCATCCAGACCGCGCGAGCGTACTTGTAGCAGCTCGCAACCCCCGAAGAAAGGAAACCCATCATGGAACCCGTGAACGCCGCAATCATCTATTACAGCGCCACCGGCAACGTACACGCCCTGGCGCAAGCCGCTGCCGAGGGTGCGGAGAAGGCCGGAGCCCGCGTGCGACTGCGCAAGGTCGCCGAGTTGGCAACGGCGGCGGCTATCGAGGCAAACCCCGCCTGGGGCAAACACATTCAGGACACCGCCGAGGTCGTCGAGGCGACCATCGACGACCTCGGGTGGGCCGACGCGGTGTTGTTCGGCACCCCGACCCGCTTCGGCACGCCGGCCAGCGCGCTCACGAAGTTCATCGAGGGCGCGGGTGCCCTGTGGCGGCAGGGCACAATCGCCAACAAGGTGTGCTCGGCCTTCACCTCCAGCGGCACCGCCCATGGCGGGCAGGAGTCCACGCTGCTGGCGCTGGGGAACGTGTTCTATCACTGGGGTGGCATCATCGTGCCTCCCGGCTACACCGATCCCGTCCAGTTCGAGACGGGCAATCCGTACGGCACCTCCCACACGGCCTTCGGTGGCTCACCCAGCGAGGCGACCCTGCGAGCGGCGCATCACCAGGGCCGCCGCGTCGTCGACATCGCGGCGGCACTCAAGGCCGGACGTGCCGCCGCCTGAACGGGTTGGCGACACCTTGAAGAGGAGATATGTCGAATGAACGGTTTCACGATCTGGCGATCGGTACGCCAGCGAGGTCTCTTTCTCGGCACAGTGCCGGAAACGGCTGCTGCGCGGAAGAGCTCGACGCCGCTCACGCTTGATCACGATCTCGATGTCCTTCCCGAGGCGGGGCGGCGACTGACTGTGGCCGAGCTCGCCGACCACGTGGACGACCTCGCCGGCCGGCTCTGGTCGGCCGGGATTCGACCAGGCCGGCACATTGCGATCCACAAGGCCGCCAACTTCGATGTGTGGGTGCTCGCGACCGCTGCCGCACGCATCGGAGCAGTTCCGGTGATGCTGTCGCCCGCCCTAGATGGCGCCACCGTCGGTGCCCTGCTCCGCCGACTGGACCAGCCGGCCCTGCTCACCGATCTGCACAAGCTCGACGCACTTGCCGACGTGCCGGTGATGGACCTCGCCAAGCCGGTGATCACCGTGTCCGGAGACAGGCCGGGTGCCATATCGCTCGCCGGACTTGCCGGGACTCCCCGAGTCGAGCCGGTGTCTCGACCAAAGGACGAACCCGCGCTGATCACCCACACGTCCGGCACGACCGGCCTGCCCAAGCTCGTCGTGCACACCCCACGGAGCATGGCCGCCCGGCTCAAGCCGCAATGGTGGTTGCTGTCGCTGATGAGGAAGCGCGAGACCATCGCGATCCACATCTCCTTCGTACATTCGCGGATGTTCGCAGCGATGGCTCTGGCGCTGCTCAAAGAGCTGCCGGTCCTGCTCATGAAGGAATCCGATCCTGACAGAGTCGCCGCGTTCTTTGTCGAGCACCGGCCAGGATTCATCGAGGCTCTTCCCAATTCGTTGATGGAATGGGAATGCCTCACCGAGGATCCGCGTAAGCCGTTCGCATCGGTGAAATACTTCAGCAGCACATTCGACGCGATCCATCCCAGAACGATGAGTCGCCTCGTCAATTCGTCCGAGCGCCGAGGGGCGCTGTACTTCCAGATATACGGGCAGAGCGAGGTTGGGCCGGCGGTCGGGCGAGCCTATGTCCGCAAGTCCGCTCGCCGAGCGGACGGGCGGTGTGTTGGTTGGGCAATGCCGGGCTGCGCGAAGGTTCGAGTGGTGAGCCGGGACGGCTCGCGGCCGTCCGAGACGAACCCCGGTTTCATCGAGGTTGCGTGGGATGGCCTCGCGAAAACCTATCTTGCCGAGCAGGATCGGTACGACGCGAACCGATTCGGCGACTGGTGGCGGACCGGGGACGTCGGATACCGCACCAGGCGCGGGTGCCTGCACATGCTCGACCGGGAGGTAGACATGATCCCGGGCGTGCGCAGTGCTCTCGAAGTCGAGGATGTCTTGTTGAGCAGGCTGGAAGAGTTGAGCGAACTCGTCGTTGTGCGAGGTCGGAAGTCCGAGGCGGTCCCGGTGATCTGCACGCACGGCGACCGGCCGGTGGACCGGGGTCGCTGGCGCAAGGCCGTCGCCGATTTCCCTCAGCTGGCCGACCCGATCCAGGTACCGCAGGCCGAGCTACCTCGAACCGCCACGCTGAAGGTGCAGCGAATTGCGCTGTCGCGTCGGTTCGGGGAACAGCCGACTACTAACTGAAATGAGAATTGCCACAATGACACCGGAACAAACACTCGCTCGATTTCGGGAATACATGGTGGGACCGACACGGTTTATGACCCTGTTGTCCTGCTTCCAGCTCGGCATTATCGATAGTCTCCGAGACAGCCCGGGGATTACGGCGGCCGAGCTCGGCAAAGCCATCGGCGCCAAACCGGATGCCGTCGAACAACTTCTGCATCTTATGGTCAAGGAGGGTTTCGTCGCGCGCGACGAAGGTTCGGGCGCCTACTCCCTCGATGCACTTGCGGGCGTCGCCGAGGTCGATCTGCAGCGAGCGCTCACCTACATGAACATGATCAAGGTTGTCGCGCTGAGGCAGTTGTACTATCTCGCCGACAGTGTGCGGAGGGGGACGCTCGTCGGCCTGAAAGAGCTCTATGGATCAGATGGAACGTTGTACGGTGCCGTGGCCGAGCACACGGATCTGCGTGAGTCCTGGGCAACGTTGATGGACGCCGTCACCGCCCGCATCGATCCCTGGTTCTTCGGAAACGTAGACATACCATCCGGCGCGCAGGTACTCGACCTGGCTGGAAACACTGGCGTCGGTGCGATTCACGCCTACCAGCTGAAGGCCTCGCCCGGGCTTCGGGTGACCACTTTCGACCTGCCCGAGAAGGAAAGGGAGTGTCTGGAAAACTTCAGGACTCATGGAGTGGACGAACACTGTTCGTTCATCGGCGGTGACGTTTTCGATGGCGTCCCGAAGGGCTTCGACACCGTACTCATCAAGCATTTCTTGGATATGTTCGACAAGGACGATGTGTTCAAGATCCTCGAGGGTGTCAACAGCTCGCTGGAGGTCGGTGGTCAGGTCCACATCATGGTGCCCGTCTACCCCGAGAACATCAAAGACTCGGACAATTACAACGCCGACTTCTTCCCAGCCTTCTTCCTCGGCTGCACGATGGGCCAGGGCGGACCGCAGAAGCTGTCCACTTACCAAAGTTGGCTCGAGGAATGTGGGTTCAATGTCACCAGGGCGATGACCAAGAGCTCCGCCGACCTTCCGTCGGACGTCATTCCCGTGCCAGCCATCCTCTCTGCGACAAAGATCGCGTGAAGGGCGAGTCCGCGCACTGAGCACGGATCCGGCGGTCGATCTGCGGCGTGCGGATCCGCACGATCTGCCGCCGACCGTGCTCAGCACCGCCGAATACGCCCTGTTGCGCAGCCCTCGCCGCTCGGCTGTGCGCCTACGCCGCTGCGGTGCACCATATTCCGGCCGACGGGCGGACACAGGTCACCGCCACCGTCGTGGCACAGGTACCCAGGTGTCCGGCGGGTAGCTGATATACGTTACGGCGGCGACAACCGCTGTAATCGATTGACGCACATCACATTCTGCCGTTTGTCACGACTGGTGTCAGACGCGAACTCGGTGCATTGGCGGCGCGCGGAGATCCCCGCCGTGAACGGTCACGGCAATGCTCGCTCGGTCGCCGCTGTGCAGCTCAGATCAGCGGCAGAAGCGGACGTCCGGTCCGGGCGACCCGGATGTGTTGGCCGACAACTGGTCAGCCGCCTCGGTCCGCGGTAGGCATCCAATATCACACCGCAGTCCGATTCCATGTCATACCAAAGGGTTACGGGTAACGAGAATTCGGCCGATAGCTTCGGGGTATCGAAATCGGCGCTCCGCTTCGCCGTCGACCGACCGACATCGTCGGCGGACGGAGGTGGCGTCTCCGACTCAGCTCTCAGGAAGATCTATGACGACACCCGCCTTGGTCCCCGAGCCATCTCCACGGTCACCGCGGCGCGGCGCCGACGGTGATTACGCCCGTCTGTTGCGCCGGATCTCCGACGCGGGGCTGATGAACCGACGTCTCGTCTACTACGCCGTCCGGCTCAGCCTCGTCGGGGTCGCGTTCGCAGCCGGCTGGGCGGCGTTCGTCCTCATCGGCGATTCGTGGTGGACGCTGCTGGTCGCGGCATTCATGGCCGTGACGTTCGCTCAAATCGCACTCGTCATGCACGATGTCGCCCACCGCCAAGTCTTCCGGCTACGGCAGCCGACGGAGCTGGTGGGACGACTCGTCGGCAACGCCGGCATCGGCCTGGGCTACGGCTGGTGGCAGGACAAGCACACCCGGCATCACGCCAACCCGAACCACGAGGAACTCGACCCCGATGTCGCGCCCGACATTCTGGTCTGGTCACAACAGCAGGCACGGTCCAGCCGCGGTCTGCCTCGTCTCATCGGGAGGGCGCAGGCATTCCTGTTCTTCCCCCTCCTGTTGCTGGAGGGCCTGAACCTCCATGTGGCCGGAGTACGTGCGCTCAGAAATCGATCGGTCAAACACCGCGGATTGGAGGGCGCACTGCTGTTCGGCCACTTCGCCACCTACCTGGCCGCACTGTTCGTGGTTCTGCCCGCCGACAAAGCCTTCGCGTTCTTTGCAGTCCACCAGGGCCTCTTCGGCCTGTACATGGGCTGCATCTTCGCCCCGAACCACAAGGGCATGCCAACCCTGACCGGCGACGAACGCCTCGACTACCTCCGTCGCCAGGTGATGACCTCCCGCAATGTGCGGGGTGGCGCGTTGACCGACCTCGCCCTCGGCGGGCTCAACTATCAGATCGAGCATCATTTGTTCCCGAGCATGCCGACGCCGAACCTGCGTCACGCCCAGGTGATCGTCCGCGACTACTGCACCGAAATCGGCGTGCCCTACCACGAAACCGGGCTGATCTCCTCTTACCGCGAAGCGCTGAGACACCTGCACCACGTCGGCGCTCCTCTGCGCACTCCCGATCGACACCCGGGTACTGGAGTGCCACAACGCAATCGTTGAACACAAGTTGGGCATCACGACGCCCCGGACACACGGGGCCGTGGGGCATCGTCGGTCAGCCTGCTCAATGCGGCCGTGTCGGCGCGGCGGGAACCGCCTTGGCTTTGGCGTGTCGTCGACGTAGCAGCCAGCCGGTTATTCCGATTCCGCTCACAGCTATCGCCGACCAGGTCGCCCAGTTGCTGAAGATCTGTCCTGCGGTATAGCCCAGGGTGCGGTGGACCGGGATTCTCAGCGAGATGTAGTTGCTGATGACATGTCCGTCGCTGAGGGGAACCTCCAGGTGTGCGGTCAGCAGCAACGCCGATGTCGGGTGTTTAGGGTGAACGAACCATGTCCATAACATCTGGATGTTGCTGCCGGTCGACGCGCTTACCGCGTCAGACGGCGTGACTTCCGCATCGGACGGGTCCACCAGCAGCTTGACCCGAACGGTTGGTCCGACCTCGACAGTGCCCCCACTGATCGGTGATGTGTCCGGTAGCAGTGCCTCAATCTTGGACTTGACAGCGTCACTGCTGCCGATTTCGAGTCCGATCCGCTGCCCGCCGTCAACCGGTGGCCGCGACACCCGTAAAGGCGAGCCGACCAGCCCACTAGCCACTCCGAACAGAATCTAGGAGCTGCGGACGAGCGCGTCGACTCCCGGCCCATCAAGAGCGTCCAGTGCCACCTGGCGTCCGCAAATGACCAGCAGCAGAGACAGTGCGGTACCCCGCACGTCCGGGCCGCTCCCAATCGACAGGTCCGCGTCGGAGGCCGATATCCGGACGCGGGCCATCAGTTCTTTGGCTCCGCCGAAGGACACCGGTGTGCGTGCTTGCAGGTGAATCGATCTGACGATGGCCTGCAATGGGTATATGCGCCTGATCCCCAAGGGGCGGCGGATGTCCTCGCCGTGAACGATTTCCTCGACGAGTCGGCTGTCGAGGGGCGCCGGGGGCGTCGATCGGCGTGACGCCGCGTGGCGAAGCCGCTCCAGAGTCTCTCGAGGAGAGTCGCCGCGCCAGCGTTCGATGCCATTCGTATTCTGCCGGTCGAAGTCGAATCCTGCGCGGATGAGCGCGATGACGAAGCCGATCCGCGTGGTGTACGCCGAATCCACCAGATGTGCGGCCACATCGTGCACGGTCCAGCCCTCACACAGCGAAGGCTCGTCCCACTGCTCGTCGTCGATTCGGGCAAGGTCGTCGATCAGCGCCGCGCGCTCCGCATGCACCAATTCCCAGACATCGTTCACAGTTTCTCCTTCACTCGATGATGGGTCCTCGAGAGAGCAGACCTGCCGGAACCCGCAAACTCATCGGTTGAAAGGTCAACTCGATCTGGAAGCCGCGGCGGCCGGAGCTTTCAGGGCGTCGCGATCCGGGTCGCTCAACGCATTCTCGCGATGGCCGCCGCGAACAGGGCAGTGGCGGTCCGGTCAACCTCACGGTTACCCCTCGTTTAGTCGAAACAGCCTGTGCGGGTGTCCTATTCGGTTGGGGAGTGGGCGGGGACGTTGCCAAGGTCGGCAGGGCGCTCTCGTGTCACACATGACCGCTATTGGGTCGGTGTCTGGTCGGGCCGCCTCAGGGGTTTCGGGCTGAAAGTGGGGCGCAGCGACTGCGTTGCGGGTTGGTTTTCTCCATCTCCAACCTTTTGAGTCGTTCTGATGCAAACGACGCTACGTCGTCGTCATTCGAGTTCGCCGCATCAGCAAGCAGGCCAGTGTTTGAGCCCGCGTGGCGCACCAAGGCAATCGCGGCGAATCGTCGGGTCAAGGGGTCGGGATCGTCGAGCCGGTGGCGCGCGACCTCGGCCATTCGCTCGGGTGCCTCGTCGAGAAGCCAAGAGGTCAAAGGAGCAAGCGCGGAATCGAGGTACTCGAGGGCGCTGCGCAGCACGTCGTCCCTCGTGTTCGCAAGCAGGTGCATCGCGTCACTGCGGACTACTACGTGGGGGTCGTTGACGAGGCTCGCGGCCTGCGCGACGGCTCGTCCATTGCTGGCTGTCGCAGCGGCCCAGATCACCTGGATCGCATCATGGCGGATCCAGGGCACCGGGCTGGCGAGCAGCCTTTGGATGTCATCGACCAGCGGAGCCGCACGATTCGACATTTCCGACGCGAGGAATGCCCCGGACTTGACGGCCATGATGTTGTCGCTTCGAAGCAGCGGACCTATCCGCTCGATGGGATAGCCGGCGGATAGACATGAGAGGAGTTCCATTGTGGCGGAGGTCCTCTCATCTTCTGAGTCCCGTTCGGCCTCGATCCGGGCGACCAGAGCGTCTCCTCGTTTCATACGGTCTCCGATGCTCCCGGTCATGACCCACTCAGCTTCTTCTGAATCTGGCGCAACAGCTGCTCTTCTTGGCGGAGGCGTTCCCGGTGCGGCCCGTCCTCACCTAATCGCTGCTGTTCGTCTTGTCGCGTCTGGATGCTCTTCTCCAAGTCCTGCGCTAAATCTTCGAGTTGCTCTTCGGTCCAGCTGTCTGGCATGTACCCCGGAATTTCGCCATGCACCTTTCCGGTTGAGTCGAGCTGAGGTATCGCAACGCTCGCCGATGGTCGACGGTGAATTCTGAGCTCATGGCAGATCCAAACTCGAACTCGCAGTGCCCAATACGGCGGCGTGGGACTCGTCGCTGGCCTGGTAGGTGTTGGTGGTGACGCCCAGCTTTTCCGCCATCCCGGTCAGGGCAGTAATGATCTGAGTGCCTCCGTCGCGGACCTCGGTCCAGCCCTCGGAGAATTCCGCGGCTGCATCCCCGGTCCAGCTGCCACCGGTCAGGGAAGCGACTTCCTTCGCCGCGGTATCCAGCGCCATGCGCAGCGCCCCGGCCAGCTCGTAGACGTACTTGCCCACCTCACGCGCCGACTCGGGCACTACAGAGAGAATTTGGCTGCGATTGGTTGGTCCTGCGGGGCTGGGTGGTGCTGACTGTGCCGTACCAACTCAACGAGGGCGGCATTCCCGACGCTGTGGTCGGCAGAGTCCTTGCGGCCTATCGCGAATTCGCGGAGCAGACCGGAACCTCGCTGACCTGGATACGGTCGGTACCAACAGCTCTAGCGAGCCTCGGCCCGGCAGCGATCGACGTCCACGTCCGGGTGGGGAGGTTCGGTGGTGGCCCCGCTGATCGCAGGGCGAACCTTATCCGCCCGGTCCGGGACCAGCTCGACGTCGCGCCCGCGGACTCTCAGCCGCCTCCACGAGCTCGCCAACTCGGACGGTTGGCACGATATCCCGTAGGTCACCGCCACCGTCGTGGCGCAGGCGCCCAGCGGGTAGCTGATTGACGTTGTGGCTGCTAAAACCACTGTAATCGATTGATGCACATCACATTCTATTGTGCTCCACGGCTATCTGCTTGAGCAGCAGCATGTTTCGTAGATAGGATGAAATCCTCGTGTGTCCTTGCTCCCTTCCGGGCAGGGCCGTACAAGTCAGGCCCGAACGGGGAGGGAGTGCGGATAGTGGGGGACTCCGGGGCGGGCGAAGTCGCTCTATCTGTTGTACCAGCCGAATTGGTCACTGCGGCAAGGGCGATCAAGAATCTACTCAACAACTTGTCGGGCGGGTTTCGATCGCTGGATCAGGACGTCGGCAACCTGACCGACAACTGGGTGGGCTATCAGGGCACTGTGTTCGCGACCGGGTGGAGTGAGGTGCGGGAAGGCCTGTCGGACCTGCTCAATGCGCTGGAAGAGATCACGACGGCGCTCGACGCCAGTGCCGAGCAGTACCTCGGTCGAGATCACGCGAATGCCGAGGCTGTCGAATCGGCCCGCTCCTCGTTGGATCTGTGATGCGGCACAGCGTAGATCTCGATCAGCTCGACGCAGTGGTGGGCCGCCTCAAGGGCTTCGAGGGCTTCCTCGACGAGCAGATCAATGCCCTGGATCAGGCGGTCACCAACCTCCAGACCAACTGGGACGGAGACGCGGCATCCGCGCAGGCCGCAGCGCACGCGAAACTCATGGAAGCCGCCAAGGAGATCCACGAGGGTATGAGCGACATGCGTGAAGCCGCCGCCGCCGCACACGGTCGATACACCGCCGCCATCGCCGCGAATGTCGCCATGTGGCGGAGCTGATCGTATGGCTGAACTCGATGTCGACCCCGAACTATTCTACGAGGCCGCCGGTGCGTACAGCCTGGCCAGCCGGACCGCGGTGGCAGCACTCGATGCTCTCGACAAGGCGCTGCGAACGGCCACTCAGATGTCAGGCGATGACGACGGCGGGGCGGAATGGGGGAAGAAATACGGGTGGGTAGGTGCCGAAGCGACCGTCTCCGCCAGCGTGGGCACACAGGTGCTGTATCGCATGGCCGCACTGATCCGGCAAAGCGGGGTCAATCACGACCAGTCCGAAATGGCGGAAGAGTACAACAAACCCAACGGTGCACTACCGGATGCTGATCCTGGAGGGCAAACGCTTTTTGCTCGACCATTGAAAAATCCGGGTGGCGGATCCCGGCCCGTACCTTTCGGGTGGGTTCTCGTCATGGGTGCCGAGAAGTGGATCAACGGCGACACTACCAAGCTTCAGGCGGCTGCCGATGAGTGGACGAAGTTGGCCAGCGCTTACGGGGCGCTCGACAACGGGATCAAACCCAAGATGACGCAGTTGTTGAACTTCGCGAAGACCGAGGAAACCCCCGACATCGACGAAACGAATAAATCCGTGCTCGATGCATTGGAGCTGCTCTCGGACTCGATGCGAAACGTGGGCAGCGCGACGAGCGGATACGCCGACGTCCTGGCGGCTGCCCAAGACGGCATCGAGAGGCATCTCACCCTACTGGCCGGAGCTGGTGTGCTGGATGTCCTTGGCGCAGTTGTGAGCGGAGGAACGCTGACCAAGGCCGCTCGCGAGCTGGCCGAGGCGGAGGCAGACGTCACCCGGAATCGGATTCAAGAAATACTCAAGGGTCTCACGACCTCGCGGAACCTTACCATCTCAGTGCTCGATGGCGCGCATGGCACATTGACGACTGCGGTAGGTACCAAGTTCAACCCAGTTCTGCAGAAGCAGCTACAGCGACCGCCCGAGCCGACCAAATCGGAACAAGCACGGGAGAACAAGGCGCGCGGCGCGCGAGCCGAAGCACGCGCGGGTATCGATCCGACAAAAACCAAGAAGTCGATAAAATCCGAAACGGGAACCGCTTCTAGGCGAATACCTGACGACCTCGATGATGCCAACAAGCGTATAGTCGAGGTCAAGAACGTTGACTATCAGGCGTACACCGACCAGATCAAGGACTTCCAGAAGTACGCCGAGAAAAACGGATACACCTTCGAGCTGGTTGTCGACCAAAGGACCAAACTAGACCCAGAACTGCAGAAACAGGTTGATCAAGGGAAAATAAAATTGAAACCATTGGACTTGAACAGTTGACCGGGGAAGCTCAGACTCCGAGTGCGGAATTGCTGCGGCAGTACAGTCTGGCCGGAGGGTACGCCAGCGATGTTGCAGATATCGCAAATCAGCGCGGCCAGACGAAAGAAGCTATCGCAGTCCTGGCCCACTGGCTCACGAATCTCGAGTCGCTGTGGCCAGGGGACGAAACGCCGGATCGGCACCTGACCCGGCTTTCGTTGATTCGAGCCCTCGGTAACCGCAAGGCGCGCGGCACCGCTGCGGTTCCAGCTCTGATCTCACAATTCGACACCGGAAGAGAAGCCAACAGTCTCATCCTGTGGACTGCTGGAAATTCCCTGTACGACATTCCGGCCGACGACAGTTATTTCGGTGATATGGCAAAAATTGCTGGAAACCGTGAACTGGGTGGTGACAGGCAGATGGTTGTCAACTGGTTTGGAAAGTCGCAGAAGCCAGAAGCGGCGACGGTTGTTTTGAGTCAACTCGACGATGAAAGCGTACTGGGCCACGCTCTCGACGCCTTGTCGAAACTGCGCGCCCAAGGAGTCCGGGACCAGGTCGAACCCTTCCTGAGATCGAAGAACAAATGGCATCGACGATCCGCTGAAAGAATATTGCGCTACCTCAACGACTGATCCGAGCCAACATTCACATCCATATTTTCCGAGCCTCGGAATACGCTCGCAACGAGCTGGTTACGACGTCTTCGCCCTCGATTCGATAGGGTTCGAGCACGCCGAGGGCGGTTCCCTCCGCGTGCTCGAGATGGACCTCGATTGCATCACCTGTTGTTTCCGGCAGACGTACGTCGGTCGCGACGGCGGCAGCACGTAGATCTCGCCGCCGATCCGAGATGGCGCGGTACACGAATCGCTGTGCCTCCTGTGCCGAGCCGACTCCGGCCGCGATGATCTCGGTCCGGCCGTGCTTGTCGACCACGACGCCGAAAGGGTAGAACTCGCCACTCTCGGCTACCCGTGACTCGGCCATGTCGAGTGCGGCTTCGAGCAACCCGTCGAGATCCGCCTGAGCTGCCGCAGAGGCACTTTCGCGCCATGAAACCACCTCGGCCACCTCGTTCCCGGAACCGGATTCCTGCCCGTGGAACGGAACGCTACCATCGCCCGTCATGAACGCGGATCGCATCCTTGGCGCGTATCACGTCTGGGCGGACGGCCTTGATGCGCACCATGTGGCGATAGGGGCATTGACTCTGGTAGGCGACGCGACGCGCGACCTCATGGCGCACCACCTCGTCCCACCGCCGAAACGACTGCGGTGTCACTGATTTCGAGCAGGCGACGGCGCGCCTTCGGATTGTTGGCCTGCGCGTGCGGACGGCTTTGGCTGGTGCCGTTGAAATACCGGCCTGTCGTCTGCGCCAGGCTCGGGTCGCAGATCAACCGGAGAGTGGCATCCGCGCCCTCGGCGACCGTGCTGATCGGCGTGACTCCGGATTTCAGCACCATGGTCGTCGCCATGAGGGTGGCCGGGTGCAGGGCGTTCACGGTGACGCCGGTCCCGTCGAGTTCCTCGGCGTATTCGATGGTCGCCATGATCATCGCCAGCTTGGCGCGGCAGTAGGCGGTGTGCGCGTTGTAGTCGTGCTCGAGGTTCGGATCGTCGAAGTCGATCTTCTGCTGTCCGGCGGAGGCGACGTTCACCACCCGCGCCGGAGCCGATGCCCTCAGTAGCGGAAGCAACCGCCTCGTCAGCCGGTACGGGGCCAGATGGTTGACCGCCCACAGTAATTCGTTGCCGTCGGCGCTGAGTTCGCGTCTGCCGTTCGGCGGGCCTCCGGTGCCGGCATTGTTCACCAGCACGTCCAATCGTGAAGTGCGGGCGATGATCTCGTCGGCCAGCCGGTCCACTTCGGCGAGCCGCGACAGGTCGGCCAGGATGATCTCCGGCACGGGCCCGCTCGCGGCCGTCACCTCGGCCGCGAGCGCCGCGGCCCGATCGGCGTTGCGGCCGTGCAGAATCAGCCGGGCACCCGCGGCGCCGAGCCGCACCGCGAGTTCTCGACCGAGCCCGTCCGTCGCGCCCGTGATCAGCACGGTGCGATCGATCATGTGATCGATATCGTTGTCGCTCATAACCTTTCCTTGCAAGCTCATTTTCCGTCCTCGGTCCTGATGCTGACCGCAGTGGCGGTCAGGTCGAGCGCGACGTGTGTGCCGAGAGGCGTGTGCACGACGCGCGGCTCGCCGGTGGCCGGCATCGGTATGCCATTCACGATGACCTCGACCCAGCGGACGATGGCGTCGCCGTCGCGCCGCGAGCGACGAATGATCTCGATCTCGCAGGGGATCGACTCAGCCACTGGAAGCCGCACATGACGACGAATCCGCGCTGGTGACGGAACCGGCGCCTCGAACGGAATTCACTGCATCGTCTCCGCCGTCGCGACGAGCATCGCCCGGCCCAGGATGTGGCTGGCGATAGTGAACCCGAGTAGAGCGGGCGTGGAGTCGGAGGCGATGCCGATGTCGTCCACATCCAGAGCGTGCACGGTGACGAAATAGCGGTGTCTACCGTGCCCGGCCGGCGGTGCCGCACCGATGTATCGAGGTAGGCGCGCGTCGTTCGGCAATTGGAAGGAGCCGACCGGCAAACCGGTGCCCGCGTCGTCTCCGGCGCCCTCGGGAAGGCTGGTGGTCGTGGCCGGGATGTTGGCGACAGCCCAGTGCCAGAAGCCAGAGCCGGTGGGGGCGTCGGGGTCGTACACGGTAACGGCGTAGCTCTTGGTGCCTGCTGGGGCGCCACTCCAACTCAGTTGCGGGGAAACGTCTTTGCCGCCCGGGGCGCCGGAGGACCACTGTGCGGGTTGCCAGGCGGCGCCGTCGCTCACCGTGGTGCTGGTGACCGTGAAGGAGGCTGCCTCGGGGAGGCGGGCGTAGGGATTGTTTGCGCTCATCGTGTCGCGCCTTTCGAGTCGGGCCGGACGTGCAAGATCGACGATATCAGAAATAATCGATGATTTTGCAAATCGTCTATGATCGGATCATGACTCGGACGGTCCACACCCCGACCTCGCCGGCGAAGCAGATGCTTTCCGAGCAGGTCTACGCACACTTGCGGAACGCGATCATGCGCGGCATGTACGCGCCCGGTGACGCGCTCAAGCCGCAGGATCTATCCAGGCAACACGGTGTGAGCCTGGCTGTGGTGCGTGAGGCGCTGGTGCGGCTGGTCGGTGAGGGTCTGGCCGAACGACTGACCAATCGCGGCTTCGCGGTCCCAGCCTTTTCCGATCACCGCTGGCAGCAGATCGGTGAGGCCCGCCGGGCCATCGAACCGGTCGTGCTGCGCATGTCGATCGAACGTGGTGACGTCAACTGGGAGGGCGACGTCCGAGCTGCCCACCACCGCTTGGCGCGCACGCCGGTATTCACCCCTGAGGATGGCGAGTACTACAGCGAGGCGTGGGCCGAGGCCCACCGGGTGTTCCATCGCACGCTGTTGGAAGGGTGTGGCAACCCGGTGTTGTTGGAAACCGTCGACCGGATGTGGGTCGCGAGCGAGCTGGCCCGCCGCTGGTCGGCACACCGTAACCCTGAGCGCGATGGCATTGACGAGCATCGCCGATTGGAGGAGGCCGCGCTGGCCCGTGACCCCGACGCCGCCGCCGACATACTGACTCGACACCTCACCCTGACAACGGCCGCGCTGGGAGAGCAAGAAGGCTGACACGTCCGACAATCCGGCCGGGTCGCGGTGATCATGTGGTCCCGTCCTGGATGAAATCAGCGGCCGGTCGTGCCGTCGATCAGTCGCGGATGATGTCCGCGTGGCCCGCGTGGCGCCCGGTCGCCTCGATCCTGTGCGTGCGGGCACGGCGGAGGCTGGGCGCGGGACGTCCCGGCCGCGGAACCGGTGCGCCGAGATCGGTACAGCCCTCTGGTATTTCGTCGGCCCGCTCGACCGCCGCGCGATAGCGGACGACGAGGTCGGTGCAGTCTGGAATGTTCTCTGCCAGTTGGTGACCCGGTCCCGAGGAACATCGAGCGCTCGACGAAGGTGAGATGCCGAGGCCGAGCAGGTTCGTACCCGACGACTCCGCGGCCGTTCGCACCTGCGTTTCGGAGCCGCCCTCGACCTTCGCGGCGGGAGTGTCGTTGCGGCGCTTGGTGGTTGGCACGGTGGTCTCCTTCGTGGGCAGGGTCAGGCGGTGCGGCGGAAACTGCAAGGAATTCATCAAGGAATTCATCGGTCGACCCGAGTCGCGGTAAAGGCCTCGTATGGAGCGGGACGAAGGGCTTCAACCCGTTCATAGCATGCTGAGATGGTCTGTTATCAGGGACTTTTCGGCCGCGAACGGGTATGTGCGCACAAATGTCGGCGATGCTCACCGGCTTCGGTCACGGACTCCGCGTGGCGGCTGAAATGACTCGGCCGACACCTTGGCAGTTGCGCGAATCTCCGCGTATCGCGCACGTCACCCGGGTCAGGGCCACACCCCGGGCGCAAGTGGTGCAGTGGGCGCTACACAGTGGATGGACAGCGTCATTACGGGGGAACGCGGGTTATGCGGTGGCCGCTGCCGCGAACCTAGTCACACTGGTCATGTTGTTCCGGCCTTGGATCACCGTCACCGGACCCGATGGGACCGCCCGGGCCAATGCTTTCGGCCGGATCGAGGCCACAACCAGCTATCTGATGGCGTGGTCGGGATCGGGTCCGAGCACCGCTGATATCAGCGGCACCTGGGCCATCCTCACCACGGCCACCATCATCGTGATGGTGACCGTGGTGGTGACCAATCTCCGACTCCATAAGACCGCGCTGTATCGGATAGCGGTCGTTTCCGGAATTGCGGTGGCGATTTTCGTGCTGCTGGCCATGCGTCACCTCGATAGCCGAGCATCGGCGTTGTTGGACATGACCTCTCGCGGTTGGGACGGGGGCGGCCAAATCGGTTCCTGGATACAGTGGGCCTTTTCGGGCGGCGACCTGATGTTGCCCGGTGTTCGTCCCTCCGGATATTCCACCACCAGTTTCACCGGTGCCGCCTTGATCGCCTGTGGTGCATCGATGATCGCGGCGGTCGCGGCCATCACCCAGTGGATCCTCCAGCGCTCGACGCGGAAGTAGGGTCAGAACCAGCCTTTGCGTTTCGCCCAGATGAGCAGGTACGTCGATATCGCGAGCATCACGAGCAGGGCCAGGGCGAGCCAGCTCCATTGGGTTCGTTCGTTCACGATCAGGTTCATGCCGATGATGGACGACAGGGCCGTGATCGGGAGCGTGACGGCGGCGATGACGGCGAGGCGCTCGGCGGCAATGGTCATCTTGGTGTTCGTGCGTGCCTGATAGAACTCGATCGTGCCCTGCAGGTAGTCCTTTTGGCCGTCGGCCATCACCGTCAGGTGTTCGAACTGATCGACTGCGTCGAGCAGCAGCTGCTGGCCGGTGTCGGTGCCGAACGCCTCGATGGTGACCATCCGGCCGTAGAGTGCGTGGCTCAGCGAGGCCATGGTACGAACAGTCAGCAGGCCGTGCCGGGCCCGAAACATCTCGTCGAGGAAGGTTTCCGGATCGCCGAGATGTCCGGCGGTGACTTGCTGCTCGAGCTTCCAGACGTCCTTGGTCAGCTCGGCGGTGTAGGCCCGCATTCGCGCGGTGAGCGCGGCGAGCAGGGCGTGGGACAGTTCGAATGCGTGGCAGGGCTGGAGCCTGCCGGATTCCAGGCGGCCCAATACGGCGTTCACCTCGACCATCGCGGTCGATTGATCGATCGCCGGATTCAGCGGTCCGTGCACCGTTACCAGGTAACGGTCGCCGATGAACTGGTCGAGTTCGACGTAGTGCACGTGTCCGTGCGCCCCCGACTGCGGCGCGTGCAGCACCAGGAACATGTGGTTCGCGTACCGGTGCACCTTGGGCACCTGGTTGCGGTTCATCGAGTCCCGGATGGCGAGGGGATGAAATCCGAAGACGTCGGTCAATACGTGGGCGGCCTGATCGTCCCAGGTCGGGACGTCCACCCAGACCAGTCCGTCAGGCCGGTCCAGCAACTCCTTCAGGTCAGTCGCCGGATACGCACGCACACCGCCGTCGGAGATGAAGCGGACGTCCATGTCGGCCTCCTCACGCGATCGACCGTCTCTTCCGTGATAGCACCAGAGCCGTGCCGACGGGGTGACTCGTCGAACCTGGGCGAGCGTTGAAGGCTGAAGACACAAGTCGCGTTCTGCACCGTCGACGGCGCCGAAAGCTCGTTCCGACCTGCTCCGATATATCGCGGACGATCCCGTCGACGGGCGGTTCGCGTTTGGTCACACCGGTGTGAACGGCCGTGCTGTACGGGCGTTACCTTTGCCGTCCGGTTCGGGCGGCCAGCAGGATCGCGGCGGTGATCAGCACGATGATGATCAGCATGATCGCGGTGCCGATGGTGACCGCGGTGGTGCTGTAGGTGGGCAGATCCACTGACTGGGCCGCCCAAACTTCGGGTCGGCTGATGGCGTTCATGACCAGCCCCTCGGTAGCAGGTGTTCGGGCATGTGGTCCGGCCATATGCCTTCCTGCCATTTCAGCGTAGATCGCTGGTCACGCCTGATCGCAGTCAAGATTTCGTGAAGAAACAGCTTATGCCGGTTGGTTTCGCCGCACCCGATCCGTGGTTCCACCTTCCGGTGGCAAGAGCCGACACCTCCCGCCGTCACGGGTAGATTGCGTCGCCACTATTCAGTGTTACTATGTACTGGTAGTCAGCAACACTGAGTAGTGTGAGGAGGTGGTGGTCCGTGGGCAAGCAGATAACGGAGATGCTCAAGGGGACGCTGGAAGGCATCGTCCTCGCGATCCTGTCCGTGCGGTCCGCGTACGGCTACGAGATCACGGCGTGGCTACGGGAGCAGGGCTTTTCCGACATCGCCGAGGGCACTGTCTATGCCCTGCTCGTCAGGATCGAGAAAAGGGGCCTGGTCGACGTGGAGAAGATCCCGTCGGAGAAGGGGCCGCCGCGCAAGGTGTACTCCCTCAATGCGCAGGGACAGGAGTATCTCGATGAGTTCTGGAGGACCTGGAGCTTCCTCTCCGAACGGCTCGAACAGCTCCACGAAGGAGGCAAATAACCATGTTCATCGAAAAGGTGATCGGCGATCTCGGCGACAAGCGTCGGTGGTGGCAGTACAAGGCACGCGCGAAACAGCTTCCCGAGCCCTATCGCACGGCAGTCGATGCTTTCGAGCGGTACCTGATGTATTTCGGCTCGGGGGGCGGCGTTGCGCTGTTCGAAGACCTTATCGATCTGTTCGAGCAGAGCGCCGCGGACCGAACCCCGATCCGCGAGGTCGTGGGGGAGGACCCGGTGGAGTTCATCGAAACGTTCGCGCGGAACTACCAGGACGAGTCGTGGATCAACCGCGAACGGCAACGGCTGATCGGCGCCATCGAGCGCGCGGCCGGTGAAGCCACCGGAAACCGAGGGTAGGGCCGTTCGATGACGACACAACATGCTCCGGCGATCCAGGTACGGGGGCTGGAGAAGTCCTACGGGAAGCTGCGTGTGCTGCGCGGCGTGGATTTCCACGTGGACCGGGGCAGCATCTTCGCCCTGCTCGGCTCCAACGGGGCGGGCAAGACCACGGTCGTGAGAATCCTGTCCACACTGTTGAAAGCCGACGCGGGAACAGCGGGCGTCAACGGTTTCGATGTCGCCACGGAGCCGGCGAAGGTGCGGGAATCCTTCAGCCTCACCGGACAGTTCTCCGCTGTCGACGAAATCCTCAGCGGGCGTGAGAATCTCGTGTTGATCGCCCGCTTGCGCCACGTCGAGAACCCAGGCGCGGTCGCGGATGACCTGCTCGAGCGCTTCTCGCTGACCGACGCGGCCGCGCGGAAGGTGTCGACCTATTCGGGTGGCATGCGCCGTCGCCTCGACATCGCGATGAGCCTGATCGGAAATCCGCCGGTCATCTTCCTCGACGAGCCGACGACCGGGCTCGACCCCCAGGCGCGCATCGAGGTGTGGAAAGCGGTCGAGGAACTCGCCGACCACGGCACCACGGTGCTGCTCACGACACAGTATCTGGACGAGGCCGAACAGCTCGCCGACCGGATCGCGATCCTGCACGAGGGCCGGATCATCGTGAACGGCACGCTCGCCGAACTCAAGCAACTCCTCCCGCCGGCCAAGGTCGAATACGTCGAGAACCAGCCGAGCCTCGAGGACGTCTTCTTCGCCATCGTCGGTGACGAAGGCAAGGACCGCGACACCGGCAATCCCGCAGCGCCGGCACCGGCGAGTAAGGAACAACGATGAACACGCATTTCTTCGGCGACACCGCCTACCTGCTGGGACGATCCCTACGCCATGTCACGCGCAGCGTGGACACCATCATCACGACCGCGATCACGCCGATCGCCATGATGCTGTTGTTCGTCTACGTGTTCGGCGGCGCGATCGACTCGGGGTCGGATTCGTATGTGGAATATCTGCTGCCCGGCATTCTTCTCATCACCATCGCTTCGGGCATCTCCTACACCGCATACCGGCTCTTCCAAGATATGCAGAACGGCATCTTCGAGCGATTCCAATCCATGCCGATCGCGCGGTCGTCGGTGCTGTGGGCGCACGTGCTGACCTCGCTGGTCGCCAACCTGATCTCGCTCGTGGTCGTCGTGGTCGTCGCCCTGCTCATGGGCTTCCGCTCCGGCGCGGGAGTGTCGGCTTGGCTGGCGGTCGCCGCCATCCTGATCCTGTTCACCCTGGCGCTGACATGGATCGCCGTCATCCCCGGTCTCACCGCGACCACCATGGAAGGCGCGAGCGCGTTCGCCTACCCGCTCATCTTCCTGCCGTTCATCAGCTCGGCATTCGTGCCGACCGACACGATGCCCGGCCCGGTGCGTGCATTCGCCGAACACCAGCCGGTGACGTCCATCGTCAATACGATTCGCGATCTATTCACGCAACAGCCGGTCGGTACCGACGTCTGGATCGCCCTCGCCTGGTGCGTCGGCATCCTCGTCGTCGCGTACTTCTTCGCCATGACCACGTACCGCCGCAGGATCTCCTAGGCGGCATTCGCAGGCTGTTACCCAAGCGGATCCGGATTCGCGGCCGAATCCGCTTGGCGCGCAGAGCTGCGCCGCGCAGCAGCCGACGCGGGGCACGCTCGGCGAGCAATGCTGCGGTAACCACCGATCGCGAGATCAGGAACGCGGGCGCGGCGGTGTGTCTAATTCCGACGAGGTGCCATGTCAGGCCGCACGAGAACCCGGACGCGGAAGTGGGCGCGCATGGATCGCTTGCACGGCAACGACCGGCCGGTAGTGTCCGGCTTGATGTACGAGCATCCGATGTGTTCGGATCGCATCGGTTCGATGCACAACGGCGGTGCGGGAGTTACGACTTCATGATCGTGCCGTGATGCCGAGTTCGTCGAGCAGCCCGCGCACGCGCTGTTCGATTTCGTCGCGAATGGGGCGGACCGCGTCGATGCCCTGTCCGGCGGGGTCGTCGAGTTTCCAGTCCAGGTACTGCTTGCCGGGGAAGTAGGGGCAGGTGTCGCCGCAGCCCATCGTGATCACCACGTCGGAGGCTTGGACAGCGTCGGTGGTGAGCACCTTCGGAGATTCGGTGGAGATGTCGATGCCGATTTCGTGCATGGCCTCCACGGCTACCGGGTTGACCTGGTCGGCGGGTGCGGAACCCGCGGAGCGGACTTCGACGCGGTCACCGGCGAGGTGGGTGAGGAAGGCGGCGGCCATTTGGGAGCGTCCAGCGTTGTGGACGCAAACGAACAGCACGCTGGGGATGAACGTCATTGGTGGAGTTCACCTTTCAGTGGGCGGGGATGCTGAGTTCGGTGAGTAGCGTGTGGACGCGGGTTTCGATCTGCTCGCGGATCTCGCGCACGGTCTCGAGGGTTTGGGCCGTCGAGGTCGGGCAGGTCCCAGCGGCGGCCGGGGGTAGATGGGGCACGCATCACCGCAGATCTGCTCGCCGGGTTCGGAGCCGCCGGACCAGGTCATCGCCGCGTCTGCGGCGAGATGGGTGAAGTGGCCGGGCGCCATCCGATCGATCACGGTGTGATCCGGGGATCGGTGAGCGGACGTTCGGGGTGGGGAGTGACGACGTTCTCGGCAGGGGCCGGGTCGGGGTAGATGAGCCCGATCAAGCCGAGTCCGATCGCGGCGCCGACGATTTGGGCGGCGATGAACGCGGGCACTGTGGCAGGCGCGATACCGGCGAAGGTGTCGGAGAAGATACGGCCGATCGAGACGGCGGGATTGGCGAAGGAAGTCGAGCTGGTGAACCAGTATGCCGCGCCGATGTAAGCGGCGACCGCCGCGGCCGACAGCGCTGCGCGACCGGTGCGGGCGAGAGCGAAGATGACCGCGATCAGCCCCGCCGTGGCAACGACCTCACCGACCAGGTGCCCGGTCGTGGCTCGGTGATGAGTGGAGATCTGGATCGCGGACTGGTCGAACATGATGTTGGCCAGCACTGCCCCGGCTACACCACCGAGAACCTGCGCACCGATGTACGCGCCGAGTTCGATAGGGGTCAGTCCGGTTCCGCGACGGCGTCCGGTCAGCCAATCAGCCACTGAGACCACGGGATTGAAGTGCGCACCGGAGATCGGGCCGAACACCAGGATCAGGACGCCGAGCCCGAACACGGTCGCGATCGAATTCTCCAGCAACTGCACCCCGACATCACCCGGTGACAACTGCTGTGCGGCGATGCCGGACCCGACGACGATGCACACAAGCAGACCGGTGCCGACGAATTCGGCGAGCAGCCGCCGCGCCAGTACGGTCATCGGGCGAACTCCGCGGGAGCGGCGATCTTGAGCAGTGTCGAGAGTTGTTGCAAGGCAGCGGGTTCGACGCGGTAGTACACCCACGAGCCGCGCCGCTCACTCGACAGCAGCCCGGCTTCGCGCAGCACCTTCAGATGGTGGGAGATGGTGGGTTGAGAGACGTCGAACCCGGCGGAGATATCGCAGACGCAGGCTTCCTGCCCGGTGTGGCTGGCTACCAGACTCAGCAGTCGCAGCCGAACCGGGTCCGACAACGCCTTGAACACCGCCGCGAGCTCGGTGGCGGCGTGCGGGGTCAAGGGTTGCCGGGCCAGGGGCGTGACCTCACAACCGGGCGAGGTCACGTCGGTCAGCGGGAGCTCTCGATTCGACACGCATCGATATTGATGGTTATCGAATCCGAAGGCAAGCGAACAACGAGTGAACGAACGCGGGAGCGCGGGTTCACCCGCAGCAGGATGCGCCGGACGCAATGGCGTCGGCCTTGGCGGCACTACCGCAGCACGCGCCCTCGGCGGCAGCTTCCTCCGCGGTGCCGCAGCACGCCGAGACCGCTTCTTCGTCGCTTACTGTTTCGCCGGTCGCCAGTTGCGGTGCGACGCCGAAGGTTTCACTGTCGGCCAGCACGGTGTAGATCTCCCAGCGCTCGGTGTCCGGTGCGGTCACCCACACCTTGTCCTGCGTGGCGAAACAACATGTGGTCGCGATCTGCTCCTCGGTGAACATGCCCGCCTCCGACAGGCGAGCGATCTCGGTGTGCACCTGATCGCTGGATTCCACCTCGACACCGAGGTGATTGAGGCTGCCGCCATGGCCGGGATTCTCGATCAGCACCAACTTCAGCGGCGGCTCCGCGATGGCGAAATTGGCGTACCCCGGCTTGCGCTTGGCGGGCTCGGCCCGGAACAGGGTCGAATAGAACGTCACCGCCTGGTCGAGGTCGTCGACATTGAGGGCGAGCTGGACACGGGACATGGTCGTACCTCCACTTGTGAGACATATATCGAAAATCTGACACGTTCGAGTCTGCGCCACCTTTTCGACATATGTCAAGAAGGTGGGTAGAGTTGATCGCATGCCCAAGGCACTGCCCGTGATCGACATGTCCGCCCCGGTCTGCTGCGCCCCCGTCGCCGCCGCCCCGGTGGACGATGCCGCGGCGCTGGAAATCGCATTGCGACTCAAGGCGATCGCCGACCCGGTCCGCGTCAAGCTGCTGTCGCTACTGCTCACCAGCCCGCGTGCCGAGGAGAACACCGGTGATCTCGCTGGGCTGGTCGGTCTGGCCGAGTCCACCGTGAGCCATCATCTCGGTCAGCTGAAGAAGGCCGGTCTGATCGAGTCCGAACGCCGGGGTATGAACACCTATCATCGCGCTCTCCGTGATGCGCTGTCGGCGCTGTGCCTGGTTCTCGATCCCAATTGCTGTCAGTAGAACTGCTCGAACTCGCTGCCGCTTGTGTGGGTCACTCCGGTATCGGCGGGTTTCGGCCGTGTGCGGAATCGGTTGTCTCGCTGTGTGTGGGAGCGGATCACCAACGCGAACCTTTGCGCCATCGAAGTGGACGGCTTCAGCACCCATGAAGCAAATCCGGAGCAGCTCGCCCGCGATGCGTTGAAGAACGAGATCTGCCGTCGCTACGACTTCCCGCTGTCGCGCCTGCCGACCACCGGAAGCTGCGAAACCGCCCAGGTCCGCAGATTCCTCGACCGGCTGCCCTGAACGCGAACGCGGCCGCACATCGACCAACGAGAGGTCGGCGTCGCGTCGAACCACTTCTTGTTGAAGTCGTAAATCACTCGCCGCACAAAGGATTCCGGTACTTGCATCAGATAGTCGATTGACCCCGGCATAACGTCTCGTCGCGGGACACGGACGATATCGTCGGGGGATGCGGTCGGAGGTAATCGTGGCGCCCTCGTAGCTCGAGATCGGCGCGTCTACTGCAAGAATGTGCGTACCGCGAGCGAGGCGGTTTCTGTTGCGATGGCACAGGTTTTGGCGGTCGCCGCCACGGTACTGGAGGTGTACCGAGGATCGCCTACGGGGTCGTATTGGATTCCGTCACTGGGATCGGGAACGAATACTTCTACCCGACAGGTGCGTCCGGGCTGTGACTCGATGGCTTTGCGCCCCTCCACGGTGGTCTGCCTGCCGCCGTATGGGTTGTCGTAGGTGGACAGGGTGGTCCAATCCAGTTTGATGGTGCGGGCATCCGCGGCGCTGCCCACTTGGAAGCTGCATTCGCGAACCTGTGTTCCGGAGGAGAGGGTGATTTGGTGCTCCTCGGACAGCGTCCCCAGTGCTTCGCACGGGTCCTTCAAAGACACCGCGTGCCGGGCTTTCTTGGTCGAATCCATTCGTTGTGGCCGTCGATGCAGCAATCCCAGTGACGCTTCGACTATACGGTGCGCTTCCGCGCATGGGGCATCGTTGGTGCGGCGGAAGACCTGGATGAACAGCGAACTGCGGTCATCGAAGGGGATCAGGTTGCGGCAGCTGTTGTTACCTTTGGCCTCGCCGGGCCCGTACTCGATCGCTTCCGCGATCTGCTGGCCGGCGACGGTGATGGGTTTCGCCTTCTTGGCGTATCCGTTGTCCTTCGGGTAGATGGTGGTGCGGACCTCGAGTTGCTTGTTGGAATCGCGGTCGACCTCGATCCACGCTTCGCAGTCCCCTGGTGATTGCGAGGCGTCGAACTTTCGCAGGACACCGAGTTTCTGCATGGCAGTTTCGTCGAGGAAGCCGCACGGATCCAGCGAGCGGATCATGGCGAAATAGGCCAGTGTTGCGCGGTCGTCGTCGCTCAGTTCGGCTGCGTATTCGGGGGGATCGCCGGTGGTCGGATCGTTGGAGGGGACCGGTTTTCCGGTAACCGACATGCACGCCGAGATGGTGAGGACCGCTGCCAGCAGGAGCAGCGTGGTGAGCCTGCCGGTCCGGGATGTGCGGGGGTGCGAAGTCGGGATGTTGTTCGATCTCGGCATAGCCGTCACTTCTTCCAGTTCTCGGCGGCACCGATGAAGTTGGTGACAAACCCGCGTTCGGCGTCGTCGAAGTCTTTGCCGCGCTTACGGTCATAGGCGGGCGCCTTGAAGCGCACGGTGATCAGGCCGCATTTCTCCCCGAGCACCTCTACCGCGAGCCCATCGAATTGGCTTTCCTGTACGAAGGTGACGGTTCCAGCAGCCAACGGCGGGTTGAATTCGGTTTCGGGACTTACCTTGCGACTCGTGCGGATGGAGCCCTGGATCACCGTGTCCGACACCGCCCAGGACTCCGCTTGCAGGATGCCGTCGGGCCCGGCGAAATCGCAAGTGAGTTTGTCGTCGGTGGCGCTGCCGAAGGATGTTGTCGGTGCTCCGGTGATATCGATGATGCGGGCGAGTTTGTGGCATTGCGGCGGGATATCTCGGTTCGGCAGCGTGAATTGGACCGGGAGCCGCCCGGCCACCGTGGTGGCCAGATCTTTGAGCTGATCTTCGGTGATGGATTGTCCCTGGCTCAGGCGCCGCCAGCGCACGACGAACTGAACCGAGCCGTGCTGCACCGCGATCACGGCCTCGACCTCGGTGGTTGTCAGGTACGCCTTGTCGGAACCGACAGTGGTGTCGCCGCCGGAGGACTTGTATGCGGACTTGGCGAGATCCGCGAGGTCCGGCGCTGCCTTGCCGAGCGGGAACCCGAGCGTCACGCCGGTGTCGAGGACCGTGCCGTACCTGCACTCGGCGAAACCAGCCGGATGGTGAGCGTCCGCGCCGATGCCCTTGCGCAGCGCCACCGGCTTATCTGCCTGGATGTATTTGGCGGCGACCTCGAGCGGCAGCACCGAACAGGGATCGACAGCGCCTTCAGGCAGTGCGGTACCCGAGACCGACGAACATCCAGCTGCGGCGATCGCGAAAACCATTGCCGCAGCGAAAAGTCCGGACGTGCGCATGCTATCCCCCGATAGAACTGACCGGCGAAGCCGGAACGGTACCGACCGGAAGGCTATCAGGATGAGCGGAACTGAGCAGCGGTAGTGGTCTTCCCGCGCGGCAGCAACCGCGATCTTCTGGAATCGGGTGACACCTCTAGGTACTCCTCGCTCGCCCCAGGCAGCTTGATTCAGGGCGAACACAGACTTCTCGTTGGCCGCCGGTGCCGGTTATCGTTGCGCTGGCAGGTCTGAGGGAGCAAGTATCACCGCCGCTCGGCCGAAAGAATCCTCCGATACGACGACGGCTGACTGAGCTCGGTTCTGGTCAACTCCAAATTCGGCGTCGAGCTGTGGATGCGGCCTGAACCTGGTAGGTATCGCGGAACGCTTCGCGCACCATGGCCGCGTCCGTAACATCCCGGTGTTCGATACCGGAGACTACCTCGGACACGCGCCAGTAGTGGGAGGGCACCAGGTTGCCGGAGGTCACCACGGCCAGCGCCACGTCCGCCGCCTCATCAGGCTTGTCGGCCGCGACCAGAGCCAGCCCAAGGTCCAGGTTCGCCATCGCGATGCGACGCGGTCGGACGGACGCGGCCCCCACCAGATCGGCGAGGACGTGCCGGGCGTAGGACTCCGCCGCCGGATCACCGATCCACGCCAGTGTGGTGGCCACGTAGGTATCCGATTTCGCCGGGTCGTACCGGAAATGGTGCTCCGGCCGGTCGGGCGTGCTCAGCCCGGAAACCAGCCTGGCGACGCGGCGTAGCGCCCCGTATGTGCCCTTGCTGTCCCCAAGCCGTGCCAACACGCGGCCCTCCTGGGCGGTGGCCTGGATGAACGCCGAACTGCCCTCCGGGGCAAGGGACTGCGCGGCGCGGGACAGCTCTGCCGCAGCGGTGAACTCGCCGCCGATCAGCTGTTGCCATGCCCGCGTCTCCAGGCACCATGCGGCGATCTCGCGGTGCCCCGCTTCGTCTGCCAGCTTCCACGCCAGGTGTCCCCGCGCCGCTGCGGCGGAGGGCTCGCCCAAGTCGATATGACATGTGCTGGCCAGCAGCGACATCCAGCCGACCGTGACCAGCAACCGGCGGTGCTGGATCAAGGTCTTCCGGCTGTCCATCAGACGTCCGGCGTAGCCGAGATGCTGCCGGATACGCACCAGGAGTTCGCCTGGTGGCGTGGTGGGGTACGCCGCTGCCAGTTCGTCCACGGCCAGCTCCAGGCGGTCCAGCGTGTCCCCGCCCAGGTCGGACGCGGCGACTCGGTGAATCCATTCCGCCGTTGCCCGCTCACCGTCGGCTGGTTCCACGAACAGCGCCGATCCGATCCCCAGGGCGTGGGCATAGGCGGTGATGTGCTCGGGCCTGACCTGGCGCTGCCCGTTCTCCAGCATCCCGAGCAACGACTTGGAGAAGTTCGCCCGCGCCGCCAGGGCGGACAGGCTGAGTCCGGCCGCTTCCCGCGCAGCACGGAGCCTCTCACCTGTGACGTTCTCCCCGCTGGAGTTCATGAGACCAACGTTAACCGGGCGTTGTCGCGCTTGTGGACTCTTGTGGACCGCAAGGTGGTTACCGAGCGAAATACGCACGCCTAGCGTTTGTTTCAGCCCCCGCGTCGGGTCCAGCCGGACGCCTAAGCGCGGGGATTGCCAACGCCGACAGCGAAGGGGGCTGGAGATGGACCTACCCGCACAACGCGACGATGAAGACCTCCGCAAGCTGGCGCTGGCCCCGGATGGCGGCATGACATTCCTGCACCACGACGACGGCACATGGTCGTTCGTCGATGACGATGGTTGGCCGGTCGACCCCGAAGAACTCCACGCCGAAGTGACGTCGACGATTGCGGCAGTGTCTATGCCGGTGATCGACATCGAACCGATCTCTGTGCAGAACAACGAGATTCGATGATCAGCGACGGATGGATCACGTTCGGGTTCATCGTCGTGATCGGCCACCTCTGGCGGTGCTGGTGGTAGCCCCCACCGGCCCGGTCCCGCCGGGCATCGGCGAGCTCGATCCCCGGTGTCGGGTGCCTCCAACCGGATCGCGCCAGCCCTCCAACCGGATCGCGCCAGCAGGGGTGTGAGGGGATCGTATGAATACACACGAGGCCCGGGTCGTGAGGGCCATCCGAACTACCGGCCCGCACAGTGAGGATGAGCTCCGTGAAGTTATCGAAGTGCTGAAACGGCACGAGATACACAAGGCAGTGATGGCGCTCGCTGACCGCGGACTGATCACCGCTGTCCCAACCCTGCGGTCGACCACGTGGGGTCTCAGCGAGCGCGGAAAAGCCTTCGTGCGGTCGACTCGCGGCGGGCTGTCATCGATGTCCCGGCGCGTCAGTCGAGGACATCATGAGGTCGGCGCCGACCGCGATCGGCTACCTTCGCAGGGATATCTCGCGCGGCACACAGCAATGGGACGAGACCGGGATTCGCGCTCGCGCTAAGTGTCTCGGCTACGCACTCGCCAAGACGGTCGTATTCGGCGACCAGACCGACGACCCCGAACAGCGCCTGGTCAACGCCGTCCGGGCGATGGACGCCGACGCCGTGATCGCACCCAGCCTGGCCCATTTCGACGGCGAGGTGCCCGAAACCCTGGTGCGGCTGTGCGAGCTGAACGTGATCGCACCGAGGGCGTCGACCTAAGTTCGCGCGCCGGACGGCACCGTATCCATCTACGCCCACCAAACCGAGGGCAGTATCCGCGTCAAGGTCGGCGACGAGATCCCCGCGGGGACCCAGATCGGCGCCGTGGGATCCACCGGCAAATCCACAAGGCCCCATCTGCACTACGAGGTCAGGCGCGATGGAAAGGCCATCGACCCGACCGACTATCTCGCGGCACTCAACAACATTCGCGTCTGACGATCGCCGCAGACCGAGAACCCTTGCCGGGCCGCATACGGTTCGGCAGTCGAGACCGACAGCTCCGATATAGGTGTCGTAGTGATCACGGACCACATACTCGCGCTTGCCATTCCGTGAGCCTATGCCAGCGAATCTTGTCCGGCCGACGGCCCACAGCCCGTCGCGCATTGCACGACGGGCTGTTTCGGGGGTGCGGTCAGCGGGGGTCGCGGTTGTAGAGCTTTCTGGCCCACAGCGCTCCGACCAGGGTGATGCTGAGGCTCCACGCGATGGCCATGATCCCGTTATTGCCGATCGGTGTGCCGGTCAGCAGTCCGCGGACCGTCTCGATCATGGGTGTGAAGGGCTGGTATTCGGCGAACCAGCGCAGTGCGGTCGGCATCGAGTCGGTCGGGACGAAACCGCTGCCGAACAGCGGCAGCAGCATCAGCGGCATAGGGATATTGCTGGCGATCTCGACCGAAGGGGCGATCAGGCCGAGTGCGGCCGACAGCCAGGTGAGGCCGAGGGTGAACAGGACAACGATGCCTGCGGCGCCGAGCCAATGCAGCGGGCTGGTGGTGGCGCGGAAGCCGAGCAGTACCGCGATGCCGGTAACGACGGCGGTGCCGAGCAGCGCTTGAATCATGCTGCCGACGACGTGTCCGATCGGTACCGACGCTCGGGAGATCGCCATGGTGCGGAAGCGGGCGACGATGCCCTCGGTCATATCGGTGGCCACCGACACCGCGGTGGCGGTGGTCGCGGAAGCCACTGTCATCAGGATGATTCCGGGGGCGATGTAGGTGAGGTAGTCGGTGCGGCTGCCACCCGAATGCCCGGGTAGACCCGCGCCCAGGGTGCCGCCGAAGACGTAGACGAACAACAGTAGGAAGACGATCGGCATGCCGATGATCATCAAAGTCAGGGTCGGGTAGCGCAGCATGTGCTGAAGGTTGCGGCGCAGCATCGTCGCCGAATCGTGTGCGGTGTGGGCGAGAGTGCTCATCGGACGGATTCCTTATCGGTGGTGCGGGCGGTGCCGGTGAGGGTGAGGAAGACGTCGTCGAGGTCCGGGGTGTGAACCGACAGGTCTTCGAAGGCGATTTGGTGTTCGTCGAGCCGGGCGAGCAGAGCTCGCAGGGAGGCGCTGCTGCCGTCGCCGGGGACTTGCAGGGTGAGTGCTTCGCCGTCGGGGGATCCCTGGCCGAGGGCCGCGCGGGCGGCGGAGAGCAGGCCCGGGTCGGCGAATCGCAGCACGATGTGGCCGCCGGGGATCTGACGCTTGAGTTCTTCCGCGGTGCCCTCGGCGATCAGGTTTCCGTGATCGAGTAGCGCGATCCGGTCGGCAAGCTGATCGGCCTCCTCCAAGTACTGCGTGGTGAGGAAGATGGTGACGCCGTCGTCGACCAGGCCGCGGACGATATCCCACATGGTGCGTCGGCTGCGCGGGTCGAGGCCGGTGGTCGGCTCGTCCAGGAAGATGATCCGAGGGTTGCCGACCAGGGTCATCGCCAGATCGAGCTTGCGGCGCATGCCGCCCGAGTAGGTCGCCGGGGGTTTGTCCGCAGCCTCGGTCAGTTCGAACCGCTCCAGCAGTTCGGCGGTGCGCCGCTTACCTTCCGCCCGGCTCAGCCGGTGCAGGTTCGCCATCAACATCATGTTTTCGCGTCCGGTGAGTATGCCGTCTACCGCGGAATATTGGCCGGTGACGCCGATCGCGGCGCGGACGGCGTCACCGTCGGTGATCAGGTCGTGGCCCGCGACCTGGATTCGGCCGCCGTCGGGGCGGATCAGCGTGGACAAGACCTGGACCATCGTGGTCTTGCCCGCGCCATTCGGGCCGAGCAACGAGAAGATCGTCCCTTCGTCGACGGTGAGGTCGACGCCGTCCAGAACGACCTTGTCGCCGTAGGCCTTCCGTAGCCCGGTGGCCGTGATCGCGGGGGTTGCCATGGGTTCATCCTCTGTCGAAGCAATTTCAGTACGACGCAAAAGCTACGTTGCATTCAAAAGTTTGTCAATCAGAATCTGCTAAATTGGATGAATTACCAGGTCATTAGAAACCATCGTTGCAATGACTATGCATCTTTAATGCAACGGTTGCTGCGTGTCAGTTGCAATGAAGGAAGTGTCGGGTGCATGCTGTCGACGACATCGAAGCCGAGGAGGAGCGCATGCCGGGAGAAAGGCTGACCGATGAGGACCGCCAGCAGATCGCCGAAGGGCTGGCCGAAGGACTCTCCCTCGCCGAGATAGCCCGACGCCTCGCACGGCCGACCTCGACCATTGCCCGGGAGGTATCCCGTAACGGGGGACTCGACGGCTATCGGGCCGACCACGCACAACAGGCCACCGGCCAACGCGCTCGCCGGAGCGGATCGGCTACCCGGCCCACGGCCGCCGCCGAGCGAAAACCTCAGGCGGAACGCGACTTCGAGGAATGGTTCGGCGCGGTACTGGCAGGGACCGGACTCCCACGCATGATGGCCAGGGTCCTCGCCCGCCTGTGCACCACCGACAGCGGCAGCCTGACCGCCGCCGAATTGACCCAGCAACTACAGGTCAGCCCGGCGTCGATCTCCAACGCCGTCATCTACCTCGAAGAACAGCAGATGATTCGTAGAGAACGCGACCCTCTGCTGCGACGCGACCGCTACATCATCGACGACGACGCCCTGTACCGCTCCTGGTTGGCGAGTGCGCGCGCCAACCTCATGCTCGCCGAAGCCGTCCAGCAGGGCGCGCAGACCTTCGGCGTCACTTCCCCCGCCGGAGCCCGGCTCCACGACATGGGTGAGTTCCTCGGACACGTCGGAAACGACATGATGCAAGCCGCCGAACGCTGGTGG
The DNA here is from genome assembly GCF_040654375.1 of Nocardia sp. NPDC050710. Lineage (NCBI taxonomy): Bacteria > Bacillati > Actinomycetota > Actinomycetes > Mycobacteriales > Nocardiaceae > Nocardia > Nocardia sp. NPDC050710. The sequence continues at coordinate 59,331 of NZ_JBFAHV010000012.1, read as the reverse complement.
GCTTCACGCTGAAACGGGGCAAGGTACCACGCCCGAGTACGACGAAGCCCCCGGCGAAGGATGTCGCCAGGGGCTTCGTCCTACTGAATCCCGTTCAGCCCTTGACCAGTTCGGGGGCGTCGGGCTCCTCGGCTGCTTCCGGGGCGGCGGCCCGGCTCGGCAGCAGCGCCGCCATCACGATCACGATCAGCGCGAGTGCCGCGGAAACGAGGAAGGCCAGGCGCATACCGTCGAGGTGGGCGGCGATGGGGTCGGTACCGTCGGCGACGAGTTCGGTGCTGCGAGCCGACATCACCGTCACCACCAGTGCGGTCCCGAAGGCCGCGGCGACCTGCTGCAGGGTGCCGAGCATGGAACTGCCGTGCGAATACAGCTGCTGCGGGAGCGCGCCGAGGCCGAGGGTGAAGACCGGGGTGAAGGTCGCGGCCAGCGACACCATCATCAGGATGTGCAGCGCGATCAGCTGCCAGTAGGGCATGGTCATCGAAATCTGGGTGAATCCGGCCAGTGCCGCGGCGATTCCGATCGATCCGGGAATCACCAGCATGCGTCCGCCGAACCGATCGAACAGGCGCCCGACGGTCGGTCCGAGCAGACCCATCGCCAACCCGCCCGGCATCACCAGCAGACCGGTCGCCAAGGGACTCAGACCACGCAGGTTCTGCAGATACAACGGCAGCAGGATCATCGATCCGAGCATCGCCATGAACGCGACCGACATCAGAACCAGAGCCTTGGTGTAGGTGCCTGCCAGCAGGACCCGCAGATCCAGCAGTGGAGTGCCGGTGCGCTGCAGGCGCAGCTGACGGAGCGCGAACACCGCGATGAGGGCCGCGCCTGCCGCCACGATCAGCGCCGGGCCGGCCAGGTTGTCGCTCTCGAACCGACTGAGCCCGAACACCAGCCCGCCGAACCCGATCGCGGCCAGCGCCACACTGACCGGGTCGATCGCGCCGGCTTGCGGTTCACCGACGTTCTCCAGCTGACGCAGGCCGAGCCAGGTGATGATCCCGGTGATGGGCAGCACCAGCACGAAAAGCCAACGCCACGAACCGACCTGCAGCACCAACCCCGAAATCACCGGACCCATCGCGGGTGCCACCGAAATGGCAAGGGTGACATTGCCCATCACGCGACCGCGGTCGTGCTCGGGCACAACGGTCATCAGCGTGGTCATCAGTAGCGGCATCATCACCGCGGTGCCGCCGGCCTGGATGATCCGCCCGAGTAGGAGTACCGCGAACGACGGCGCGACGGCCGACAACGCGGTACCGGCCAGGAAGACCCCCATCGCCACCGAATATGCCTGCCGGGTCGACACCCGCTGGAGGAACCAGCCGGTGGTCGGGATGACGGCCGCCATCGTGAGCATGAACGCGGTGGACACCCACTGCGCCGTCCGCTCGGTGACCTCGAGGTCCGCCATCAGACGCGGGATCGCGTTGATCATGATGGTCTCGTTCAGGATCACCACGAAGGTCGCGAGTACCAGCACCCGGATGACGGTCGGTGTCCGTCCTTCCGAGGCTGGAGCGGATGGGTCGGCGGACATCGGTACCTCCGGAGAGTCGGGTGTTGGCGGGACATCTGTGACGCCGCAAGATCGAGTCCCGGCGCCACGGTGGTTGTGACGGAATCGGTCGCTCGAACTCATCGGGCGCGCGTAAGTATTCCGGTTGGCACCGACACGAATCATCCGCTTTTCCCGCGGATCCACCCGCGAGGTCCTCGGAAACCGCTGATCAGCAGCCATTCTCACGGGAACCGAAATCGGATAGTGAGCCTGATCACGTTCTGGTCGCTCGCGCCGGCATCTCGAATCGGCCGGACTCGGACGGGGGTTCCGGCCACGCCGTCGGCGCCGAGCGGCTGCCGACCCGGTCGATCGAGCTGACGTATAAATGCTGCATGGAAAGCCCCGGTCCCGAGATCGATGATGAGCAGGCGCCGCCGTCGATGGCGCGGGCGTCACTGCTGCGCGAACTACCGGCGACCCCGCGCGGTCTGCGGACCAGGTCGGCGCTGATCGCCGCCGCGCGCAGCGTGTTCGAGAGCCGCGGCTACCTCGAGACGAAACTGTCCGACATCACCACGGCCGCGAAATGCTCCGCCGGGACCTTCTATACGTATTTCGGCAGCAAAGAGGAGATCTTCGCCGCCGTGCTCGTGGTCGCCCAAGAGGACATGATGCACCCCGGCATGCCCCGGATGGCCGAGGACGGCGATCCGGCGTCGATCATCGAGGCCTCCAACCGTGCCTACTTCACCGCCTACCAGCGCAATGCGAAACTGATGGTGCTGCTCGAACAGGTCGCCAATATCGACCCCGAGTTCCGTGAGCTGCGCCGACTGCGGGGCGAAGCGTTCATCGGACGTAATGCGCGCAGTATCGAGAATCTCCAGGAACGCGGTCTGGCGGATCGGAAGCTGGATGCGATGCTCGCCTCGCGAGCGCTCTCGGGAATGGTCAGCCGACTCGCCTTCGGCCACTTCACCACCGACGACGAACTCTCCCTCGATGATCTTGTCGAGGCCGCGACTCGACTGTGGGTCAACGCGCTGCGCATTCCGGCCGAGCGGGTGTAACCGCCCCGCGATCGCGCCCGGCGACCAGGTCGCCACGCACGACCTGATCCGCATTGCCTCGCCGGGTTGTCCGTGCCAGCCTGGTTTTCACCAGGGAAGCACGCTGAGACGCCGCCGGTTCGGCACTCGAGGAGGATGTCGTGAGGGATAAGGCCGGGCTCGAAGGGGAGGCGGCCCTGCGGGTCACCGTCGAGTTCGCCGATGCCTCGTGTCGATCACTCGATATCGGGTGGTCGTCCGCCGCCCCGTCGGCTCCGCACAAGAAGTTCGAGTACGCGCGGATATTCCTGGTGGCGCTGGGCGACGAACCGCGCCGGATGTATCTGGACATCGTCGACGGGAGGCCCCGGACTTCGATGCGGTTGCCCGAGGCGCTGGCCGTCGGTGAGTACGCCATCGAGGTCGACGCCTATGGCAGTGCGAGCTGGGGGGATGGCCGATTGGAGGCGCGCGGGCGGAGCGCCTCGTTCACGGTCGGCGTGTCCGTGCCGGGTGAATCATCCGGCGGCAGCGGGGGTTAGTCCTCGATTCGGACCGCAGCCGTCGGTGGCGTGCTCGGCCGGGGTTGACGGGCGCCACCTTCGCTATTAACTTGTTAGTCAACAAGGAAGTTTTCAGGAGGTGTGGTGAGCGCGTTGAACGCCGAGCCGGTGGTCGGTTCGAGGATCGACTACTTGGCGCCCCTGCATGATCCGACGTTGGATCCCGGTGCCGTGCTGGCCAGGATTCCGTCCTGTGCCGCGGATTTCCGCGCGGAGTTCCGGCTCACCGGCACTCCCGATTCGATCGACACCTATGACCTGATCACGCTGCCGTATCCGACCCGGTTCGGGTTGTGGCGAGCATCGATGGCTCCGGCGCCGTTTCTGTCGATTACCAATCGCATGCTGATCGTGCGCTGGACTGAGGCCGATGGGCGGCGGCGGACGCTGCTGTTCGAGCCCAGTGATGTCGAATTGGGCACGAATACACCGTATTTCGCCGCGCTGGCGAGACGGACGCCGGGGCCGCTGGAGACGTTGTTCGTGCGGCGTCATCGGGATGTGCTCGCGCACCTGCGATCCGCGGGCATCGACCCGGCCGAGATCGACTACCTCGTCTTCGATCATCTGCACACCCAGGATGTGCGGCGCTGGCTGGGTACCACCGAACCGCAGCCGGATCTGGGCGCGGTGACTCCGCTCGAGCCGATCTTCCCGAATGCCCGTCTACTGGTGCAGCGTTCGGAGCTGAACGCGCTCGATCACCTGCATCCGCAACAACGGCCGTGGTACCAGCCCGACACCTACCGGGACCTGCGGCCGGAAGCGATCACCCCGGTCGACGGTGATCTGCTGCTCGGTCCCGGCGTCGCGCTGATCGCCACGCCGGGACACACCACCGGAAATCAGACGCTGGTGCTGAATACCGATACCGGCATCTGGGCCAGCAGCGAGAACGCCATCGCCGCGGAATGCCTTGTCCCGCGGCATTCGAAGCTGTTGGGCGTGCGCCGGTGGGCGCAGGAGTGGGATCAGGGTGTGGTGGTGAACGCCAATACCGTCGAAACGATTGCCGCTCAATACAACTCGCTGATCCTGGAGCGTTCGATCGTCGATGTGTCGCAGCGTGACAGCCGCTTCCCGCAGTTCTTCCCCTCCAGTGAACTGACGCGTCGATGGACGAACCCGGGGACGGCCCCGACGTTCGTGCACGAGCACATCACCCATCGCGGCGGCCGGAAGGGGACCGTGTGAACGATGCCCGGCCGGGAGCGTCGGCCGCCGTGCCTCCCGGGCTACCGTCATGACGACAGGTCACCCCACGGGAGGAATGGTCATGAGTCGAGCCGATGCCGCATCGCGTCGTTCGCAGGAGGAACGGCGGTCCGAGGCCGAGCGCAGGTTGCTGGAGTCGGCGGCGGAGCTGGTCGGTGAGATCGGCCCGTCGAAGGTCACCCTGGCGGCCATCGGCGACCGAGCGGGTTACAGCCGCGGGCTGGTCACCCACCATTTCGGCTCGAAGGGCGCGATGATGGAGCGTCTGGTCGGCGTCGTGGGGGAGCGATTCCGGGAGGATCTCGTCGACGCGACCGCGTCGGCCTCCTGGGCGGACTTATTGCTCGAATTCGTACGCGCCTACTTCGCCGTCGTCTCCGATATGCCGCCGATGAACCGGGCCCGCCTGGTGCTGTGGGCCGACGCGGTGGCCACGCCATCGGAACTACGTCCGGCCATCACCGCCTCGGACCGCGAATTCCGCGAAGAACTGGCCAACCGCATCGTGCAGGGCCAGGCCGCAGGCGAATTCGCTCCCGATATCAACTCGGCGGGCCTCGCGACCGTCACCGTCGCCATGCTGCGCGGCGTCGCGCTCCAGAAAATGCTCGACCCGGACCTCGATCTCGACGCGGGCCGCGTCGAGATCGAACACCTACTGCTCACCCGCCTCTGCTCCACGGCGGACGGCGAAGTACCACCCGGATAGAAAGAAGCTGTGCCATGAGTCGGATCTTCGGACGGATCGCCCAGTTGGGCTACGTCGTACGCGATATCAATGCCGAAATGCGGCGCTGGATCGACCAGGGCATCGGACCCTGGTTCTACGTCCACGACGTGCCGATGGATTTCTTCACGTATCGCGGAATCGTTTCGCCCATGAAAATGAGTGTCGCCCTCGCCAATTCCGGCGACGTCCAGATCGAGCTCATCCAGCCCCGCAATGACGCGCCGTCGCTGTACAAGGAATTCCTCGACTCGGGCCGGGAAGGACTCCAGCACATCGCCTACTGGACCGACGACTACCAGGCGCTCTACGACAAGGTATTGGGTCTCGGCTACGAGATCGGGCACGAAGGCTCCATCGGTGGCGAGCAGGGCCGCTTCGCATACCTCGATACCGAGAAGACGTTCGGGCACTTCATCGAGATCTCCGATATCAGCGGCCCCAAGGGCCAATTCTTCCAATACATCCGGGAGGTCGCCGCCACCTGGGACGGCAGCGACCCCATTCGCGGCGAAATCGACAAGCTGGCCTGAGCGGACGAGGACATACGGATATGACCGCTGTTGAATACCCGGAGATCTCGACCCTGCCCGCCGCCTTGCAGGAGGCGCTGTCGACGCACCGGGCCAACGTCTACCGGATGGTCGCGCACTCGCACGGGATGGGACTCAGCTTCCTGACCATGGCCGATGCCATGTTGCAGACGAATTCGGTGCCGTTCCCCTTGCGGGAGTTGGCGATCCTGCGTGTGGGTCATGTCTACGAATCGCCCTATGAGCTGCACCATCACGAAAGGTTCGCGCGCGCGGTCGGTCTGGGCGAGGACGCGATCGCGGCCGCGGCGACCGGTGCGGGCGAGGGACTCGGCCGCGAAGAGGCGGCCGTGCTGCGGTGGACCGATCAGTTGCTGGCCGAGCACACATTGAGCGATACCGCCCGCAAGGAAGCACTCGAACTGTTCAGCGTCACCCAGCTGGCCGATTTCGTGCTCACCGTCGGCTTCTACCAACTGGTGTGCAACTTCCTCAACACCTTCGAAGTCACCACCGACGGGGAAGGGTGACGGTCGGCCGTGCCGAGGTAGCCGACTGCCTGTGCGCCCGGATCGACGACGATCCGGGCGCACAGGCGTACGTCCTATTCGGTGGCTCTCGCGTGTTCGAACATGCCCCGGTCGTGCGAGCAGATCAGCATCAGGTCCGGTTCGCCGCGCCGGTAGAGCTCGCCGAGGCGGGCGTGATTCTCCCGCACCCGCTGCCGGTCGAATGCGACAGCGGCTTCCATGCCCTGGAGGACGGCCGGTACCGGTGCGGAGCGGTCCAGCGTGCCGGGGTGGTAGAAGCAGTCCCCGCAGTGCAGGATCCAGCGGTGCCCGGCGTCGACGGCGACGCAGGCGTGCCCGCGCGTATGCCCGGGCCGGGAGATGAGCACGATGCCGGGAGCGATCTCGTCGAGTTCCCGAGCGGCGGCGAACCCGCGCCACGACTCGCCGCGCGGGGTGTGTTCGACGATCTTCGGGCCGTGTGCCCACTGGGCGGGGCGGAACCGCCGATTTTCGGACCAGCTCGGCGAGGTCATCGCGCCGAGCACCTCTGCGGCGGTGATATGGACGCTGGCCTGTGGGAAGTCGGCGAGACCGCCGATATGGTCCAGATCGAGGTGGGTGATGATGATGTGGCGCACGTCGTCGCGGCGGAAACCGAGCCGCTCCACCTGGCGGGCCGCGGTCTCCTCCGGATCGAACACGGGGCGCAGGAAGTGCCGCATGAGACCGATACGGCGCGCGGGATTCTCGATGTCGTGCAGGCCGTAGCCGGTGTCGACGAGCACGAGGCCGTTGTTCGTCTCGATGAGTAGGACGTGGCAGACCAGGCGGGTGGTCGGCAGGTTCATCGTGCCGCAGTTGAGGTGGTGAACCTTCATGGCAGAGGACTTCTTTCGGTGCGGGTGTCCAGAGCGGAGAATGGCGGGCGCGTCCGGTGACGCGTCCCGCCGCCGACGAGTACCGCCGCGGTCATGGCATTTCGATGACGACTTTGCCGATGGCCCGGTAGGAGCGCATGTATTCCGCCACGGCCTTTGCCTCGTCGAATCCGAAGACGCGGTCCACGACGGGACGAATCCTGCCCGCCGCCACCGCGGGCAGGACCTCGGGAACGAGCGCGGCGCAGACCCGACCCAACTCCTGGGGAGTGCGCACGCTGAATGTCGTACCCTGCAACCGCAACCGGCGGAATGCGAGTTGATCGAGGTCCAGCATTGCCTGGTGGCCCGCGAGCCGGCCGATATTGATGATGCTACCGCCGAGCCGGGTGGCCGCCAGCGAGTCGGCCAGCACCTGCCCGCCCAGGTGATCGAGGACGAGGTCGACCCCCACGCCGTTGGTGGCGCGGCCCACGACATCGGCGAGGGTGTCGGTCTCGGTATTGACGATCACGTCGGCTCCGGCGGCGGTGAGCGCTTCCGTCTTCGCCCCCGAGGTCGTGGTCGCGATGACGAGGCTCGCTCCGAGCGCTTTGGCGAGCTGAATGCCGAGCAGGCCGATCGCCGAGCTGCCGCCGAGCACGAGCAGGCTCTGGCCCGCGGTGAATCCGCCCTGGGTCACGAGGGCGTCGTGTTCGGTAGCCAGTCCGACGGGCAAGGCCGCGAGGTCCGTCCACGCCCGATGCGCGGGCATGGCGATAGCGTGCCGGTGGTCGAGCAGCGCGTATCCGGCGAACGCGCCTAGCCCGGCGCCACCGACCCGGTCGCCGACGGCGACGGTGTGCACGCCGTCGCCGACGGCCTCGACCTTGCCGGCCATTTCCAGGCCCGCGGTATAGATGTGGCTGGTCTTGGTGTTCAGGCTATAGCTGCCGTCCAGCATGTAGAGGTCGGCCCGGTTGACGCCCGCGGCACGGACGCGGACCAGGATCTGGCCGGGACCGGGTGTGGGTACGTCGAGGTCGCGGACCTCCCAGTCGGGTCCGGCACCGCCGACGAGTGCACGCATGGTCGCCATCAGGGTCTCCGTTCGAAGTGGTTCGCCGATCGATCGATGGTTGTTGCGCAGTTCAGCGGGGTCCGATCGACTGCGGGTAAAAAACTTACTTGTTAGCTAACAAGTTACAGGCTAGAGGGAAGGTCGTCAAAGGTTTGCTTCGGCTCGGTGGACCTGCGCGAGCTCGCCCCGCGTGCTACCGGTTCACAGCGGCATTCGAACGGTCAGGCCGGATTGATCTCGCATAGAGCTCTGCGCCTCTTGCCCTGGCGCCCGCCGGGGCCCGTTCCGAGCTCGATCAGCGCGCGGCATCCCGGTCCCGGTTGAGCCGGACGATGCGACGCCGGGCTCCGGGTTTGGTGTTGACGAGGGTGATGTCGCCGCCGTAGTGGTCCAGCACCCGGTGATCCATGACCGCCCGCCACAGCGGGGGTATGGCGGCCAGCACGACCATGCTGGCGTAGCCAGCGGGTAGCTGTGGCGCCTGCTCGGAACTGCGCAGGGTCTGGTAGCGGCGGCCGGGATTGGCATGGTGGTCGCTGTGACGTTGTAGGTGGAACAAGAATAGGTTCGTGATCAAACGGTCGCTGTTCCAACTGTCGCGCGGTGTGCACCGTACGTAGTTTCCGTTGGCGCGGCGCGGGCGCAACAATCCATAATGCTCGACGTAGTTCACCGTCTCGAGCAATCCAGCGCCGATCACTGCCTGTAGCGCCAGGAATGGAATGACCATGGGCCCGAAGACCACGATCATCATGCCGAATAGCGCGACGCTCATCGACCATGCTTGTAGGAGATGGTTGTCGATGCTGAACCAGCGTCGTCCTTTACGGGACAGGCGTTCGTGTTCCAAGGCGAGTGCCGAGCGGAAGCCGCCGAATACGCTGCGCGGCAGGAACTGCCACAGCGACTCGCCGAATCGGCCACTGGCCGGATCCTCCGGGGTGGCGACGCGAACGTGGTGGCCGCGGTTGTGCTCGACGAAGAAGTGCCCGTATCCGGACTGTGCCAGAGCGATTTTCGCCAACCATCGTTCCAGCTGCTCGGAGCGGTGACCGAGCTCGTGGGCCGCGTTGATGCCGATACCGGATACGACACCCAGTGTCACGGCGAGTCCCAGCTTATCGGCAAGGCTCAGCTCGTTTCTGGACCACAGGTATCCCGCGATCAGCAGGCCGATGAATTGCATGGGCAGGAAAAGGAAAGTGCACCAACGATAGTAGCGGTCGTTGGACAGCGCCTCGTAGTCCTCGTCCCGAGGATTGCTTCCGTCATCGCCCACCGCCCAGTCCAGCAATGGAATAGCCACGAACACGATGATCGGGCCGATCCACCAGAACAATTCCTGCCCGGTGTGGGCCACCAGTTGTGAGGGAAGCAGTGCGCAACCCGGAGCGATCAAACCGAAAACCCATAGATATCGCTTGGGGTCACGAGCTTCTGAATTTTTGAATATCGTCATGGTCGTCCCGCTGCTCCGACAAACAACACCCGGTGAGTGTGGCAGTAGAAAACGGATACGCTGAACTCTTGATCAAGAATAGCTATTTGCTAGCTGTACGCCAGAGATCTGGAGAAATGACCTTCTGACCGGGCGCCTACCCACTTCAAGCAGCGGAAACACGGCCTAGCGGGGATGGAGCGTGACGGGCAATGCCGAGGGGGACAGGACGAAATCCCGGTTCGAGGCTCGGACCGGGTAGGTCGGGTCGGGCGTCGGCCGCCAGCGGGCCAGCAGCGCCGCCGACGCGAGGGTGATCTCCAGCAGGGCGAAATGGTCGCCCAGGCAGCGGCGGCGGCCGACACCGAATGACAGGCTCGCCTTCTTGTCGATATCGGCGGCGCGCTCGGGTGACCAGCGAGCCGGGTCGAACGACTCCGGGTTCGGGAAGTAGCGCTTGTCGTGCTGGACCATATAGGGACTGAACATGATGGCGGTGCCATCCGGAATGGTGAGCCCGCCGACGGTGATATCGCCGTCGGCGGTGCCGGCGCTGATCCACGGCCCCCAGAAGCGAAGGGTTTCCGCCACAACCTGTTTCAGGTAGGGCAGTGCGCCGATATGTTCGGCGCGCACCGGACCGGATCCGACGACAGCGTCGAGTTCGGCATAGAGTTGCTCGGCGATCCGAGGCCGCCGCATGACCTCGTGCCAGAGCCATCCGGTCAGCGATGCCATCGAACCGACGCCGCCCGCTAGCATGAGGATCGCTTCATCGATGATGTGCTCGTCGGACAGTATCGCACCGGTCTCGCTGTCCCGGTGGCGGATGAGGGCGGAGACCACATCGTTGAAATCTTCATCGCGGCGCCGGTATTCGGAGACGACCTCGCCGATGGCCCCCCGCAGGTGGCGGGCCTTGGTGCGCCACCGCCGGTTGGCGACGAACCGGAGCTTGCGCAGTTGGGGCGGTAGCGCGGTGCGCAGGATGACCTGACTGAGCAGCCACGGCACATTGTCCCGGATCTCGCGTCTCGCGTCATCGCTGAATTCGGCGGTGAACAGGGTGGAGGAGACGGTGTCGAGTACCAGTCCGTGGGCCTCGTCCATGAGATTCACGCGCCCGCCCGATGGCAGTCCCGCCGACCAGGTTTCGGCGATGTCGGCCGCCGATTTCGTATATTCCGCCAGGCGGCTCTGGCGCAATGCGGGCGCGATCATGCGCCGCCGCAGCTTGTGCTCGTCGCCGCGCAGGACGTTGACCGATCCGCCCGCGATATCCTTGATCGCCTCGCGCAGATCCTCCCGATTGAATTCGGCATCGCCCAGACCGACCTCGCGAACCAGATCCGGTGTGGTGAGCAGATATCCGGTCTTCTGGCCGAAGAAGATGCGCACGATCGGCCCGAGCTCCGACAGCGAGGTCACGAATGCGGGGGCGTCGCGCAGCGCCCGCAGGCTGTGCCCGACCAGCGGCAGCTGTCCCGGTGCCGTCGGAATCTCCGAAAGCGACTGCGGCATCGGCAAATCGGAACTGCCCGCCGAGTTCTCGCGGGCCTTCTCATAGACCGCGAGCACCGTCTCCAGCTGACGCGATTGCCGCACCGAGTCGCGGTGCGGGCCGAGCGCCGCGCGCATCCGCGTGAGTGCGGCGCGATCGGCGGTGAGCGCCGTGAGGGTCTCGGCGAGGGACGCGGCCGACGGATCCGCGGTGCGAATACCGCCCTCGGCGGGCACCGACTCGGCGAGGGCTGGATCGCAATAGATGATCGGCAGACCCACCGCCACCGCCTCCAGCAGCACCATGCCCTGTGTATCGAAACCGAGGGAGGGGAACAGCAGCGCGTCGCCGTCGGCCATGGCCGCCATGCACTCGGCCTGGGTGACCCTACCGTGCAGGCGGATTCGATCCCCGAGCCGGAATTCGGCGATGGCCGCCGCCGCATCGGCGCGCAGGTCGCCGTCGCCGTAGATGTCGAGGGTGCAGTTCTCGACGCGTCGCACGGCGTCGATCGATTCGAGCAGCCGCTTCTCGGCGGACAGCCGCCCACTCCAGATCAGCCGCAGCGGTGTGCCCGCCTGCCGTTCGGCGACCGGTGCGCCGTCACGGGTTTCGAGTAGTTCGTCGTCGACGCCATTGGATACGACCTGGATCGGCTGGGTCAGGCCGTGCGCGAGCAGCAGTTCGGCGAAGTGGTGGGTCGGTGCGATGACCTGATCCGCGGTCTGGGCCTGGCCGACGATCGTCCACCAGGCATGACGCGCCGCCCGGCTTTCCGGGCGGCGGGGCATGTGATGGCGGTGCGGCACGAACCGGCCGTGCAGTGCGCGCATTGCGAGTGCGGCCGGATACGGTGCGGGCGAAGTGTTTTCGATGAACGCGTCATCTCGGCTCTGGGCGGTGTGGATCAGGGGGAGCCGGTGCCTGCGTGCCGCCCGCGCCCCCGCGATGGCAACCCCGTAGGTGGTGTGCGTGTGCACCAGATCGATCGGTCCGCGTGCGGCGAAGACGGTATCGACCAACTCGTCGTTGCGCTTGGTGGGCAGCACAACGGCGTAGCCGTTCACGCCGAGACCACCGACGGCGCGCAATGCCACCACATCCGCGGGCGCGTCGGCCGCCGCGCCCGGTAGCGGCGCGACAAAGAGAGTGACACGGTGACCTGCGCGTTCGAGTCCACGGCACAGCGAGGCGACCGCGGTCTGGATCCCGCCGAGCGTGGTCGGGTGGTAATCCATGAACATCGCTATGTGCACAATGGGCACTGTACCGACGCCCGGCACGTGCGGGAGAGCCCATAATTCTGTTGCCCGCACCCGAAGTCGTCGGTGGCCATGCCGTGCCGACGGGTACGACAACATCGAAAGTAGTGCCGTGAAAATAGCGATTCCGCTCACCGGAACCCGTGGTGATGTCCAGCCGGTGGTGGCACTGGGACTCGAACTGCGGCGGCGCGGTCACGATGTGCTGTTGGGTGCGCCGCCCAATCTGGTCGATTTCGTCACCGCCGCGGGTTTGGCCGCCCGGGTCTGCGGCCCCGACGTGCAGCAGCTCTACAGCTCGGAGGCCGGACAGCAGGCCCTCGCGGCGGGCAACACCCTGCGCTTGATGCAGTTGGTGGCGCGACAGATGGCCGACTACGCCGAGCAGATGAACCGCGAGGTCATCGACGTGTGTGGAGGCGCCGATCTGATAGTGGCCAGCACCGTCACCGAGGACCGGGCGAGTTCGGTCGCCGAGGCGATGGGCGTCCCGTTGGTCAGCCTGCACTATTTTCCCTGCCGGTCCAACGGTGCGTATCCGTTCCCCGGGGCGCTACCGCCGCACTGGAATCCGCCCGCGCCGGTCAATCGGGCGACCTGGCTGTTCGCCGAGAATCTGCGCCGCGTCGTGTTCATGCGCTACCTCAACGACCTGCGAGCGACCTTGGGGCTGCCGAAATCGTGGGCGGGCACCGCTTCGGTGCTGGCCGCCGGGAATGTCCCGGAAATACAGATCTACGACCCGGCGCTGGTTCCGGGGCTGCCCGAGCAATGGGATGAGCGCAGGCCCTTCACCGGATTCCTGACCCTCGATGACGCCGCTCGTGAAGCCGTCGGCGAGCTCGCGGGCGATCACGCGGACATCCTGTCCTGGATCGACGCCGGGGCGCCGCCGGTGTTCTTCGGATTCGGCAGTATGCCGATCCGCGACGCGGGCGCGGTCTTGGCGATGGTGGCGGAGGTGTCGGCCCGGCTGGGTGTGCGTGCGCTGGTCAGTGCGGGTTGGAGCGATCTGGACATCGCGAACGTGCGGGTCGACCCCGATATCAAGGTGGTCGGTCCGTTCGCGCACGATCTGGTCTTCCCACGGTGTGCGGCCGCGGTGCACCACGGTGGTATCGGGACGTTGTTCGAGAGTCTGCGCGCCGGACTACCGACGCTGGTGTGTTCGGTGTCCTTCGAACAACCCATGTGGGGCGCGCAGGTCGAACGTCTCGGGGTGGGCGCGCACCTGAAGTTCACGCAACTGAGCGCGGCGCGACTCGAACAGGGCGTGGCGTCCTTGCTGACGCCGGAACGCCGTTCCCGCGCCGAGGTATTCGCGAAGACTCTCCGGACCGAGGGAGCCGCGGCCCTGGCCGCCGACATCGTCGAGGCCGCCGCCCGGTGAGGACGCACATTCTCGACGACACCTACGTCATGTTCCGCCGCTGCGTCCGGCATACCCTGCGCAGCCGGGACACCCTGATCATCTCTTTACTCATGCCGATTCTGGTCATGATGCTGTTCACCTACGTGTTCGGTGGAGCCATCGACGTGGGCGGATCCTATCTGAACTATGTGGTGCCGGGAATCATGCTGCTGTGCACGGGTTTCGGCTCATCGATCACGGCCACGGCTGTCTCGGCCGATATGACGCGGGGCAGTATCGACAGGTTCCGCACGCTACCGATGTTCCGGCAGGCCGTGCTGGCCGGACATGTCGCCGAGGGTGTCGTCCGCAATGTCGCTGCCATCGCGGTCGCGGTCGCCGTGGCGATCGTCCTGGGCTACCGGCCGCAGGCCGGTCCGGTCGAATGGCTGTCGGCGGCGGCGGTGATCATCCTGTTCGTGACGGCGATTTCCTGGATCGCCGTGGCATTGGGGCTCGTCGCCAAGAATCCCGAGGCGGCCGGTGGTCTCACCTACGCGATCATGTTCATCCCGTATATCAGCAGCGCGTTCGTTCAGACCTCCACCATGCCGGAGTGGTTACGTGGTTTCGCCGACAATCAACCGGCCACACCCATCGTGGAAACGGTGCGCAGGCTGCTCGACGCCACCGACGCCGGACAGCACGCCACGCTCGCTGTCCTGTGGTGCATCGGGCTCGCGATCGCCGGATTCGCCGGTGCGAGCGTGGTGTTCAGCCGTCTGTCGTACCGATAGCGGAGCGGGGCGGTCGGGCCGAACGGCTCGACAGAGGAGAGCGTTGCGACGGTTCTCCCACATGGGGCGGCCGAAAGGGGGACGATGGAGGGGCGCGGTGCCGTCGTGGCCGCGTTCTCGTCTCGTTGTGCTCAGCGATTTCTTTCCGCCACACAAGGAGGGACGAAGATCCATGGTGACTATTCGCAACCAGCAACGCTCTGTCCTCGCCCCGATCGTCTTCGCCGCGATGGGCGCGGCCTTGGCGTCGGCAGCGGCTCCCGCTCTCGCCGACGACGGCGTCGATATCACCGGCGCCGCGCCGAGCTCTGTCAGCGTCGACTACAGCTGTGATGCCTCGGCCGGGGTGACAAGCATTCAGGCGATGGTGGGGGAACCCACCGCGGAACGTCCGGCGGCCATCGGCCTCCAGAACGCCGTCACCTGTGACGGCGCTCGACATGTCGCCGCTGTTCCGTTGAAGGCGGCCGACGGTGCGGCGCCGTTGGCCGCGGGCGCTGTCGTGCAGGTGCGGGTCGCACTGGTCGATCAGAACGACATCGTGGTATCCGGCCAGGCGAAAGTGCTTGCCTTGGAATGAACGGCGTCAGCGCGTGAACGAGGTCGAGGACGTCCCTTCTTGACCTCGATCATGGTTGAGGTCTTAGCGTCGGTTCCGACGAAAGGAACTCGACCGTGACAACACTGGTAACGGGCGCAACCGGGAACACCGGCCGCCATGTCGTCGCAGAACTGGTGCGCCGAGGAGAGCGGGTGCGGGCGCTCACCCGGAATCCGGCCGCGGCGGCCGGAAAACTGCCGCCCGGAGTGGAATTGGTGCCGGGCACCCACACCGCGCCCGACACGATGGACGCCCACCTCGACGGTGTCGACCGGCTGCACATCACCGCGACCGCCGGACTCGCCGAGGTGGGCCCCGAACTGGTGATCCGATTTCACATTCGTCCGCGGAATATTGCGGGACAATGGGTTTCGCATATCCGATGAATACGCGGACCCGTGGTGTGGTTTTCCGCGCGGCCGCCGAATCGAGGGGGAATCGTGCACCGGAAATCGTCGGCATGGGTGGCGGTCGCGGCGAGTGTGGGAATCGCCGCCGCGGGGTGCGACTCGGAGCAGTCGGGCGCCGGTGGAACGTCGGTTCCCTTGGCGCTGCCGCCGAGTTCCGTCATCGTGTCCACGCCGGTCGGCACGCCCGCTGACCGGTCCGAACCCGCGGCGGCGCCGAATTCCGCTGCTACACCGGGACCCTCGACCTCCCCCGTGCGAGCGGCGCCGAACGGCAGCGGGCACGGCCTGTGTTTCGACCTCGATTCGGCACTCGCCGCGTCCGCGGTCGCTCGGCTCGGATCGCCCCCGGCGGGGACGGGATGGGAAATTCAGGAGGCGAGCAATGATCCGATCGACGCGGGATGTTCCGGTGTCCTGTCATGGATGACCGTGGAGGGGCCGGGAATTCATCCCGGAACCCATATCCTGTTCTTCACCGACGGCGCCTATCTGGGTACCGCGACGGCGCAGCCGTACGCCTATACCGAAGTCCTGGGCAAGACGAGGAATACGGTCTCCGTGCAGTACCGGTGGCCGAAACCCGAGGATCCGCTGTGCTGTCCGCAGGGTGGGCCCAGCGTGGTGACATTCACCCTGAACGGAACGTCGGTCCAGGCGAACGGACAATTCCCGCCGGATAACTGAGAAGTCAGTCGGTCGGCTCGTCCGCGGGTGCGGCCGTGCCGGGACCGGACAGCCGGACCACCCCGGCATCCAGATCGAGATCCACCCGTGGGTGGTGTCCCTGGCCGTTGCTGTCCTGGCTGTCCTCGTCGTTCAGCTTCTTACCGGGGAAGAGTTCGCCCATAACGCCCACAGACCCACGATAGTCCCGATTCCGGTGCGGCTGGTCGCCGCATCGGGGCCGCGGTTTGAAGCGCACTTTCCGTTTCCCGGTAACTGGAGGCGTATCGCCTGCTAGATTGTCGATACCGGCGGTACCGTTTTTTCGAGGGGTTTCCGCCGTACTCGACGACTGTGTCGGGAGATGGTCCAGCAGATACGGGGTGTCGTGGGGCGGTGGCGTGCGCGCCGAGTCCGGCATACGAAGCGTTCGCCGGGTGTGTCCCGCTCCGCGGTGGCTACGGCACGACTTCGACCACGTCGCCCGGTGACAGGTGGTTGAAGGTGGCCTCCGCGCCCTCCGGGGTCATCCGGATACACCCGTGTGATTTGTGTTCGATCGGTCCGATGTGGGTGGCGATATCGCCGTTGAAGAACACCGCGAAATGCATCGGGGCGTGATGCATGGTGCTCCAGTGATACGCCTTCTTGAACGCCACCCGGAATACGCCGGGTGGTGTCTCGTACCCCGGCATCCCGTGTGAGATCGGGGTGGCGCCGTAGGTCACGGTGCCATTGTCGATCAGCCATGCCTCGTTCGTCCCGAGCCGCAAGCACAGTCGTGCGTTCGGGGCGCATGGCGCGATGGTCGGAATGATCGCGGGCACGCCCGGGAAATTCGGGCCACCGGGCCACAGTGGGTCCGCCTGCGCGGGTGCGGTCGACGCCAGTCCGGCCGCGGCGATCCCGCCCGCGATCGCGCATCGAGTCACCCAGTGGAGATAACGTGTGCTGCTCATCGCACTCTGACCTCCCTAGCCTCGCCCGCCACCGCGAACCGGCCATCGGTGTGGGAGCCGCCGTATCGGCACGAGCGACGGGACCACGTGAAGCCATCTGATGATTATTGTGAACCGCCCGCTCTTCCCTGCGAGCGCATTTCCCGAACTCCGGGCCGCGACCGCGCGAGGCATCCGACCGGGTAGGTCATTGCCGGATGCTCAACCAGCCCTCCATGAAGGCGTGATATCGGCAGTGGAAGGGGTGGGAACCGATTTCGGTGGGGGCGGTGAAGGTGATGGTCCGGCCTGGCTGGACCTCGTGGTCGAACAGTCCCGGTCGTCGGCTGGTGACGCTGTGCTGGATGGCGTCGTTATTGACCACGGTGATGGTCGCTCCCGGCGTGATCGCCGGGATGGCGCTGTAATTCAGGTCGTTGATCGTGATGGTGAGGTCCGGTATCGGGGCCGGGCCGGGCGGCGTCGGGATGGCGACTTCCTCCTCCGACGAGGTCCCGCAGGCGGCCGCGAGGGTTATCGCGACGATTCCGGCGACCGCCATGAACCGGTGCCCGCGGCCGCGCCGGATGTCGCGGTGACGAACGGATGCGGCCATGGCTGCCTCCTGGCGAACACGTCGATCGCTGGATTCCATGGTAATTCCGCCGCGGAACGCATCGGGCCGGGTCCGGGATAATCCGGGTCTGGCCTGGGGGCGAAGGGAATCCGGCCCTCGACGGTCGCCGGATCGGGATCACTCCACGACTTCGACCACGTCACCGGGCGACAGGTGGTTGTACGTCGCCTCCGCGCCCTCGGGCGTCATCCGGATGCAGCCGTGCGACTGCTCCTCGATCGGCCCGATATGGGTGGCGATATCGCCATTGAAGAAGACCGCCCATTTCATCGGCGCGTTGTGCATCGTGCTCCAGTGATCGGCCTTCTTGAACGCGACCCGGAACTTTCCCGGCGGTGTCTCGAACCCCGGTCGCCCGTGCGAGATCGGCGTCGGACCGTAGGTCACCTTTCCGTCCTCCATGAGCCAGCCCTCGTTGGTGGAGAGCCGCAGGCAGAAGCGTGCTTCCGCGGAGCACGGCGCGTACACCGGCGCGGGCGGCGGCGGTGGGATCAGTGCCGGGACGCCCGGGATATCGGGTCCGCCGGGCCAGAGTGGTTCGGCCTGTGCCGTTGCTGTGACGGTGAGTCCGGCCGCCGCGATGCCGGCGAATATCGCACCTCTGACCGCCCAGTTGCGTGAATGCGTGCTGCTCATCTCATCAACCCCTTTCTCGCTGACCTGCGTCGTTTGCGAGGGTGATGCGCCCACAACATCGCCGAATGCGGAAGACACCTGGAAGAGCAGGCGACAAGCGCGCATCGTAGGCGTGACTTTATCGCCTCCCCACGGGTTTTGACCCGGGTCATCGCGAAACCAGTCCGAGTTGTAATAAGCGCCGGTATCGTGACCGCACGAGCTCGAGGAGGACCGATGCGCCGACACATCTCGGGTCGTATGCTGTGGCGCCATATTCGCCGCGGCCTGCTCCTGTACGGCGCCACGGTGGGCGGCTCCATGTACTGCTATCTGGAATCGGAACGCGAGGAATCCGCGGTCCCGCAGTGGGACTGGTCGATCCCGCACCGTTGGTACGACATGGCCCACCGGGACTGACCGGTTCCCGCTCGGACTTCACCGGGGCCGTCGACACCACATTTCCTGCGGCGCGACTGTGACCCGCGCTGCACCGGCGTTGCGCTTTCCGTTTCGGTATAGATGATCTTCATGGACAACGGCAAATAATGTGAGCCGCTTGGAGATTGCAGTGTGATCGGGGAGCGAGATGGCGGCGCGAATGAGATTCTGTTTTCTGGTGGAGGAGCGCTACCGCAGCGATGGGATGCCGCTGGATGTGGTGCGGCAGTTACGAACCTGGGGGCATCGGGTCGATGTGCTGCGGCCCGGTGGTGAGCTGCTCGACCTCGGCGCGTTGATCCAACGCGGCCGCCACGACGCGTGGGTACTCAAAACCGCCTCCGGCGGACCAGGACTCGGCCTGCTGGAGGCCGCCGCCACGGCGGGCCTGACCACCATCAACGACGCTCGATCGATCCGGGGCGTACGGGACAAGGCGCGGGCCTGCGTGCTGGCCGCGGGCTGTGGCCTACCGGTCCCGGCGACGTGGGCCGCCGCCCGCACCTCGGATCTGGCCCAAATCCCCGCTGCCCGTTACCCGTTGGTGGTCAAGCCCGCGGACGGCAGCTCCGGGCGCGCGGTGCACCTGGTCGAACGGCCCGAGCAACTCATCGGCATCGAGGGCGAACTCGCCGCGGAGGGGCTGTTGATCGCGCAGCCGTACGTGCCGAATACGGGGGTGGATCTCAAGGTTTATTGCGCGGGTGGGCGGCTCTACGGTACCGAGCGGACCTCACCGCTGGCTCGCGGCACACAGGCGCCGGATCGCCCGGTGCCGTTGAGTGCCGAGGTGGCCGAGATCGCCGCTCGGGTCGGCGAGATCTTCGGGCTCGAGCTCTACGGCGTGGATTTCGTGCTCGGACCAGACGGCCCGATGGTGGTCGATATCAACGACTTTCCGAGTTTCCGGCAGGTGCCGCGGGCTGTCGCCACTGTCGCGCGCACCATCGTCGAGCTCGCCAGATCGGACACCGCCTGGCAGGTCATCCGGGAGCCGCGCCCCGAACCTGTCGTCGCGGGCAGCCGCGAATGAGAATCGGATTGCTCAGCGCGGACCCGGGACATCCGCTGCTGGTCGC
This sequence comes from Nocardia sp. NPDC050710, assembly GCF_040654375.1. NCBI lineage: Bacteria > Bacillati > Actinomycetota > Actinomycetes > Mycobacteriales > Nocardiaceae > Nocardia > Nocardia sp. NPDC050710. The sequence continues at coordinate 39,545 of NZ_JBFAHV010000012.1, read as the reverse complement.
GACCTCCCGGCTGCTGATCGATCGCGGCCATCGGATCGAAATCCTGTCGCCGACAGCGGAACTTCCCGACGATCCGGCCGACGTCTATCTGCTCAAGGCCCGCACTCCCGCCGCGATCGGATTGGCGCGGCGGCTGGAACAGTGCGGTGCGCGAGTGCTCAATTCTGCTGTCGCCACGGAGTTCTGCCAGGATCGGGTGCGTATGGCCGTGCTCGCCACGGCGGCTGGGCTTCCGTTCGCGGCCACCACGGCGCTGCCGAATCCGCGGCATCTGCCCGTCACCGTCGAGCGGGCGTTGGTGGTGAAGAGCAGGCACAGTCGCCGCGGCGATCTGGTGGCCCGGGTGACGGACACCGCCGAACTCGACGCGGTGGTGCGGGCCTGGCCGGATGAGCCGGTGGTCGTGCAGGACCTCGCGCCGAACTCCGGCTGGGACCACAAGATCTGGGTGATCGGCGGCACCGTCTGTGCCGCATTGCGCCGTTCGGAACTGGTTCCGGGTCCGCGGCCCGCGGACCGGCCGATGGCCGATGCCCCGCATGCCGACCTGGCTCGACGCGTCGGCGCCGTTTTCGGGCTCGATATCTACGGCGTGGACGTGCTCGAGATACACGGCGAGCCGCTGATCGTCGACGTCAACGCGTTCCCCGGGGTCCGCGGCCAGGAATCCGCACCCGAAGCCCTGGCCGCGCTGGTCAGCTCGACCGGGCCCGCCGCCACATCGGCCACAGGGTAGGGCCGCCCGGAATCTCGATCTCACCGGTCACCTCGAACCCGAAGTGTTCGTAGTACGGAACGTTGTCCGGACTGCTCGATTCCAGGTAGGCGGGGGTGTTTTCGGCGTCGCACACCTCGAGGCGCGCGTGCATCAGGGCGCTGCCGTACCCGCCGCCGCGGCTGTCCGGGGTGGTTCCGATCATCGACAGATACCAGTGCGGTTCGGTGGGGTGGTGGCGCTCGAGGGTGTCGCCGACCAGTTTGGCCGCCATCAGGCGACGACCGAATGCGCGGATGAGTCCCGGCATCATGCGCACCCAGGCGAGTTGCGAGGTATGCGAGTGTCCCGGCGGCGCCCACAGTGCCGCACCACCCATTACACCGGCACCGTTGACCGCGACGGCCGAACCGCCGCCGGCGAGGAATTGATACCGCGCCATCGTCGCGTAGAAGTGCGGCAGGCCCGCCGCGCGGCGCCGGTCGTCGGGCAGCATCCAGGAGGTCACCGGATCATGCTGGAAGGCGACGGCCAATGTCTGCGACAGCCGCGGTAGGTCGGACCGTTCCGCGGTCCGAACGGAGATGATCTCGAGCATGTAGTTCATCCTGCCGTGAAGAACAGCCCCGCGCCGTAGGCGTCGCGGGCGGAGACGAAGAAGCCCTCCGGCGTCGACCGGGTGGCCGTGCCACTGTCCGCGACGATCCGGCGGGCCCGTTCGATCTCCTCGACCCGGATGGTCATCGCGGCCAGATAGGACGGCGCCGGGACCGGCTCGCCGGGAAGTACGTCCGCCACGTCGGCGGCCCTGATCAGCTCGAGCCGGACGTCCTTGCCCGTCAGCACCCGCCGCGGTCCCTCGTCGACGGGTTCGGTGTCCAGCAGCAGGCGGTACCGTTCGGTGATCGTGTCCAACCGGTCTTCGGCGGCCACGATCACGACGGCGCCGATACCGCGAGCGCCGTTCGGATGGCCGAGATACCGCGGCTGGTGCACATATTCGCGGGTGAGATGCTGGGCGATCCCGATGAAACCCTCCGGCGTGGCACGCGGATCGAGGTGCACGGCGCGGGCCCGCATCGTGCGGGTGCCGTCCTCGGTGTCGACATCGCGTGCCAACTCGAGCACCCCCGAGGTACGCAGCCCGGCGGCGGCCAGACGCCGATCGGTGCCCGCGGCATCGCCGGTCTCCAGGTTCAGGATCTGCAACCCGTCGGGCATGCTCCTGGTGTGCCACGGATCCGGTGCCGATTCGTCCACGATGCCGAGCAATTCGATATAGGAGCCGCCGAACAGCGCGCACAGATTGGCGGTGCACCCCGGTATCGGTGGTTCACCCGGCCGCTCGCTCATCAGATGACGGGACCGCGGGCTCAGTGTGAAGCCGAAGGAGCGATATGTGCGCTCCAGGCCGTCGAGGTCGCGGGTCAGGATGCCGAGGTGATGGACGGCGTGTATATCGGTCATACCGTCGATCCTGGCGGCGCGGATACCACCGGGTCCCGCACCGGCGGCAGTGACACCGGAATCCGACACTCACCTACCCTGAACGGGTGGATTCGGACATGCTCGACGAGATCGACCTGCAACTACTCCACGCCCTGCACATCGACGGGCGCGCGCCGTTCAGCAAGATCGCCGAGGTGCTCGGGGTCTCCGACCGCACCATCGCCCGCCGCTACGGACGGCTGCGCGCCACCGGCGGCGTCCGGGTCACCGGCATTACCAACAGCTTCCGCACCGGCACCGCCGAATGGGTGGTGCGGATGCGGGTCGATCCACAGGGCACCGCGGGGCTGGCTCGCGCGCTCGCCCGCCGTCCGGATACCGCGTGGGTCACCGCGGTATCCAGCGGTAGCGAAATCGTCTGCATCTTCCGTGTCCCCGATGACGGTCCCGCGCCGCTGGCCGAGCTGAGTCGCCATCCGCAGATCACGGAGGTCACCGCATACCGGCTGCTCCGTTACCTGATGAATCGTCGCTGGCGGGCCCGCACCTCGGCTCTCACCGCCGCCCAGATCGAGGCCCTCCGACCGCCGCGGTTCGAGGAGCTCGCGCCGAGCGCGCTGACCGATCTGACCGAGCTGGACCGCCGCCTGCTGCCGGCGCTCGCGGTCGACGGCCGGGCCGCCTTCCCGGATCTGGCTCGGCGCCTCGGCTGGTCCGAATCCGCGATCCGCCGACGCCTCGACGAACTCCGTCGCGCCCACATCCTGCACTTCGACGTCGAAACCAATCCGGCCCTGTTCGGCTTCACCTCGCAGTGCGTGTTGTGGCTCACCGTGGCGCCCAGCCATCTCACCACCGTTTCCGAATCGCTCGCCGCCGATCCCGACATCGCCTTCGTCGGCGCCATCACCGGAACGCACAATCTCCTCGCGATCGCCGTCCTGCCCGACACCTCCGGCCTGTACACCTATCTGACCGAACGGCTGGCAGGCCTGCCCGGCATCAACCTCCTCGAATCCGCGCCGGTCACCTCCTACTCCAAACGCGCCGCCCCCACCACCTGATTGTCACTGCCCCCGGCGTTATCGCCCCAGCAAGTGGGGGCAGTCCGGACGGTAACCGCGGGTTCGTCCCGCCCGATGTGGCAGGTGGATCGGGCCGGGAGTGGAGGCGTTGTGTTTCGTTCGTTGAAAAATGTTGCGGTGCAGCTGGTTGTGGCACTGTTGCTGGGCTATGTGGCGGTGGCGGTAGCCGATGCCGCGCCCACGGAGCTCGCACAGTGCGCGGTCACCGATGCCCGAACGCCGCAGCGGGCGACGCCGGAGCAGGTGGGGCTGGACTCGACCGCGCTGGCGGCGGCGATGGCGATCGCCGCCGATCCGACGCGGCGGAATGTACAGGTGCTCCGGAACAACTGCCTGATCGCGGGTGGACCGCGCAATGCCGAAACCGGTGGGGTCGCCTGGAATCTGTGGAGTGTGACCAAGAGCGTGGTGGCGATGGTCGCCGGAGTCGCGATCGACGAGGGGAAGCTGCGGCTCGACGACCCGATCGGCGTCTATCTGCCCGCCGGGCTCGGCGACGAGGCGCACCGGGCGATCACGGTGCGGAGTCTGCTCACCGAGTCGTCGGGGATGCAGGTCGCGGTGGCGTCGGAGGGAATCACCGGGCTGGTACAGCTCGACCCGAATGTGGTGGCGCAGGCGCTGGCCATGCCGATCGAACATCCGCAGGGCACGGTCTGGCAGTACAGCCAGCGCGCGGTCGATCTGCTCGCCTATGTGGTGCAGCAAGCCGCGGGTGAGGATCTCCAGGCCTACGCGCAGCGGAAGTTGTTCGCCCCGCTGGGTATCCGGAGCACCGACTATCACTGGGCGCGCGATCGCAGCGGTAATACTTACGGATACGCGCATTTGATCATGCCGCCGGACGATTTCGTCAAACTCGGGCTACTCGTCCTCAACCGCGGTGCTTGGCAAGGTCAGCAGGTTATCTCCGCCGACTATCTGGCCGCGGCGACCACCTCCTCGCCCGCCAATCCCTGCTACGGATTCCTGTTCGTGGTCAACGGACCCGGTTGCGAGATCCTGTTTCCCGGCCTACCGGCGGACGCGGTGCAGATGTCGGGGATGATGCGCCAGGACAACTTCATCGTGCCGAGCCTCGGTCTGCTGGTCAGCTGGACGGGCATCACCGTGCCGGGTGGCTCGGTCAGCTTCCCGCACGAGGTGCTGAGCGCCATCGGCGCGGCCTTTCGTGAACCGCGGCTGCCGGATCCGGGCCCCTATCTGCCGCGGCCCGATGTGAGCGTCACGGACCCGATGATCTCGAACCCGGACGTCACCCTCGGCGCCTTCGGCATCGGACCCGACGCCTACCCGGGCTGCGGGCCGGTGACCTGCCTCGGCAAGCCGCTGGGTCCGCCGATCGCGGGCTGGCCGCCCGGCTGCGTCATCATCGGCTGCCTCGGAACCGATCCGGCCACACCGGGAATCCGCTGAGCGATCAGGGAATTCTGGCCGCGGCCCCCAGCATGGAGACGGCCTCGGCCCGCGGATGCGGCCGCCACGATTCCGGACGCCAATTGGTCACCGAGGCGATGCCCGGCGGCACCAGTTCGAATCCGGTGAAGAATTCGGTGAACTCGGCGGTGGAACGCAGCCGGAAGGGCACCCCGCTGCGGCGGTTCGCCTCGTTCGCCTCGGCCAGATCCTCGGCCGTGAGGTGATCGCTGGTGGCGTGCGACATCACGAGGTAGCTACCGGAGGGCAGCGCCTGGCACAGCTGCCGCACCAACCGGTACGCCGCGTCGTCGTCGGTGATGAAGTGCAGTACGGCGACGAGCATCAGCGCAACCGGCCGGTTCAGGTCGAGCACCCGGGTGAGGTCCGGGTGGGTGAGGATCCGGTCGGGCTCGCGCAGATCCGCGTCGAGGTAGGCGGTGGCGCCCTCGGGGGAGCTGTTCAGCAGATCGCGAGCATGCAGCAGCACGATCGGGTCGTTATCCACGTAGACGATGCGCGATTCGGGCGCGATGTCCTGGGCGATCTCGTGCACATTGCCCGCGGTGGGCAGGCCGGCGCCGATATCGAGGTACTGCCGGATCCCGGCCTCGGCCGACAGGTAATTCACCGCTCGCCGGAGGAAACTGCGGTTCTCCACCGCGGCCAGCCGGACGGTCGGGAATGCCTCGGCCACCGCATCGGCCGATTCCCGATCGGCCGGATAGTTGTCCTTGCCGCCGAGCCAGTAGTCGTATCGGCGTGCCGGATGAGGCTTCGACACATCGAACCTGGCGTCCGCCGATTCCGAGTTCACTACGCCCTCAATTCATCTCGACTACTGTCGTCGTATCAGCCCGACTTTTCCGTCCGGAAGGCCGTATCGTGCAATTGCAGTACAGCCCCTACGATTTCGACGTCCATCACGATCCGTACCCGTACTATGCCAGGCTGCGTGATCAGGCTCCCGTCTACCGCAACGACACCGACGATTTCTGGGCGTTGTCGAGGTATGCGGACGTTGCTGCGGCCCTGCGCGACTCGGACCGCTTCTCCAGCGCGAACGGCCTGCGAATGGAACCGGCGTTCTGGGGTCCCCAGGCCGAACAGTTCTTCTCCTTCGTGGCGATGGACCCGCCCAAGCACACCCGGATGCGCGGGCTCGTGGTCCGGGCCTTCACCCAGCATCGGGTGCAGGCGTTGGAACCGCGACTACGCACGATCGCCAAGGGTCTGCTGGAACCGTTGCTCGAACGCGGCAGCTTCGATCTGGTCGCCGAATTCGCCGGGCCGTTCCCGACCGATGTGATCTCCGAACTGGTCGGTGTCCCCGAAGCCGACCGGGATATGCTCCGCAAGCTCGGCATGGAGATCATGTACACCGACGAGGAGTCCACCGATCTGCGCCCCGAGGCCGTGCAGGCGATCGGCGCGCTCGTCGGTTATTACACCGAGCTGACCATCGAACGCGGTAAGAGCCGCTGCGACGATCTGCTCTCCGGACTGCTCGACGCGGCCGACGGCGATGATCGCCTCACGCCCGAGGAAATCGTCGGTGTGCTGATCCTGCTGGTGGGCGCGGGCATCGAGACCACCATGCTGACGCTCGGCAATATCTGGCACACCGGGGCGCGCCATCCCGACCAGCGGCGCGCGGCCTTCGACGGCCGCATCGACGACTGGATCGCCGAGTCGATGCGCTACGAACCCGCGACGCAGACGGTACTGCGTACCGCGACCGAGCAATTCGACTTGCACGGCGTGACGGTGCCTGCCGGTGCTCGCATGCTGCTGCTGACCGCGGCGGCCAACCGGGACCCCGCGGTGTTCGAGAACCCCGATATCTTCGACCTGGATCGCGATACCGGCGCCTCCCTGGTGTTCGGCAGCGGTCGCCACCACTGTCTCGGCTCGAATCTGGGTCTGCTGGAGCTGCGGGTCGCATTGCAGGAGATCGTCGCGTCGGTGGCCGACTACGAGGTCGACACCGAGCACGCGCGTCGCATCCACTCCTCCAACAATCGCGGATTCGCGAGCTTGCCCACCGTGATCACCCGCCGTTGACGCGGACGGCCCGGCTCGCTGTGGAGCCGGGCCGACCCGGTGTTCACACGGCCGGTGCGGCCTCGGCAGGTGCGGTGTCGAGCGGCGTGATAGCGCCTTCGACCGCTCCGACTGCCGCGCCGACCGCTGCGCCGATCACGGCGGCCGGGGCGGCGACGAAGGCATAGCCCAGCACGGCGCCGATGATCGGCACCACCACCAGACCGGCGGGCAGGAACGGAATTCCGGCGATGAATCCGGCTACCGCTCCGACCATCGCACCGGTGCTGGCCAGCGGGCTGGCGACGGTCGCGCCGACCGCCGCGCCGATCACGGCGCCACCGAAGACGTCGTCGGCGATCCGATCGGAGCGTGCGGGCTCGACACCGGCCGCGTCCAATACGTCCGACAGCCCGGACTCCATGCCCGCGGCTCCTTCGTTGAACTGACGAGCCACCACGGGGTCCACCCAATCGGGCCGGGCCGTCTCGACGTCTCCGACGCGAAACACCGTGTCCGGCACCTCGAGTGGTGCCGCTACCGGATTCGGCATGGGCTGATACTGCGGGTCGACCACCACCGCCGCCGCGCCCGGTGGCGTGGCCAGGGCGGGTGCGGCCGCGCAGACGACGGCCAGCGGAAGAGAACCCGCGATTATCAGGGCGGCGGTGTGCCTTTGGAAGGGCCGAAGTGGTGCGGTCTTGGCTGTGACCATGAGGATCCTTTTTCGGAGGAGTAGGTGCCTACCTCTCTGATTCGGACCAGAGGGCCCAGCGGATGAAATGGCGGATTAGAAATGAGAATCCGTCCGGTTTGTTTTATTGTGCGCCGCGAATGTCCGCGTCGAAATACGTGGTGCTCCGCGGTATGTCGATGCCGGGTCCCACCGGCATAATCGAAAACGGTGGACACGCCGTGCGGTTCGGAACCGGCGACAGCGGGCCTACCGTGACCGGGCGGCGGCGCGGTTCCACAGACCCGGCCAGCCGCGGGCGATCAGCCACGATGCCGGGACCAGGACGCCGGTCTCGGCGACCTGGGCCCAGAACCTTTCGGTGGTCGCGCCGAGTTCCGCGGCCGCGGGCCAGGTTCGCTGCCATGGCCCGTCGGGGTCCGACAGCGTCGAGGCGGGAAATCCGGGGACGGTGTCCGCGCGCGGTTCGGTGATCGAGACGGTGCCCGCCGAACCGCCCGCGCAGGTGATCGCCACGACCAGCGGGCAGAGCACCTCGGCGCGCGGGTCGCGGACGACCGCGGGCGCCATGGCAGGATGGTCGTCCACAGCGAGTCCGCCGAGCACCCTGCGCAGCCGGATCGCGACGATATCCATCGAGCGGGCGATCGCGATCTCGGGCTCTTCGATCAGGGCGCGCAGCGCTTTCGAGGGTAGCGGCGCGTCGTCGGACAGTCGGCGCAGCCGCGGATAACGCGCGACCGACTGCGGATCCATCGCCGTCACGGCGGCGGCCAACGGCCGGGTATCGGTCACCGACCACAGCTCGGGCAGGGATACGGTGCGGGCGTCCAATGCGGCGACGCAGATCCGGGCGAGTCGATCGGTGCCCGCCCGCCGCAGTGTGGTCAGGGTTTTCGGATGGGGATCATCCCGTCCGACGAGTGCGGCCAGCACGGTGAGGCAGGCATCGGTGTCCACGGTGGACCGCCGAATCGCCCGGAGTAGGTGTGGCCCGAGTTCACGCACGCCATCGGGTGCGGATCGCCTGCGGCCCGGCGAGGCCGGCAGGACCACGAGTTCGGTGTCGACCTCGGGGTCGGCCGCCCGGAGTTCACGCACCCAGCGGCGGAATTCCCTGTCCAACGCGGGATCCGGGTCATCGTTGAAGCGACCGCGGATCTCGTTGACGTGCCAGCCCGCGCCCGCGGCGCGCAGTTCGGCGTTGACGAGCACGGTGTCCTCGGGATCGCGCAGCGCGATCAGCACACTGCGCCCGTCGCGCGCTTCGTCCTGGTACCACGGGCCCGCGATGCAATTGCCCATATAGTCGGACCATTCGGCGAGCCGGCCCGCAGTGCGAGCGACCTGAATCCGGACATCGGTTCCCGGCAGCGTGCTCCCGTCCGCGGCGAGAAGCGCGTCCGGAACCTCGAATTCGCTGATCAACGCCTGAGTTACGGCACCGCTGGCCATCAGCCCTTCGCACAGTTGCGCCCAGGTCTTGCACCGGGCGGGTGCGGTCGCGCCCAGCGCCAGCAGTTGCGCGGCGCCGGCCACCGCCAACGGGATCGAGTCCAGCCGCGGTGTCAACGGTTCCGGGGGCAGCGGCGCCGGATCGGCATCGAAGTGAAAGACGTACCCGTACTCGATACGTGCCGATTCGGGCGCGCGAATCTGAACCAGCGCGTCGGCGAGATCGGCGTACCACACCATATCCGCGGCCAGCTCGGTCGCTTCGGGGTCCGCGTCCAAGCGGGCGCCGAGGGGCCGCAGGTCGCGATCCGACACGAGGGGCCTTTGGCTCCAGTCGGCGGGCGGCCGGGTCTCGGTGTAGCCGACCGCGGCTCGCCAAGTACGAAGATCCGGCAGATCCCAGCTGTCCGGCCAGATGTTCCAGGGGGAGCGGCACAACAGATCGTGACATGCGGTGTTGACGACAGTGCCGTAGGCGAGCGCCGTGGCGAGCCGCTTGCGCACGAGATGTTCGAAGGATCGGTGGTCTGTTTGTCCGCGTCGCAGCCACATATCCAGTTCGCGGACGGCGCAGATGGGCCTGGCTGCCAACGGGGACTGATCGCCCACCCGCTTCCGGGCCGCCTGGATATCGGACTTCAGGAACAACTCGGAGGCAGCGGCGATCTGATCACGTACCCGCTCCATACCCGCCTGCACACCATGTTCGTGCACGGCGATGGCTGCCCGCAACAGAACGGTGGCGGCCACGGCATCCTGGAACAGCCGAACCACCAGGTGCTTCCAGAAGTGGTCCCAGGTCGGCACGAAACGAACGGCGGCGGCGACCGTCAACGGTTCGGCCCCGTCCTGCGCCAGCTGGATGACCGCTTCTTCGTCGAAGCGTCGGTAGCGCTCGCTCAGCTCCTCGACGATGTCGAGGTCCTGGCTCGCGAGCAGCCGAGCCCGGTCTCGCGCCGCTCGGTGCCGGGCGTCGACCTGCTGCCATAGGTCGGTCAGCAAAGTCAGCCGCCGCCGTCGCGGATAGGGTTCGAGGACGCGGCGCAGGTTCTCGGCCAGCGCCGAGGGCGCACCGGCGGGCAGAGGTTCGGTGCCGTCGGAAATCCGCAGGGCGAGTATTTGTTCCAGCTGTTCGGGTCCCAGCACATCCGCCGCCGCGGAAGCCAGTTCCAATGCGGCCCAGCGGCTCTGCGCGATCGCGGATTCGGCCGCGGCCCCCACCGGTTTCGTCGCCGCGACGCCGAACAGCGCCACCAGCGTCGCTGCCCGGTCCCCGAGCCGACCCGCGCCCGCCAACCCGAGTACCCGCAGCGCCGCGCACACCGCGTCGCGGCGATCACCGGTGGCCCCGGCCAGCCGCGCGGACCGGAAGCCGTCCCCGAGATCCACACCCGCACCGGCGATCACCACGCCGCCTACGGCCATCAGCGCGGACAGTTCGGCGCGGGCGGCCGCGACCCGATCGGGTCCGGCGTCCACGGGCCCCAGCACAATGGGAGCGCCATCGCCGAGATCACGGGCGCGCGGATCGATGGCCGCGCCGGTCGCGACCGACCAACCCCGCCGATCCCGCTCCGCCAGCCCCCACGCGAGCCGCAACGCCATTACCGAACTCCATACCTGTGCGCACCAGATCCCGCGCCGCGGAACCCCTCCCGGCCCGCCACCCTACGGCCGGCGCCGCGGCCGGACAATCGGATTTCCCCCGTGAGGCGCAGCGACGCCTCCGTGGCGGATCAGGAGTATGCCGCGACGTATTCGCGAATGTCGTGCAGGTATCGCTCGAGTTTCGCGGCCGGAATCCAGGAAGCGCGGAAGGAGTTCTCGGCCAGCCGAACCAGATGTTCGACGCCGAGATCGGCCTGCCGGGCCAGGGCCAGATAGTTGTCCGCGGCGTAGGCGTCGAAGTAGGACGGATCGTCGCTGTTCACGGTGACCACCAGCCCGCGATCGAGTAGAGCGGTGATCTCGTCGGCCTTCATCCGGTTGGTGACGAACGAATTGGACACCGGGCAGCAGGTGAGCGCCAGCCCTGAGGATTTGGCCAGCTCGACGAGCCGGTCGTCTTCGATGATGTTGGTGCCGTGGTCGATTCGATCGACACCGATGTCCTCGATGGCTTGACGGATATGTTCGATCGAGTCGGTCTGGTCGATATCGCAGTGCATGGTCAACAGGAAGCCCTCCTGTCGTGCCCGCGCGAAGACGTCCGCGAATTTGCTCGGCGGGTTCCCGCGCTCATCGGAATCCAGGCCGACGCCGATGATCCAGTCCTTGTACGGCAGCGCTTCCAGCAATGTCGCCATCGCGTACTCGGCGGAGTGATCACGCAGGAAACACAGGATCAGCTCGGCCGAAATCCCGAATTCGCGCCGGGCCGCCACGATCGCCGACCGGTAGCCGCTGATCACGGTGTGGAAGGGCACGCCGCGACCGGTATGCGCCTGGGGATCGAAGAACATCTCGACGTGGCGCACGCCGTCTGCGTGCGCCCGTGTCAGGTAGTCGAACGCCAGATCGTGAAAGTCCCTCGGCTGCTGCAATACCCGCATCGCGGGGTAGTAGACACGCAGGAAGGAGGTGAGGTCGTGGAACCGGTAGGTCGCTTTCACCTCTGCGACGGTCTTCTCGGCCAGCTCGACCCCATTGCGCTGGGCCAACATGAACTTGAGCTCCGGCTCGAGTGTGCCCTCCAGGTGCAGATGCAGCTCGGCCTTGGGCAATCCTCTGACGAACGCGGCGAGATCTCCTGTCATGGTTGCAGGGTAGGGCCGCACGGGGCAGGGTGAGGCCATGACGAGCGCAGAGGTTCGGGCGGGTGTCGAACTGACCAATCTCGACCAGCCGCTGTTCGACGGCGCGGAGGCGACCAAACGGGACCTGATCGACTATCTCGAGGTCGTCGGCGACCGGCTGGTCGGCAACCTGCGGGATCGGCCGCTGTCGGTGCTGCGGATCCGGCCGGGCCAGGAACCTTTCATGCAGAAGAACCTGCCCAAATACACCCCGGAGTGGGTGCGGCGGGTGACGATGTGGGCCGACAGCTCCAAGCGAGAGGTGTCCTACGCGCTGTGTGACGACCTACGGACGCTGCTGTGGTTCGGCAACCAGCGGGCGGTCGAATACCACACCACACTCTTGCTCGCCGACCCCGTACAGGGGCCGACCCACCTGGTGCTCGATCTCGATCCGCCGCCCGGCGAACACTTCCGGCAGGCTGTGCGGGCCGCCCGGCTGATCCGGCAGGCGCTGGCCGACGATGGACTGGCCGGAGCGGTGAAGACCAGTGGGGCCAAGGGGGTGCACGTCTTCGTCCCGGTCGTGCCGGGCCTTGTCATCGAGGATGTCGCCGCGGCCACCCGCGCTGTCGCCGCCCGCGCCGAGCGGCTCGACCCGGACCTGGCCACCACCGCGTTCATTCGAGAAGACCGGGGCGGCAAGGTCTTTCTCGATTCCACCCGCTCCGGCGGGGCGACCGTCGTCGCGGCCTACAGTCCGCGGGTCCGCCCGGGCACACCCGTCTCGTTCCCGGTGTCCTGGGCAGAGCTGGACGATATCGCGCCGGGAGATTTCACCGTGCGCACCGCGGCGAAGCAACTCGGTGACCGCGACCCGTGGTCCGCGGAAATGCCTGCCCCCCAGACGTTGCCCGCGGACCTGGTCGCGGAGGGTCACACCATCCCGGTCGCCCGCGTGCAGGCCATGCACGAAGGCAAACGCCGTGCCCGCGCGCGTCGCGGCACCTAGCCGCCGGACCCGTCATCGACCGCGGGACGCCTTCGATGTGGTGATTCTCCTGCGCGGCGCGGCGACAGTGGGGACGCTGATCCTGGGCCGGTAGGACAGGAGTAGATCGTGGAACCAATCGTAGAGGTCGCCGGGGGAAAGATCCGGGGAAGAACCGTCGACGGGGTCAGCGCCTTTCTCGGCGTGCCGTACGCCGCCGCCCCGGTGGGCGCCGCCCGCTTCCAAGCGCCGAAACCGGTCGTGGGCTGGGACGGGGTGCGGGATGCCGGGGCGCTCGGGCCGACCTGCATTCAGGCACCGTATCCGCCCGCCCTCGAGCGGATCCTCGGGACCTACACGGTGCCGGGTTCGGACTACCTGAATGTGAATGTGTGGACACCGGATCCGGGTGGCGCGGGTCTGCCGGTCATGGTGTGGATCCACGGCGGCGCTTTCGTGCACGGCGCCAATGCCGTACCGATCTACGACGGTGCCGCTTTCGCCCGTGACGGCGTGGTGCTGGTGGCGATCAACTATCGGCTCGGCGCTTCGGGTTTCGCGGTGCTCGACGGTGCGCCGCCCAACCGTGGTCTGCTGGATCAGTTGTTCGCGCTGACCTGGGTGCGGGAGAACATCCGTGCCTTCGGCGGTGATCCGGACAAGGTCACCATCTTCGGCGAATCGGCGGGCGGCATGAGCGTCGCATCGCTGCTGGGCTCGCCCGCGGCGCGGGGTCTGTTCGGCCGGGCGATCATGCAGAGCGGCAGCGGGCGCGTGGCCGCGACCCTGGACGATGCCCGCCTGCTCGGCGGTGAACTGGGCAAGGCGTTGGGTGTGCCCGCGACGGCGGAAGCCTTTGCGACGGTGGCGCCGTCGGCGCTGCTGGCCGCGCAGGAGGCGGTGCACGCCGACTACAGCCGCAACCCCGACCCGGCCCGCTGGGGACGATCCGTGCTGGCCGCCGGTATCGGCGTGATGAGCTTCTTCCCGACGCTGGACGGCGAGGTTCTCACCGAGGCGCCCGCCGATGCGATCGCGGCGGGTTCGGCGCGCGGAATACCGCTGCTCGCGGGCTATACCGCCGAGGAGTTCCGACTGTTCACCGTCCCGACCGGGCTCGGCGCCGCGATCACCATGGAGACCTTGCCCTTCGCGCTCGCCCGGTTCGGCATCGATGCCGCGGCGATCGCGCCGTACGCCGCCAACCGGCCGGATGCGTCCGGTGGCGACCTGCTCGCCGCGATCGTCACCGATGCCGTATTCCGCGGTCCCGCACGGCAACTCGTCGAATCCCAAGCCGCCGTGGATACCCCGGCCTTTCTCTACGAGTTCGGTTGGCGCCGACCGGATCTGGGCGCGATCCATGCCCTCGAGGTTCCCTTCGTCTTCGACACGCTCGGCGCGGGCCCGAATCTCACCGGCCCGCAACCGCCCCAGCGGATCGCCGACGAAATGCACTCGGCCTGGGTCGAGTTCGCCACGACCGGCGATCCCGGCTGGCCTCGCTACGCGGACAACGAGCTGGTGATGACGTTCGATGACCCCCATTCGGCGCTGGTGTCCGACCCCCGCCCGGATGAGCGCGCGACCCTGCCGCCCGCGATCACGAGCTGACCGTGGGGCGGCGAGCACCGATTCCCGGGCCTTTTCCGTACCGTCAACGGGTCTTCGGGCGCTGATCGGGTGGCTCATCGGCCATTCGCCCGCCATAATCCCGTGAGGTGTGCAATGTTGTTAAAGCTCAACAGCATTGAGAGGTAACCCGAGGTCGCCCAGAAGGCGCCGGTAAAGGGGGTGCGGCGAAGTCATGATGTCGTCGAACACGTCCGAACCCACGCGGAGCGTCGGCGCGCTCCGAACCGGTGCGGCCCGCGGTCGCGGTGGGTCGGCGGCGGTCCCCCTGTGGCCCGGGATGATTCCGGCCTCCGGGGCGATTCCGCCGCCACGCACACTTCCCCCGTTGCGCAAACGACGGCCCCCGCGTCGTCCGCGCAGGCGCCCCTGGTTGGTGGGGTCGGTGGCCATCGGTGGCTCGCTGGCGGCGGTCGCCGTGGTGCTGGTCTATACCGCGGCGGTGACCAATCCCCGGCAAGCGGCGACCGCCGCCGACCCCGTGCTCGGCGGCGGACCCGGCTGCGAGCCGACCCGCACCGAACAATTGGTGCGCGGCAACGGCATCGGCTCGTCGGCCAACGGTCCGGAGACGATCCTCGCCTTCCAGCACGCCTACTACGTGGCCCGCTCGGGCACGCGGGCCCGCGCGCTCACAACCCAGGACGCCGCGGTTCCGACGGCCGAGGTGATCGACGCCGGCATCGCCTCGATTCCCGCGGGCACCCAGCACTGCGTGCTGATCACCCCGCTGGCCGACGGCCGCTTCGACGTGGTCATCAGCGAAATGCGCCCCGACGCCCCGGTGCGGACCTACCGCCAGTTCGTCACGGTCACCGCCCGGGACGGCGCCATTGCCATCACCAAGATCGCACCACCGTCCTGACCGATCAGGGTGTCGCGGTGCGGGCATCGCGGTCGAACCCGCCCGGGATTTCGTAGACGGATCCGGTGAAGGTGGCGCCGAAAAGGCGCCCGGCCGCGAAGCCCGTGGTACCGCGGCCGTAGGTGACGACGCTGGTCAGTGGGTTGCCGCTGCTCAGGACGCAGAACTGCTGGGGAGCGTCGATGCGGATGACCTGACCCGCCGTATCGAGCGGGACGACCGGTCGGTCGAAGGAGTCCAGTGTCAGTCCGTCGGGTGCGCCGAAGATGTCGCCGCCACCGAGATCGAGCAGCGACTGCGGTGCGGCCGGATTCGCGATGGGGATGCGGCTCACCCCGGGATCGACGAATGTGCGCCCCACGTAGAGGAATTCGTCGTCGTGGCCGAGTACCGCGCCGTTGGCGCTCGGTAGGCTCGCCCAGTCGGCCTGGACCTCCCGGTCGGGGTGGACGCGGCCGATCGAATTGCCGAAGTCGTTGGTGGCGTAGATGCTTCCATCCCGGCCGACGTCCATGCCGTTGGCGGCGCTGAGTCCCGCCGCCACCGGGAACATGGCCCCGGTATCGGGGTCGATCCGCACAATGCCCGCGTGCCGCAGCGTATCGCCGACCAGCGTCCGTGCGTCGGCCCCGTATCCGACGAGCAGTTCGTCGTCCGGAGTCCACGCCAGCGCTCCGCCGCCGCCGCTCGGTACGGTCGCGATCGGCACCGGCGCCGCGCCGGGTGCGTCGATCCGGAATATCCGGCCGGTCAACAGGTCGGTGGTGAAGGCGCGACCGCGGACATCGACGGTCAAACCCTCCAGCGCGCCCGGGACCGAGGCCACCGGCACCGTCGGCTGACCGGCTCCCGGACAGACCGGCGCCGCGCTCGCCGAGGGCGCGACAACCGCTGTCACCGCGGCGAGGATGAGCACCCCCAGCGTGGCCACGGAGCTGTTCATGCTGCTCATTGCACACCGCGGCCCGGATCCGGCGGAGCTGATATTGTCACGTTTCGGTAACGGCCGGGGCGGGTACTCGATGAAGGTTGAACTCAATATGGAACGAGGATCTCGGATGAGTAGAACGACAGTTCGAACTGAAGGATCACACCCGGCATTCGGCGAGGACAGCTACGACGACATCGAACAATGGTTCGAGGAACTGGTCGCGCTGGATGCCGACGATCCGCGCCGGCCGGCTCTGCGCGAGGAAATCGTGCAGCGGTGCCTGCCGCTGGCCGAGCACATCGCACGCAAATTCGCCGGTCGCGGCGAGGACTTCGATGATCTGCTGCAGGTCGCACGGCTCGGGCTGGTGCAGGCGGTGGACCGCTACGAGGTCGTACGCGGATCCACGTTCCTCTCGTTCGCGGTGCCGACGATCATGGGATCGGTGCGCAGGCATTTCCGCGACGGCACGTGGGCGCTGCGGGTGCCGCGGCGCGCCAAGGAGGTGCAGGCACTGGTGCGCCCGGCCATCGAGGTGCTGTCGCAACGGCTGGGCCGGATGCCGACCGCGCGGGAGATCGCCGTCGAACTCGGCCTCGAGCTCGGCGATGTCACCCAGGCGATCATGGCCGCCAACGCCTACCGGACCCATTCGCTCGATGCCGTCGGCACGCAGGGCGACGAGCAGCCGGGGCCGTCGATCCTGGACACCCTCGGCGTCGAGGAGCCCTCCTATCGGCTGCTGGAGGACGCGATGGCGGTGCGCCCGCTGCTCGCGGCACTCCCCGAACGCGAGCGCCGCGTCCTGGTCATGCGGTTCTTCGAATCCAAGACCCAGTCCCAGATCGCCGAGCGCCTCGGCGTCTCCCAGATGCAGATCTCGCGCATCCTCACCAAGACTCTCCAGAGCCTGCGCGAGCAGGTGCTCGGCATGGGTTGCGAACACCGCGCGGCCTGACTCGGATCGCGGCCCATCCGGCCGGGCGCGCCGTTCACGAGGCCTGTCCGACCGCCGTAGCAGGGCTGAAGACCGATTCGGCGATCCCGAAGAACATCCTCACCTGGGTCCATCCGAGGGGACACCGCGCTCGGCCGGAGTGCTGGACACCCTGACACCGCGGGGTCCGGAATTGCTGACCAGCTATCGCGCCGACGACACATTGGCGGTGACAGTCGAACCCGCCGGGGGTTCACCGCAACCGACCACCCAGCCGATCGCCGCCGTGAACCTGGCCTGAGGCCATCGGGCTCCGAGTGCGGGCGGTCGGTGCGGGCCCGGCCGAAGTGCGCTGACCGGTGCCCGCCACAACCGCTCGGTTCAGGACAGTTGCACCGTCGCGGTGGCGCGGCCGAAGATCTTCTTCCCCGCGTGCGTCGCGGTGAGCGCGATTGTCGCGGTGCGGGTTTCGGGGTCGACCGACTTCACCTTGCCGTGGTACTCGATCTCACTGCGGCCGTCCGCGCCCACGTAGACCGGGCTGGTCAGGCGCACACAGTACTGCCGCAGCGCACCGGGGTCGTCCACCCAGGAGGTGATGTAGCCCGCGCCGAGTGCCATGGTCAGCATCCCGTGCGCGACTACACCGCGTTCCAGGCCGACGAGTTCGGCCGCCTCCGTATGCCAGTGAATCGGATTCGGATCCCCCGAGACGCCGGTGTAGTTGATGAGATCGCCGAGGCTGAGTCCGACGGTCCGGCCCGGCAACTCCATACCGACCGATACCGAATCGAACCCGCGGACGCGAGCGCTGGGCGTCGGTGGCTGTGGTTCGCGCAGCGGTACCGGCCACGGTGTGACCTCCGCGGGCTCGGCCAGGTCCTGGCGGACGATCTTCTCTACCGTGGTCGCGAATGTATCGCTGTCCGTCGTCGTCTCCGACCGTGCCATCACCGTGGCATAGGCGGTGACCACCAGTTCTTCGCGCTGGTTGGTGATCGCGTTCTCGATGACGATGATGTCGCCGCCGAAGGCCTGGCGGTACGAATACAGCGAGATGTTGCTGGTGATCTCGTCGCCGACCAGCAGCGGCTGGTGGAAGTCCAGTACCTGATCGGTCTGCACGGTGGTGGTCAGATTGATGCTGACGAGGATTTTGCTCATGGCCGTCAGGACCGAACCCACGAGCAGACCGGTGAAGGTCGGTGGGGCGACCAGGCTCGGGTAGCCGTAGGCCGCCGCGGTGTCCTCGTCCCAGTGCACCGGATGGAAGTCTTGTACCGCGCGTGCGTACTCCCGGATCTTCTCCCGCCCTACCTCGTAGCGATCGTGGACTCGGAAGCGCTGCCCGACGAGCGAGTGGATGTGGACAATCGGATCCACCTCACCGCGCAGGGACTCGACGACCTCCACAGTTCGGTCTCCTTTCGTTGCCGGATCATTGCTGTCGCATAACTGTCGCAGGCTTACCCGTGATTCCGCGCGAACTAGCGCGTCTGATGGTGTGGCCCTTGGAGATTCGCGCGATGCGGGTCGGCCGCGATACCGATACCGAGGAGGCGCAGGTCGGTGCGAAGGGCTTCTCGTGCGCGTCGGTGGGCATCGCACCCAACTATCGCCGGTAACCGCTCGTCAGCCGAGGGGGCGCGCCGTGGTGGCCAAGCGGTTACGCCCCGTAGCCACCGTCGACGTCCAGTTTCTGGCCGCTGATGAAGTCGGCGCGGTCGGAGGCGAGGAAGCACACCGCCTCGGCGATATCCTCGGCATCGCCGAAGGTGCGTAGCGGGATATTGGCGCGGGCGGCCTCGAGCGCGTGGTCGTCGAGTTCGCCGGATGAGATCAGCCGCTCGGCCATGCCGTCGGTGGTCATACCGGGGCCGACGCAGTTGGCGCGGACGCCGAACCGGCCCTCCTCCGCCGCGATGCCGCGGATGAGCGCTTCGACCGCGGCCTTCGGGGTGGTCGACAGTCCGTCGCGGACCGGGAATCGGGCGGTGGCCGCGCTGGTGATGGCGACGATATTGCCGCGACTGGCGCGCAGGTGGGGGAGCGCGGCGTGCGCCGCGTTGAAGAAGCCCGCGGCGTCGGCGACCAACTGTTGTCGCAGGTCCGCGGGTGCGACGCGGCTCAGGTGCACCATCGGCACATGCGGGCCCGCCGCGTACACCAGGGTGTGGATGCCGCCGAGGTCCGCGGCCACCAGTTCGACGACATCCGCGGCCTGTGCCGCATCGGATAGATCGAGTTGCCACCTCCGTGCGGTACGGCCGAGTGCCTGCGCCTTATCCAGGAGCGGGTCGAGTGGGATCGGGGACCGGAAATACGTCAGCGCGACATTGCTGCCACGTTCCAGCAGCAGGCGCGCGGTGGCTCGGCCGAGGCCGCCGCTGGCGCCGAGCACCAGCGCGACGCCGGATCGGTGACCGAAATCGTTCATCTCTACCTCCGCCGCGGGTGGGAACGGTCGTCGGGGGTCCGCGACCGTGCGCGTATACCGACGATATCCGGCCCCTAGTGATAGCCCATCCAGTGTAACCAAGCAAATGCTTGGTCTGGTTGGCGGGCCGATCGAGGCGGCGGGAGGTTTCGAAGTCGTGGTTCACCGGCCGGAGTCTTCCGCTGGTTTCTCGGGCCTCAGCGTTGGGTTTCTGTCCGTCTCCGAGGTGTTTGCATACGTCGAGATTAGGTCGGCCGAAGGCCACCCGACACGAGTAGAACTACCTGCGCACGGCACGTAAAGGTCACTGCCTCAACGTGATTGGATACTACGCAGATCGCACGACCGCGGATTCCCGTGTCGGCGCGGCCGCGGCCCGCCGGCTCGGCCTATCGTGTCAGCTATCGATCCGGCGAAACTACGGAAAGGCGGGCGGGATGCGCGCGATCGCGTTCTATGAATTCGGTGGACCCGAGGTGCTGCGGGTCGAGGATGCGCCGCTGCCCGAACCGAGCGGCGCGGAGGTCCGGGTCGCCGTGCGAGCGGCCGGGGTCAACCCGGCGGACTGGAAGATCCGTTCCGGTGCACTGGTTTTCGGCGAGCCGCAGTTCCCCCAGTTTCCCGGTGGTGAGATCGCGGGCGTGGTCGACGCGGTCGGTCCGGAGGCCACGGGGGTGACGGTCGGTGACGAGGTATTCGGCTGGGCGCGGCGTGGCGGCTACGCCGAGTACGCGTTGAGCAGCGCGCTGGCCCACAAGCCCGCCGGGCTGGCGTGGGTGGACGCCGTCGCGCTGCCCGTCGCGGTGAGTACCGCCGCGGCGGTACTGGATCAGCTGAAGGTGCGGTCGGGGGAGACCTTGCTGGTCAACGGCGCCTCCGGTGCGGTGGGGTCGATGGCGGTGCAACTGGCCGTTGCGGAGGGGCTGACGGTGATCGGCACCGCGTCGGCGGCCAATCAGGAGCTGGTGCGCGGCCTCGGCGCGATCCCCACCACGCACGGACCCGGTCTGGCCGATCGGGTCCGCGAGCTGGGGCCGGCCGCGGTCGACGCGGTCTTCGACGCGGCGGGCCACGGCATGCTGCCCGAGGCGATCGCATTGCGCGGCGGCACCGACCGCATCGTCACCATCGCGGATCCCGCCGCCGCCGACCTCGGCGTCACCTTCTCCAGCACCGGCGCGGGGCCGCGCCCGATTCAGCTCGCGGAGCAGGTCGCCGAGCGGATCCACCGCGGCGAGTTCCGGCTGCCGGGCGCAGCGCGTATCTTCCCGCTCGAGGCGGCCGGGGCGGCGCAGCGGGAGCTGGAGAGCGGCCGTGGCCCCGGCAAAGTCGTGCTGACGGTGGACTGACCCCTACCAGTTCGCGATATCCGAGCGCGACGTCGGGGTGCGGGAACGGCCCGGTGTGCTGCCGGTCCACCGGCGGTAGGCGCGACTGAAGGCGGGCGCGTCGTGATAGCCGAGGCGGCCCGCGATATCGCCCGAGGGTGAGGCCGTCGATGGTGAGCAGTTGATCGGCGACGGTTCCCCGGACCTCGTCGATCAGCTCCCGAAAGGTGGTGCCCTCGGCGGTGAGTCGGAGGGATCGTCTACCTGCTGGAGAAGTAGGCGCGGTACGCCCGGCGCGCGATCGAGCGCATCGCCGAATTCGGCGGCTGGCTCGATATCCGGCCCGAGGAGCAGGACCGATTCACCAGGGAACTCAGGGACCGCCTCGATGCGACCGTTTTCACCACCGGCTGCCCCGGCTGGTACAACACCGCCGAAGGCAAGGTGACCGCCGTCTGGCCGGGTTCGCACCTGGCCTACGCGCGTGCCACCAAGACCGTCGACTTCGACGCGTATGAGCACCGGTTGCCGGGGTACCGGTGACGCTCCGGGAAGCGTCACCGGTACGCCGAGAGGGCTAGCGGGGTGACAAGACGATCTTGGCGCTGCGGCCGCGGCTTTCGCTGGCGGCCGCGGCGTCGACCACGGAGGTCAGCGGATAGGTGGCCTCGACATCCAGGGTGAGGATGCCGCGGGCCGCCAGATCGACCAGTTCGCCGATCAGGCGGCGCATCTCGTCTCTGCCGGTCTCCGCGGTGCGCTTGGAAACCCAGAAGCCCTTGACGACAGCCTCTTTGAAGATCATCGGACCCGGATCGATCGATAGCGGCTGCCCGGAGAGCGCGCCGAAGGAAATCAGCTCGCCCTTCGGCGCGAGCAGCGACAGCAGGTCGTTGGCCGCGCGACCGCCCACCTGATCCACGGCCCGGACGATCGGGGCGCCTTCGGTGGCCGCCGTCGCGCGGTCGAGCCAGCCATCCGATTCGGTGTCGAAGACGGGCTCGAAGCCCAGTGCCGTGAGCGCCTGCACCGAGGCGGGGCCGCGCACGAGATTGAGCACCCGCACACCGCGGTGCCGTGCGAGCACATTCAGCTGCCTGCCCACGGCGCCATTGGCGGCGTTGACGGCGATCCAATCGCCGGACTGCAGCTGGAGGTCTTCGAGCAGCATCAGGGCGCTGAGCGGCATTGCGAGCAATTGTGCCGCGGTCTCGTCGGAAATCGAATCCGGCAGCGGCACCACCTGCGCGGCCCTGACCACGAAAAACTCAGCCCAGGCGGCGGCGATCCCGGAGACGTTGACGCGCTGCCCGACGGCCAAACCGGTCACCTCCGGTCCCAGTGCGACGATGCGGCCCACGGCCTCGGTGCCCGGGATCGCGGGCAGCGGCGGCCGGTAGCCGTATACCCCGCGGATGATGGCCAGGTCGTGGTTGTGGATGGGTGCGAGGATCAGCTCGATCAACACTTCGCCCGCGGCGGGCTCGGGTGTCGGCCGTTCGGCCACGGTGAGGACGTCCTTGGGCTCACCGAAACCTTCGATGACTACAGCGCGCATGCTCAGTCCTCCGTAACGATGATGTCGACATCGATATTGCCACGGGTCGCGTTGGAGTACGGGCACACCGCATGCGCCTTGTCGGCCAGCGCCTGCGCCTCGTCCCGGGGCAGGTGCGGCAGCGAGATCTCCAGGGTGACGGCGAGCTGGAAGCCGCCCGCGTCGTTCGGGCCGATGCTCACCTTCGCGCCGACCGCGGAGTCGTCGATATTCGCCTTGGCGGCCTTGCCGACCAGGCGCAGCGCCGAGTGGAAGCAGGCCGCGTAGCCCGCCGCGAACAGCTGCTCGGGGTTGGTGCCCTCGCCGCTGCCGCCGAGCTCCTTCGGCGTCGCCAGGTTCACATCGACCTTGCCGTCGGTGGTGCGGGCGAGGCCGTTGCGTCCGTCGCCGGTCGCTAGGGCTTCGGCGGTGTACAGGATCTTCATTGTCGACTCCTTGTCTGCAACGATCTGGTTACCCAATACGGTAGCCAGCAATTAAATTGTGCACAATGCAAATCGCCGTGCCGCATGTCACAGAAATCTGCGATCGGCTATTGAGAATGAAGGTACATCTGCCGTATGTTTGTTTCATTCCCCTGGTAGAAGCCCTTGTTTGTGGAAGACGCCGCTGGATAGAAGCCGCTGGTTGGATCTCGAGAGCCGAAGGGTGGGATGCGATGAGGCGCGGCATGCTCGCCAAGGCGGTGACCTCGGTCGGTCTCGACGCTCCGGTCGGCACCGCCGAACGCATTCTCGACGCGGCGCTCGAGCAGTTCGAGATCGTCGGCATCCGGCGCACCACCGTGGAGGACATCACGCGGCGCGCGCGGCTGGCGCGGGTCACGGTGTACCGCCATTTTCCCGGCAAGGACGACATCGTGGAGGCCGTCATCCTGCGTGAGATGGGCCGGTTCCTTACCACGATGGAGGCCGAGATGGCCGGATTCGAGACCATCCAGGACAAACTCACCGAGGGATTCGTCTTCGCGCTGGCCTACCTGCGCGAGAACGTACTACTGAGCAGACTGCTGCAGATCGAACCGGATTCGCTGTTGCCGTATCTCACCACCGAAGGCGGCAGTCTGGTCGATACCGCCGCTGCCTTCCTCGCGGTGCAGTTGTCGCGCGACGCGCACGAGGACCGGCCGGGTTCGGAATTGCAGGTCGTGGCCGAGCTCGCGGTCCGAATCATGCTGTCGTTTCTTTTGACTCCGTCGCGCAGCATCGCACTCGCCGACCCGGCCGAGGCGCGCGCCTTCGCGTGCCGCCATCTGGTGCCACTGCTGCTCGATCATGCGGCCGATGTGCACCGGGAAGGCGCCGAATAATGAACATGACTGCGCCGCAACGACTTTCGCATTATGTCGGCATGCTCGACGAGGAGCGCGCCGATCTACCGATAGAGGAGGACTGCCATGGTGGCCATCCATTCCCGCCAGGCGCCCGTCCCGGAGAACGGGCAGTTCGTCCAGATGCCGAACGGGTTGGTGGACCGGGCCGTTCGGTTGATACCCGAGCGCCGCGGCGTGCTCGCGGAGCCGCCGCCCGGCAGTGGGCTCGCGCCGATACCGGGCCGGGCGGGGCTGCCGTTCCTCGGTGATACGTTGCAGGCCCTGCACTACGGCTCCGCCTACGCGCTCGACCTCGTCGACCGCTTCGGAAAGATGGTGTGGACCAGGGGTTTCGGTCGCGACATGGTCTTCGCGGCGGGCGGGGAGGCCATCGACTCGGTGCTGAGCAATCGGGACCGGGCGTTCGTGACCGGCCAGAAGGATCTGATCGACCCGTTCTTCCATGGCGGTCTGCTGCTGCTCGACTTCGAGGAGCATCGGCTGGATCGGCGAATCATGCAGCAGGCATTCATGCCCGACCGGCTGCGTGCCTACTTCACCCGGGTGGCCGAACTCGTCGACGATCGGATCGGGCAGTGGCCGACGGGCCGGCCGGTCAAGCTGTATCCGGCCGTCAAGAATCTCTCGATGGATATCGCCGCCGACGTCTTCATGGGTGTTCGGCTCGGCCCCGAAGCCGACCGCTTGACCGCCGCCTTCGAAGCCATGCTGCTGGCGAGCGAATCGCCCATCCGATTCCCGGTGCCCGGCAGCCGCTGGCGGGCGGGGCTGCGGGGACGCAATGAGCTCGAGCGATACTTCGCGAATATGCTGCCCGACAAGCGGGCCAGCACCGGCACCGATTTCTTCTCGGTCTTCTGTCATATCGAGACCGAGGACGGCAGGCGCTTCAGTGATCGGAAGGTCATCGACCACATGATCTTCCTGCTGCTGGCCGCACACGACACCTCGACGATCACCGCCACGGTGTCGGCGTACTTCCTCGGCAAGCATCCGGAATGGCAGCGCAGGGCGCGCGCGGAGTCGCTCGCGCTCGGTGACGGTCCGCTGGATACGGCCGCATTGGATTCGCTCACCGCGCTCGATCTGGTGATCAAGGAATCGATGCGGATCATCGCGCCGGTGCCGTTCATCATGCGCAAGGCGGTGAAGGACACCGAGGTCGACGGCTACTTCGTGCCCGCGGGGGCGAATGTGCTGCTGGGTGCGATCGCCAACCACTTCCTGCCCGAATACTGGACCGATCCGTGGAAATTCGACCCCGACCGCTTCGGCCCCGATCGGCGCGAGGACAAGTCGCATCGCTACGCGTGGATGCCATTCGGCGCGGGTGTACACAAATGCATCGGCATGTACTTCGCCATACAGGAGGTCAAGGCCATGCTGCACGCGATGCTGCGCACCTACGAGTGGGACTTCCCCACGGAGTACGAGATGCCGTGGCAGATGAGCGCGCTCCCCTTCCCGAAGGACGGCGTCCCGATCACCCTGCGGCCGCGTCGCTGACGATATGGCCGCAGGCACTTCGCCCTCGCTCGCCGAGTGCGGTCGCGCCGCTCAGGCGGACGTACCGTTGGCCACATACATGTAACTCTTCTCCTCGACACGCTGTGCGATCCGCCAGGAACCGTCGACCTGGGCAAAGGTGTCGAGGTACCAGAGGCCGCACAGCATCAGGGTCTGTTGTCCGTTCGCGCCCGGGACCAGCATCGGGTTGTGGCAGATGGTGCGGGCGGTGGCGGTGTCGCCGTCGACGATGATCGAAGAGTTGCTGACCAGGTGTTGGTAGGCGGGGAAGTTCGGCATGACGTCGGCGAGGAACTTCTTGGTCGAGGCGAGGTCGCCCGCCGCACCGCCCATCGCCGAGTAGTCGATGTGGGCGTCGGCGGTGAAGATGTCGTCGAGCAGGTCCCACTGCTTGGTATCGACCGCGTGGGAGTAGCGGACCATCAGGTCCTGGATCTCCAGCCGGTCCGAGATCTCTTGTAGCGACAGCACGGGGCCTCCGGGGGTGCGAAGCAGAGTTGGCGCAATGGCACCAGGATGCGGCCCGGGGCGCAAGGGCGAGTACCGCTCGGGCGGGTTCGTGCACCGAGCCGAGGTCGTTACGCGATCCGGATCACTATATCGCAGTGATCTACAACACATAACGGGCAAATAACAACAGTTATGTAATTCGGAATTTTCCGGTATCGAACTGCGTGAATAAGCAATGTCTCACTGAATGGTTCAGCCAATTCGGACGTTATTGCGACGTGATCTTTCGCGAACTCTTGGCTACGGTCGTTCTCAGCCCGGATCACCGAGATGGGCTCGAGCTCGAACCGCCGAACACCGTAATCCTGTCCCACGGTTCGAGAAACCCCGACTTTTCCTGGGGGCAGGGTCCCGGCTGAGGTAGCGCCGGGTCGGAAGGGCGCAGGCAGGAAACTTCGAATGTCGCATATCCGCAAGATCAGCACCCGTACCATCGGCCTCGTCTCGATTGTGGGCGCCCTCGTGGCCGTGCCGCTCGGCATCTCCGCCGCCACCGCCTCCGCATCGGGCCACAACTGGGACGCCGTCGCCCAGTGCGAGAGCGGCGGCAACTGGGGAATCGACACCGGCAACGGCTTCTCCGGCGGTCTGCAGTTCACGGATAGCACCTGGGCCGCCAACGGCGGTTCGGGCTCGGCCTCCAACGCCAGCAAGGACGAGCAGATCCGCGTCGCCGAGAACGTGCTCGCCACCCAGGGTGCGGGCGCCTGGCCGGTCTGCGGGGCCTACCTGTAAGTAGTACCCGGCTACGGCCGTCGAACTCGGCACCTATCGCAATGGCGCGATAGGTGCCGAGCTATTTCCGGGTAATTGGTGTTCGCCCGCGCAGCGGGTTCCGGCGGGCGCTCCGGACTCCCTTCGAGCCGGTAGGTATGCGCCCGGGTGGCTGGACAACGAGCCCATAACGCGACGCCGGGCGTCGGCGCTCGGCGCGGGGGCGAGGTCGCCGGACCGGCGCGGTGCCGACGAGGCGGACCCGATGGTGTCGGCGTGCTGTTCGACGTCCGCGATGGAGACCGGCCAGGTATCGCGGGCTGTTCCGGATGCGGACGGGTTTGCGCGTCCGGTGCCCGTACGGTCTGTTTTTCCTCTAGCGTGAGCACGGTTGTGACGCCGAGAGGGGCCGTGGATGCGATCGGGGATGCTGGGGCTGGCGGAGTTGCGGGAACGGATCGAGTCGGGCGAACTCGACACCGTCCTGGTCGCCATGACCGATATGCAGGGGCGATTGCAGGGGAAGCGCTGTGCGGCACGGTTTTTCCTGGACGAGGTGCTCGGCCACGCCACCGAGGCGTGCGACTATCTGCTCGCGGTGGACGTGGAGATGAATACCGTCGACGGCTATCGCATGTCGTCCTGGGACACCGGATACGGCGATTTCGTGCTGCGGCCCGACCTGAGCACGCTGCGGCTGGTGCCGTGGTGGCCGGGCACCGCGCTGGTGCTCTGCGATCTCGAGCAGGTGCGGCCCGCGGGGACACCGGTCACCGTCTCGCCGCGGCAAATCCTGCGGGCGCAGCTGGATCGGCTGGCCGAGCACGGGTTACGCGCCTACGTCGGCACCGAACTCGAGTTCCTGGTCTTCGACGACAGCTACGAGTCCGCGTGGAACAGCGGATATCGCGGGCTGACCCCCGCCAACCAATACAACGTCGACTACTCGATGCTCGGCACCGCGCGCATCGAGCCGCTGCTGCGGCGCATCCGTAACGAAATGTCCGGCGCTGGTATGTATGTCGAGTCCGCGAAGGGGGAGTGCAATCCGGGTCAGCACGAGATCGCCTTCCGCTACGACGAGGCGATGATCACCTGCGACAACCACAGCATCTACAAGACCGGCGCCAAGGAGATCGCGGCGCAGGCGGGTCGCAGCCTCACCTTCATGGCCAAATACAATGAGCGTGAAGGAAATTCGTGCCACATCCATCTCAGCCTCCGCAGCCTCGACGACGAACCGGTATTCGCGGGCGACGGGCCGGCGGGCACCTCGGCGCTGATGCGGCACTTCCTGGCCGGACAGCTGGACTGCCTGCGCGAGTTCACCTACCTGCTGGCGCCGAATATCAACTCCTACAAGCGATTCGTGCCCGGCAGTTTCGCGCCCACCGCCCTGGCTTGGGGTGTGGACAATCGGACCTGCGCGCTGCGGGTGGTCGGCAGCGGGCCGTCGCTGCGGATGGAGAACCGGATTCCCGGCGGTGATGTGAACCCGTACCTGGCGGTCGCGGCCTCGATCGCGGCCGGACTGCACGGCATCGAGCACGCGCTGCCACTGGAACCGGAGTTCCACGGCAATGCCTACCGCTCGCAGCGGCCCAGGGTGCCACGGACATTGCGGGAAGCCGCGCAACTCTTCGGTGACTCCCCGGTCGCGCGGCACGCATTCGGTGATGATGTGGTGGATCACTACCGAAACGCAGCGCACGTCGAACTGGACGCATTCGATGCCGCCGTCACCGATTGGGAGCGAACCCGTGGCTTCGAACGACTCTGATGTCGCACGTCCGGTCATCGGGCTACCGACCTACGTCGAGCGCACGGTATTCGGCACCTGGGACACCGTCAGCGCGGTGCTGCCGCACAACTACGTCGCCATGGTGGAGCGTGCGGGCGGCATCCCGGTGCTGTTGCCGCCCGCCGGAACCGCGCGCCCCGAACTGGTCGCGCGGCTCGACGGGCTGGTGTTGACGGGCGGCGCCGATGTGGATCCGGCCCGCTACGGCGCACCGCCGCAACAGACCCCCGGGTACACCAGGGCGGATCGCGACGACTCCGAGTTCGAGCTGTTCCGGCTGGCCCGCGCGGCGGAGCTGCCGGTGCTGGCGGTCTGCCGTGGACTGCAACTGGTGAATGTCGCGCTGGGCGGCACGCTGATCCAGCATCTGCCCGACCGGGTCGGACACGAGGATCATTCGGGCGGGCCCGGCTCTTTCACCGTGACCACGGTGGTGACCACGCCCGGCAGCCGGGTGGCCGCCATCGCGGGGCCGCGGGTGCGGGCGCACTGCCACCATCATCAGGCCATCGATCGACTCGCCCCCGATCTGATCGCAACCGCGCACGCGGCGGACGGCACCATCGAGGCAGCGGAGACGGACACCGGTCCGTTCCTGGTCGGTGTGCAATGGCATCCGGAGGCGAACGCCGCCGACGACCGGCTGATACGAGCCATGGTCGCGGCCGCGGCCGCACGGCGAGAGGAGCGAGTTCCGTGACAACGGCCCAGGTGATCAATCCGGCGACCGAACAGGTGGTGGCCAGGATCGGGCTTGCCGACGTAGCGGCGACCGACGCCGCGATCGCGCGGGCGCAGGCGGCCGCGCCCGGCTGGCGTGACGTCGCGCCCGGTGACCGGGCGCGGCTGCTGCGCCGCTTCGCGGAGGCCGTGGACACGGACCTCGAGCATCTCGCGCGGTTGGAGGTGACCAACGCGGGCCACACCATCGGCAATGCGCGGTGGGAGGCGGGCAATGTCCGGGATGTGCTGCACTACGCCGCGGGCATCCCGGAACGACTGCTGGGCAACCAGATTCCGGTGGCGGGTGGCGTGGACATCACCTTCCACGAACCGCTCGGCGTGGTCGGGGTGATCGTGCCGTGGAACTTTCCGATGCCCATCGCGGCGTGGGGGTTCGGTCCCGCCCTGGCGGCGGGCAATACGGTGGTGCTCAAACCCGCCGAGCTGACCCCGTTGACCGCGATCCGGCTCGGTGAACTCGCCCTCGCGGCGGGATTGCCCGAGGGCGTCTTCCAGGTGGTGCCGGGTAAGGGTTCGGTGGTGGGTCAACGGTTCGTCACCCATCCCGCCGTGCGCAAGGTGGTCTTCACCGGCTCCACCGAGGTGGGCACCCAGATCATGGCCGGATGTGCCGCGCAGGTGAAGCGGGTGACGCTGGAACTCGGCGGTAAGAGCGCCAATATCGTGTTCGCCGACGCCGATCTCGAACGCGCCGCCGCCACCGCGCCCTACGGCGTCTTCGACAACGCGGGCCAGGACTGCTGCGCGCGCTCGCGGATCCTTGTGCAGCGCAGCGTCTTCGATCGGTTCCTGGAACTGCTGGAACCGGCCGTACAGGGTGTCAAGGTGGGGGATCCGGGCGACGAGGACACCGAGATGGGGCCGTTGATCTCGGCCGCGCACCGCGAACGGGTGGCGGCCTTCATCGAGCCGTCGACCGAGGTCGCGTTCACCGGTGCGCGACCGGACGGTCCAGGGTTCTGGTATCCGCCGACAGTGGTGCTGCCCGGCGGGCCGACCGATCGGGTGCTGACCGAGGAGGTGTTCGGTCCGGTGGTCGCGGTGCTGCCCTTCGACGACGAGGCCGATGCGATCCGGATCGCCAACGACACCGAATACGGCCTGTCCGGGTCCATCTGGACCAATGATGTGGGCCGGGCACTGCGCGTCGCGCGCGGGGTCGAGGCCGGGAACCTCTCGGTGAATTCGCATTCGTCGGTGCGGTATTGGACGCCGTTCGGCGGATTCAAGCAGTCCGGCCTCGGCCGCGAGCTCGGCCCCGACGCCGCGCTCGCCTTCACCGAAACCAAGAACGTCTTCATCGCCACCCAATAGTCTTCGAGAAGGAGATGCGTTGCAGCGCTTACAGGATCGAGTAGCCGTCGTCACCGGTGGCGGTAGCGGCATCGGGCTCGCCACCGTGCGCCGGTTCGCGGCCGAGGGCGCGAAGGTCGTCGTCGCCGATATCGATGTCACCGCCGGCGCGGCCGCCGCCACCGAGGTGGACGGCACCTTCGTCAAGGTGGACGTCACCGATGAGACCCAGGTGCGGGCCATGTTCCAGGCGGCCGTGGACACCTACGGCGGATTGGATATCGCCTTCAACAACGCGGGAATCTCACCGCCGGAGGACGATTCGATCCTTACCACCGGCCTGGACGCGTGGCGGCGGGTGCAGGAGGTGAACCTGACCTCGGTATATCTGTGCAGCAAGTACGCCATAGAGCACATGCTGGAGCGCGGTAAGGGCTCGGTCATCAACACCGCCTCCTTCGTCGCGGTAATGGGTGCGGCGACCTCGCAGATTTCCTACACCGCCTCCAAGGGCGGCGTGCTCGCGATGAGCCGGGAATTGGGTGTCCAGTTCGCCCGCCAAGGCATTCGGGTCAACGCACTGTGCCCCGGCCCGGTGAACACCCCGCTGCTCCAGGAACTGTTCGCCAAGGATCCGGAGCGGGCGGCGCGACGCCTGGTGCACATTCCGATCGGCCGCTTCGCCGAACCCGAGGAGATCGCCGCCGCGGTGGCCTTCCTCGCCAGCGACGACTCCTCGTTCATCACCGCCTCCCAATTCCTGGTGGACGGCGGCATCTCCGGTGCGTATGTAACTCCGCTGTAGCACAAGCGATCTCCCCTGTGAGGTATTTACAACCACATGGGAGGGGAACAATCATGGCGGTTTTGTACTGTGCGGGTCCGGGTTGCCAGCGAATGCTGTCGGTTTCGGTGATCCCGGGCGGCAATCCGGTCGCCCGGGCCGACCCGGAGCATTTCGCGGTCGACTTCCTGGTCTGCACCAAGTGCCGCAAGGGATTCTGCGACCGCTGCCTACCACCGGAGTCGGCCTTCCACAAATTGCGGTCCTGCCCCGAATGCGGCGCCGACCTGGCGACCCGAGCCATCCCGCACCACCGGTAGCGACCGGTCCGGCGACGACGCCGCCACCGACCGTGATCGGGGATCTCGGCGAACAGTGTGATTTCCGGATCTCGGGCCACCGGGGGAGCGGACTCTCGTCCTCGAGAGGGAGGTGCCGGGGCAGTCACCGCGGGAGACTGTGTCCGTGGATTTACGCGAGGCGGGTGCGGCGGCGGCGCGCGGGTTCGATGAGGCAATGGGGTGGGTGCGGTGTCGGCCGCCGGGGGCTGTCGATGTCGTGACGACGATCGCGGTGACCGTGGCGAGCGTGGGGCCCGCGCTGGTCGCGGGCGCGCCGTGGTGGATCGTGCTGCTCTCGGCGCTGGCCTCGGTGCCGGTGTGGTGGCGACGTCGTGCCCCGGTTCTCGCGCTGTGTGTGATCGGACCGGCGATGACGGCGCTGGCCTGCGCGCACGCCATGCCCGCGCTGCCGTACGGGACCATTGTCTGCGTCTACGCGATCGCCGCCTACAGTCCGCCGCGACTTCGGGGCGGTGCGCTCGCTGCCGTGGTGGTCGGCGTGCTGGTGTCGTTGGTGCTGCCGAAGGAGAGTCCGGATTCGTACGGGTATGCCGCGATGTCCTTCGTCACCGCGTGGGCGCTCGGCACCGGGGTACGGGCGCGACGGGCGCGGATCGCGATGCTGGAGGAACGGACCCGGCGGCTGGAGGAGGAACGGGTCGCAGCCGTCGACCGGGAACGGTTGCGCATCGCCCGCGATATGCACGATATCGTCACGCACTCGGTCGGCGTGATGATCGTGCAGGCCGAGACCGGCTCATTGTTCACCCGCACCGACCCGGTGCGCGCGGATGCGATCTTCGACGGCATCGCGGAGTCCGGACGGGTCGCGATCGACCAGCTGCGCCACAGTCTCGCCGCGCTGCGCGGCGACACCGCCGATCCGCCGCATCAACCCGGTCTCGCGGCGATACCGGATCTGGTCGAACTGTCCCGGCGCGGTGGGCTCGCCGCGTCCTTCGAGGAGAGCGGACCCCGTCGCGCGGTGCCCGGTGATATCGCGGTCACCGCGTATCGCGTTGTGCAGGAGGCGTTGACGAACACCAGGAAGCATGCGCGGGCTACCAGTGTCCGGGTGTCGCTGCGGTGGAGTGACGAGCTGCTCGCAATACAGGTGGTCGATGACGGTATCGGCGGAGGGGATCGGCACGGTCGCGGCGGGTATGGGCTCATCGGCATGCGGGAACGGGTACTCGGCTGCGGTGGCACGTTGCGGCACGGCTCCGAGGGCGACGGATTCGCCGTCGCTGTCGAACTGCCGCTGCGAGTGGATATTCGACGATGCGCGTAGTGGTGGTCGACGACCAGGATCTGTTCCGTGCCGGATTCCGGCTCATTCTCGAGACCCAGCCCGATATCACCGTGGTGGGCGAGGCAGCCGACGGCGTCGAAGCCATCGATCTCGCCGTCGAGCTGGCACCGGATGTGGTGGTGATGGATGTACGGATGCCACGGCTGGACGGGGTCGCCGCCACCGCCCGGATCTGCGCGCAGACGCGGGCGAAGGTCCTGGTGATGACCATGTTCGACCTCGACGAGTATGTCTATGCGGCGCTGCGCGCGGGTGCGAGTGGATTCCTGCTCAAGGATCTGCGGCGCGACGAACTTGTCGACGCGGTGCGCATCGTGGCCGCCGGTGAGGCGTTGCTCGCGCCGACGGTGACCCGCCGCCTGATCGCGGATTTGGCCCGGCGCGGTCATCCACGCCCCGAACTGGCCCGGCAGCTGGTGGAACTGACCGAACGCGAGCGCGACATCCTGCGCCACCTCGCTCGCGGCCTGTCCAATGCCGAACTCGCGGCCGCCCTGGTCGTCACCGAGCACACGGTGAAAACCCATGTGAGTTCGGTGCTTTCGAAGCTGGGTTTGCGTGATCGGGTGCAGGCGGTGGTATTCGCCTACGAGGCGGGGCTGGTCGTCCCCGGTGGATCGGCTCGCGAGGCGACCACGCACAGCACGGCGGACCCGCGGGCTTCGGCCTGCCGTCCGCGGCCCACGCCGGAGGAGTGAGGCCGAATCCACTCTCGACGGCGATGTGCCCGGCCGATCGCGGGACGAGCATCGGTTCCAGTTCACATCGATGACTCGGAGGGATCTACTCGTGAAGCGTTGGGCGGCCGTCGCGGCGGCAACGATATCGGCCGCGGTGC
The DNA here is from genome assembly GCF_040654375.1 of Nocardia sp. NPDC050710. Classification (NCBI taxonomy): domain Bacteria; kingdom Bacillati; phylum Actinomycetota; class Actinomycetes; order Mycobacteriales; family Nocardiaceae; genus Nocardia; species Nocardia sp. NPDC050710. Next base: position 6,077 of record NZ_JBFAHV010000012.1, on the reverse strand, counting down.
TGTGGCATTTCGGCACGGGTCTGCGCCCATTGGCGGGGCTGGCGATGCTGGCGCCCATCCCGGTGCTGGTGCTCGCGCCGCGCGTGTCGGCGGGTAGCGCGTTCCTCGCCGGGACGGTGTCGAGGCTGATCGGTGCGGGGCAGCTGTGGCCGTACTTCGTCGGTACGCTCGAGCAGCCGGTGCCGGTGACCGTGCTGCTGCTCGGTGGTACCGCGGTCGCGTTCGGCGGGGCGGTGGTACTGGTCCGGTCGCTGCTGATCCGCGGGCGAATGGTGTCGGCGCTGATGGTACTTCCGGCGGGATGGGTCGGCTTCGAATATCTGCTCGCGGTGTTCGGCCCCTTCGGCGCGTGGTGGAGTATCGCCTACACCCAGGTCGAGGTGCTGCCGCTGATCCAGACGGCGGCGCTGGCGGGTCCGTGGGCGATCACCTTCCTCATTCTGTTGGCGCCCACGACAATCGGGGTGCTTGCGGCGCCCGCTGTGACCAGGGAGCAGCGGCTGCGCATCGGGGGCGGGGTCGCGGCGCTGTTCGTCGCGGTCGCCGCATTCGGCTTCTGGCGTTTGGCCGTTCCACAGGATCGGACGGCCACGCGAGTCGGTCTGATCGCGGTCGCGCAACCCGCGGATTACGTCCCGGTCTCCTCGCCGGAGGGTCTCGATATGGTCCGCCGGGCGGTCGTCGAGATCGAGCAGCTGGCCGACCGAGGCGCCGAGGTCGTGGTCCTACCCGAAAAGGCTTGGCGTGCTGACGAATCGATGCTGCCGCTGCTGTCCGGTCCGCTCTCGGAGGTGGCGGCGCGGCGCGGCATTCATGTCGTCGCGGGTATGGTTCTGACCCGCGACGGCGACAGCGTGAACGCGGCGATCGAATACCCGTCCGGCGTGGAGTACGCCAAGCACTATCCGGTCCCCGGACTGGAGGACGAGCTGCGTCCCGGTACCGAATGGCGGCAGGTGCCCGGCGAACCGTGGGCGCTGGCGGTCTGTTTCGACCTCGACCGCCCCGGTCTGGTCCGCGCGAACGTCGCGCGCGGTGCGGAATTGCTGCTCGTCCCCGCCCTGGATTTCACCGACGACGCGTGGCTGCACAGCCGGATGGCGGTGCTGCGCGGCGTCGAATCGGGGGTCGGGGTTGCCCGGGCTCCCCAGTTGGGGGAGCTGGTGGCCAGTGATGACCGTGGCCGGGTGCTGGCCGCGGCGCGCACCGACGTCACGGTGACTCGTGCGGTCATCGCCGCCATTCCGGGGTCGGCGGGTCGCACGATCTACGCGCGGTTCGGCGACTGGTTCGCCTGGATTTCGGTGGCGCTGTTCGCGGTGTCGACGGCCAGGTGCCTACCGGGTGGGCGTAATTCCTGAGTCGATGTGACCACCTTCTTCCCCGGCGAACTCGGCATCCTCGGCACCATGCTCGGTTTCGCGGTCTCGTTCGTCCTGCGGCCGCTCGGCGGCATGGTCCGGGGACCACTCGGCGATCGCCTCCCCGGTCGGCCTGATCGCCCGGTGCCTCCTGCGCGAGACGGCGGGAACCTCCTTGCGCGGCACCGAGGTTCCCGATGCCGATACGCCGGTGACGGCGGTTCCCGCGGCGACGGCCGCGGCGCTGCGGGTCGACCGATCGGTCGGTGAGTCGAGACCGACGGCCGGATGACGCCCTGGGTGATATCCGGCCGTTCGCGGATGGTACGACGGAACGATGAAGGTCGGCTTCTCGATACCGCAGATAGGCCCGCAAGCGCGCGAGGGCGCACGGGTGCCGGAGTTCGCCGCTGAGCTGGAACACGCCGGCGCGGACAGTCTCTGGGTCGGCGACCGGCTGATCGCCGCCACCGACCCCCAGGTCGGCTACGCCGGAACCGATACGATCCCACCGGAGTTCAATTCGATCCTCGATCCGTTCCTGACCTTGGGACTGGCCGCGGCGGCGACCGAGCGGGTGCGCCTCGGTACCAATGTGCTGATCGCGCCGCTGTATCCGCCCGTGGTGCTGGCTCGCGCGCTCACCACACTCGATGTGGCGAGCCGCGGCAGACTCGTGCCCGGCTTCGGAATCGGTTGGTCGCCGGAGGAATACGCGGCAGTGGGGGTGCCTTTCACGCGGCGTGGCGCGCGGCTGGACCAGACTCTCGATGCGCTGGAAGCGATCTGGACCACCGATCCGGCCGAATACGTCGGCAGCCTGGTGTCGGTGCCGCGCCACCGCACCGAATTGAAACCGGCCCAGCGGCCGCGGCCGCCGATCCACCTCGGTGGCTTCGCCCAGACCATGCTGGAACGCATCGGCCGTCGTGCGGACGGCTGGCTGCCGGTGGTCCCGGTACCGGGACCACCGGCGTGGGGCACTCGGCTGGTGGCGTCGCGCGAGGTCATCGATCAGGCCGCCGAGCGGGCCGGGCGGGATCCCTCCGCTATCGAGACCATCGTCCGCGTCAATGTGCAGGCGGGCACGCCCCTCGAGCAGATCGCGGACGCGGTGCGGCGCACCGCCGAGCAGACCGGTTTCGACGACTACTTCATCGATCTGATGTACGTCACGGATTCCATCGACGGCGCGCTGGCGAGCGCAGGTCGGCTGTTGGAGCTGCTGCGCTGAGGTCCGAACGATCGGTCACGGCTTCCAGTTGGTGACCCGCAGCCAGGCGGCGAGGTCCATCAGCTCCGGGTGGTGCGCCCGCAGCGGTGCGGTGTCGATGGGCTCGTCGGGGCCTTCGTTGAAGTAGGCGAACATCTTTCCCACCTGCTCGTCGAAGGCCTTGACCTGTTCGATCGGGACCTGGAAGCTGCGGGCGGGCAGATCGGCGAGCTTCCCGAAGGTCTCGGCAATCTGGGGTGGGGTCAGGCGATCACCCGAGAGGGGGACGGTGCGTCCGCGGTAGTCGTCGGGCCGGTCGAAGGCGATGGCGGCGAACACGCCGATATCGTGCACCGAGATCAGCGAAAGCGGAATATCCGCGCGGACCGCGAGATTCACCACCAGCGTGCCGTTCTCGTCCATGACCGGCCGGTTGAAGGCGTTGAAATTGTCCATGAAGAAGACCGGCCGCAGAATCGTCGCGGGCAGTTCGAGGGCCGCGATGTGGGATTCGATGTTCTCCTTGGCCGAGTAATAGTCGACGCCGGAGTTCTCGCCCGCGCCCCGCAGCGAGCTGTACACCAGATGCTCGATGCCGGATTCCTTCGCGATATCCGCCACCGCCTTGCCCCGGCGCTGTTCGGCCGCAATGCCTTCCGCGGTGATGTGCACCCCGGACATCATGGGCAGCATCAGGAAGACCCCGTATGAGCCGTCCATCGCCGCCCGCACCGACGCGGGGTCATCGAGATCGCCGACGACCAGATTCGCCCCGGCTTCCCGGAGCGCGACCGCGGCCGGGTTCTGCGGATCGCGTACGAATGCGTTGACCCGCCAGCCGTGTTCGAGCAGCTGCCGCGTCGTTGCCCGGCCCTGTTGGCCGGTCGCGCCGATGATCAGGACCGGTCCATTGTTGTTCGTCATGTCATGCTCCCTCTGGTGGGTGAATCTCGTGGATCACCTGGTGCATATGACGTTAGAGATGGGTGGCGGTCCGATACCGCTACCCACGAGGGGACTCGATGAGCGATAACCGTCGCGCCGAACTGGCGGCTTTCCTGCGCGCTCAGCGTGCGCGGCTGCGGCCGGGGGATGTGGGGCTGCCGCCCGATCTGAAGCCGGGGCGGCGGCGCACTCCCGGGCTGCGCAGGGAGGAAGTCGCCGAACTCGCCGGGGTGACATGTCGGTTACACACTCCTCAAATGCCCGCTTGCGGGAGGGAGACGACGATGTCATCTATCCGTGCAGCAGCCCCCGCAGCAACCTGAGTGGTCTCGATGAGACAAGGCGTTGTGAGCGGCCGCAGAGCGACGTCACGAACGCACCGCAATGCCGCGTTCCGCGCGGTCCAAAGCGGCCAGCGCTGGGCTATGGAAGATCAACTGGCCCTACTCCTCTGGGTCGGCCAAACGCACCATATTGCCGATGAGGTCGCTTTTTGTGCAGTGTCCGGTTGTTAGCGGGGGCGGGGCTACGGGATCGGCTACGGGCGGGGCCAATCGAATTGTCAAGGGCCGTTATCTGACACCAGTCTTGAGTAGCCGATGGCAGCGTTGCCGGGCTATCGGCAGAACTGAGGGATAGGGGCGACGGGCTGACCTGAGATTGCTTGTGCAGCAGTAGTTTTTGCTTGGTACCGTCTGCTGGTCTGCACTTGGAGACCGAGTTGCCCTGGGGGGACGTTGATCAATCGGATGACAGTTGTGTGTCTGTCGGCTTTCGCGCTGGTAGCGGGGAGCGCGGTGGTGGCCGATGCGTCGCCTGTCGGGGCGACCGTTCTTCCACCGCCCGGTGGGAAGTACCTGGTGGGCGAAACCGTCCTGCATCTGGTTGATACGGCGAGACAGGATCCGTTCCACACCGACCGGCAGCGGGAGCTGATGGTTTCGGTGTTCTATCCGGCCACCGACGTCGACAAGCACCCGCGAGCCCATTACATCTCCACCGCGCTGATCCCGGATCTGGAGAAGCGTTTCGGCATCGCGCTACCGGGCCTGTTGACGAATTCGTACACCGACGCACCCGCACTCGCCGGGACGGCCTATCCGGTGATCCTCTACTCGCCCGCAGCGGGAGACACCCGCGTGTACGGGACCGGTCTGGCCGAAGATCTGGCCAGCCGCGGTTACGTGGTGGTCACCGTCGATCCCACTTATGAGTCCATCGTGGAGTTCCCCGGTGGCAGGGTCGTTCCCCCCGCACCGGCTCCCAATGGATTCGACACGGAGATCCGCAAGAAGTACGTCTCCGCACGGTTGGCCGACACGCGATTCGTCCTCGATGCGATTACTCAACTGGGGCATGGCGTGAACCCGGACGCCGATCATCGGTCCTTGCCGGCCGGGCTCGACCGTGCTCTTGACCTCGAACACGTTGGCATGGTGGGTCATTCGTCCGGCGGGTACGCCGCGGTCGAGTCGCTGCACGACGACCGCCGCATCGATGCGGCGGTCGATCTCGACGGCCAGATCGGTGTCGACGAGGAGTTCGGGCGAGTGGCAACCGAAGGTGTGAATCGCCCGGTCCTGGTGATGACCAGCCAGCAGATCGAGGAGGTCGGTGACGCCAACCCGTCGCTGGACGCGTTCTGGCAGCACGGCACCGGTTGGAAACGTCACCTGACCATGAAGGATTCGGCGCACTACGACTACACCGACTTCCCCTCGCTGGTACCCACCATCGCGCGACCGGCCGCCAAGAGGTACATCGGTCCCATCGCCGCCGACCGCGCTACGACTCTGGTACGTAAATACGTGGCGGCCATGTTCGACAAGTTCCTGCGCAACCGCCCCGGCACTCCGATCGACCAGCAACCGGCCGACCCAGAGATCTCCGTCGTCCGCTGACGAACCGCAACTCTAGATCGAATCGGGCTCGTCCAACCGTCCCCTCATACCGCCTATCGCGCGTTCGGACAGCCTGTCTGGCACTCGAAATGCCTCCTGGGCGCTGACTGAATCGGCCGACCCGGTTGGTGGTGGAACTGAGAGAGGAATTCTGAGCTGTTCTTCGCGCTGCTCAGGCGACATGGAGTACGTAGTGCGCGCATCTGGCCGGGGTGACATATTGGTTACGCACTCCTTAAACGCTCGCCTGAGCCGGTGAGCGGTGGCAGGTGGGCCGAGCGGGAAGTTCTCACGCAGGTGGCGTGGTCGCGGCGCGCCGGATCCCGCCGAGCCGGTCGGTGGACGACATTGTTCGCCGCGTCCACGACGGAGACGGCCCGTTGCCCCTCACCGAGCCCGCCAGCTGCCACGCTGGCGTGCTCGTTGCAGGCCAGCGGTTTCGGCCACGAATCCCCGAACTCGCGTCAGCCGCTGGGCGATTCCGCGCGGTCCGAAGCGGCCAGCACTAGGCTATGGAAGATCAACTGGCCCTACTCCTCTGAGTCGGCCAAACGCACCAGATTGCCGATGTGAGGGTTGTGCGGGGTACGTGGAACCGATCGGTCGGGGTTTGGCTATTGCATCATCTGGATGTGTGGGTGCTCAGGTGATGTCGGG